>CAVXDM010000028.1:0-125451 GCA_963760455.1 uncultured Alphaproteobacteria bacterium
CGCTGTTTACAAGCGCTGTTGAAGTCCCTATGTTCCTGTTATGTTCCGACGCAGGGAGGCTTCGATGGATAGCTTGGAATTCCAGCAGTTGATAGCGGTGCTGGGTGAATTAACCGGGGTTCAGCGCCAAACCGTCGCCGCGATGCTTTCCGGGCCTGGAGACCTGGCCGAAGTCACCGCCATGATCGAGGCCCGGTTTGCCGCGCAAGCCGTCTGTCCTCAATGCCAGAGCGAGAATATAGGATCGTGGGGCCGGTCCTGCGGCCTGAAGCGCTATCGCTGCCGGGAGTGCCATAAGAGCTTCAATGCCCTGACCGGAACGCCCCTGGCGCGGTTGCAGAAGCGGGGAGCCTGGAAAGTCTACGCTCAAGCGGTGGCGGAGAGTGTGAGCGTGCGCAAGGCAGCGCAGCGGACCGGCGTCAGCGTGCCCACGGCGTTCCGGTGGCGGCACCGTTTTTTGAGCCTTGCCAAAGCCAGCAAAGCCGGAGCGGTCAGCGGTATAGTGGAAGCCGACGAGACGTTTTTTCGCAGGTCTTTCAAGGGCTCGCGCCAGATGAACCGGGCGCCGCGCAGGCGGGGCGGCAAAGCGTCCAAGCCTGGGTTATCGGACGAACAGGTTCCCGTGCTGGTGCTGCGCGACCGCTCGGGCGCCACGGCCGATGGCGTGCTCGAAAGCCTCAAGGTGAGCGAGTTTTACCGGGTACTTACCCTGGCCGTCGCCAAGGACACAGTGCTCGTCAGCGACGGCGCGCGTGCCTACGCTTCCTTTGCCACCGAAAATGACTTGGGCTACGAGGCGCTCGACGCCAGCAAGGGCGAACGCAGGCGGGGCGTCTTTCATATTCAGAACGTCAATGCCTACCATAGCCGCTTGAAAACCTGGATGCGCCGCTTCAACGGCGTGGCCACGAAATATCTCGCAAGCTACCTCGGCTGGCGCCGCATGCTGGAGCACGAAGGCGATGGCGTTACCGCCCAGCGCTGCCTCCTGGCGGCCTTGGCTTGAACCGCTACAGTAAATGTAAACAGCGCCTCGCATTTACCATAGCCGACGCATACATGAAATATACGCCCTGTTAAGGCGAATGGTAACCGCAAGCTGCAGATCTCCACGGGCGCATGCCGCCGCAACTGCTATCGGCAAGATCGATAGAGCGTATTCCCGCCCCCTCGCGGGAGAGGAGCAACGGTAAGAGAGCGCAATCCGGCCGGAAACGCTCAAATCGGCGATCGGATCAAAGGTAACCCTCGATCGTCCACTTGATATGAGCTTCATCCAGGGCATCTAGCAAATTTTGCGAGGGGCGTTTGGTTAGGTCACGGAATACCCATTGAATATCCCAACCGTTTTCGACCAATGCCTTATCGCGTGCGACCTCCCAGGCATGGCCTTTTTCGCCTGTGGTGAGAGTTGGATAACCGATCTTGACTTCGATCCCCTTTAGCACCGTTGGATCGTTATCGGCAATGTCCAGGCGGCGGGCATATTGAACGCCATCGATTTCGACGTGGACCGTAACTTCGGTGCGCCCCCATCCAAGGGTTTGGTGATATGCTGCCACCGCCTTGGCGGCTCTGGTGGCCTGGGTCTGATTGACATCGTGGCCCTCAGCCCAATGGGCGTACCCCCGGGTCCCGCCTCTATCCAAGTACAGTTGCCAGCTTTCCACTCTGTGTGGATCGTCATGTATTGCCTCGCACATTGTCCAAAGTGCCATCGCGGCTTGCGACAAAAATCCTAGTGAAGCCGGGTGTCTCGGCCACGGCGGGGGAAACCTGCCCGGTTTGTAACGCGTCTCCCGCGTTGCCGCTCCATACTTCCACTTCCGCCTTGGGCCGCGGCGCCATCTCTTTGCCGCCGGTATAGGGAGCGGCAGCTTCGCCGCCACCGGCCGCAGGAGGCAGTATGCACCGCGGCTGCCTTGGGACCAACGGCAAAGATTCGGCTCCGCCATGGAAATCCGGAGGGATGGGTTGCCCGCGTCTTAGCATGAGAGCGACGCCATCTGGTGACGGCAATATACCTGACATTATCTGCCTGGCTCACCGTCTGGCTTTGTGCGGTCCGGCCGGTGTTTCCGTTCCACACCTCCAATTCACCCGGGCTCCGCAGCATCAAGTCTTTGCCGCCGGTATAGGCTGCTCCCTCCACCTTCTTAGGGCTCATGAAACCTAGCGCCCACAAATCCTGCGTCGAGTCCTAGCGAAAGCAAGCCAAGGGTTTGGTCCTCCCCGCTCATCTGGTCCCAATCCTGTGCGAGGCCTACGATTTGGTCCTTTCCAAGCCAAAGGCCTACGCCGGAGCCCGTGTATCCAGCGACCTTACTCACGACAGATGTGGTCGATCCAAGGGGCACGAAAGACGCAACGTTTCCGCCTATGTTGAGCCACTCAGCCCTTGCCGCTGGATTGCTAAAGCTGATCGATGCTCCGCCGCTGTTCAATTCCGCCAAATTATTGGCAGAAAAAGCGATGCTCGCTGTTACGCCAACGTCCAGCATAACAGCTCCTGCTGCTGCCGACATGGTCAGCGAACCGCCGGCGGTCACCGGAGCGAATAGGATACCACCAACGAGTACCACGCCGCCTGCGGCAAGCGCGCCCCATTTCTCCGCGTGTTCCTGCCAGGTGGTAATGTGCGCCGCGTATTGCTGCTTGTTCCAATCCGTTTTTCCCGGATCTTTGAGGAAATCCGTGTAAAGATAGATATAGCCGCTATCGTCGAATTGGTTCTGCTGCTCGTATGCCGTGAAGTCCGAATAGTGCCATTCGAAGTTGACATCATACGGATTGATCTTTTGATTTTGGTTCGACTGAACGGCGTTCATGGCTGCGTTACCGTCGATGATTTCCTGCGAACCGTCGGGCTTGTCGATCTCGAATATCGCTCCGCCGTTGAAGCCTGCGGTGTTGGCTGCATACACAAGCGGCACCGCTGTAACCGTTGGGTTCTGTCCGCCCTCCTTATGGATCCAATCCATGACCACAGTAATGACGGCCATGTCATGGGCATCGCCAGCGAACCAATTCTTGCTGAAATCCCCCGCCTTTGCGGCCGCCGGGTCCGAGGGAGTAAAACCGAACGCTGTGCCAATTAAATCGATAAGCTGCGTATCGCTGGTTATCTTTTGAGCGGTGCCGATATAGGGGTCGCTTTGGAAAGCGCCGAAATACGAGTTTAAGAGCTCGGTTTTGTTTTTCTCGAACGTTGCGAAATCGGAGGCGCTCATTCCCTTTAGAGTATCTTCGATATGATACTGTTCGCCGTTTCGAACATTGTCGATAATGTTACCCATCTGGATGGGGTAGGTACCATTGCTCCCATAGGGATCGTAGACGCCCCCGGTATATTGGCTCTGCAGGGCGTGAGCCAGATCGTCATTGCCCTGCCTTACGTCCTCGAACAGGCCATTTGCTGTCCACATGCCCACGGTTTGCACGCCCTGCGATGCTAAACCCAAAAGCCAGTTCGCGGCCTGATTGGCCGCTGCTGCTTCAGGCGCGCCGGGCTGCAGATCGGCGATTTGAACCGCCTTGCTCATAGTGCTTATGAAGAACTGGTTCCCTATGGGAATATCCTGGATGGACCGCCCGTCATGCAAACCGGTTCCGTAGCTGCTTACGAAGTTGTCCGTCTGGCTTTCCATCAATTGAATGAGCGCGTTTGCTTCTTCCGGCGCGGCCCCAGTCAGCGCCGTATTTATGAACCCCAGATTCAGATTGGGATATGGCCCCTCGCCGGATGGCGGCGGTACCGCGATTGCGCTCGTCAGGTACGGCATGACCTGGGAACTCGCGGTATTGTTCCAAAAGTTCTGCCGCGCTTCGAGTGAGAAAAAGCCGTTGATCTGCGTATTAAGAAACGGGTTGACTGTGTTGGCAACGTAATTCGCGGCGCCGGAACTGTTGGGGGCAGGCGCTTGATTCATTAGCGTGCTGAGCTGTGCCCCAGCGTATTGGGAGCGCACAACGTCGGTGCCGAGCATCAACGCTTTGACATCATCCGGCAGACTGGCCGGGCCGAAATTCAATTGCCGCACCAGCCCGAGGCCGAAGTTACCTAATCCGCCCCCCTCGGGCACGCTCAGTGTTTGGCAGAATTGAAAGTTCTTTACTTGGCCGGCAGTTAGCGAAAGAGCCTTCCCGTTGACGGTAACGTGCAAATATTGACCGCTACCGATCAGAGCGCCGCCGGAAGCCGCAGCGGGCGCGCCGGCGCTAGTGGGGCCGTTGTCAACCCAAATGTTGACGCCGTTTTTCGCCAGCATGGCAAACGTGGCGGGACTCTCCTGCGCGATCTTCACCATCTCGGGAGACAATGTTCCCTTCAGCGAAACTCCGCTCGCCTGGAGGAACGCCAAGGCGACCGGATCGATCATCGCCAGCGTCCGCTCGGCAGGGCTGAGCTTTGGATCGTTCGGATCGATGCCGTTGAGTTTGGCCTCGATCTGAAGCCTGGGGCCCATGCTGTCGATGAAGCCATCGAGATTTTCACCTTGATGGAGAGCCTTCATCTTGCCCAGTGCGCCCTGCAATTGCGTGCCATTGAAATTGGCAGGCAGCCCAGAACTCTTTGATCAAATCGGTTTGGAGACCTTGTACCGCACCGATGTAGTCTTGCTGCGCCTGTGCAGCCGCCCGGTTCGCGGACGGAAGCATATCGGGCTCGGTTCTCCGGATCGACGGCGGGATATTTGCAACGGCGGCCTGTTCCTGCTGTGCGGCTACCTGCCTCTGATACGCTAGCCGAGCGTTTGCGAGATCGACCTCCGTTCGCGAGTAAATCGTAGTCTCTCCGAGCACTGTGCTTTGGGCTTGCCCGGTTATCTGGCGCGATATGCCGCTTGCATAACGGTCGCCGTTGGAACTCTTATTGATTTGCTTGACGTCGCTTTTAACGGCCTCGTCGCCGCCCGTCAGTTTGTCGATGCGAAGCTTCTGCTGCAGCCAGTATTCGTAAACGCCTGCCTTATCTATCATGGCTTTGCGCAGCTTGTCCTTGTTACGTGAGCCGTGCTGCGCCGCATGCTCGTATTCCTCGGTGGACTTCTTCCAGTCGTCGTGAGCGCTCTTGGTTGCGTGATCGACGAATTGTTTCGTTTGCGGCGTTGGCGCCGTGCTGGGAGGAGGAGTGATCGGGTGTGGAACGCCGTGCCATGCGCCATTCACATCGTCTATCATGATGCTGCCTCTTCCGTCATTTGGCGAGCCGAAGCCGCCGCCGATTCCACGTGTGCCGCTGCCGTCCGGCCGGAACGCCTTTGCCCTACGAGTTCCTCGACGAAGCGGGGAAGCCGGTGGCGCCCCCAACCCGCGCGCCTGTGCCGGGCAAAGCCTCATCGAACGGTTACCTGCGCTCCCAAAAAGGGCGTTTACATACTCATGCCCGGTTAACGATATTGGAAATTGCTGACCGTAACCTGTCCTCTTCCGAAAAATGTCCGTAGGGGGTTACTGCGCGCTGACGCCTCCCGGCTGCGTTTTTGCCCAGCGCGCCTCAAAATCGGAACCCGGCTTGCTGGCATGGGACCGCGCTCTTCGCTGCCGCTGCGCTGCTCGCGGCAACCGCGGCGAAGATCCGGGCCGTGCTCTGCTAGAGCAGCCTCAAAGCTGCCAGCGCTTTAATGAACGGCTGGAAGAATTCCTCTGGAATCGATTGGCTGGGCTCAAGCTTCTGGAATAGCCTGCCGGAAAGCTCGTCATCAACGTAGACCGGGATCTTGTTGTCCAATGCGAGTTCCCTCATATCGAGAGCTTTCTGCCCCCTGGCCTTGGTTACAATGACGGGGACGGGCGTTTCCCCGCGAACGAAGCGCACGCCCACAATGGTATCGGCGCCGGCGATGAAAATCGTTGCCTCCTCCGCCGCGTATCCGCGGGGCCGTTCCACCAATTCGCCGCGCAGCCGCCGATGAGCCTGCCGGAGTTCGGGCGAACCCTCCGTTTCCCTGTAGTCGCGCCTTGCCTCCGACTTCGTCATTTTTTGCCGGCGCAGGAACAGCCATTGTTGAATGCCAATGTCGAGAACTCCGGCAAGCAGGAGGATAACGATGGCAAGAATTACGATGGGTTTGATTATCCCGCCGAATACACTCACGAGACAGTCCGCGTTGCAAAACGGCACATAGAACGCCGCATTCATATTCCCTACGAATAAGAGTACCGACAACGCAAGGAACGGCACGATCTTTATAAGGGCCTTTAGAGCCTCCATCGCGGATTTGAGCGAAAACATCCGCTTGAACCCCTGCAGCGGGTTCACCCTGTCCAGGTTGAACTTAATCGGCTCCAAAGAAAAAAGAAACCCCCGGTTCACCAGGATATTTGTTGCGATCACAGTAAATAAGACCACAGCAATCAACGCGCCCACAAATTGAGCGGCGCTTGTGAATAATATTATGACTGCGTCATGTGCGGTTACATTAAAATCCTGTCTATCTAGGTTCAAGATGGACAAAACAGCCGCCTTGAACCTGGTTATGAAGTCCCGCCCCTGCAGCCAGAGAAATATAAGCGCGGCCGAAGTGGCCGCACCCGTAACCATGTCGGCGCTACGGGGGATTTCTGCCTTTTTTCGAAGCTCCCTAAGCTTTCTTCGGGATGGCGGAAGCGTTCGTTCCTCGGAGGTATCCCCACTACTCATGCAGAATACCTTTCACGATATCCAGCGTCTCCCTGAGATGTTCGGATTGGCTATTAAAATAGCTGATAATATAGACCGTGTATATTTGCATCGCGATCACGAATGCAATGTTGCGCGAAGACAGGGATAAATCAAAAAAGTTCATTTGGGGCGTAAAGCGTGAAATGATAGCCACGATAACAAATGTGGTCAGGGTAACAATCACAAGCGGGCCAGCGATTATGAAGCCTGCGTGGAAAATGCGGTCCAGGAACTGCAGGACGATGGCCGGCGCATTTTCATTAATAACCGGCCAGGCGCCTAGCGCCGGCCATAACTCGTAGCTCTTGTAGATTATCTCGACGATTACGGTGAGCCCCCCCATGGCAATGAAGTAGAGTGTCGCGAATATCGAAAAGAGAGTGCCGGTGATTGTCGATTCGCTTTGATTTTGCGGGTCCTGCACAAGCGCATCCGGCGCCTGCCTAATGAAATCGGCAATATTTCCGGCCACCTCCATGATCCAAAAGGGAACTCCTATGGCGAGTCCGATAAGTAGGCCAACGAAAGCCTCCTTGAAGCAGAGCACGGCTACAGAGAGCGCTGAAGCGGCCGGCGCGGAGCGAATCTCCGCGGACAAGGGCGCGACGATCGGCAAGCAGAGCGCGGTTATGATTATAAACTGAAGAGTTCTCGGTAAACCGAGCCGGGTCATAATCGGCAGGATCGAGAACAGCGCAAACGTTCGCGGGATCGCGATAGCCAAGGCCGTCAGGTACGAATAAATGACCTCGACTGAATATAGAGCATCATTCATCGCCGGGAGTTTTTCTTCTGCTGGTTTTTAAGCCCACTCACTTTTGATGGCCTCAAAGGCTAGCTCTAGGTCTCTGTTTCATCGCGCGTCTTTTCAGGGAAACCGCTGGATGCGCTCTAGCGGGTCACGTACGGAAACTCATCGAATACCCGGATCGCGTAGTCGAGCAGCGGGCGCGTGAGCACGGCCCCGAAGACCGCCAAAACGAAGCCGACGGATATCAATTTGACGGTCAGCGGCAAAGTCTGATCCTGGATTTGCGTCGCGGCCTGAAGGAGAGCCGTGACCAAGCCGACGGTCATGGCCACGATGAGCGGCGGCAACGCAACAATCGCCACCATAGACATGGCTGTCTGGAAATGATTGACAATAGATGCCTCATCCATGCGGTGCTCTCATTCTCGGAAGTTGCGTTGTTCATCCGTAGCTAAGTACAAGGCTGTGGAATAGCCTGCTCCATCCTTCGATGGCCACGAAAAGGAATAGCTTGAACGGCACCGATATCGTAATCGGCGGGACCATAACCATTCCTAGCGCCATCAATATTGTCGACACGATAAGATCGATTGCAATAAACGGCAGATAGATGAGGAAGCCGATCTCGAACGCCCGGCGCAGCTCGGAAATAACGAAAGACGGAACGAGGATTTCCAGGTCGGTATTCGATACGCTCTGCCGCATTTCTTCAGGCCAAATCCGCTTTGTGGCGGATATGAAGAATTCACGTTCCGATAACCGGGTAAATTTGGACAAATAGTCCCTGATTGGCTCGCGGGCGCGCTCGCTCGCGGCAATCCAATCCTGCATCGTTTCGAGTTTTAGCGCTGGCTCCTGGAGTTGCGCATAAACCTGTTTGGCCACGGGCGCGCTTATGAACATCGTCAGGACGAGTGCGACGCTATACAAGACGATATTCGGCGGTGTCTGCTGTATGCCAAGCGCATTTCTAAGCAGAAACATGACGACCGAGATCTTTATAAAGGACGTCATCGTTACAACTGCAAACGTAACCAGACTAAGCCCAGTCATCACGATGATGATGGAGAGTATGTTCGGCTGGATGCTACTCATTATTGAATAACCGCGTAACTCGCACGCCGAGAGCGCCATTAATCTGAACGATTTCCCCGCATCCGACGCGCTGCGTTCCCGCATAAATATCGATAGCGGTGCGCTGATCGCGGTTGAGGTCGAACACATAGCCTGGGATCAGGCTACGCAGTTCGCCAAGCGGAACCTCCTTCCGTCCGAGTTCGAAAAAAACCTTTATTTGAATATCGTCGAGTTCCGCGTCGCCGGCGGCCGGCGTTCCATCAAAAGTTCCTACGCTGGACATACTCCAAGCCCCTCCATCGATACTCGCGATTTTCCTTGGACGCTCTTGCAGAACGACGGTGCGGTCCCGCCAAACGCCGCTTGCGGCAAGGCGCTCCCCCGCGACAAGGAAGGCTCTCCCCGGCCCCGCCGTCGTATCGGCAAGGATGACATCGCCCGGGCGCACCCTCTTTAGAGCGCCCAAGGAAAGTTGAGTGAAAGCCACCCGGCTCACCAAGGTCACCGGAACCGGCCATTCGGCTTTTAGTTTGCCTTGTGCCGCGTCCAGCAGCTTGCCCAGGACAATCGCCAAGTCAGGCGGCAGGTGCAGCCCGATCCAGTAATCTCCGCCCCAAAGGCTGAGCTTGGCACCGAGGGGCACCAGCGGTTCTTGGGCACTATCGCTCTCCCGTGCCCAGGTCCGTCAGCGTGACCGGCAGGTTGGACGTTTTTCCCATGCCTCTATCGCCTCGGCGAAGCGATGCTCCAGACAGAAGCAAGATCGTGCGCTCTGGTAGCACCTGGCTTGGTGGCAAGTCATAAGATTGGACAATTCTAGAGACTAGCCGTTCGGGCACAGCCAAATACGCGGCCTCGCCGCCCACGGTCAGACCGATATGCCGGTACGGCTCCTGGCTAGAAGCGGGGGCACATAGGGCAGCAGCAAACTTCAGGGTCAAGCCCGCCGCCTCGAACATGACGGGGGAGCGGCTTCTGTACCAAAGGTTCGCCGCCGTCACTTCTGGGGCCGGCATTCCCGGAAAATGAGGCATACTGGGTTCAACCGCCGCCGTGGATGCGGACTTGCCGCTGCCTGCCTGAGTGGATTGGAAGTGCTCCTGCATTTGCCCCCGCTAAATGCCGGATTTGCGAATTTCGAGGCTGTCGTGAGCGAGTTCCTCGCGAGACATCTCCTCGATGGCAAGTTTCTCCGCGTAATGCTCCCGCACCTGTTCCCATTTCTTCTGTGCTTTGAGCAGGTGTGTGTGTCTAAGCCAGGCGTGCTCTGCCGCGGAGGCCGCGTGGGCGGCTGAGGTATCCAAGTCCGACGCCCGCCGCGCAAGAGCGCCGATCTCGGCGCTTTCCCGGTGGACTCGCGCTTGAACCGCTTCCAGTTCGGGTGGAGATAGGGTTTTTCCAAGTGTCTCCTTGTAGAGCCGCTGTTCGCTGGCGAGTTGAGCTTCCCTTTGCGTCTGCAAATATTCCTTGAATATAGAAGCCGTCTTAGCGGCGTCCTCCCTGGATGCATTCGCATTGCGAAGCGCGAACATCGCTGAGCGCTCCCGGTACACACGTAGCATCTCAATAGTTTTGAGGTTTTCCATCATAACGCTAGGCTCTTTACAAGATCGACGGTTTGCTCAAAGGGAGCGCATTCGTTGAAGGGCTGCCTGGAAAACTTCTCGATCATAGGCCGCTTGGCGATCGCTTCATCGATCAGCGGATCGCTGCCTGCTTTGTATTCGCCGACATGAAGCAGAAACTCGATTTCCGAATATTTCGATAGCAACTGGCGCACTTTCTGCGATGCTGCCAGATGTGCGGGCGTTACGGCGTCCCGCATCACGCGGCTCAAGCTCGCAACGACGTCAATTGCGGGAAAGTGGCCTGCTTGCGCGAGTTTCGGCGACAGCACGATGTGACCATCGAGCAGGCCGCGCGTCTCCTCGGCAACTGGGTCCGCAGTGCCGTCCCCTTCCGTCAGCACGCTGAACACACCAGTGATCGATCCCCGCTCAGAGGTGCCCGCGCGCTCGAACAAGGCCGGAAGCACGGTGAATACCGAAGGGGGAAAGCCGCGGCGGGCTGGCGGCTCTCCGGCCGCCAATCCGATTTCGCGCAGGGCCCGCGCCAGCCGGGTGACGCTGTCGACCGCAAGCAGCACGCGGCAGCCTTCGTCGCGGAAATGCTCCGCAATCGTCATGGCCGCATGCGCCGCCTTCACGCGCTCGACAGGGGAGCGGTCCGAGGTCGCCGCGATAATGATGGAGTTGGCTCTGGCCTCGCCGGTGAGATGCTTTTGCAAAAACTCATTAACCTCACGTCCCCTTTCGCCGACCAGCGCAATAACCCGGACGTCGGCAGCGGCCATTCTTATAATTTGGGCAAGCAGCAAGGATTTGCCGCTGCCCGGCGGGCCATAAATCCCGATCCGCTGTCCTTCTCCGCATGTGAGAAGGCCATCGATAACCCGGAGTCCGAAGGGCAGTGGCTTTGAGATTGGTGTGCGCGAGAGCACTGGCGGAGCGGCACTGTAAAGCGGCCGCGTGGGCATTGGAGGCAGTTCCCCCAGCGCATCGGCATCCAGGGGATTGCCAAAGCCGCCGAGCACGCGGCCGAGAAGGGGCTTGCCCACCGGCACATCGAGAACGCGGCCGGTTGTCCGAACCTCCGTGGCGGTCGAGAGACCGGCGATAAAACCAAGCGGGCTCAACATGGCGACCGTGCTGTCGAAGCCCACGATTTCCGCATAGGAGACCGCGCCGCTATCAACGTCGTGAAGGCTGCACACGTCGCCCAACTTCGCACCCGGTACGGTGGCATGGATCAAATTGCCAACGGCCCGCGTTATTTTTCCCTTGATGGGCCGTGTCTGCGCGGACTTCGCCGCCTCGATGAGCCGTGGAGCGAACGCCGATATCAAGGGGACTGGCCGGCTGGTCATCCGCGAACCCCCATGTTCGTTCCCCGCAGGGTTTCAGCGAGCAAGGCCAGTTGGTTGTCGATGGAGACGTCGACGGTACAGAATTCGCTCACCAGCTTGCAGCCTTTGGGGGAAAGCTTCGGGTCCTCCCGCAAGGTGATGACCGAAGTGGCGACACCGCTGAGGCATTTTTCCAATTTCACACGAACATCGCGATAGATCTCTGGTGCAACGTGCAGGGCGACCTCGGCCCCCAGATCTTGCGTTTTGAGCGCTCGCGCCGCCGCTGCCGCGATGGCGTCGCCTGCATCGAGATTGTCGATGACTTCCTTTATGACCTGAACGGCCAATTCCCTGAGGTTCGCCTCCAACTGCGCATGGTAGGCATCGACCTGGACCTTGGTTTGGGCCAGGAACTCGAACAAGTCCCGCGAGCCCGCGGCCCATCCTTCGGCGTAGCCCTTCGCCCGCGCGGCCGCGGCGGCGCTCTCGATTTGCTGATGCGCTTGATCGAGCGCACGCTTCGCCGCGGCGAGGTAACCCTGAGCATCGGTCCAGAGGTGCAAATCTTCCGAGCGCACGACCGGGCCTAGCGGGCTTGCTTTGGCTGGGTCCCTCCCAAGCCCCGGTGGGCCTATCGGCATTGGTGGCGTCAGCGGTCATGATCGAGCATTCCCCTACCTGCCGCTCTAACGATACCCGGTCCATACGCCTCGAATTCAGGTGGCAAGGGACCGGTCTCGAAGTCCTTCGGAAACTTCAAAGCAATACGCTGGGCTGCCGGGGCGGAAAGTTCGCTAAGCCAAGCCCGGAAGCACAGTTGGCCATCCTGGACTATGGTTTCCTCCGTGGGAGGCGCACTTTCCGAACCGTCACCGGAAGGCGGTGCCATTTCCACTTGCGCCATTACATAGCTGTGGGCCCAGTCCTCCAGCCCCGCAAACAGCGCGGCAATCGCAGGCCTCGATATCAGCATACGGATTTGGCGCGCGTGAAAAATGGCGCCGGCCAACCGGGATACTTGCACAAGCGAATTGAAGCTGAGCATCCCGATAGATAGATCGAGCCCGCCATCCTCCTCCAATGCGGTAAGCGCATAATGCTGCGTGATGACCACGGAGAGGCGCGGAATAAGCCGCTCGCACTTCAGCAAGGACAGGCCAATTTCAGCGGGAAGTTCGGGCAGCCACTCCCGCGTGCGATCGGGATGGACATACAGTACAGGCAATCGCTCGAAGAGCGCCGCCGCCGTGGCTTCATGCGTGTCTGCTTGCATGCACTGTTTCCGGATTTAGGCAAATACCCGTTTACTCAAAAGTTTTCTGGTTTTACGGTGTCTTCTGCTTTCCCAGGTGGCGGCACACCGCGATTTCTGTTCACCGCCCGCTGAAACATCTCACCAAGCTGAGGTGTTTTTTCCCTCCGGGCAAGGTAGTATATTGAAGCAAGCCCCAGCAGCAGAACCGCCGCGGCGCCAGCCACAAGAAACTCTGAAGTGCTATGCCACAGAACGGCTGGAACCCATTTGGGCGGTGCTGGCAGAAAATAGCTTGGCGTTTCTATCGCCTGGAACGAATACCACTGACACCTTCTCGTATGTCAGCCCCTCGATGCTGTTTGTCACGAAGGTCTTGATCTGCGGCAACAGAGAGGCGACGGCAATATTGCGATCATGCTTTATGAATACCGACGCTGACGACGGTTTGGCATCCTCGCGGAGCGGATCGTTCTTGGGCAAGACGAGATGAACTCGCGCGGTGATGACGCCGTCGATCTCGGAAAGCGTTTTTGAAAGCTCTTGACTGAGTGCGTAAATGAAGCGTGCCCGCTCCTCGACCGGCGACGATACAAGCTTCGTGTCAGGAAACACGTCGCCCATTGTCGCGAATTTGGGGTGCGGCAGGCCAGCGCCATTCAATAGCGCAACCGCGTCCGCGAATGAGCCTTCCTCCACGCGCACGGTGCTCGTGCCGTCCTTGGCCGCCGTGCGGTTCGCGGAAATACCCTTGCGGTACAGCAAGGCCACAATTTCATTAGCTTCGGTTTCAGTAAGCTTGGTGTAAAGGTCCGCTTGGCAGCCGGCGAGGAGCAAAGCGGGAATCAACAGGGCTGCTGCCAGCTTGAGGGCAGCGGAAAATTTCGACATGGGTCCCGCTACGAGTTGGGTTGCAGAAGCTTAGCGATCTCTACTGCCCCTTCATAAGTGAGTTGAATGTGCTGGTACTTTCCCGCGCGGCATTCGCTACGAAGTGCGCCTCTACCGAGACTTCGAAGGTGCGCACCATAAAGTTGAAGTGAGCTTGCCATGCTGGAGCCCGGCCCGTTTTCCGGCGATGGCACTTGCACCGGCGCCCCCTGCACTGGCGCGATTTCTTCCGCCGCTCCGGCCGCACGATGCAGGTCGGAAACGAGGCCGTTCGCTTTCTGGCTGAACCCATTCAGATAAGAGACGACGACGCCACCAGCGGTATGCGAGGAGACTGCACTGCGCGCCTCTACCTCGGGAATATCCGCCGTCTTGAAGCTTTCATGGGATGTCTCGCTGGAGTTGCGGCGAGAGGCTTCGCCTGCCTGAAACTCCGTGGCGGAAGCTTCGCCCGCGCGATTAAGGTCCACGTCGAACCGCTGCGCCATAAGCGCCGGATTAGGCAACATTTCCGGCTGTGCAAGAGGATTCTGCTTCATCCCGTCTTGGACCGCCTCCAGAGCAACTACTCCCGCTTCGTAACTCATGCCACCGCCTTCATCTGCCTTCTAAGACCAGTCAGTAAGCTTGCCGATTTTGTGGATTGCAAGCATAATTTGCGAGTATAGCTTAGACTATAATCATCATCAAAGATCATTATTATATGTAAAGCGAAACTGCAACCTATGAACGCAAAAAATAAAGAGCACCTCGCCTATAATATGAAGCAATATTAGCGTATAGAATTAGATAACAATGGTGAAATTGTGGCTCTGTCTTTCGTTCGCCGCGACAACTTGTCGTCTTACATGAATTAGTGGTTGCCTAAGCTGCCGGGGCCACGTTACAAGTTTGAGCATCGGCAAGTGAGGTGACGTCCCACATTATGAATGTGTACAGATCAGCATATCCGCGGGCTGGCGCTAGAAGGCTAGCAGCCGCTGTTGCCCTTGCCGGCTTGTTCGGAGGGGGGCCGCTAGCCGCGTCCGCGCTTGCCGCCCCCATGCAGCTTCCCGATGGCATATATCCTTACAGCGTGCTCGATCAGGACGTAACCGCGGTGCTGCGTGAATTCGGGCAGAACCTGGGACTGAGGGTAAAGCTCAGCCCGAAAGTAAGCGGCACTGTGAAAGGCAAGCTGCCCCGGCTGCAGGCGCTGGAGTTTCTCAATCACGTTTGTCAGATGTTCGGCCTGGAGTGGTACTACGACGGGGCAACCTTGCATATTTCCTCGGTTTCTGAGGAAACAACCCGGTTTCTGCCCCTGCAAAAGGCCGTATTGCTGCCAGTGCTGATCGAGAGCCTCAAGAAGCTTTCATTTTACGACGAACGCTATCCCATCCGGACCAGCGCCGGCAATACCTCGGTCATTGTTACAGGGCCGCCTGTCTATGCCGCACTTATCGAGCAAACATTGCTCATGCAGGGTGGCGTGCCAAAACAAACGATAATTTACCGGGGAGGAAGTGTGACCATCGAGAAATTTGGCTCAGAAGCTGGACAGTAGGTGCGGTTTGAGCCTCGGTGCTTTTGAAGGCGGAGAACTCCGCGAGGGTGAATGGGAATTGGGTTGAATACGAGTTCCAATCTTTCGTTGCGCATAACGAAGGGGAAGCATGCGGGCGCCATGCAAAGCCTTTCCACGGCGCCGCTGGTAATTGGAAGTTCGCTCGATGCGGACATTATCCTGACGGACGGCTCGGTGCTTGCGAAGCACCTGCGGTTGACGCCGGGCGCTTCCGGGGCAGCGGTTAGAGGCTTTGGACGGCGAAATCTTATTCGAAGGCCGGAACATCCAGCCGGGAGGAAAGGTCCAGGCCCGCTATCCTTTCCGCATAACATTTGGAGAGGCGGAACTGGAAATCGGCAAGAAGGGGAAAACCGCCATGTACCCGGCCGCTAAAATCGGCGCTTTGGGCGCCGTTTGCGCGATTTCCGCCGCGCTCATTTACCTGAGCGTGCCAGGCAACGGCAGCCTTCCAGTCATACCGGAGCAGGCATCCCTTGCTGCCGCGGCTCCCATAAAGCAGGCCGGTCCGGACGGTGAACTGGCTAAAACGGCAGCGGAAGCCCTGCGCGACCGTCTGCTCTCTCTCAGCATAGATACCATCGATGTTATGCCCGGTGAGGGCGTGGTCGGCGCTCGCGGAACCATTGACGCTCAGCGCAAAGACGATTGGCATTCCGTCGAAGTCTGGTTCGATGAGAACTTCGGCCAAAACATCGTCCTTCAATCCACGGTCTCCGCGAGCCTGGAGACCCGGGCCAAGGCGCCGATAGCGTTGCAAGCAGTATGGGCCGGAAAATTCCCCTACATAATCGACGCCGAGGGCAATAAGCATTTCGAGGGGGCAAAGATAAGCGACGGCTGGGTTATCGAAAAGATTGAAGAAAGCGGCACGGTAATCCGGAAAGGCAAGCAGTCGTTGGTGATGAAATACTAGCTATGCGTAGCTAGAACCCAAGATCCATACTACGGTTATGTAAAATAGCCCTTTAAGATATCCATTACCTCCTCTACTAAAAGCGCGAAAGCGATGGCATTCTTTTGGGGTTGGCATGAAATCTCAGGCGTTCATCGAGAGCCTTCTTAACGCCGCCGGGTCGCGGCGGGATTTGATTATCATGGTGCTGCTGGTGACCGCCATCGGCGCAATGATCCTGCCGATACCGCCCATGGCCGCCGATATGCTCATCACGGCCAATATCAGCATCTCTATCATCCTGCTGATGGTTGCCTTCTACGTTCATTCTCCCGTCGATTTCTCGGCGTTGCCGGCAATCATCCTCATCACCACTGTCTTCCGGTTGTCCATCTCAATTGCCGTCACGCGCCTGATCCTAATCGAAGCCGATGGAGGCCGGATCGTTCAGACATTCGGCGATTTCGTGATTTCCGGCAACGTGCTGGTTGGGCTCGTGATCTTTGTCATCATCACCATCGTGCAGTTCCTGGTCATCACCAAGGGCTCGGAGCGTGTGGCGGAAGTCGCCGCCCGCTTTAGCCTCGACGGCTTGCCAGGCAAGCAGATGAGCATCGACAGCGACCTTAGGAACGGCGACATCGGTCCGGCCGAAGCCCGCCGAAGGCGTCAAAATCTCGAAAAGGAAAGCCAGCTTTATGGCGCCATGGACGGTGCCATGAAGTTCGTGAAGGGCGATGCAATTGCCGGGATCGTCATCATCGCGGTGAACCTTTTCGGTGGGATCTTGGTCGGCACCGTGCAGCGCCATTTATCCTTCTCCGAATCCACGCACGTCTTCTCCTTGCTCACGGTTGGCGAAGGGCTGATCGCCCAGATTCCGGCGCTGTTCATATCGTTGACGGCTGGAACCATGGTCACAAGAGTCAACACCGGCGCGAACCAGAGCCTTGGCGGCGATATCCTCTCTCAGATTGCGTTGCGGCCCGAGGCTCTGCGCCTGGCGGGCGCGGTGCTGGCGGGACTGGCCCTGGTGCCGGGCTTCCCGTCGGCGATATTCGCGGTGCTGGCGGTTGGATTGGTTGGCACCGGCACCCTCCTTGTCAGGCAGGAGGAGAAGCACGCAACGCTGTTTGGGAAGCATTTGGAGGCGGCGGCCCCGGCGGAGGTTTCCTCGCTGCTTCCAGCGCCACAGCCGGCACCGCTAAATGTTCTGGTGAGTCCGGAATTCGCCCGCGCCGCTCAGGAGGCAGAGCCTTCCGCGAAAATTGAAAGGCATCGCCTACGAGGTTTCGTTCGATCTCGGCTTTTCAACGCCCTCAATCAGCTATGGCGTTGACGGGCGTCTTTCCGGCGTGAGGTACGTCATCGAACTGGACATGGTGCCCGAGGTGAACCGGGAAGTGAGTTTCGAGCAGCCTGTATCTGCCTGCCTCCGAAGCCGGGCACAGCCGCGGGATTGGGGCTTGGCGTTGTAGGAAGCATGCCGGACACCGGGCAGCCTCTCATCGAGGTCGATGCAACGGGAGCCGAAGCTCTCGCCAGCGCCTCCATCGCGTTCGTGCGTGCTCCGGAATTGGTGGAATCGGATGTCAGGAGCCTCCTTCGCAAAAACGCGGCTCACTTCCTTGGCTTGCAGGAAACCCGGCACCTGCTGGCGGCGATGGAAGCCCGAATACAAGGACTTGCTGCGCGAGGCACAGCGCGCCGCGCCAACGCAGCGGATCGCCGAGGTTCTAAGAAGGCTGCTCGAAGAGGACGTGCCTATCCGGAATATGCGCCTGATCCTTGAAGCGATCCTGGAATGGGCACCGCGCGAGCAGGACAATATCGCGCTCGCAGGCCAAGTTCGCGTGGCCCTGAAGCGCCAGATTTGCTTCCGCGTGGCCCGCGGGGAGAAAGTCATCCCCGCCCTTATCGTGGAGCGCCAGGCCGAGGAGGCTCTGCGCAAGGCTGGCCAAAGCGGCCAAATGCCCGATGCGGAGTTTGCAGCGAATTTCAGCGAAGCATTCCGTGCGGCAACCGGCAGCGTGGCCGGCGGCATTCCAGCGAATGTGATCGTGCTGGTTTCCGCGGAACTGCGGCGCACCGTATGGACGATGCTCAGAAAAGCGGGGCTGCAATATCCCGTCTTGTCGTTCCCAGGAGATCGCGCCAGACTTCACGGTGCGGCCCTTGGCGACGATCGGTGCTCCGCAGCCAAGGACAGAAACCTACTTGCGGCAATCTCCAGCGTGAAAAGATTCGCCGAAGCGGGGCCGGGCGGGCCTCAAGCATCATGACAATCCAAAGTCCGGGGGACCTATGGCAAAAATCGGGGTGGTGAGGGCGAGTTCCATCGCCCGAGCGGATGCGCGCGTAGCGTGGCGGGGGCTGCTCGCTGCGCTCGGCGCTTCGATGCTTGCGGCATGCGCGACTCAGACTAGCGATTTCTCAGCCGGCGCCCCAAATTTCCAGGATGCGTTCAGTCCTGCGATGGCAGTCCCCCCTTCGGCCAACTCGGCGAGGGTTGGCACCAGTAGCGCCAGCGCGGATGCTGTTTATCGAAAAGCCATCGAGGAGCACCCCGAGATGACGAACGCACAAACACCGCTCGGGCAGGCACTCCTTGAAAGCGGTGACCCCGCCCTCGCTCTTAGGTATTTCGACGGCGCCCGCCAGCTCGATCCCGGCAACGTGGACAATATGATCGGTGCTGGCCGGGCACACATGGCGCTTCAAGAACCACATCTGGCGCAGAAGCAATTTGCGGCGGTTCTAAAGAAGGAACCCGCCAATATCCGGGCACTGAATGGAATGGGCGTTGCGCTTGACGCCCAGAAGAAGCATGAACAGGCGCAAAAGCACTACGAAAAGGCGCTTCGTCTTGAGCCGGGGAACCGGACCGTCCGGAACAACTATGGCTTATCACTCGGCTTAAGCGGCAGCTACGAGCGCGCCATGGTGGAACTATCGCCACTCGCCCAGGCGGACGACGAAGCCGGCAAGAAAGCGAAGCAGAATATGGCTCGCTTGTATGCGATGCGCGGAGACTCCGCCACCGCCTCCCAATGGGCTCAGACGAAAACGGGACCCGGCGAGTAGCCGGGCAATATCATGCTCAGCGGTTCTCCTGACCGTGGGGCGCTGGGGGCCGATTTTTCCATGCACGGTAATCGGTGACGATATTGGCCGCGCGCTCGCCATCCGAGTAGCGCGAGCCCCGGCCTTTGACGAGGTCCTTCTTGTTGGCAGCCATTAAAGCGATACCGGTTTGCACACTGCAGCCTGTCGCCTTGTCGAACTCGTTACCGCCGTCGAACCCAACCGTATCGAAGGAACTTTCGATATTGCAATTTCCAGAGGGCACTCTCTGGCTGTAATTCTGGTACTCCCGGGCTGAAAGCGTCCTGTCTGTATCCGAGCCGTCAGCGAATGCCACGTTCCAAGACACGAGGAGACCGCCCGCCACAACAGTGATCAGGGATACCCGCCTTTGCATTTTTGCTCCTTTGTTTTTCAGTCCGCCTCTAAAAGCTCGCAGCGCCGCCGATCTGCTACTTGATAATGAAACCGGCGTCGCTCCTGAGTTTCCCGGCAGGTTCGGCGCTGGCGCGCGGGTGCGCAATATTGCCTTCCAAAACGCGTTCCCAATCGTTGGACGGTGCAACGCGGTCTGTTGGGAGGGGAATACTGCCAGGATCGGTGATTGGGCGGACGACGTAAGGTGTGACGATGATGACAAGCTCGGTCTCGTTCTTCCGGAAGTGGGTCGAGCGGAAGAGAGCACCCAATACCGGGATATCCCCTACACCGGGAATCTTGTCTATGTCTGTGCTGAATTGCTGCTGGATCAATCCGCCGATGACAAGGCTTTCGCCGCTGCCCAATTGAACAGTGGTCTCGGTACGCCGGGTTGTGAGCGCGGGAATCTGAATGTTGTTCATGACGACCGCACCGCTGTTCGAGATGCTGCTCACTTCCGGCTTCACGTAAAGGCTGATCAGCTTCTCCGATAGAACGGTCGGTGAGAATTCAAGGCTTACGCCATATTTCCGGAAGTCCACGGATATGGCCGAGTTAGACGCTGCATTCTGCGTTACTGGCACCGGGAACTCGCCCCCGGCAAGAAAGCTCGCCTTCTCACCGGAAACCGCGGTCAACGTCGGTTCCGCAAGCACCGAGGCAAGACCTGCGTTGGCCAATGCATCGACAAGCGCTGTGATGTTTGTCTTGTCTCCGGAAGTGGCGGCTCCAGTGGCCAATCCGAACGAAAATATGCCGGCATTGCCAACCGCTCCCCAGCGGATGCCGATGTCCTTCATGACGTTGCGCGAGATCTCGGCAATCCGGACCTTGATGGCAACCTGCGGTCGCCCCGCTCAGCCGCAAATTGTTGACGACCGGATTTCCGTCGCCTGCAAGGCGGACTGCGATGGCCCTGACACGCTCCGCGATTTCCGGAGTCGGCACCACGCCCGTCAAAAGGACGCCTTGCGGGACCTCTTAAATCGACACCCGCAGATTCCCCGCTTCCTGACTGAGAAAGCGATTAAGGTCGGCATTGTTATAAGTTACCTTGACGTTGAAGACATCGGACTTGGAGCCATCCGCGCGCAAGGCGAAAAAGGTTGTCCGGCCGGGCTTTTTTCCGAATATGAATACCCTGTCGGGAGATGGAACCTGGATATCTGCGATATTGGGGTCGGCAACGAACATTTTGGTGGCGGGCGCAGCCAACTGAATCAGCTCGCCATCGGAGACGTAAAGCTTCACTTCCCGCTTGGTCTCTCCCTGGCTTACCTGTTCCTGCGGGGCTTCTACCGCGAAAACCTCCTGTGTGCCTTGGTAAAACGTGAAGAAAACTGCGATACAGCAGATAAAGGCACTCCGGAACGCCATGCAGACACCGCCTCGATTGCATAGAAAAGGCATTACCCGCGAGCCCAAACTCACGCATAGCTAAATGTAACGCCGGCATAATGTAACTGGATGATAACTTTGGCGAGGATGTGGCGGTATTGTTTATAGAAAAACTAAGTGATATATACTCATACTTCACTATCTTGGAAATAGGCGCATCAACTTTAGATTACGTCCGGCGCAGATTGCAAGTATACCCCGACTCATTGGAAACCCGGCAGAAAGTGCTTGCAAAGTTAGGCGAACAGGATCTCAGTAGGCGGCATGATTTGCCGGGGATTTCTGAACGCTGCCGAACGGAAGGAACTGCTGTCGCTGGCCCGCGACGGTTCCGCGGAGCATCGGATTGCACGGCGGGCGAATGCCATCCTGCTTCTGGATGACGGTTTGAGCTGCGAGCGGGTGGCCAAGGTTCTCTATCTTGACGACGATACGGTCAGAGGCTGGCGCAAGCTCTATGACGAGCGCGGGATCGCGGGCCTGGAACAGTTCGATGCCGGAGGCAGTTCGAGCCGTCTTTCCACGGCGCAAGAGGAGGCGCTGAAGGCCTACGTTGCCCAGGCCTTGCCGCGCAGCACGCGCGAGATCGGAGCGTTTATCGAGCGGGAATTCGGCGTCGTTTACGAAAGCCGCGCGGGATTGATTGCCTTGCTGCACCGGCTGGGCTTGGAATACCACAAGCCGGAAGTCATCGGCCGCAAGCTCGATGCGGAAAAACAGCAGGCCTTCATCGAAGCTTACGAGAAGCTGCGGAACGCGCTTGGCCCTGACGAGGCCGTGCTGTTCGTGGATGCGGTGCATCCAACGCATGCCGCGCGGCCGGTTGGCTGCTGGGCGCCCAAGGAAGAAAAGCTGGCAATCGAGCAGACCAGCGGGCGCCAGCGCATCAATATTCACGGCGCGATTGACCTTGAAACCGGGCAAACCCGCATGATCGAGGCGGAAACCATCGATGCCGCCTCGACGATAAGGCTGCTGGAATCGCTCGAAGCGCTGTATCCGTTGCTGGCGATGATCCATGTTTACCTGGACAATGCGCGCTATCATCACGCCAAGCTTGTGCAAGATTGGCTGGCCCAGCCGGGCCGCAGGATCAAGCTGCACTTCATCCCGGCCTATTGCCCGCATCTGAACCCCATCGAGCGGTTATGGGGCGTGATGCACAAGCATGTGACGCATAACAAGTGCTACGCCACATCGCGGGAGTTCGCCGGGGAAGTGCTCACCTTCTTACGCGAGAAAGTCCCGCAAAACTGGGCGGAGCTGTGCGATTCGGTCACGGACAACTTCCGCGTCATCAACCCAAAGGATTTTCGGGTTTTGGCGTGAACTGGGTATACCGCAGCTTCAAGCACCCAAGCTTACCACGGCCGAGGTGATATTGTTCCTCGCCGAGGAGTTCCCGCAAATCGCCATCGGCCGTTTGTTCACGGTCGAGGAGACGCGGAACGGTTTCGCGCGTATGCGAATGTTTTTCGGCGACCATCTGCTAAGGCCCGGCGGCACGATTTCCGGACCGTCCATGTTCGCGCTGGCGGATGTGACCATGTACGCGGCGGTGCTTGTCTCGGCCGGCCCATCGCGCACGCCGTGACCACGAGCCTCAACATCAACTTTTTGCGCAAGCCTGCCCCGCGCGACATGATCGGCGAGGCGCGTATCCTGAAGCTCGGCAAGCGGCTGGCGGTGGGCGAGATCGCGCTGCACTCCGACGGAGAGACGGAGCTTGCGGCGCATGCGACGGCGACCTATTCGCTGCCGGATTATGCGAAGTCCGGCTAACCGGGCTCGATACTTGAGTCTTCCTCGCGCAGACATCCATCATGCCAGGCGCTCCGATGCGCCATGGCCTATTGAGATGGGGGAAGTGTTTTGAAGCTTAGCCGGAGTCCTGGCTTTAACAGAGTGTAAATTTTGCGTAGGCGCCTATCATGCTTAATACGTGCATGGTAAACGCACCGCCTCGATGCCGCCAACAGGCGCATTTTTGCGAATTTTTCCTCGTTTCGGGTCGAATTCTATGTTTTGAAAATCCCGTTAAATATACAAGAATATTTGAAATTAACCAAAGCAATGCTTGCCGCCGTCCCTCGCTGCGATGGCGTGGTGCGATTTGTCTCGTGTATATCAGCAAGATAGCCAGCTTAACGCTTACTCAAAACATTTCTGCTAAATTGCCTCAAATCGGAAACGTGCCGTTGGAGCCTCTCAAAATGGCCTCCGGGGCGCGCAGGAGCGTTAACAGGGCGTTACGGGGTGCCCAATCAACAGAAGGTTGCGGCGGCCGGAACCGCCGGTCTGGACGCGGGCGCGGCGGGCTTCTATAGCTGGCGCAACCCAGTTTTATCTCTCTTGGAGGCGATCCGTGCACGATCTCAAATGGATTCGTGAAAATCCGGCAGACTTTGATGACGGCCTCGCGCGGCGCCGGCTTGAGCCTCTTTCCGGCGCCATTCTGAAGCTCGACGAGGAGCGGCGCGCCAACACGAAGGCGCTGCAGGACATGCAGGCGCGGCGCAACGCGGCGTCGAAGGAAATCGGCAAGGCGAAGGGCAAGGGCGGCGATCCCGCGAAGGCCGAAGCGCTGATGGCCGAGGTTGGGGAGTTGAAGGAGAAGATCGCGGCCGGGGAAGCGCTGGAGCGCGAGTTCGACGGCAAGATCCGGGATCTGCTCGCGTCCATCCCGAACCTGCTCGCGGCGGATGTGCCGGACGGCCCCGACGAGAGCGCCAATATAGAACTGCGCAAATGGGGCAAGCCGCGCGACTTCCAGAAGGATGGCTTCGAGCCGAAGCAGCATTTCGAGCTGGGTGAGGCGCTTAAGCTGATGGATTTCGAGGCGGCGGCGAAGATTTCCGGCGCGCGGTTCACCGTGCTGAAGGGCGGGCTCGCACGGCTCGAGCGCGCGCTGGGCCAGTTCATGCTCGATGTGCAGACCGGCGATCACGGTTACACCGAGGTCAACCCGCCACTCCTTGTCAAAGACGAAGCTGCATTTGGTACCGCCCAACTACCCAAATTTGCAGAAGACCTTCTTCAATATCCAGCAGAATCTATCAGACAGTCGAGAAATTAGGGAAAACATTAAATGACTTACTTGATCATACCCTTTCGACGTTAGTACAAAACGAAAAGGTAACAAGACAGGACATTGAGAATGTCTCCAAGATTGATGCTTCCGGCAGATTAGATTTCGCCGATAGAATTGTCTAGGGTTGCGTCGAGCGATGGCTCATCCCGACCTCGGAAGTGCCTCTCACAAACTTCGTGCGCGACAGCATCCTCGCCGAGGCCGATCTCCCCTACCGCTTCACCGCGCTGACGCCGTGCTTCCGCGCGGAGGCGGGCGCGGCCGGACGGGACACGCGCGGCATGATCCGCCAGCACCAGTTCTACAAGGTCGAGATGGTCTCCATCACGGCGGCGGACCAATCGCAAGCCGAGCACGAGCGCATGACCGGCTGCGCCGAGGAAATCCTGAAGCGGCTGGAACTGCCCTACCGCGTCGTCGTGCTCTGCTCCGGCGACACCGGCTTCGCCTCACGCAAGACCCACGACATCGAGGTCTGGCTGCCCGGCCAAGGCGCCTACCGCGAGATTTCGAGCGTCTCGAACTGCGGCGACTTCCAGGCCCGGCGCATGCAGGCGCGCTACCGGCCCACCGAGGGCAAGGACATCCAGTACGTCCATACGCTCAACGGCTCGGGGCTAGCCGTCGGCCGCACCCTCATCGCCGTCATGGAGAACTATCAGCAGGCGGACGGCAGCATCCGCGTTCCCGAGGTGCTGCGGCCCTATATGGGCGGTCTGGAGGCTATCGCCGCCAAGTAATGAGCCATAAGCGCGTCGTTGCGAGCGAAGCGAAGCAATCCAGATGAGGCGACAGCGCGGCGCCTGTTGCCTCTGGATTGCCACGGCAGCCGGTGGCTGCCTCGCAATGACGGCTAAGACGCGGAACGGTCAAGACTTCCGGCCGCTGAAGTAAGGATGCATCGAAAGCGCACAGCGTACCCCCTATGCCGAGAATCTACGTCAAGCAGCTCCGGGTGGGCGAGGGCTCCATCGATGTCATGGGCCACGTCAATAACCAGGAATACCTTCGCTGGATGGAGGAGATCGCCATCGAGCATTCCTCCGCTCAGGGCTGGCCGATGGAACGCTATCTGAACAGCGGGGCGTCCTGGTACGTCCGCTCCCATTTTATCGAATATCTGCGGCCGGCACTGCTTGGCGACGAGATCGCGGTATGCACCTGGGTGGCAACGATGACGGCGCGGAATTCGGCGCGCCGCACGGTGTTCCTGCGCAATGCCAGCCGCCGCCAGATTCTCGCGCGGGCAGAGACCCTGTGGACCTTCGTGGATATGCGGCGCGGGCGGTCGATAGAGATACCGGACGAGGTGCGTTCGGCTTTCGAAATCCTGGAGCCGGAGGAGGAGGCCTTGCGGGAGGCTGGCTTGCTGCCCGGTGCGGGGTAGATCGCGTTTCGATCCCGGTCTTTCAGAACTTGGCGCGGACTTATTTCAAGTCCGCTAGATCGTTTCCCTTCGCTGCGGCAAAAGACCCTTATACCAGCCGCCATAAGGTTTGACCGCTTGCGTTATTGCGAGAGGCGAAGCCCCGAAGCAATCCAGAAGCCTGAATTACAACGCTAATTTTGGATCGCCACGACGGCCGAAGCTGCGGAACGGTCAAACCTTATAGCCGCCGGTATCACTCTGTCTCTCTCCCCGCAAGCTCGCCTTGGCGAGCTTGCATTCCAAAGTTTCCACATCCGCAAGCGGATGTGGATGGGAGAGAGTAGGCCAGTTCTGCGCTCAGCGCCGGCAATAGCGCTCCTTCTTCCAGCTGCACCGCTCAGCGCCGCAGCCTGTAAGCCCCGATAGCGCCCGCTAGGAATGCGGCGGCGCCTGCACCCAGGATCGGCGCCCCCGCCGCCGCGCCAAGCGCCGCCACGCCAGCCAAACTCAGCCACACCAGCAGCGGCAAACTCGCCCGGCGCGGTTCCGCTCCCTGCGCCCTATGCTGCGGAACGGATGGCCCCGTGCCGCCGGCGTGCGTGCTGGCAGCCGCGGCTGCGGCGCTCTCCTGTGCAAGGGCAGCCTTCTGCTCTTCCGCCCGATGCTTGGCGAGCACCGGCTCGGGCTGGGGTGCGGGCCTGCTGCCGGCAGTTCGCCAGCGTTCGAGCGGCTGCTGTCCTGCGGCGGCGCGGGCACGGAACGCGGGCGTGCATTTGCCCCGGCCGGCTCCCCGCATGCCATGCTTCGCGGCGAGCGCTTCGGCCTGCGCCACCAGGGCCGCGCCCTTTTCCGCATCCACCATATGCACGAAGCGCGCAAACCCCATCGCCGCCAGCAGCACATTGCCGCCGCGCCCCCAGCGCTTCCCGTCCGGCCCGCCCGCCTCGATCTGGTGCAAGAGCGCGCGGAACCGGCGCAGTGTATCGCGCGGCACGGCGATGCGTTCGTTGACCACGAGACCCGTGACCTCCTGGCGGCTGTGCGCGCGCATTACCCGCGTCTTATCCGGGTGCACCGTGAAGCCCTCGGCCGCCACGATCTCGCCCACAAATTTCAGCAGCACGCTGGCCTTCGCCGCCGCCTCGCCGGAGGCCGAAAACGTCATGTCGTCGGCGTAGCGCGTGTAGGTGAAGCCGAGTTTCGCCGCGAGCCCGCTGAGCCGCTTGTCGAGCCGCAGGCAGATGAGGTTGGTCAGCGCGGGGCTGGTGGGCGCGCCCTGCGGCAGGCGGCGGGGGCCGCGCGCCGCGTAAAGCCGCTGGCCGTCCAGCTCGATTTCGTCCACATCCGGCTCGGTGCAGATCAGCGCCAGCACCGTGGCCACGGCTTCCGGATAGCCAAGGCCCCGGAACTTGCCCTTCACCCGCTTCCACGTCAGCGTGGGGAAGAAGTCCTTGAGGTCGAGGTTGACCACCACGCCGCGCCCAACATGCGGGGCGGCGTTCGTGAGGATCGAGCGGCCGGGCACAAAGCCCTGGGCGGCCGGATGCACGGGAACGCGCGCCAGGATGTTGTCGAGAATCCAGTATTGCGCACGCTTCAAGCGCGGCATGGGCGCGGAAATCTGCCGCTCGCCGCCGGTCTTTTTCGGGATGCGGAAGCGCTGGTAATGGCTGACGCGGGTGAGCGCGCGGTTATAGGCGAGGAAGCGCAGTTCGGCTAGCGCGATCCCGATGCCGTCCGCCAGCGCCTTCGCATCGGCGATCTCCGGCAAACCGGCGGCCAGCGCGTGCCCGCCCGTGCCGGGCGAGAGCCCGGCCGAAACGTCCGCCCCCAGATAAAGCACGTCGCGTTCGCGCCGTTCCGCCCAGGCCAGCGCCCGCGCATGACGCGCCGCGGCCTGCCTGAGCTTCGTCTCCTTGCGGCGCTCCATGGCAGCGCGCTTGCGCTCCTTGTGCATCTGCTTGAGCGCGGCTTCAGGATTGGCCCAGCGCGACTGCTCCCGGTAAAGTTCGCCAAGCTCGCGGTCCAACTGGCCCTTGCGCTTGATTAGTTCCTCGGGAAGGGACGGCTTGCCATCGTTCCGCCGCCAGAAACCGAGGCGGATCATCTCGTCAAGGATGACCTCGTCCTTCGAGCTTTCGCGGATACGGTCGTAAAGCTGCTGACGGATATCGCTGCTCATGGGCGCACCTCCAGGATGGAGGCGGAAGGGCAGGCGGGGGGCGTCCGCTGGCATGCCTTCGTCAAGTCATGGGACTGGGACGGTCCACTCGAAGCCGGCCTGCCCCAGATGTCGAGTTCGGGTTCAAGGAACCCACACTGCGAAATCGACATCTGGGGCAAGGCAGGCCCAGTGAAGAGCGGACCAGTGACGCTTTGCCAGGCGTGATACCAGGACGGCGAAACACCGCCCGTGATGCAAGGTCCGCTCCGGCGAACGCCCCCTATT
Source organism: uncultured Alphaproteobacteria bacterium (assembly GCA_963760455.1). Lineage (GTDB taxonomy): Bacteria > Pseudomonadota > Alphaproteobacteria > Rhizobiales > Rhodomicrobiaceae > Rhodomicrobium. The sequence continues at coordinate 27,817 of CAVXDM010000028.1, forward strand.
GGTGAAACCATAGAAGTTATATCCCTCAAGCTCAAGCTTTTCATGCGGCGTGTCCGTGATAAAGCCGGCGCAGGGCCAGCATGTGCTCGCATGGGCCGCGCATGAGCTTGTTGTGGCCGTAGAAGTAGCAGTCGCAGCGCGCATCCACGAGGCGGTCGTCGGCGTCCAGCGCGATCATGGGTTTGTAGGGCTTGGCGTTGTCGAGCACCTGGCCCGTCGATAACCCGGCGTCCGTCGCGTTCCGCCACAGTGGCGATGGTGACGAGGTTCGCGGCGATGAAGCGGTCCGCCTTCTCCTCCTGCGGCGAGGCGAAGCGCAGCGCGCCCATGGGCAGCGGCTCGCGCGCCAGTTCCCGCAGGCGGAAGACCTGCTTGTCCAGGTCGTACATGACGCGGCCGGCCTGGGTGTAGGCCGTGAGAGCGGCGGCAACCAGCGATCCGTCCACGGCGGTTGCGGCGGCGAGGCTCGCAACATCGGCGGAATGGCGGCCCTTGAGCGCATCGAACACGCGCTGTGCCGTGACTTCATCCACTTCCCGGCGCGGCGCCAGGAGATCGAACTGCCCAGCGCGCGACCAGTCGTTGGATGTCCAGCCCGACAGGCCCAGCGTAAAGCGCAAGCCCCCGTAATCCACGACGGCGAAGGACGGCAGCCCCGTGCCCAGCAGATGCAGCCGCACCGACTTCGCCAGCGGCAGCGCACGCGCCAGGATCGCCAGCCGGCGGCGGCCCCACAGCCGGATTTCCGCGCCCGTGGTGCCTTTGTAAATCGAACGGCGGAACTCCAGCACCTCGCCCCACGGCTCGATCAGCACCCTGACCGGCTTGTCCGGCTCCAGGAAGAAGCGCAGCGAACGCGGCCCGTGCCGCTCTTTCCGCATGGCGAGGCGGGCCAGGATGGAGTGCATGTCCATGGGGTGCAGCTCCACCACATGGGCGGGCAGCGCCATGGCGCTCGACACTTGCAGGAAGCCGCGCACCCAGCTATCCGGGCAGGTCGATCTTTTCCTCGCGGTACGCCTCCTCGCCGCTGGTCTGGACATCGAAGCCTTTGGGATCGATGGCAAGCGAGGTCGTGCGGTAGCTGCGGATTTTCTGGAACTCGTCGTAGAGCGCGTGGCTGTAGTCGATGTTCGTCGTGCCGTAGGAGATTTCGCCGATGCGCTTGAACGTCTCGTGATCGCACGACAGCCGCCCGTAGGTGGACTCGTCGCGGCTGAAACATTCGAAGAAAATCTCATCCGGATGCACGGTAATGACGGGATCGAGAACGATCCAGGCGTCGCGGCTCTCCTTGTATAGCCAATCGAAATATTTTTTCCGCGCGTTGTGGAACGGCTCCATGAGCTTGTTCATGGTCTTGTAGAGTTCGCTAAGCTCGTGGCGCACGGCTTCGAGGCGCGGCTTGATGGCCTGCTGCTGCGTCAGCGCCTCGGTCAAGAGCTGCTGCTCGTGCGCCTTGAGCCACGCGAAATAGGCCGTGCGGTCCTTCGGCTTGAAGCGCAGGTCCGAGACGACGACGTGATGCAGCGCCGACATCGCCTCGCGGAACGGCAGGTGGTCCGCCACCTCGCCCACGAAAAACGTGGGCTCCCGCAGCGTATCGGGCGCGAAGCTGAACTCGCTCGCCGTGGCGCTGGTGGCGGCGCTGGTCTCGCCGAAATAGCGATGCTGGAATTCCATCAGGCAGTCCTTTCGGCGGGGGCGATGCGCACGACGGGCAAGCCCGCGAGGCCTGGGAACGCCGCGCCGATGTCGCGCAGGGCGAGCACCGCGCGGGTACGGTCGCGTTCGACGGCGGATAGCGAGAGGCTGGCAAACAGCGGCGCGATGCGCTCCGCGCGCTCTTGGTTTTTCAGCGCCTCGGCGTGCAGGAAGGCGGTCATGCGGTCCTTGACCGCGCGGCCCTTGTTGATTTGCATGAGAACGATGCGGGCGAATGGCAGGAGCTTGTCGAACACCTCGCCGCTTTGCGCCGCCTCGGAGGTCAGCACTTCGGTAATCAGGAGGTGCATCGAGGTGGCGGGATGCTCCAGGAGCCGCAAGAGCTGGACGGACGCGGTGCCCGGCTTCAGCGTCCGGCGCAGCACGCTCTTCGCGAACGCTTGCACTCTGGGCTTGGTGCTATCCGCCGGAACGCCCATCACCTCGGGCGTCCACGCCTCCTCCGGCCAGCGTTCGAAGTAGCTCTGCGCGAATTCGTAAACGCCGTCCCAATCGCTTTCCACCAGCAGCACGGCGTCTTCCGCCTCCGCCAGCATGCGATCCGGGCCTGCGGCGTAGGCATCCATCGCCCATTGCCGCACGGACGCCTGCGGATGATTGCCAAGCCGCGCAATCTGGCGGACGGAGAACTGGGCGGGGATGCGCTTTTCCAGCACGCTGGCGCCGAGCATCTGCGCGCCTTTGGCCTTGGCCTGCAAGAGCCGCCACACCGTGCCCGCGTCGAGCGCGCCGAGCTGCGCCGGCATGGCTTCGTTGAGCAGCGCCACGGTATCGCTCACATAGTCTTCGTCTGGCGCGGTCTGAAACAGCGTTGCGATGAGGCGCTGGCAGAGATCGTCCGCCAGTTTCGGGAAGCGCGCGGCGAGCCGGGCCAGAAGCGGGCGCGCGGCCCGGCGTACTTCCGCGAAGGGGGCGGTGGCGAACGACAGCACCAGGAATACGCGCTCGCTGAGCTGCTCGTCGCTCAGCCGGTTCAGCAGGCCCAGCGCCGCCGCCTGGATCTCGGGCGCGGGCGATCCGAGAAGCTGCGCCCAAAGTCGATCCGGGATCTGCGCGGGGTTCGTGCCCGACAGCGCCAGCATATCGACGCCGGTGGCGGCGACCTCGGCCGCAGCGTGGCTCAAGAGCGGGGCGATGGCATCCTGCGCCAGCGGCATATCCAAAGAGGGCCACAAAAGCCGGAGGCAAATGCGCAAGTGCCGGACGCACCCGTGCGCCTCATCGTCAAGCGTGATAGGCTGTGCCGCCAGCCAATTGGCGGCTTCTCGCGCGAAGAACGCGCCGGCGTCCCGGCCCAGGGGCCGTTCGCCGCACCAGCGGTAAGCGGCCTCGCGCACGTCGCCGTAAGCGCTCGTGATGGCGATGAAGCCCAGTTCCGCTGAGCTCCATGGCCATTGCGGATCGAGGTCTATGCGCTTGACGGCCAGCTCGCGCGCGGCGGGCAGGCCGGCGCCGAGCAAGGCCGCAATCAACCCCTCGCTGCATTCGCCGTCCGCGAGGCGCGCGCGAGCCTCGCCCAGCGCCAGCTCTTGCACGGCCGGAAAAGGCGACGCCAACAGCGCGCCCAGTTGCCGCCCGGACATGGCACGCAGGAATGCGCTCTTGCCTTTCAAAATGCTCACGCCCAGCAGCGCCACCGGCTCGACGCGGGCTTCGGCGGCAAGGCGCAGGGCGTATTCCGGTTTGGCGTCCCACAGCTCGGGGAAGGCTGGCGCCGGCCCGGCGGCGTTTGCGTCCTCCTGTGTGCACCACGTCGCATTCGCGGCCTGGAAGCGGATATTGGCGGAGTGACGGTGGAGGAGATGCCCAGCCGCCCACATGCGGGAGAGCGGGCCGTAATGGTTGGTATGGCGCACGCTCCGGCGGTTTTCCCGGCGGTAATAGACGAAGGTCTCCGGCTTGGGGAGGCGCATGCCATTGAAGGCCAGCAGGTAGGCGGTCGCCATTTCAAGGAAACTATCCGCCCCCAATTCGCCCCGCTTGCGCATGGCCCGCCAGACGCGGCGCTTGAAATAGAGCGAGGTATGCAGCGAGAAGGCGGTCGTGGCATCCGCCGCACCTTCCAGATGCTGTAGCCGCTGATAGCGCGAGCCGTCCGATGCCTGCACCACGGCCCAGCGCTCGCTGTCTCCGCGCTTCCAGCTTCTGCGGTACATCGGCGCCGCTGTTTCGAAGCGCTGGGCCGCGGCGGCGAACATCGGCGCGTCGTCGATCGTCTCGGCGTATTTGAACAGGCGGCGCAAGCCCGGTACGTAAGGCGGCCGCACGGGAGCGCGGCTTACGAAGGTTGCGAGCTGAGCGTGAAGCGATGGGCTGGTTTGCGCCAAGCCGTAAAGCTCCGCCAGCACGGGTGCGATGCGGGCCGGTTCCTCTTGCGCGAAATTGGTGAAGGCGCCGCAAAATGCGTCCGCATCGCCGCTGGCAATGGCGCGCGTCAGGCTTTCGGGCAGCTTTTCATGGGGCTGGGGCGGCTGAGCGGCGCTCGCCCATCAGCGGCGAGACCAGGGCGAAGACTGCCAGGCCGCGCACGAGCGGCGCGGCAGCTTCCTTGGCGATTGCGGACAGAGCATCCGCGCCACCTTCGCCGGCACAGCGGGCAAGCGCCCAGGCGAGGCTATAGCTGCACTCCGTGTACCCGAGGTTTTCGGCGACGGCGATGAGCAGGGGGCCTGCCGCCGCGAGCCGCGTCTCGCCCACGCGCCAAAACAGCCGGTCGCGTTCCTTGGGCGGCCACGGCTGGCGCAGGCACGCCTCCAGGCGCAGGATCAGCTCGCGCTCGCGGCCTTCCCTGGAGGGGGCGGCGGTGGGCGACGGGAGGACGCCGGAATCTCCGCCGTCCATGCGGCGGTAGCCGTCGTTGACCTTGGAGACGGCAACGCTGTCGAAGATCTTGTCCGCCGCCTCGCGGGACACCGGAGCGGGGGTTTTCGTCCCCTCCTGCAGCGTTTGGCCGCGCCGTCCGAAGCGGAAGTTGACCAGGAACCGGGCGGAGGCGTCTCCCGATTCCGCGTCGACCAGCTCAACCTCGTAGACTTTGTCCGAAGTCCCTTCCTTGAACCATAATCTGGCGCTGCGGACGATTTTCATGAGGTGGATATCCTGCGTTGCGGCTGGCTATTCTTGCTTCGGAGCGGTAGGCGGGGGCTGCTGCCCGGCGGGCAACTGCTTGGATGCGGGACGTTGTTGTGCAACGGCTTTTTGCGGAGTTTGTGGCTCAAGCATGGCCGTTAAGCGGCGGCCGCTCGCGGCGGCTACGCGCGTAGAACCTGCGCAGTACACGCATGCGGCTTTGGGGGGGGGCGGTAACGGTTTGTATCCGCCAAGAAGAGAGGCTTGTATCTGGGCCTCCCCACCGGCGCTTCAGGCAGCTTGCCCAGCCGCAACCTACATGCCGGTGGCAGCAGGAACTCAGCGGTCAAAGAGCTTGCAATCCACTGCCCGCGATCGAGCCATTATGACCGCAGCGTTTGCCGGAGCTGCGAAGCCAATTACCCTCGGGATCGAACGCGATAAGTTTGGCATGGAGCAGGCCTGAACGCCGGCGCCCAACTGGACTGCCAAGCCGGCTGCGCTTAGGGCACGGCCAACGTCGCCGCCCCGGAAAATGTCGCCGCGGTTTGCGTCAATCATCAGCCGTATATGGGCTTCTCATGTGCGAAGCTGGAAGAAAATGAGGGCAGGATCTCCGGGAGCTGGAGGATCGGCGCAGCAATTCCACCTATAGGACGCGAGCCAATCCTTGCGCGCCTGAAAGGTGAAACCGAGGCCGTCAAAACAGCAATGCTGGCGGAGAAGTGCCCGCAGGCAGCGGAGACGCCCAAGAGCTTGCGATACCGGCGGCCATAAGTTGGACCGTTCCGGAGCCCCGTCCGCCGTCGCGAGTTCCGCACCGGCCGGGCGGCCGTCCCTTCTGGATGAAACCGTTCACCGCCGCTGCAACTACGCGCTGAACTCTTTCTTCCTCGGCGGCCCCCAAGCCGCTTCTTCCTAGGCGTCCGCCAGCCGCGCTACGCTCCCGTCATTGCGAGCGAAGCGACGCAACCAGAAATCGGAAGCACAACGCCAGCCTTCGGCCGCCAAAGCGGCCTCGCGACGACAGCGTTGTACGCCGGGATTTCCCGCAGGGCGTATTAGTTGGCGCGACGGCGCTTTGCGGCGGGATTATAGGCGATTGCGGCGTGGTGCTCGCAATAGGGAATGCCGGAGGACTTGTGGCGGCCGCAGAAGTGGAAGCCTTCCTCCATGGGGTCGCCAACCGGCCAATGGCACATGGTCTCTTTAAGATCTGCGAGGGTCACGAGGCCTTCCGGTGCGGCCTCAAGCTCGGGCAGCGCACGCAGCGGGATCACGGATGCGACCTTGCGCTCCTGAGGCTGAGCGATGGGCTTGAGTGCGGCGTTTCCGAAGGTCCGGTACTGGACCTGCGCGGATCTGGCCGGGAATAGGGCAATATTGGACCTCGGGCGTGCCGCTCTCACGCGCGATGTCGTAGCGCGGCCTGCCAGCCCCAAGCGATGCACCTTGCCAATAACCGCATTCCGGGTGACTTCGCCGAGCTTGGAGGCGATCTGACTGGCGCTCAGGCCATCAGCCCAGAGTTTTTTCAGTTGTTCGACGCGTTCATCGGTCCAACTCATAATGTTAGCTCCTCGTTCAGTTCGGCGGACGAACCGCGAAAAAGGGATCGGGCCGCTGACTTGAGGCCAGCGTGACCACGTGCTAACGCAAAACAAGGAAACGAGAGATGCGCCCGAAAGCCCAAACACAAAGGCTTACCGCCGGCGGTGCCGGGGTGGGAGACGCTACCTCTTACTGGAACACAAGCCTCGCAACAGAACGGTGCGAGATGGTGGTTGCGACGGAGCGCAGGGAAGGAAAACACCACCATACTATCTACGCGATGGGGCATATTTGCATAAAAGACCGGTTAACACAAATTGCCAAACCCTTGAAACCGGGCCGTTTGGCCTCATTTCCGGGACACTGTGTCCTTTATGCCGGTTGACAGCGGTGCCCAGCCGGAGAAAATGGACACTGCGAGCATAGCCGCCCGATTCACGGAGCGGCTTTTTTTAATTGGAAGCGAGTGTGCCATCCATGTCTGCTGTGCTTGGGACTTATGCACGGGCAAATGCCGAATTCGAGAGAGGCGAGGGCGCCTATCTGTGGGCGGCGGATGGCGAGCGATATCTCGACTTCGCGGCAGGCGTGGCCGTCAATATATTGGGCCATGCCCATCCACACCTCGTGGAGGCTCTGACCGGCCAGGCGCACAAGGTCTGGCATACTTCTAATCTCTATAGGGTGACGGGGCAGGAGCGGCTTGCCAAGCGGCTTTGCGAGGTGACGTTCGCGGACAAGGTGTTCTTCGCGAACTCCGGCGCCGAGGCGATGGAAGCCTCGGTGAAGATGGCGCGGAAATTCCATAGCCATAACGGAAGGCCGGAGCGGTATCGCATTATTACCTTCGAGGGAGGCTTCCACGGCCGCACGCTGGCGATGATCGCGGCCGGTAATCAGGAGAAGCATCTCGCTGGCTTTGGCCCCAAGGTGGACGGCTTCGACCAGGTTCCGCTGGGCGATCTGGCTGCGGTCAAGGCCGCGATAACAGAAGAGACGGCCGGCATTCTTATAGAGCCGGTGCAGGGCGAAGGCGGCATCCGCGAGCCGGGCTGGCCCTTTCTCCGCCAGCTCCGGGAGCTTGCGGACGAGCACGGCATTTTGCTTCTGCTGGATGAGGTGCAGACCGGCATGGGGCGCACGGGCAAGCTGTTCGCCTATCAATGGGCCGGGATCGAGCCCGATATCATGGGTATCGCCAAAGGCCTGGGCGGCGGCTTCCCAATCGGGGCGTGCCTCGCTACGGAAGAGGCGGCGGCGGGCATGACGGCCGGAAGCCACGGATCGACGTTCGGCGGCAATCCGCTGGCTGCGGCGGCGGGCAACGCGGTCCTGGATGTGGTTCTCGATCCGGATTTTCTTCCACATGTCCAAAAGATGGGCTTGCTTTTTAAACAGCGGCTTGCCGAAATCGTAGACAGGCACCCGGATATCTTGGGCGATGTCCGCGGCGAAGGGCTTATGCTGGGGCTCGTGTGTAAGATACCGAACACAGAGGTCTCCGGCACGTTCTTTGCTGAGAAGCTCCTCACAGTGGCGGCCGGCGACAACGTCGTGAGGCTGCTGCCGCCGCTGATCGTGACTGAAACCGAAATCAGGGAGGCATGCGCAAAGATAGACAGCGCATTGGCGAGGCTCAATGTTACAAACCCAGCATAATTCCGGGCTCACCGGGCAAATCACACCCCGTCACTTCCTGGATATCGATAAATACGATACCAGTACGCTGCGGTTGATCCTGAATTGCGCCCACTCGCTCAAAAAAGCCTTCAAGATTGGGGCGGGCTCGAAGCCCAAGCTTGCCGAAGGCGCCGTGCTCGCCATGCTGTTCGAGAAAAGCTCGACCCGCACGCGCGTTTCCTTCGATGTCGCCATGCGCCAGCTCGGCGGCGAGACCATCGTGCTAAACCATTCGGACATGCAGCTCGGCCGCGGCGAAACCATCGCTGACACCGCGCAGGTGCTGTCGCGCTATGTCGACGCGATCATGATGCGCTCCACCTCGCACGAAAAGCTGATCGAGCTTGCCAAGTACGCCACCGTGCCGGTCATCAACGGCCTTTCCGACCGGTCGCACCCTTGCCAGATTCTCGCGGATATCATGACGCTTGAGGAAAAGAAGGGCACGCTCGATCCGCTGATCGTAACCTGGGTTGGCGACAGCAATAACGTGGCAACCTCCTGGATCCACGCCGCGGTGCGCTTCGGCTTCACCTTGCGGCTGGCCACGCCAAAACTCCTGCAGCCCGCGATGAGCTTCATAGAGTGGGCGCGCTCGGAGGGCGGAAAGGTCTCCGTCCACGAGGACCCGGCCGAGGCCGTCGCCGATGCCGATTGCGTCACTACTGACGTATGGGTGTCGATGGGCCAGGAGCAGGGCTCGGAGCAGCGCATCGAACTCCTGCAGCCCTACCAGGTCAACGAAGCGCTCATGGAAAAGGCCGCGGCCGACGCCATCTTCATGCACTGCCTCCCCGCCTATCGCGGCATGGAGGTCAGCGCCGGCGTGATCGACGGCCCGCAGTCGGTGGTGTTCGACGAGGCGGAGAACCGGCTCCATGTGCAGCGCGCAATTCTCGCGTGGTGCCTGGGGAAGGTTTGATAGCGGCTGCTATTCCTCACAGGGCGAACCGCACGGGGACCGTCATCGCGAGGCGGCCTTGCCGCCACGGGCGCCCGCAGGCATGAATGCTTGGCCTTGGATTGCTTCGCTTCGCTCGCAAATGACGGCGAGAGCAGCGGCTTCCGGGATGACGGTAACCATTTGGCGCAGAGCTTTGGCAGGGCGTTTAACCGGATAGGGTTCGATGGACGGAGATCGGGGCAGGGCTGGAGAAACCGGCGCGGACAAGTTCAGCGATTACGTTCTGCCGTTCCAATTGGAGGCGTCCGGCGCGCGGGGGCGGCTGATCCGGCTTGCGCCCGCGGTGGATGAGATCCTGACCAGGCACGCCTATCCGGAGCCGGTTCTCCTGCTTCTGGGGGAGGCGGTTGCGTTGACGGCGCTGCTCGGCGCCTCGCTCAAATTCGACGGCCGGTTCATTCTGCAAACCCAATCGGACGGGCCGGTGAGTTTCCTGGTCGTGCATTACAACACGCCGGGGCATCTGCGGGGTTATGCGGGCTTCAATGCCGGGGATGTCGAGAAAACTGCGAGCGGCGGCGCGGCGGCGAAGGCGCTGCTCGGCAGCGGCCACCTCGCGATGACCGTCGATCCGGGCGCCGGGATGGAGCGCTACCAGGGCATTGTGGCGCTTGCCGGAGCCACGCTCGCGGAGGCGGCGGACGAATATTTCGAGCGCTCCGAGCAAATCCCCACCTTCATCCGCATCGCTGTGGCGCGCCACTACACCGGGCCGGAAGGCTCGAAGCCTGGCAAATGGACATGGCGCGCGGGCGGCCTGATGGTGCAGAAACTCACCGCCGAGGGGGGGCGCTTCGGTGGCGGCGGGGAGCATGACCACGAGAGCGCCGGCGGCGACGATGGCTGGCGGCGCGCCTTGGCCCTGGCTTCAACCGTCGAGGACCACGAGCTATTGGACCCGGCCTTGCCGGCGGAGCGCCTGCTCTACCGGCTTTTCCATGAGGAAAAGGTGCGGGCCTTCGACGCCTCGCCGTTGGCCGCGCGCTGCAATTGCTCGCGCGAGCGCGTGGAGGACATGCTGGGTCAATTCTCCGCGCAGGACCTGGAAGGCATGGCCGACGGCAACGTCATCGCCGTAACCTGCGAGTTCTGCAATACGGTTTACAAGTTCGATGCGGATAAGTATCTGAAACGGGATGGGGAATAAAACGGAACGTTCCCGCAGCCGCCTCAAATGAGTTGCGGGCTTACGCTGACGGCAGGATTTGCTATGTAGAGACCGGAGCAAATCACCCGAGCGGTCAGGCGGGATGGCAAAGCGCACATCGAAGGAAACGAAAACCGGGGCCGGGGAGGGGGAAGCGGAAGGCCACGCGCTGCATCCGCGGTTCACCGAAGCGCTCCACGGACATTCCGCGGCGGAGGAAACCTTCCTGCGCGCCTTCAACGCGGGCGCACTGCATCACGCCTGGCTTGTCACCGGCGAGCGCGGCATCGGGAAGGCGACCTTCGCCTACCGCGCCGCGCGCTTTCTCCTGAGCCGTGACACCGCCGCGCCCACACCAGCCGGAACCCTCGACGTTCCCCCAAGCCACCCAGCGGTACGGCAAATCGCGGCGGGCGCGCACAGCTCTCTGTTCGTGCTGGGCGAAGCGCCCGGCGCTGCCGCCGCGTCCTCGATTGGCGTGGACGAGGTGCGACGCTTGCGCTCGTTCCTGAGCCTGACGAGCCCCGGCGGCTGGCGCGCGATGATCGTCGATCCCGCGAACGATCTCACCATCGCCTCGGCCAATGCGCTGCTCAAGGCCGTCGAGGAGCCGCCGGCGCGCACGGTGTTCTTTCTCATCGGCCATGGCGCCTCGACCGTGATGCCGACCATCCGCTCGCGCTGCGTGAAGCTCGTGCTGCGGCCTCTCGATCTCGCCGATTTTTCCGCGGCGGTGCTGGCCGCCTGCGGGCGGGGCGGGATCGAGGAGCCCGAGCCCCAAGCGCTCGAAAAGCTCCACAAGATTTCCGCCGGCTCGCCAGGCCGCGCTGTCGAGTTCCTGGCCGGGGGCCTGTTGCCGCTTGCCGGAACGCTCGACAAACTCCTCAAGAGCATGCCGCGCACCGATTTCGGCCTCGTGCACAGCCTCATCCAGTCGGCGAGCGGCGCCCGCAACGCGCAAACCTTTGTGAAGCTTTGCGATTTGATCGAGGAGCGGCTGGAGGCGCTGGCGCGCGAAGCGCTGGCGGGCGGCCCGGATGCGGCAAAAGCGGCCGGCTGGGCTCAAGCCTGGCAAGACTTCCGCCAGCGCAGGGCAGACATGGAAGTGCTTAATCTCGACAAAGGAGCCTTCCTCCTGGGCGCATTTTCCGATATGGAGGTTATCGTGCGTAAGAATACGCACTCTTCCACGGCCTGAGACACCCTCAGCCTCACATCGTCTGAGGGGAATCGAAAGAGCAATGCGAGAAAGAAGTGCCTAGAATTGCGTATGCATACGCATTTACGCCGCCCCTAAACGTCCTCACCCCAAAATAGATATGACCGAGCCCGCAGCCAAACCGCATTTCACCATTTCAACCGCGATTTCCTATCCCAACGCCGAGCCGCACATCGGGCACGCCTACGAGGCGATTGCCACCGATGCGCTTGCGCGATTCAAGCGGCTCGACGGCCATCCTGTCTATTTCATGACGGGCGTGGACGTGCACGGCCTCAAGATGAAGCAGACGGCGGATAAGCAAGGTGTCACGCCCTTGGAGCTTGCCGAGAAGAACACCGCGAAGTTCAAGGAGATGCTGGCCGGGCTTAACATCGCCTACGACGATTTCATCTCGACGCGCGAACCGCGCCATGCCGAGTCCGTATCGGAAATCTGGCGGCGCATGGAGAAGGCGGGCGACATCTATCTCGGCGGCTACCAGGGCTGGTACTCTGTGCGCGACGAGGCGTTTTACGCCGAGAGCGAGACCGTGCTGGGCGCCAATAACATCCGGCTTGGGCCGCAGGGCACGCCTGTCGAGTGGACGGAGGAACAGACCTATTTCTTCCGCCTGTCGAAATACGAGAAGAAGCTCCTGAAGCTTTACGAGGAGAAGCCCGAATTCCTGCTGCCGGCGGAGCGCCGCAACGAGATCGTGAGCTTCGTCAAGGGCGGCCTGCAGGACCTGTCCATCTCGCGCACGACGTTCGACTGGGGCATCCCCGTGCCGGGCGCGCCGGGGCACATCATGTATGTATGGATCGATGCGCTGACCAACTACATCACCTCCGCCGGTTTCCCGAAGGTACGCTCGAAGGCCTGGAAGGAGCGCTGGCCCGCCTCGCTGCACGTCATCGGCAAGGATATCACGCGCTTCCACGCGGTCTATTCGGCCGGCCTTCCTGATGTCCGCGAAAATCCCGTTGCCGGATCGCGTGTTCAGCCACGGCTTTTTGTACAACAAGGGCGAGAAGATGTCGAAGTCGGTGGGCAACGTGGTTGCGCCGCTCGCCATGGCGGAGACTTACGGCGCCGATCCTGTCCGCTATTTCTTCCTGCGGGAGGTGCCGTTCGGCCAGGACGGCAGCTTCACGCACGAGGCCATCGTCAACCGCATCAACGCGGATCTGGCGAACGACCTTGGGCAATCTTGCCCAGCGCTCGCTGTCGATGATCGCGAAGAACTGCGCGAGCATGATCCCCGAGCCCGGCACCTTCACCGATGCGGATGCGCCGCTGCTTGAAGCTGCCCTCGGCCTTCTGCCGGCCTGCCGAGAGGCGATGGACCGCCAGGCGATCCACAAGGCGATTGAGGCGATCTGGCAGGTCGTCGCCGCCGCGAACCGCTATTTCGCCGGGCAGGAGCCGTGGGCGCTGAAGAAGACGGACCCGAAGCGCATGGGCACCATTCTTTACGTGACGGCCGAGATCGTGCGGCGCGTGGCGATCCTGAGCCAGCCCTATGTCCCGGTTTCGGCTGCGAAATTCCTCGATCAGCTCGGCGTGCCTGCCGATCAGCGCGATTTCGCCGCGCTTGGCCCCAATGACGCGCTGAAGCCTGGAACGGCGATTGCCACTCCACAACCGGTCTTCCCGCGCTATGTTGAGGATGAGACACGCGCGGCGGAATAACGAGGCCGGCGAAGTTGCTTGCGAAATCCTAACGGTTCCGGAAGCCGCAAGTCTTGGCCGTGGCAGAATGGAGTCAGTTCCGTGATGGGCGGGGAGGTGCGGACGCTGTCGCGGTTCGTGACGCCGCCGCAGCCAAATCCTCCGCATTAAGAGACAGTTTCTTTCGTGCAGTCTCCTATCATGGTAAATGATGACGTGGTAAATGCGAGGACCTTGTGTCTCAAACACGCGCATTTTTGCGTTTATTTGCTTGTTTCGGGCCGTTTTCTGCTTTCCAAAAAACCCGTTAAATATAAAACAATGTTTGGAATTAACCAAAGAAATTCTTGGCGAAAGCGGCTTTGGGAGTGCGATGAATTTAGCGTGTTATATCAATACGTTATGTGGCGCAACACTTAACGCTTGCTCAAGACTTTTCTGCTATATTACTTCAAGCTTGAAAGATGCCCCTTCAAGCAGGCCGCGGCAGGGTCTTGAAGTGGCCGGGATAGTAAATATGCGGTTACCAAAGGCTCGCGAGCACACGGACAGCGAAGCTATCGAGCGGATTGGGTATGACCACCTGAACCCAGCTTTCGAGGCCCCCTTATGGGCAGAGACAATGTGCGGGAGCTTCTTCACGCCCCGCGCGGTATAGCCACCGGACCCAAGAATGCTAGTCGATAGCCATTGCCATCTCGATTTCCCGGACTTCGCCGCCGGACTGGACGAAACGGTCGCGCGCGCGCGCAACGCAGGGGTGGGCCATATGCTCACGATCTGCACGCTCGTGCGCAAATTCCCGGAAGTCCTGGCGATTGCCGAACGCTTCCCCGAGGTCACTTGCTCGGTAGGCACGCACCCGCACTCGGCGGGCCAGGAGCTGGACGTCACCACCGCACAGCTCGTCGAGTTGGCCGCGCATCCGCGCGTGGTGGCAATCGGCGAGGCGGGGCTCGATTATTTCTATCTGAAGAGCAGCGCCGAGGATCAGCAAACCGTGTTCCGCCGGCACATCGCGGCGGCTCGGGAAACCGGCCTGCCGCTCGTCATCCACGCCCGCGACGCGACGAGGACGCGGCCCAGAATCCTGCGCGAGGAGATGGCAAATGGCCCGTTCAAGGCGGTGCTCCACTGCTACACCGGGGGCCGGGCGCTCGCGGAAACGGGCATCGAACTTGGGTTTTACGTCTCGTTCTCGGGAATTCTGACGTTCCCGAAACTGGACGCCTTGCGCGAGCTTGCCGCCTCGCTGCCGCTGGAGCGCCTGCTCGTCGAGACCGACGCGCCGTTTCTTGCCCCGCCTCCGCATCGCGGCAAGCGCAACGAGCCGACTTTCGTCCGCCATACCGCCAAGGTTTTGGCGGAAGTGAAGGGCGTGAGCGAGGCGGAGGTGGACAGGGTGACAACCGCGAACTTTTTTACGCTGTTTTCGAAGGCGAAGGCCGCAGTGGATGCCGCTGCATGATGGTTGCTAAGGCAGAGGCCTACGTACTGGGCATTACCCCTCATCCTGTCCTTCTCCCACAGGGAGAAGGGACCCCTGAACAATCCGCAGCGGAATTTCTAGCGTCCCCTCTCCCAGAGGGAGAGGGACAGGGTGAGGGGTTGCGCCCTATGTGCTTTCCGCAAACCCGCGCAGGCTGCGCGAGGCCCGCATGACCCTGCGCATCACGATCCTGGGCTGCGGCGCCTCGATGGGCGTTCCGCGTGTGGGCAACGATTGGGGCGCATGCAACCCAGCCAACCCAGGAACCGGCGCCGGCGCTGTTCGATCCTGGCCGAGAGGATCGGGCCGGATGGTGTGACATCCGTCCTGATCGACACGTCGCCCGATCTTCGCGAGCAACTCCTGGGCGCAGGCGTCAAGCGCCTGGATGGCGTGATCTACACCCACGACCACGCCGACCACACCCATGGCATCGACGATTTGCGCATCCTGAGCTACGTGCAGCGCCAGCGGATCGACGTCTGGGCCGACCCGCGCACGCTTTCGCTCCTGAAGCAGCGCTTCGACTACTGCTTCGAGACGCAGCCCGGATCGAGCTATCCGCCGATCCTGGCCGGCCACCTCATCGAGAACTTCGCGCCCGTTACCATCGCCGGACCGGGCGGCGAACTGACCTTCCAGCCTTTCCGGCAGTTGCACGGCGACATCAACTCGCTGGGCTTGCGGGTCGAGGGCGTTGCTTATTCCTGCGATTTGAACGATCTGCCGGAGGAATCCCTGCCCGTGTTGCAGGGCCTCGACGTTTCGATCTTGAACACGCTGCGCTATACGCGGCATCCCAGCCATCTTTCCCTGGAGAAGGCGCTTGAGTTTATCGCGCGCATGGCGCCGCGGCAGGGGGTGCTGACCCATCTGCATGTCGAGATCGACTACGACGAGCTTGCGGCAAAGCTTCCGCCCCATGTCGTCCCGGCATACGACGGCATGGTGCTGGAATTCTGAGACTGCGTTTTGCGATGCGGCAAATGGAAGCAGCGCCACTCAAGCGCGGCGTATTGTGCCGGCCGCTATGAGGGCTGCATTTCGCCTGCCGGAGGCCGCGCGGGTCTCCACGATCTTGCCGCCAGGCCGAAGCGATGGCGTCAAGCTGCTGTTCTGCCGCATTTTCCCCGGCCTCTCAGGCCTGCCCCGGTTTCTGCATCCAGCGGACCAGTATACCGGCAAAAAAGAGCCAGATCAGCGTAGTCACCAGGTAGAACAAAAGCTGCGTGCTCATTGCGGTGTCAGGCAGGCGTGCGACGGCCACCGTGATGATAAAGAAGAAGTAACAGGCGCTGCCTAGAACGAAGATCGCTGTTCCAATCAGCTTTCTCATGCGGACGTTCATCGTTTTCCGTTATCCCTTGTCTGTGTCGCTACCGCAACGGTTAACCCGGATCAATTATTCACTGGCTTGTTTTTTAGAGTTTTTTCACTTTAGTGAGGTTCCGTGTGAGTGGGAACTTGCTTAACCGTTAAGCAATGAGGTGGCTGCCCCTGACATGCAACAGCGATCGAGGCGGGGCAAGCGCTTCGGCCCCCTATCCTTAAACTTAACTCCGGTGTGTGTTGTTATGAAAAAGTTAGTTGTCGCTCTTATAAGTCTGTTTGCGGTTGCTTTCGCCGCTGGCAGCGGATTTGCAGCCGAAAAGCCCGCAACCAGCGCTCCCGTTAAGGCCGAAGCTCAGGTCAAGCCCGCCAGCGCCAGCAAAGCCACCCCGGCCGCGACGGACGCCTCGAAGAAGCCCGATGCTGGAAAGCTGCCGGCTGCTTCCAAAAAGCCCGATGCCACGGCACCCGCAGCAGGCGCTCAGGCTGGCGCCGTCACGCAAGACAAGCCGGCCACGACCAGGCCAGCCGCAGGCACAATGCAACCGCCGCTCACACCGTCAAGAGCAAGTCCAAGAAACACGCCCATGCGAAGCGCCACGCTAAGCACCATGCGCGCGCCGTCCATCGCCGTCACCACCGCCGGCATCACGTCCGCCACCACGCTCACAGGCACGCCGCGGTCCGGCACGTCCATAGACATGTGTGAAGAGACATGCGCATGGCGCTGTAGAAGTGCACAAGTCCGGCAAGGCTTCCAAGAGCGCCGTTGAGCCCAAGAAGCAAGTGAAACCCGCGGAGCCGAAAAAGGAAATAAAGCCCGTGGAACCGAAGAAGGACAATAGCGCTGCCGACGCCAAAAAGGACAACAAGACGGTCGAGCCCAAGAAGTAGACCAAGTAACATTGCCTGGTTGTAATTTGAAAGTGGCGGTCCGCCTCAGGCCGCCATTTTTCGTTCTGGCAAGGCGTGTCTCCGCGTGGAGCAGCGCGCTCTATTCCGTAGAGCAGATTTTAATGGCCTGAGCCTATACCTTGGGAAGGGCGGCCCGCGAGGCTGCGCAAACTTCCATTCTTGCTGGGCCGGAAAATGAAGAGACTTGTGCTGGCGGTTGCTGGCCATGCTCGCAGCCACGCTCCTTACTGGAAACGCCTTTGCCGTATCGCTGAGCCCAGCGAACGTTGTGCACGCGCCAGGCAGCGCAGTGACGGTGCACCACTGCCGCCATGTGCGTCCGCACTGCCAGAGCGCTTGTGGAGGGTGTGGCGGATGCGGCTGCGCCGGGTGCGCGGCCCGCTTTACACCTATAGCACCCGATCCATGACCTGCGGCACCTGTGGCGGCGGCTGCGGTTGCTGCGGGGCTTCCTATTATGGCCCGTACCCCGGTTGCAGCTGCCGATATTGTGGCGGCGGCTGGAGCGTCTTCGGGTGGCTGTTCTGATGCACGGTCCCGCCGCGGCGTCATGCCGGCGCGAGAGTGCGTGGCTCCGCGACACGCGAAGGCGCGATACCAAATCCGGTTAATCCGTCCTCCCTGCGTCATCCCGGAAATGCCAAAGGCATTATCCGGGATCGTTCGAGCGCCCGCGCCTTTTGCGATCCCGGATAGCCGCAAGCGGCTTCCGGGACGACCGGCAAGGAGGCATTCAACCGGATTTCGTATTAGGAGGGAGCCCGGCCTCCACGGGGACAGCGCTGCGGTAAAAAATGTGCGTGCCTGCGCCTCAGGGACCGCCCACGCGGCGGCTTCCGCAACGCTTTCTTAGGGGCAATTTGAGAAAAACGGGCGACGCTCCCAAGGACCGGGGCATCCAGACAAGGACTACTCGGATGAAAACCTTCATTTGCATCGCCGCTGGGTTGCTCGCAGCCGGCTTTTTGGGGGGCGAGGCGCGCGCGCTTACCTCGTCGCATGCTTTGGCCAGGCCAGCCGTTCAACCTGCCGCAAAGCTGGCCGCGGACTTGGTCAGGTCCCGGCACCGGCACCGCTCCGGCGCTTTCAGCCACTGGTGCGCCTACAATTGCTACGCCGTTCCGCGTTGCTGTAACGGCTGCCTCGGCCGGTACGGCTACAGCCGCTACGCCTACGACGAGGATGTGCCTTTCCACCACCGCCGCTACTACTGGGACTGGGAAGCAACCCCCTTCGATAACGCCAGTGCGTTCCTCTACCGCCGCACCGGTCCCATAGACATGCGGGCGTTCGAGCGTATTTATTAACGGCGGCAGTTGCGGCAATTCGTGCTTCGATTTTGCGGCGCTTTGCGTTATGTCAAGGCAGCTTAACGTAAGGCGTCCCGCTATGACTTCACTCGCCGATACCGCGTCCTCACGCCTGAGCCGCAACAGCGCGCAAGGGGCGCAGCTTCCCGCCGTCCGCATCTGGCTCGTCATTATCGCGGCCTTCGTGCTGGCGATGGTCGTCGTGGGCGGGGCCACAAGGCTCACGGGCTCTGGGCTCTCGATCACGGAATGGAAGCCGATCCTCGGCGCGCTGCCGCCCATGAGCGAGGCCGCCTGGCTGGATGCCTTCGAAAAATACAAGCAGATCCCCCAGTACGATATCGTGAACAAGGGGATGAGCCTTGAGGGCTTCAAGGCGATCTTCTGGTGGGAATGGTCGCACCGGCTGTCTGGGCCGGGCGGTGGGCTTCGTGTTCCTGCTGCCGTTCGGCTTTTTCTTGTGGCGCGGTGCAATCCCGAAGCCGTTCATTTCCAAGGTCTTCGCGCTGTTCCTGCTGGGCGGAGCGCAGGGCGCGCTGGGCTGGTTCATGGTGTCGAGCGGCCTCGTGGGCAGCGACCGCATCGCGGTGAGCCAATATAGGCTCGCGGCGCATCTGGCGCTGGCCACGGTCATCGCCGCATACGCATTCTGGCTCGCGCTCACGATCCGCGAGGAGGGGCAGGACCGGAAGGCGGCTCCCGCGGCGGCGTCCTCCGTGGGCGTGGCGGCCATCGTTCTGGGCGGCCTCGTTTATCTGCAAATCGTCGCGGGCGCGTTCGTCGCCGGGCTCAAAGGCGGCTATGCGTCGAACACCTGGCCGCTGATGAACGGCGAAATCATCCCGCAGGGCATGGCCTATTACTCGCCGCTGTGGATGAACCTGTTCGAGAACCCGCTGACGGCGCAGTTCGTCCACCGGCTGATCGCGTACTTCATCGCACTCTACGCCCTGGGCTTTGCGCTCACGGTCTGGCACCGGCCGGCACTCAGGGCTCCGGCCATCGCGGTTATTGTTGCCACCCTCGTCCAGATCGCGCTGGGCGTGGCAACCGTCGTCTACGGCATGCCGCTCAGCTCCGCACTGATCCATCAGGGCAACGCGATGCTCGTGCTGGCCGCCTCGCTCTGGGCGGTCCAGCGTGCCGTCGCGCCGCAAGGGAAATAGCGCCGGGTCCGTTTCCTTGCTCCGCGCCGCAGACGGGCAAAAGAACAAGCCCCTCCGATGGCTCGGCTATTTCCGATCATTGCCTTAGCCCACCGGCTCCAGCACGGGCTGCGCCTGGTTCGCCGCCTCGAAGGCCGCCTGGATCGCGCCATTGACGTCCTCCAGCCAAACGAACTCCAGGCTCTTGCGCGTATCCTCGGGGATCTCGTCGTAGTCCCTGCGATTGCGCGCCGGCAGCAGCACGCGCTTGAGCCCCGCCCGGGCCGCGGCCGTCACCTTCTCCTTGATGCCGCCCACTGGCAGCACGAGCCCCCTGAGGCTGATCTCGCCCGTCATGGCGGTATCGTGGCGCACGGTCCGCCCGCTGAGCAGCGAATAGAGCGCGGTGAACATGGCGACGCCCGCACTCGGCCCATCCTTGGGTGTCGCGCCGCGGCACGTGAATGTGGATGTCGCTCTTCTCGAACACGGCTGTATCGATGGCAAGCGATGCCGCTCGATTCTTGATGAGGCTCAGGGCTGCCTGCGCGCTTTCCCGCATCACGTCGCCGAGCTGGCCGGTGAGGATCAGGCCGCCCTTGCCTGGCGCCTTCGTCGCCTCGATGAACAGGATGTCGCCGCCCACTGGCGTCCAGGCGAGGCCCGTCGCCACGCCGGCGATGGCCGTGCGCATTGCCACCTCGTTCTCGAACCTGGGCTGGCCCATGATTTCGGCGAGGTCCGGCGCATGGATTTGTACCTCGGTGCCGGGCGTTTCCGCGATGCGCACCGCGACATGCCGGAACACCTTGCCGATCTCGCGTTCGAGCGAGCGCACGCCCGCCTCGCGCGTGTAGCTGTGGATGATCTCGCTTAGCGCCTCGTCGTCTATGCTCGCCTGAGCGGCGGTCAGCCCGTTCGCCTCAAGCTGGCGCGCCACCAGATAGCGGCGGGCGATCTGTAGCTTCTCAGCGCCCGTATAGCCCGCGAGCGCGATGATCTCCATGCGGTCCTGAAGCGGGCCGGGGATGGTTTCGAGTAGGTTTGCGGTCGTGATGAAGGTCACGCGCGACAGGTCGAAGGGCACGCCCAGATAGGCATCGCGAAAGGTCGAATTCTGCTCCGGATCGAGCACTTCCAGCATCGCGGCGGAGGGGTCGCCCTGAATGCCGCGCCCCATCTTGTCGATCTCGTCGAGCATCATCACGCAATTGCGCGCGCCCGCCTTCTTGATGCCCTGGACGATGTTGCCCGGCAGCGCGCCGATATAGGTGCGCCGGTGGCCGCGGATTTCGGCCTCGTCGTGTACGCCGCCCAGGCTCACGCGCGTGAACGGCCGTTGCATGGCCCGCGCAATGGACTGGCCAAGCGACGTCTTGCCAACGCCGGGCGGGCCTACGAAGCACAGGATCGGCGCCTTGCCTTGCGGGGCGAGCTTGCGCACGGCCAGGTATTCGATGATGCGCTGCTTGATCTTTTCGAGGCCGAAATGGTCCGCTTCGAGGACGCGGCGCGCCTCGGCGATGTCGATGGGCTTTTCTTCCGGCAGCGCCCAGGGCAGTTCGACGAGCGTGTCGAGATAGGTGCGGATCATGCCCGCCTCGCTCGCCTGCTCGGGCATGCGCTCATAGCGGCGCAGCTCCTTGCGGGCTTGCGCCTCTACCTCCTTGGGCATCTGCGCCTTGGCGATGGCCTCGTTCAGTTCGGCGATCTCCTCGGTTTTGCCGTCGCCTTCGCCGAGCTGGCGCTGAATTCGCCGCCATCTGCTCGCGCAAGACCGCCTCGCGCTGGCGCTCGTCGAACACGGCCTTGGTCTGCCGGCCGATCTCCTGGCTGATCCGCAACACCTCGATGCGCTGCGACAGAAGCCGCGAAACCTTGTCCATGCGCACGTTGAGGTCGACGGTTTCGAGGATCTCCTGCTTCTCGGCGGCGGAGATATCCATATAGGCCGCGGTGAGGTCGGCAAGCGCGCCGCCCGATTGCGCGCTCTGCATCGCCGCGACCAGTTCGGCGGGCACTTGCGGCAACAGCTCAAGCGCTTCGATGGCCTGCTGGCGCAGGAGCATGGTGCGCGCCTCGATTTCCTGGCTTTCGGCCTCGGCCTCGGCGATGCGCTGGATCTTGGCCGTGAGCACTGGCCGCTCCTGGTCGAATTCCAGTACGCGGAAGCGCTCGATGCCTTGCACGATCACATGATGGCCGCCATCGGGGGCGGTCAGGTAGCGCGCGATGTTGGCGACTGTGCCGACGCGGTGCATGTCCGTGCCGTAGGGCTCTGCGGTCTCGCCGTCTCGCTGCATGAGGATGCCGATCTGCCGCTCCTCGCGCATGGCCTGCTGCACCGCCGCGATCGAGACCGGCCGCCCGATGGAGATCGGGAACAGCACGCCCGGAAACAGCACCGTGTCGCGCACCGGCAGAATGAGCAGCGTATCCTGATCGGCGCTTTGCGCGCCCCCATTGGCGCCGCGCGCTCGTTCTGCTTCACTGGACGCGGGCACCGCGGCGGAGGTTTCGCTGGGATTGGGATCGTCCATAGTGCCGCTCCTTATTCGGAAGATGAAGTTTTTTCGAGGCTAATGAGCAGGCAGCCGTTGATGGCTTGGCGCCTCACGCCATCGAAGCGGCACGGGGGAAGGGGAACGCGGCGGGAGAAGCGGCCCTGGGGCAGTTCCAGTTGATGGATGAGCGCTGTCCGCAGTTCTTCGGGCAGCACGCGCTTGCCCGAGACGAATAGCTCCCCGTTGTCGATCACCGCGTCGACGCTTTCGGGATCGACGCCCGGAAGAGCGAAGAAGATCAAGACCTCCGTCTCGGTTTCGAGCACGTCCACCGGCGGCTGCCAGGACGGCCCGCCCATATGCTGGCTCAGCGTGAAAAACTGCTGGTGCAGGCGCTGCGCCCGCGAAAGCCGGTCTACGGCCTCGAACCACATCCAACGGTTGAATTCGCTCTTAGCCATGGGCTCGCACTTCCCTTCGATCCTTGGATGCTACGCCAGAAGCAGGGTCTCGCTCATAATCGCGGGTACGGAAAAGCGTCTGCTACAACGCTTCAACTGTGTTTGGTCTATATGGCGGAAGAGGGGGGAGGGTTTCAAGGTTTCTGCCTTGGACTTTGCACCGTTGGATGGCGAGGAACCGCCCGGACCGGGCGCGGCTCCACCGGCTCAAAGATTTCCCGTGTGGTGTCCAGACATGTGGCTCTTATCGGAACGTTCACCGGGATTGTCGCACAATACCGGCCTGCCGCTTAATCTCCAGCGGGGGCAGCCCGTTGCGTGCGAACCTCGCATCGAATGGAAAGCAAAGAACCATGGCATCGAAGAAGCAGGACGGAAAAACGCCCAAGCTAAGCCGGAAAGATTACGAGAAGAAGCTGCGGGAGCTGCAAGTCGAGCTTTGCCATCTCCAGTCGTGGGTAACGTCGACCGGAGCCCGCGTCATGATACTTTTCGAGGGGCGGGACGCGGCGGGAAAGGGCGGAACCATCAAGGCGTTAACTGACCGTGTAAGCCCGCGTGTATTCAGGACCGTCGCACTCCCGGCTCCCTCCGACCGCGAGAAAACGCAAATATTCATGCAGCGCTATATTGCCCATTTCCCCGCTGCCGGCGAGGTCATCATCTTCGATCGAAGCTGGTACAATCGCGCGGGCGTGGAATACGTCATGGGCTTTTGCACCTCTGAGGAGCACCAGCGCTTTCTGGAACGCTGCCCGCTGATCGAGGGATACATCGCGGATGGCGGAATCCAGTTAATCAAGTTCTGGCTCGAAGTCGGGATGGAGGAGCAGGAACGCCGCTTTCTTGCGCGCATCAACGATCCGCTACGGCAGTGGAAACTGAGCCCGATGGACTTGGAATCCTACCGGCGCTGGTATGAATATTCGCGAGCCCGGGACTTAATGCTGGAAAAGACGGACACGGCTCATGCCCCCTGGCATGTCGTGTCCTCGGACGACAAGCGCCGCGCTCGTCTTAACTGCATATCCCATATCCTGAATGCAATTCCTTACAAAAAGACGCCAGGGGCGAAAATTACGCTGCCAAAAAGAATAGCCAAGAATAAGTATGACGATCATCAGACGTTGATTGGGCGCAATTGGATCGCTGAGAAATATTAAGCGCACCTCCCCCTGGGAAATGGACAGGGTGGGGGGCGAGGTTAGTTCAGTCCCCCGCCTTTCAGGCCGCTCCGGGCGGGCGCCCGCTTAATGCCAGCTCAAGGTCACGGCGATATCTCCCGGCATGCCGCCGGGAAAATCGATGATCTGGTATCGGATTTTGTATCCGCGCGGCTGGAGATAGTCTTTCCAAAGCTGGAATATTTCCTTGGGAATCCCGGTAAGCGTGTTTTCCCAGCCGGGCTCGCCCTGATTGATGGCCCGTCCCCGGTCGGTACACATCAGGTTCGGGAAACGATAGACCTGAACCTCCGTCAGTCCATTCTTGACGGCGCGTTCGATCACTGTCGCAGCCAGTTTGATCTTGTCTTCCTCGGACAGGCCGGAGGGTTTGCTAAGCTCGTCGATCAGAGCCTTTTTCTCCGCTTCCGCCGCCGCCGCTGCGTGCCTTTTCTCCTCAGCCTTGGCAATCTCGGCCTCGGCCACTTTCAGTAATACGTCCTTTGCTCCAGGTATCAAATCCGCTGTCACGGTCATGGTTGCACCATTTGCTTTGCTGCTTCGGCCTTGGGCAGAAGTAACTCACGTAACGCTTAACACTGTTGCACTGGAACAGCTCCAACCAAGTGCGAAAGCCGGTTTACGGTTAGCATTCGATTGATAAGGTCCATCGAATGTCCAGCTACATGCGCCAATGTGGTTATTACAAACTTATAATGCACCGGATATAGTGCGCGGAAGAGGGTGCTCTTCAACACCGATTTTGATGTATTCCAATGTGCTAGTACACTATACACGAATATCTATTTGGCCAGAAGTGCTTCAGCGGTGGCGTATGACATGGAAGAACGCTCGAACCAGGATGCGGATCACGCAGGAAACCAGGGCTCTATCTCTGCGGCTTCCGGCGTCTTCTTCGCGAACGCAGTCAAGTTTTCATTGCTCGGCCTGTTGGTATATTGGTCTTTTACTCTTATCCGCCCATTTCTCACAATCATAGTGTGGAGTCTAATCCTTACGGTCACTTTCTATCCGGCCTTCAACTGGGTTGCCGCACACATTGGCGGCCGCCGCAAGCTCGCTGCCGCGATTGTGACGGCCGCTTGCCTGATTGTTTTCGCGGGGCCGATCGTCTGGCTCGGGATGAGCATGGCCGAGGGGCTTACGGCATTCAAGGCGAGGCTGGACGCCGGGGCCTTTGCGATCCCGCCCCCGCCTGAGGAGGTAAGAACCTGGCCGGTGATCGGCGAGCCGGTGCATCGCATCTGGGGCTTGGGTTCGACCAATCTTAAGAGCGCTGTGGCCGAGGCCTGGCCGCTTCTCGATCCGTTAAAGATCTGGCCGGCAAGCTCGGACAAAGCGCGGCTACCGGCATACCGTCATTCTTCGTCTCGCTGATCGCCGCGGGCTTCTTGTTTTGCCCGGCCCCTTCTCTTCTGAAGGGCGGGCGCAGTGTCATCCGCCGTCTGCTGCCCGAACGCGGTCACGAGTATGTGAAGCTGGCAGGGGTCACGATCCGCAATGTTTCGCAAGGCCTCATCGGGATCGCGCTGCTTCAGGCAGTCCTGGCCGGGGCGGGCTTTCTTGCGGCAGGCGTTCCAGGAGCCGGATTGCTTGCGGCGGTGGTGCTGTTCTTTGGGATATTGCAGCTTCCGGGGCTTGTGCTTCTGCCTGTGATAATATGGGGCTGGTTCGTCCTGGCGCCGCTCGTGGCTTTGGCGTTCACGGCCTATTTCGCCGCTGTTGCCTTGATCAATAATCTTCTAGGTCCGATTGCGATGGCCCATGGTTTGCAGACACCGGCGATTGTCATCTTCCTCGGGGTGCTTGGCGGAGGCATCGCCCATGGCGTTATCGGTCTGTTTATCGGCCCGATCATCCTTGCCGTGATGTGGGAGCTGATCGCTGCCTGGGTAGCGCAAGAAGCACAGGCTTCGCCGCCGGACGTCAGCGCGGCATCCCGGATAACGCCCGCGCCCCGGCCGCAGGGCTCGCACTTCCCTCCCGGGTTACGTCAGGACTGCTCTGGCGGACAAGCCCGCCAGCCGGAGTGCTGCTACCGCGGGCTCGAAGGTGCGATGCGGCTTGCTTGGGCCGCATCGCTGTGCCGGGCCGTCAGTGGGTATGGGACTTCGCGGCCCAAGCCTTCATGGCCTCGGCCATCTCGGCCTCGCTAGGATCGCGCATGTGCGTGGCAAGCGTCCAGTGATTGCCGGATGGATCGGCTAGCGCGCCGGTACGGTCGCCCCAGAACATATCGGCTGGGGCGAAAAGCTCCTTCATGCCGGCGCTGAGCGCGCGCTTATGAGCGGCGTCCACGTCGGGAACGTAAAGATAGAACGACGCATGGCGCTGCTTCGGACCCGGCATGTTCGGCATCTCGTCTTGCACGAAGAGCTTGAAGTCGCCGATTTGCAGGGCGGCGTGCATGATCTTCTTGCTGCCGGGCATGGTCATCTTGTGCAGCACCTCCGCGCCCAGGGCCTTTTCGTAGAGCGCGATTGCGGCCTCGGCATCGGGCACGGTCAGGCTCGGCGTGATGGTGTGGAAGCCTTCCGGCATGCCGGCCGCGCGGCCGGACTTGGCTGCGGGAGCTGGCTTTGCTGCGGGCTTGTGAGTGCCGGGCGCTGCCGTGTGAGGTCTTGGCATAGGTGTTTTCTCCTTCAGGTGCGGATGCCCCAAGCCCGTCCGAACTAGCAATATAGGGCGCGGCTGGCCGGTATTCACCCCCGCGCGGAGCGTGCGTGCTCCACACGGGCATTTGCAAACGGACATTTCAAACGGGTATTTGCAAAAATTGACTGCCGCACTCGGAATGCTTACATTCGAGGGCTTGGGCAGCAAAGCGGATGCGATGTCGAGACGCCAGGAATTGAGGGTGCCAGCACGGGAGTTCAAGGCTGCAAGCGGCCTTCGGGAGCTTAACGACCGCTATCGGGAGATTTTCCGGAGCATCGTCGAGACCTATCTCGCGACGGGCGAGCCTGTAGGTTCGCGGAACTTGAGCAGGCATCTGCCCATGACGCTGTCGCCGGCCTCGGTTCGCAACGTGATGTCCGACCTTGAGGGCCTGGGGCTGATCTATGCGCCGCATGTGAGTGCCGGCCGCATCCCGACGCACACGGGCCTGCGCCTGTTCGTGGACGGCCTGCTTGAGGTTGGCGATATCGAGGACACCGAGCGCGACCGGCTTGAGCGGCAGTTGGGCAGTTTCGGCGACAGTGCCGGCGTCTCGGCCGAAGTGCTGGCGGAGGCCAGCGGCATGCTTTCGGGCCTGTCGCGCTGCGCGGGCGTGGTTCTGGCCGAGAAGCAGGTGAGCCGCATCAAGCATATCGAGTTTGTGAGCCTCGACGCCAGGCGGGCGCTGCTGGTGCTCGCGGGCGAGGACGGCAGCGTCGAGAACCGCGTGCTGACGCTGCCCGAGGGCCTGCCTTCGCAGGCCTTCACGGAAGCCACCAACTATCTCAACGCGCGGATTCGCGGTGCGACGCTGCCCGAGGCGCGGGACCGCGTGGAGGCCGAGCTGAAGGCGAGCCAGGCCGAGTTGGACCTCCTGACAGCGAAGCTGGTGCGCGCAGGGCTCGCCCAATGGTCGGGCGGCCGGGACGACGACAACAAGAGCCTGATCGTGCGCGGCCAGTCGCGGCTGCTCGACGATTTGAAGGCGGTGGAGGATGTCGAGCAAATCCGCCTCCTGTTCGAGGACCTCGAATCGAAAAAGGCGCTGCTTCATCTCCTGGAGCTGTCCGAGAAGGCCGAGGGCGTGCGCATTTTTATTGGCTCGGAGAACAGTCTTTTCTCGTTATCCGGATCTTCGCTCATCGTGGCGCCGTTCCAGGACCAGAGCCGGAAAATCGTTGGCGTTCTAGGTGTGATCGGTCCGACCCGGCTTAATTATGCCCGGATTATCCCCATGGTAGACTATACAGCCAAGCTCGTGAGCCGCGTGTTGGCTTGATTATCGCCGCAAAACCGCCGATATACCTTCAAAAATCGGGCCAGCTTAGACGGCATCGGCTCATCCTTACTGTAACGGGAACGGCACACGCAGAATGAACGATAAACCGGGCGAGCCCGCGAATACCGGCGGGCCGGAAAAAATCAATTCAGCGGCGCAAGGCATGGATGCCGCGCAGGGCGGTCAAGCGGGGGCTCAGCAGCTTGCGGAGCTGAAGGCCGAAAATGCCGAGCTTCGGGACAAGCTCTTGCGGTCCATCGCCGAGATGGAGAACCTGCGGCGGCGCACCGAGCGTGAGAAGGCGGACACGTCGAAATACGCCATTTCCGAATTTGCGCGCGATGCGGTCACGATCGGCGACAATCTGAGGCGGGCCATCGAGGCCGCGCAGAAGGAGCCGCTGGACAACCATCCGGCCATGAAAACGCTGCTGGAAGGTGTGGAAGTCACCGAGCGCGACCTGTTTAAGGTGCTGCAGCGGCATGGCATCACCCGCTTCGACCCTCTGGGCGAGAAATTCGATCCGCATGTGCACGAAGCCATGGTCAAGATGGATGTGCCTGGCGCCTCCGCCGACATGATCGTGCAGGTATTGCACGCAGGCTACAAGATCGCGGACCGGGTTCTGCGGCCTGCCGCCGTTATCGTGGCGAAGGGCGGAACGCCCGCGCGGCCGGAGCCGGTGCAGCCGGAAGCGCCGCAGGAATATGTCAGGCCGCAACCCGAGCCTTCCGGCGACGATATGGATCATGCCTCCCGCCCAAGGACGTCCAGCATGCACATCAACGTCATGGGCGCGGAAAGCCACGATCCCGATGTGGTGCGCGGGCCTCGCGGTACGCCCAAAGGGCCGTTCGGCGGCCCGGACCGGGGCAGCCGCCGTAATTGGGGCGAGAAACGCGGGCCATCCTCGGTGACGCGGCCGATCAGCGAGGACACTGGTTCGATCAACAAGGACGGCTTGGTGTCTACCTTCGGCAAGCGCGACAAGGATGAGCAGCGCTAAGCAGAGTTCGCAAAAGTGGCCTTCCCGGCGTTGCTCCTGCCACTCAGGCCGGGGCAAATCGGCCGGTGCCCCGGCCGCGGACAGTTTTCGCGCTCCGTTCAGGCGATAAAGTGGCGGATGCGTGCCCCGCCCCGGCGGCCCGCTCGGGAGCAGCGTCGCCGGGTGGCTCGCAAGCCTTGGTTCCAGTAACGCTGCCTCATGCCGTTCCGTATGCTTATTCCGCTGATCGTCGCCTGCGGCCTCTTCATGGAGAACCTGGATTCGACGGTCCTGGCGACCTCGCTGCCCGCGATTGCCGCGGACCTGCATGTGGCGCCGATCTCGCTCAAGCTGGCGCTGACGAGCTATCTGCTGAGCCTTGCGGTATTCATCCCCATCAGCGGCTGGGCGGCGGACAAATTCGGCGCGCGGACGGTGTTCATGGGGGCGATCGCGGTTTTCACCGGCGGCTCCCTGCTTTGCAGCCTCGCGCACAGCCTGCCGGAATTCGTGCTCTACCGTATCGTGCAGGGCTTGGGCGGCGCCATGATGGTGCCCGTGGGCCGGCTGGTCATCCTGCGGAGCGTCACCAAGTCCGAAATGATCGGGGCGCTGGCCTGGCTCACCGTCCCGGCGCTGCTCGGCCCGGTGATGGGTCCCCCGCTGGGCGGCTTCATTACGACCTTTCTGCATTGGCGCTGGATCTTCTACATCAACCTGCCCATCGGCGCGCTGGGGCTCGTGCTGACCTGGAAGTTCATCGCCAATATTAAGGAGCCTCATGCGCCGCCGCTCGACATGAGGGGCTTCGCGCTGTCGGGCCTGGGGCTGTCCGCCTTCGTCTCCGGACTGGCGGTGCTCGGAGAAAGCGCCGGCTCGCTCTCCGCTGGGCTTGCCTTGGCGGCGGCGGGCCTGGCCATTTGCGGGGCTTACGTCTGGCACGCGGGGCGCACTGAAAACCCGGTGATCGATCTCAAGCTCCTCCGCATCGCGACCTTCAGGGCGGGCGTTCTGGGCGCAGCCCTGTTCCGCATCGGCGTGGGCGCCGTTCCGTTTCTGCTGCCGCTCATGCTGCAGTTGAGCTTCGGCCTGACGCCGTTCCAGTCGGGCATGCTGACCTTCTCGACCGCTGCCGGCTCGCTCGTCATGAAGGCAAGCGCCGCGCCCATCATCCGCAGCTTCGGCTTCCGCCGCGTGCTGATCGTGAACGCTTTCATAAGCACGGGCTTCATGGCGGTGAACGGCTTCTTCACGGCCGCCACGCCGCACGCCGTTATCGTCGCGCTGCTTCTGGCCGGCGGCTTCTTCCGCTCGCTCGAATTCACCGCCATCAACGCGCTGGCCTACGCCGACATCCAGCCAGCGCAAATGAGCCGGGCGACGAGCTTCGCGAGCGTGATGCAGCAGGTGTCGCTTTCGCTGGGCGTGGCTATCGGAGCACTGATCCTGCAGGCGGGGCAGGCCATCCAGGGGGAGACGCATGTCTCGCGGGGGGATTTCGCGGCCGCGTTCTGGATCGTCGCCGCTATTGGGGTGCTGTCGGTGATCTCGTTCCTGCGCTTGCCGAAAGGAGCGGGGAGGGAGCTTTCGGGCCGGCCGGCGGGGGCTGCGGTGGCGCCAGAGGCGCTGGCCGCCAATCCCAGGGCGGAAGTAACCGCGCCGCAATAGCGGCATCGAGTCGCATCATTTTTGAGATGGGTCGTGGGTGCAGCGGGAAGCGTTCGGAGTCTGGCAAATTCCGCCTATAAAAATTGTGCTTATTAAAGAACGATTTGCGGCTGCGTACCTCGGTGGCAAAAGTTGCGCTCCAGGCGGCCGGCACCTCATTTGCGGACATATTGACTGCTCTCGGCCGACAATTTGTATAGACAGCTCCTTAAAAAATGGTAATCTTCTACTAAGGCTACCCTTATCCTCCAGAGTGCATCAAAAGGGGTAGCGGCATAGCCGTCAGACCGGCACCGCAAACTTGGATAACGGCCGGACAGTCAAAATGAAATATAGTGTGGCGTCACGGAAGAGCGATTACGTCTCTTGTCTGGAGACGCAGGTCTTTGTGCCGCAAAAGGGAGGTACGATTGCTATGGAATGAAAGTAAAAAATACCGGAAGAGGACCGGACCGCCCTGGAAAGCAACAATCCGGTCATCTCTTCCTAGTCGGAATGAACAACAAGCTCGGCAGCTTCGATCACACCGAACCTTCATCCTATTACAAATCTAAGAAAAGGCAAGGTGAAAGAGGAGACGCCGGGCACAGGCAAATAGGCAGGAGAAGTACGATGCTTATGCCCGAGCCCTGTGCGGCCGCAGTTTTGAGCGACCTGAAAACCTTGTGGACTTTCCTACAGAGCGATACAGTCCGCCTGCTGTTTCTCTCTCTGGCTTCACTTCGGGCGCTCGTATACTTGCTTCTCAAAGACCCTAGGCCGGAGGCAAGAGAGTTGGCGTGCACGATTGCTGTTGCAGCCTCGATCCTCTTGGCAATCGCCATCCAGGAAGCCCATCCGCTGGCGAAATCCGAGAGCGTTGCGTGGTGCACAGATACGCAGACCAAGATCGCAGCGAAGGCAGGAACCGCAGTACCTGCGATTAGGCGATTCCAGTAAGGCCTTTCGGCAAGACTGGGCAAGGCGCATTAGCCTTGCCTTGATTGCGCAACTTATCTTGCAAACGCTGATTACGATGACGCAAACGCTCGCCATGTAGGCAAGGCTGCGCGCAGCGGACGTCCTTTGCCGGTTTGTACGTCATTCCCGTGTAAAATAATCACATAATAGCTGTTGAAATTGGGCGTTCTGGCAACATTATGTTGCCTCGTGCATGACAATTTGTTAGTGCAAGCCGTTCCTTCCATCTGCTTCGGATGATTCCGAAATGAGCGTGTCCTTTATCACTCCCCGCCAAATTCGCGCAGCGCGCGGGCTGGTCGGCTGGTCGCAGTCCGACCTGGCCACGGCGGCGAGCCTCTCCAGGGGCACAGTAATTGCAATCGAAAAGGGAAGCGGGAATCCTGGCCGTGAGGTAATGGAGCGCCTGCGCTCCGTGCTAGAAAGGTCACAAGTTGAGTTTCTGCCCCAAGAGGGGGTCCGCTTTCGCGCGCCAACGGCGCTGTACGATAATTTACCCGGCGCAAATAAGCGATTGCTCGACGATATATACTGTAGTGCCTTATCTTATCATGACAAGACCGGTATTAATGACATATTAATATATGGGCTTAGAGAGGACGATGCAGAAAAATCGGTAGGTGGCGACTATTTGTCGAGCCATATCGAGCGTATTAAACTTAGTGGGTTAAAAGAAAAGATACTGTATTTCGAGGATACTACGACGTTCGTGGCTCCGATGGCGTGGTATCGGTTGTTGAAGGGGGCCAATATTAGTAACAGGAACTTTCCGCCCATAATCATCTACGGCGAAAACGTCGCGGTGGTGCAGTACGAACCTCAACAAACAGTCACCGTTTTGCGGAGCAAGTCGATTGCAGAAGCTGCCAGGCATATGTTCGAGTTTATCTGGGCCATTCAGAAAGGAGAAGAAGAATGACAAGGGCCAGCGAACCCGGTGCACGGGGAGCACCATTAGAGCCTTGCGCGGAGGTTCAAATCGATGAAATAGATATGCACGATTATAAGGGGCTGGCCGGAATATTATCTAACTCCAAGGCTAAAGATGTTTACATAAGGTCGCCTTTGTACTTTGCGTTCACTGGCCGGAAGGGGGTGTTACATTTCTCTATTAATGGCTTAGAATTGATCGGTTGCACGCATCCCAACGACGATGCTACGCTTTTGCTTTTTATGCCTTTTGTGTACAATGAACAAGCCTTGAACACTTACGTTGAGGCGCTCGCCTGTAGTTTAGTAAATCGGAGTCCAGCATCGTTGTTTAGCTATTTTTGCCGGTTTAAACATATCCATATTGCAAGGGTACCTGGAGCGCTTATTGGTCTGAAAGAGTTTGATCGCAAAAGGATTGGGAAGGGGTGCGTCTCGCTAGAAATAGCGAAGGAGGACAGGCTAGATTGGGCATTCCCATCATATGATATTTGTCTAAATAAATCAGCGAGTTTGGGTGGCGCCGAGCTTTCAAGTTATAGGAATAAAGTAAAAAAATTTGAGAGGCATGGTGTAAGCGTAGTGCAGTTTGATGAATTGGCGCGAGATGAAAGAAGTGCCATTATTTATAACATAAGCAAGCGCTGGGTTTTTAATAAGCTTGGAAACATAGATGGAAAAGCGTGGGCGTCCTTTAATAAGGAAGAACTTCTAGGGCCGTATAGTTGTCTAAGCGATATGGCTATGAGAGCCGAGTTCCCAATCGACGGGATTTTCCTGAAAAAGGGCTCTGAATATATCGCGTTCTGGCTTTGGGAGGATAACGGGAGGCGAACCCAAGCCGTTCCCTGTCTTGCAGCGGTTCAGGCCTCATACGAACCAGGTTGCTCCGAATATTTGCATTATCAGGCCGCGCGAAGGCTTTTGCATTGCGGCTATCGGGAAATGTGCATCGGCGGTTCCGAAAGCGCAACTCTGGATACGTTCAAACGGAAATTCCGTCCGGTCCGCGAGCACGAACTGTATACGCTCAAACTTGACATGAATAGGATGGCCGCTGCGGGGCGGATGGAAGACGATGTCGTGCCGCGGTATGAGTCCGTCGAGCGGCGTGCGGCGGCATAGGGGCCGAGGACGGTTTGAAGCACGACAGAGGCCTGCTTCGTTAACAGGCGGTTGACATCGCGTAGCACCGTTATGTGGTAAATGCCGGCATGGTAAACGCCGCGGCGCGATGTGCTCCACAGGCGTATTTCTGCGAATTTTTCCGCTTTTGGGGTCGAATTCTGCGCTTGTAGAATCCCGTTAAATATAGTCGCAGGTCGGGAATTAACCGATTTGGGTCAATAAAAACGGTTCTGAAACAATGCGTTGTGAAAAATTCCGCGCAATTAAGCTAAAGGTAAGGTGCATCTCGTAAGATAGCACCATAACAAAACCGCCCCGGCAGAGCGCAAAACGCCCCCGCCGGCAGCGGGCTTATGCCGCGCGCTGGCCGAATTTCAAGAACTCCGCCATGAACTCGCGCAGCCGTGGCTTGCGCGCCTCGATATAGGGCAGCGGCCGCAGCAGCTCGACTGCGGCTATGCCGATGCGGATGGTAAAGCCGCCGTTAACGAGCCCTTCGCCGAGCCGGTGCGAGAGCCGGGCGGTGAGGCCATGCCCGATGAACTGCTGCACGATGTCGTCGGTGAAGGCGAGCCCGCCGGTGACGGCAAGGTGCCCCGCGATGAGGCGCAGGAGGCGGAGGATGGCGAAGAAGCCCGGCCTGCCGCCATAGATGCCGGCCAGGGTTTTCAGCATCCGGAAGTTCTCGTAAGCTACGAATGCGATTGGGATAATTGCGGCGGGACTGAGCGTCGTCACCACCGAGACGCGACGGCCGGAGGTGCCGATGGCGGCGCGCGCCAGCCGGTCTAGCGGCAGCAGCAGTTCGCGCTCGGCTAGCGTTAGCATCTGGGCCGCGTCCAGCACGTCCCGCTGGTGCAGCTTAAGCCGCGCGATCCCCTCGCCAAGCTCGCGCCGATCCTTGAGCATCGCCCGGAGTTCGACCGCCGCGGCCCGGGCCTCGCGCACATCCTCGGCCGCCAGCGCCGCCTCGGCCCGCCTGCGCAAGCCCGTGATCGCCTGGAGCCGCAACAGCCCCGCGATCTCACGCCCGGCGATCATCGCGAAGGCAAGCCCCGCCGCCACGAAAAGCGCGGTCGCCGTCCAGCCCAGCCAGTCGCTGCGGGCGAGCAAGGACAGTACGGTTTGCTGAATCCAAAGCAGCAGCCAGAGGAAAACAAGCCCACCGATGGCGCTCCAAAAGATGGCGCCCCAGGAGGTGCGCCGGCTCGGCGCGGAAGGCGGAGGCAGTGCCAGCGGCTCGGCGGCGAGAGCCGGCTCGACAGGCGCCTCGATCTTGAGGCCCGGATCGTCGAGGCTGAATGCCGCTGGAGCGCGGTTTTGCGGGGGGCCGCTCATGCCAGTTTGTCGCCAATGAGGAAGTTCAACGCGCGGTCGAGCCGGATATGGGGAAGCACGGCGCTGCGGCCAAACTCGGGCGCGGGCTGCCTCGGCGGGCGGAAGCGGACGAAATGCGCGGCCGTTTGTCCAGGCCTCCGCCATTCCGGCGAGACCGCCAGCTCCGGGTTCTCCGGCAGATCGCCGGGAAATATCGCAAGCTCTTCCGCGCCGCTGAATATCCGCCCCCCGAGGTGCTCACCAGCGAGCGGCGTGCCGATAATGCAGGGTAGCGTCTGGTTCCCCTGCCGGGCCTGTGCCTCGCGGGTCGCGCGCACGCTCGACAGTGCAAAGGCGCGCACCTCCGCGCCCACGAAGGACGCCCGTTCGATGCTCTTGGCCGCGATCAGGCGCAGGATCGCTTCGAGGCGGTCGTGATTAGCCTGGTGCAGGTGGTCGGCCTTGGTGGCGGCGAACACGATGCGATCGATCCGCCGCCCGGTAATCAGCGAAAGCCAGCCGTTTTGGCCCTGGCGGAAGCAGCGCAGGATATCGGTCAGCGCGCGCTCCAGATCGGCCACGGCGTCCGGCCCGGCATTGATCGCGGTCAGCACATCGGCCAGGACGATCTGCCGGTCCAGCCGCGCGAAGTGATCGCGGAAAAAGGGCTGCACCACATGCGTCTTGTAGGAGCGATAGCGCCGGGCCATCATCGCCCAGAGGCTTTCGGCGGGTGCGGGCATGCCCTCGGGCGTCTCCAACGGAAAGAAGGTGAAGGCCGGCGAGCCCTTAAGATCGCCTGGCATCAGAAAGCGGCCCGGTGGCAGGCTCGAAAGCGAGAGCGCTTCCTCCCGGCACTTGCGTAGATAGTGCGTGAAAAGCTCTGCGCCCTTCTGCGCGGTTTGCTCGTCCTGGGCGCCCAGCGCGTCCGCCGAGGCCAGAAAGGCGAGCCAGTCCTTCGCGGCGGAGGCGCGGGCCGCTTCCCGCGCGAGCGCGATGGCCTGCCTCGACCATTCCTCATAGCTCAAATCGAGCAGCGGCAAGTCGAGAAGCCATTCGCCGGGGTAATCGACGATGTCGAGATGCAGCGTGGCCGTGCCCAGCGCCCGCCAGACCGTGCCAGCGGGCTCGTATTCGATGGTAAGCCGCAACTCGCTGATCTGGCGGGTGCTTTCCGGCCAGTGCGGCTCGGCGGCGGTGAGCTTTTCGAGATTGCCCTCGTAGTCGAAGCGCGGCACGGCGTCGTCAGGCTGGGGCTCCAGGTAGGCGCGGACGATGCGCCCCTGTGCCAGCGGCTCGAAGAAGGGCAGGGCGTTTCCGGCCAGGATGTTGTGCACGAGCGAGGTGATAAACACCGTCTTGCCCGAGCGCGAAAGCCCCGTCACGCCAAGCCGCACGGCTGGCGTGAGAACGCGCGCGGCGGCGTCCTGCGCGCGCGCCCAGGCCTCAGCCGCGGTATTCGAAAAGCGTTCCAGCAAGTCCGGCCCCCGCTCACCGGGCGAATCCCGGCTGGAGCCGCTTTTAGCAGGCGCGGCGCACGGATGAAAGCGGACACAGCGAGCGGAACAAAAGGAACCCCTCGGCGAATATCGATCAGGCGCACAGTAAGTCGCGGGCCGGACGCAAGATATTCCGGCTGCTCTGGCTGTGCTGCTTCTTATAATTGCAACTCCGGAAAGGAGCGCGTGAAAAAATCGGCGAACTTGCGGAGACCCTGGAACTCGATGCCGCAGTATGGTCCCCGCGGAGGCGGAGTCCATACAAGACCCTGTTCCAGCATCAGAATTGGATTCCCGCCTTCGCGGGAATGATGGTTGAGCGCGGACGGCATTCGATTTTCCACACGCCCAAAGGTAGAAAGCTATGTCAGCGATAACGGCTAAGGATGGGACGAGGATCTATTACAAGGATTGGGGCTCTGGGCAGCCGGTTGTCTTTAGCCATGGCTGGCCCCTCAGCTCGGACGCCTTCGAGGACCAGATGTTCTTCCTGGCGTCGAAAGGCTATCGCTGCATCGCGCACGACCGGCGCGGGCATGGCCGCTCCGCGCAGCCCTGGACCGGCAACGATATGGACACCTACGCGGACGACCTCGCGGCGCTCACCGAAGCGCTCGGCCTCAAGGACGCGATCCATGTGGGGCATTCGACGGGCGGCGGCGAAGTGGCGCGTTATATCGGCCGCCACGGCTCCAGCCGCGTTGCCAAGGCGGTGCTCATTGGGGCGGTCCCGCCTTTGATGCTGAAGACGGAAGCGAACCCCGGCGGCACGCCCATGGAAGCCTTCGACCAAATCCGCGCCGGCGTGCTCGCGGACCGGTCGCAATTCTTCAAGGATTTGAGCATGCCCTTCTACGGCTACAACCGGCCGGGCGCCAAAGTCTCAGAGGGCGTGCGCGAGGCCTTCTGGCTGCAGAGCATGCTTTGCGGTTTCCCCGCCGCCTACTTCTGCATCAAGGCGTTCTCCGAAACCGATATGACGGAGGATCTCAAGAAGTTCGATGTGCCAACCTTGATCCTGCACGGCAGCGCCGACCAGATCGTGCCGATTGCGGATTCCGCGCTGCTTTCGGCGAAGCTCGTAAAGGGCGCCAAGCTAAAGGTCCACGAAGGCGCTCCGCACGGTATGTGCACGACACATAAGAATGAGGTCAACGCGGACCTGCTCGAGTTTCTTCGAGGATAGCGGCCGCCGGGCTCTTCCGGGAACCGCCCCCGCCTCTGGCTCTGCGAAAAGGAGGCTATGGCGGCCCGGACCGGCCAGCATATCGCGGGCGTGACCTCCCGCCTATTAAGGCGGGCAATCGGTGGCCTGACCGCCGGCATATGGGTGAAATGGCAGCAAAGCCGGCGCAGAGCCTGAAGGCATCCGGCCACATCGGATCAAGAAGTTTTGTCCAGCCAAGCCGCTTTCTCGATGCTTTAGGCGAATGGCAGCGCTGCCAGGGCGGGATTATCCTCAGCGAACGGCATTTCACACAAGCAATAACGTGAGGGCCAGGGGGATAACGCCATGTGGAACCAAGTATATAATCCGCTAGATAATGCGGTGCTGTCGACGCTTGCCGCCGCGCTGCCGGTGGTGACGCTGCTCGCACTCATCGCATCCGGGCGCGTGAAAGCGCCAATCGCCGCCATCGTCGCACTGGCTGTGGCAATCGTGGTTGCGGTCTACGTGTTTACGATGCCCGCGGGCCTGGCCTTGCGCGCGAGCGCACTGGGCGCCGTCACCGGGTTTTTTCCGATTGGCTGGATCATTCTCAACGTCATCTTTCTCTATAGGCTCACCGTCGAGCGCGGCGTATTCGAGACGCTGCAGACGACCATCGGCCGGGTTACGGCCGACCGCCGCCTCCAACTCTTGCTGATCGCCTTCTCGTTCGGCGCCTTCTTTGAAGGTGCGTCGGGCTTCGGTACGCCCGTGGCGGTGACGGGCGCGATCCTCATCGGCCTCGGCTTCTCGCCGCTCGCCGCTTCGGGGCTGTCGTTGATCGCGAACACCGCCCCTGTGGCCTATGGCGCGCTCGGCACGCCAATCGCGGGACTTGCCAGCGTGACCAGCATCGACCCTTACGTTCTTGGCGCCATGGTCGGGCGGCAATTGCCATTCTTCTCGCTGATCGTGCCGTTCTGGCTGATCTGGGCCTTTGCGGGCTTCCGCGGCATGATGCAGGTCTGGCCCGCGATTCTGGTATGCGGCGTCTCCTTCGCGATCCCGCAATTCGTGATCTCGAATTTCATCAATCCGTGGATCGTCGATGTCGGCGCGTCGCTTATCTCGATGGCCTGCCTGATCCTGTTCCTCAAGGTCTGGCATCCAAAGGAGATCTGGACCTCGCCCGCACTTCGCACGCATGACGAATCCGCGGCCACCATGCCGGCGCCCAAGCCCATGCGGACCGAAAAGCACACGGCGGGCGAGGTCTGGTATTCGCTCATGCCCTGGATCATCGTTTGCGCCGTGCTTCTGGTCTGGGGCTCGGGCTGGTTCAAGGCGTATGTGGACCCGCTCGCGACCTGGGCTTACTCCGTCCCCGACCTGGACAAGATGATCCACAAAGTGCCGCCGGTCGCCGCCAAAGCCACGGCGGAAGCGGCGGTGTTCAAGTTCACTTGGCTCTCCTACACGGGTTCGGGCATGCTGATCGCCGCTTTGATCTCCGGCCTGCTCATGGGCTTTTCGCCCTTGCGGCTCATCGTGGTCTACGCCAAGACGATCCGCCTCGTGGCCGCGTCGCTCGTGACAATCTCGGCGATGCTCGCCATCGGGACGCTTACCCGCTACTCGGGCCTCGACGCAACGCTGGGCCTGGCCTTCGCGGGAACGGGCGTGCTCTATCCCTTCTTCGGCACGCTGCTGGGCTGGCTGGGCGTGGCGCTGACCGGCTCGGATACCGCCTCGAACGTGCTGTTCGGCAACCTGCAGAAGATCACCTCGGAGCAGTTGGGCCTGTCGCCGGTGCTTATGGGCGCCGCCAACTCGTCGGGCGGTGTCATGGGCAAGATGATCGACGCGCAATCCATCGTCGTGGCCTCGACCGCGACCAACTGGTTCGGGCATGAGGGCACGATCCTGCGCTACGTGTTCTGGCACTCGATCTTGCTGGCGTGCCTCGTCGGCATATTGGTGATGGTGCAGGCCTACCTGCTGCCGGGGATGATTATTCATCCTTAGGGGAGCGCCGTTCCGGATGGCGGCTTGGCCGTCATCCGGGACCGATACCGTGCCCGGCCGATTGCTTTCCCGCCCGCATCCATCAGCCACTGAGCC
The DNA here is from genome assembly GCA_963760455.1 of uncultured Alphaproteobacteria bacterium. GTDB lineage: Bacteria > Pseudomonadota > Alphaproteobacteria > Rhizobiales > Rhodomicrobiaceae > Rhodomicrobium. The sequence continues at coordinate 66,857 of CAVXDM010000028.1, forward strand.
CCGCAATAACGCCATATTAACTATCCAGGCTGCTCTCCCGGTCCATTTTTGAGGATTAGAGAGGGTGCTTTCGATTTTGAAGTAATATAGCAGAATTGTCTTGAGTAAGCGTTAAGGGTGCTAAGGCAATGATATTGCGCTATTATTTGACGACACGCTGTTGCCGCTGGCGGTACTCGCGAGCCTTTCTTTGGTTAATTTCAAATACTCGCGTATATTTAACCGGAATTTTGAAATGCAGAATTCGACCGGAAACGAGGAAAAAAACGCAAAAATGCGCGTGATTGAGACATCTCGATTCTGAATTTACCACGTTGGTATTAAGCACAATGGGCGCCTACGCAAAAGTAATTGTCTGTTAAGGCGAAGGCACGCTCCGCTACACACCCGGGCGACAACCGGTTCTTATCTCGAACCGGAAACTGTATGGCTGGCGGCCGTTGGCGCACACCCGCCCCCAAGCTGCCGGTGCAGTATACTTTCGTTTCTTGCGATGTCCGGCGAAACGCCGTACATTGAGTACGAGAACGAAAGGGGATGCACGATGGCCCAAGAACCAGCTCGCACAGCCCGCATCGAGGCGCGCATCGCGCCCGAGGCTCTTGCTGTAGTCAAGCGCGCGGCTGAAATTACCGGACGTAGCGTCAGCGATTTTATCGTTGCCGCCGCACAGGAAGCCGCCAACCGCACAATCGAAGAGACGCAGATCGTCCGCCTCTCGGTCGAGGATCAACGCGCCTTCGCCGAAGCGATCCTCAATCCGCCGCCTCCGTCTTCAGGCTTGGTGGATGCGGCCAGCGCCTACCGGAATCTTATCAAGGCCTCGCAGTGACTCAAGGCTTCCGCATTGAAGCCCTAACCTCGGCGCACGCCCGCAAGAGTTTTTCAAGCGGCTCGGCGCTGCTTGATCGCTATTTGCACGATCTGGCAACACAGGACATCAAACGCCGGATAAGCAATTGCTTCGTCGCGATTGACGATACCGGCACAATCGCTGGTTATTACACCTTTGCCGCCGCAAGTTTCCCTCTCACGGAATTGTCAGCCGAGGAAACAAAGCGCTTACCGCGTTACGCAGCTCTGCCCGCCGGGCTGATTGGCCGTCTCGCCGTAGATCGAAGATTTCGAGGACAAAAGCTTGGGGGTGCGCTCATCATGGACGCCGCAGTGCGGGCAGCCCACGCCGAACCAGCGATCTTCGCGCTAGTTGTTGACGCAAAAGACGAAAAGGCTGTCGCCTTTTATCAGCATCTCGGGTTTCGGCGTTTCACGGGTAAGCCAGCTTCCCTGTTCCTGCCGATCGCCACGGCCCTGCAAGCACTAAACACGAAACCCAAGTAGAGTTTCGCGGCTTCGCCAACGAATGGGTGGCATCGCGCCGGCCGGTAAACTCAAGCGCCCCATCGCCAGCAGTGGATCGGGAAGATACATGCTCGTTTGCTTCGCCGCCCGCCCTGTGCACGCCCGCTTTCAGATCCGAAAGCGGGCAAAGCCGCTTGAGCAGTTTTCGAGCCCCGCCACTTCCGCTTACGTAATGGGTTTCAGATGGCGGCCGGATGGATGCGCGCGGGTCTTCCACGGCCCGGCCGGCGTCTGAAAGCTCTGGCCTGTTGCGATGCCATCGAACCAGCTTACAACCTAATTCTTCTTCTCTTCGCCCTGCTGCGCGGCGGAATCTTCTTCCTTCGGCGCGTCCTTGACCGCGACCTCGCCCTTGGCGTTGATGGTCACGAGCGCGCCGATATCCGCGTTCGAATTGCTGTCGTAAGTGGTGACGCGCCAAGTCACCTCGTTCTCGGTGCCATCCTCTTCGACGGCCAGGAAGGCGTTCGGCAGCTTCTTTTCGTCGATCTTGTTGACCAGAACGGTCTTGTAGACCTTGTTCGGGCTTCCGTCGGTGCCCAAGGTCAGCAGTTGCACGATCATGTGCGCCTGGGTCGACTCGCCCGAAGGCGTGGTAAGCACGATCGCGCGGAACACGCCGCTGGCTTCGCCATCCGCCCAGGAGCCGGCGGTGGCAACCTCGGTCACCTCGGCCGGAACCGTGAGCGCCAGCTTGGTGGCGTCCTCGGCCTTTGCCATTGAAAACGTTGCAAATGCGACGATTAGAGTTGCGGCCAATTTCCGGAACATTAAAACTCTCCTTCGGTGGACGGCGCGGCCGGTTTCAGCATAGGGACCATTTGCGGCATTTACGTTACAGCGTCAATTTGATGACACATTAGGGCTGCGCTGTGTCCCGCACAAACGGCTACCGCCAGATTCCGTGCTTTTTTCGACAGTTCCAGAGAGGAATATAGTGTCCGAACCCAACGGTCTTTCGCAAGCCCTCGCATTATTTTCGCCCATTCACAAAGATGGCTACAAGTTTGTTGCCGGTGCGGCGGCGGCAACTGTGGTTGCGTTTCTGATTTCTACAACCCTAGGGTTACTTTTCGTTGTCGCGACGGCGGGGCTCATCTTTTTCTTCCGCGATCCTGAACGGATGGTTCCCGGAAGAGATGGACTTGTACTTGCTCCGGCCGACGGTGTCATCATCAGCGTGGGAACCGTGACGCCCCCCGGCGAGCTTGGGCTCGGCAGCGATCCCAAGACGCGCGTCTCGATCTTTCTGTCCGTGCTCGATGTGCATGTGATCCGCACGCCGGTGGCCGGCCGCATCGACGCCTCGGTTTACCGGCCCGGCCAATACCTGAATGCCGCTTCGCCGCAAGCGCCAGCCTTGAATGAATATCAGGGCTTTGTGATCGAAACCAAGGACGCGCTGCAGATCGGCGCGGTTCTGGTCGCGGGCACCGTCGCCCGGCGGATCGTGCCGGAGGTGGGGCAGGGCGATAGCGTTACGGCCGGCCAGCGGGTGGGTCTCATCCGGTTCGGCAGCCGGGTCGATATCTACCTTCCGCCGTCGGCTTCGGTCCTTGCCGGGGAAGGCCAGCGCACCATCGCGGGCGAGAGCGTCATCGCGGATTTGGAATCGCAGGAGCCCAGGCGCATTTTCCGGCGGATTTAGCAGAGATCCTTGGCGTGCCAACGAATGGCCGCTTAGGTTCTTTGTTTCCGCAGAGCTTTATCGCAAAACCGGGAAAGGCCATTTTGCGAACCGCTTAGCGGTGCTTAGTTTGCGTTTCCTTTCAAAACGAAATGAGAGTAAAGCAGAAACGGAAGGCGGCCGGATCGCGCCCGGCAGCCTAAGCTTGAGTAAAAGGGTATAAGAACGCGCATGAGCACGATGTTCTCCGGCAACTTGCGCCTCGCGGCGCCGGGCATGTCTTCATGAACGAAGAGAGCGATACCCCTCAGGAAGCCGCCGTGGTGGCCGCCGCCGGCACGGGCCGCGCTCCCGTTATTCAATGCTTCTGTTCTTCTTCCGAACATCCTGACGCTTTGCGCCGTCCTTTGCGGGCTGACTGCGCTTCGCTTATCGGCGGAAGGGGAGTTCGACTGGGCGATCGCGGCCATTTTTGCAGCGGTGGTGCTGGATACGGCCGACGGTTATCTCGCGCGATTGCTGGGGCGCGGAGAGCCCGATTGGGGCGGAACTGGATTCGCTCGCCGATTTCGTGAATTTCGGGGTTGCCCCGGCCATGCTCATCTATCAGCGAGACCTGCACCTCTTGGGCTGGACGGGCTGGCTCATCGCAGGGATTTATGTCCTGGCTACGGGGTTGCGGCTGGCGCGCTTCAACGTGCAGTCGAGACTTCCGAAGAAGCCGGAGCACAAAAAGTGGTTCTGCGGCCTGCCGTCGACCGGTGCCGCGGTCGCGGTTTTGATCGCCGATGCGGCGGCCAATGCGGCGCTTCTGCCCGATCAGGCTTCGCTCGTCATGGCCGCTATCGTTCTTGCCGCAAGCGCGCTTATGGTGAGCAAGCTGCGTGTGCCCGCGCTCTTCAAGCGTTAGGGCGCCGGTTCGCGCAATTACACCCATACGGGCATAAGCTTTGACGCCGGCACGCTCCCCATCGTCGCGGGGCGGCAAAGCCGTTGCGGCGATCCATAGCAACGTCGCAAACCTACCTCCTGGATTGCTTCGCTCGCAATGACGGAGGGCAAGATTCGCGCACGCTGCTATAGATCGAGCCAGTAAATTCGAGGCTAATATCCGATAGGATAGTTGCGCTGGGTCTCAACTCTTTCCCAGAAGTTCTGGTTGTTGTAGTGCCCAGGAGCGCTGTTCTGGTCGTTGAACGGGAAGGATTTGTTCTGGTACCAGAAGCGATGGCCGCCTACGTGCTGGCAGCAATAGCGATGGTGGTGCAAGCCGTGGTGCTTTTTCGCGTGCACTTCGCCGGCGTCGGCCGCTTGGCTTGCTGCCGGAAATGCGAAGGCAGCCAGCACTGCAGCAGCGCCCAAAAGGAGCCGAGAACCCATTAATTATCTCCCGCTTACGCAGATTGTGAAAGGCCCGGCGGCACGCCTTCGTCTCTAGCATTCCGCCCCGGCTGTTACTATAAGACGCGGGCGTCCTTCCGGCTAGTGAGGTTTTGCAACGAATGGAAAAAAAGAGGTGGCCTTTTTAGATGGCCTTGGCTACCAGCGGCATTCCATAGTCGATGCCCCTGAACCTTTGCCGCAGGATCTCGACCTGACCGCGCGGCGTCGCATGAAGGAGCATAACTTCGCGCTTGACGAGGCCGTAATTCAATAGCTTCTCAGCATGTTCGCTAGGAATGTCGGTCACAAGGCACAGGCCGTCTTACGATCGTCTCCAGCGAGGCGCGCTCGCCGCGTGACATCTGAATTCTTTGCATGGGACACAAACGCTTCCAGTTAACGAACTACAAACACCGGTTGCAAGCTATTCCAGTCTACGCCTATTTGTATTGGACACAATTGCGGCGAAAAAGCGTAAACCGGGCTATGCAAAATGGCGTGAAGCCACATTCTGGCAAGATGCGAAACATCGGGGATACGAAAATGACACAACAGGCCGAACAGGAAGATCGTGGCCTACGGAACTGCGGCTCAATCCAGAGAAAACCGCGCTGCGCGTGGCGTTTGCGGAGCGGCGTTGCGGAAAGCATTCCGGCCGAGCTTTTGCGGGTGATGAGCCCGAGCGCCGAGGTTCAGGGGCACTCGCCCGCCGAGAGGAAGCTTGTCTCGGGCAAGCGCGACGTCACAATTCAGAAGATCGAGCCCGTCGGAAACTACGCGGTGAGGCTCGTTTTCAGCGATGGTCACGACACCGGCCTGTTCACTTGGCCCTATCTGTACGATCTGGCGCAGCGGAAGACGGAGCATTGGGATGGCTATCTCAAGGAAATCGAAGCGGCGGGATTGAGCCGTGAGCCGCGCTAAGGCGTGGCTGCATTACGCTTAAGTTGTGCACTGTCCGGAAACTGTCGCACTAGTCTGTTATTATTGCAGGTTGATGCAACATTTCGCTTGCGGGCAAACTGTCCGCGGCTAACGACTTTGGAACATGCTCAATAGCTTCGATAACAAGCCGGCACGCACGCGGTCTGCCAGTCAGCGTTGCCGGGGGCCGCCAGGCGGAGGCGGCTCGGCCGCGGAAGGCCCGGTCGAGGCTGCCCCCGAGGACCGGGCGCTGACAAGGCTCTATTTGCGCCGCCGGCTCATCCTTCTCTTTGCTCTAATCATGGTGGCCTTGCCACCGATCTACGGCCTGCCGTGGCGGGCCGCTTCCGCAGCTTGCGCGATCTTTTGCATTGGCATGGCGGCCATACCGCGCTCGCGCCTGGCCGTTGTCACTGCTGGCGCCGGGCGAGCGCCAAAGAGGAAGCCGCTGCCGCTCAGGCTCGCCAGGGCGCTGATCGATGCACTCCCAGAGTCTGCCATCCTGCTCCGCCATGACGGTGAAATCGTTGCATTCAACGCCAAGGCGCGCGATCTGTTTTACGGCCTTAGACCGGGATCGCACCTTTCGAGCGCCACCAGGAGCCCGCAGATACTCGGTGCCGTGATGGCAGCCTCGCCGGCCAAGGCAGTGCAAACGGTGATGTTCAGCGAGCGCATCCCCGTGGAGCGCCATATGTCGGCGACGGTATCCTGGCTCCAGCCGGGAAAGCGCACCGGCGCACTGATACTGCTTTTCCTACTCGACCTGACCGAGCAGCGGCGCCTCGATCAGCTTCGCGCGGACTTCATCGCCAATGCGAGCCACGAGATCAAGACGCCGCTGGCTTCGCTCCTGGGGTTCATCGAAACACTTGCAGGGCGCTGCCCGCAACGACGAGGCCGCGCGCGACCGCTTCCTCGCCATCATGGCCAAGCAGGGCGAGCGCATGGCCCGCCTGATCGGCAATCTCATGTCTCTGAGCCGGGTGGAGATGCAAGCGCATTTGAAGCCGCAGGGACACGGTCATCATCGGCGAGCTGGTGGCGCAGGCTTGCGATGCGCTGGAGCCGATGGCCGCGGAGGCGAGCATCGAGGTCGAGGTGCGTTCGGACGTGGACGGCGCGGCCGTGCTTGGCGACCGCGACGAGCTTATGCAGGTCTTCATCAATCTGTTGCACAACGCAATTAAGTACGGGAAGCCCGGCGGGCCGGTGCGGGTTTCGTTGCAGCGGGTGCAAAGCGGTACTGCGCCGGTCATCGAAATCGCCATTCAGGACGAAGGGCCAGGGATTCCGCGCCAGCATTTGCCTAGGCTGACCGAGCGCTTTTATCGCGTTCCGGGGCAGTCCGCGATGGAGAAGGGGGGAACGGGCCTCGGTCTCGCCATCGTGAAGCATGTGGTGAACCGCCATCGCGGAGAGTTGCGGATCGTTTCGGAGGAGGGAGCCGGATCGAAATTTACGGTGGTTTTGACGGAGCACCTGTCTCCCAATGCGGCCATTGAAGAGCCGGAATAGCAATTTTTAAGAAGCTCAGAGCTTGGAATATGGGGACGCCCACGAATTATCATAATATTGAGGGATCCGCAGGGTGCGAGAGCGCGAAGCTTCTAAACGCGCGCCCTGCGCAAACAAAAAGGGCCTATGGATTTGGGCAGATTTGCTGCCCCACTTATTCAGGGGAGGAGGAGGAGGCCGTGGACGAGCATTCCATGCGCGCTTACGATGCGGAGTTGAAGTCCCTGGATGCGATGGTCGCCCAAATGGGCGGGTTGGCGGAGCATGCGCTGGGACAGGCCATCGACGCGCTTCTAAGCCGCAATCCCGATCTCGCCGAGGTAACGCTCGAAAAAGACAAGGACATTGACAGGTTGGAGCACGCGGTTGACGAGAATGCCGTCTCGATCATCGCGCGCCGGCAGCCGGTCGCCAGCGATCTCAGGCAAATCGTCACGGCCATCCGGATCGCGGGCGATCTGGAACGCATCGGAGACCTTGCGAAGAACATGGCCAAGCGCGCCATTGCCATCGCCGGCGAGCAGCATCCAAAACAGGTCATGACCGGCTTCAAGCACATCGGCGAGGCGGCCATGCGCCAGCTCAAGGAGGTGCTCGATGCCTATTCACAGCGCGATGCGGATGCGGCTGTCCGCGTCTGGCAGCGGGACCAGGAAATCGACGCGATGTACAACTCGCTTTATGCGGAGCTGCTTGAGGCGATGATGGAAGAGCCGCAGAAGGGCCGGCCTTTACGCCCACCTTCTGTTCGGCGCCAAGAACATCGAGCGGATCGGCGACCACGCCACCAATATCGCCGAGACGATCTATTATTTGATCCAGGGCAAGGTGCTGGGCGAGGAGCGGCCCAAATCGGATCGCACAAGCCAGACGCTGCTTCTGTCGCAAGCCGGAAAAGAGCGGGGATAGCGCCTCCGAAGGGAGCGCCACGGGGGTGAACGATGAATGCGAAGGTGCTCGTTGTCGAGGACGAGGAGCCGCTGGCTCTGCTGCTCCAGTACAATCTGGAGGCAGAGGGCTTTCGCGTGTCCCTCGCGAACCGGGGCGACGAAGCCGAAGCGGCGATCAGGGATGAGCCGCCGGATCTCATCATTCTGGATTGGATGCTGCCTGGGCTATCGGGCATCGAGCTGTGCCGGCGCCTTCGCGTGGGCAAGGCATCCTGCAGCATCCCCATCCTGATGCTGACCGCGCGCAGCGGCGAGCAGGACCGCATCCGCGGGCTGACCACCGGCGCGGACGACTATGTGGTGAAGCCGTTTTCGGTGCCGGAGCTGATGGCCCGGGTGAAGGCTATCCTGCGCCGCGCGAGCCCGGAGCGCCTGGCCAATACGCTTGAGGTGGAGGATATCGAGCTTGACCGCGAGGCCTACCGCGTCAAGCGCAGCGGCCGTGAGGTGCGGCTTGGGCCGACGGAGTTCAAGCTCCTCGAATTCATGATGGAAAGCCCAGGCCGGGTGTTCTCGCGCACGCAGCTTCTCGACGGCGTGTGGGGGCGCGATGTCTATGTCGACGAGCGCACCGTCGATGTCCATATCGGCCGGCTGCGGAAGGCCATAAACCGTGGCAGGGAGAAAGACCCCATCCGCACTGTGCGCGGCGCCGGCTATGCGCTTGGCGAGAAATTTCCGGGGCAAAGCCTTATGGAATAGCGCGGGTTTTCTGGTGGTGAAGCCGGAGGCGCTGGCGTCAAACTCAAGCGGCCCTGAGCATGCGGAAGTTTACCAGCGGCGGCTGTGCGTTATAGTTGTAGAACCCGCAGCCGGACTTGCGGCCGAGCCAGCCGGCTTCGACGTATTTTACCAGGAGCGGGCAGGGACGGTACTTGGAGTCGGCGGTGCCTTCGTAGAGCACACGCATGATGCTCAGGCACACGTCCAGGCCGATAAAGTCGCCGAGTTCGATCGGACCCATGGGCATGTTGGTGCCGAGTTTCATCGCGGCGTCGATGGACTCGACGGTTCCCACGCCTTCATGCAGGGCGAAAATCGCCTCGTTAATCATGGGCAGCAGGATGCGGTTCACGATGAAGGCTGGATAGTCCTGGGCGGACACAGCCGTTTTTCCCAGCTTTTTCACCACCCGCTTCACCGCCGCCACGGTTTCGTTGTTGGTGGTCAGGCCGCGAATGATCTCCACGAGCCTCATCAGCGGCGCGGGGTTCATGAAATGCATTCCCATGAACCGCTCGGGCCGGTCCGTGTGTGTGGCGAGCAGGGTCACGGAGAGCGAGGAGGTATTTGTGCAAACGATCGTATGTTCGGGCAGGATTGGGCAAAGTCTTTCCAAAATCTCGAATTTGACCTGCTCGTCCTCGACGGCGGTTTCGATCACCAAATCGCAATCGGCGAAAGACTCCAGCGCCGTGCCTATGGCGATCCTGGCGATGGCTTCCGCGCAATCCTGGGCCGGCATCGCTTGCTTGCTGACGACGCGGCCGAGGCGCGCCTTGATACCCAGCAGGCAGTGCTGCACCTTGTCGGCCGATATATCCTGCAGCCGTACCTGATAGCCCGCTAGCGCGAAGACTTGGGCAATGCCGCCGCCCATGACGCCGGCACCAATAATGCCAACCTTGGAAATGGCGTCATCTTCTTCCGCCGGAGTATCGGCTTGCTCGTCCATAAAGCGCTCCTGTGACATTTGAACTAGTACGCCCCGCGGGGAAATCCCGACCCATTCGCGGCTGGCGCCGACAGGATTTCCCGCGGATCAGGCGTACTAGCAACTCATTGAGTTTAGTGCAGCTTATCGGAAGCAAGGTCGCTCGGCGGCGTGCGGCAAGCGGGTGCGAACTTGCCTCCGGCTGTACTAGTATGTGCGCCAAAGCTGTTACGAACCTTTACAGCGGCAACGCACTGCCGTGCCGGTCTGCTGGCAGGCTGGAGGTAGAACCTCGGTCCCGCCCGCAAGCTGCTGCCGTGCCGCTTACCCGGGAACATCGCAATTTGACCTGCGTTGCCTAAAGCAGGATCAACATGAACGCCAGCGGCACGGGGGACCTGGCGAAGCAGGAAGTTCGCGCATGGCATCGCAACCGCCATGGAGGCGGACGCGCCTTCCAAATACGTCGCCGTCATGACCAAGAAGGCGAGGGAGGGCAAGATCTTCATCGACTATTTGAGAAACGCGCGGGGCGCTACAGCGGTGGCACCGTACTCGACGCGTGCGAAGCCCGGTGCACCGGTTTCGGCTCCTGTCCGCTGGGACGAGCTGGCGCCGGAAATGCTGCCCCAGCGGTTCAGCGCTGCTAATCTCGGGCGCCGTCTTGCCCGGCTCAAATCCGATCCCTGGGAGGGCTTTCTGCGCATCCGTCAAACCGTTCCCGGTGCCTGAGTAAAGCCCCGCCCCGTTCCAGCCTGCCGCTACCTGCGCACCACGCCAGCAACCAGCGCAATCACGAAAAGAACTATAGCGACCCAAAAAAGTAGCTTGGCGCCTTCCATTGCGGTTCCCGCCACCCCGCCGAAGCCAAATGCCGCCGCGACGATGGCAATGATTAGGAAGACGACCGCGTAATAAAGAAGATTTCCCATCGGTGACCTCTCGCGCTCTTCTTAACATGCGGAACTCAAGGCGAAGAAGATGGTTCCGGCCGAAGAATCAATATTTGTAGCTTGAGGTGAAAATGCCGCTGTTGCATGCTGGCGCTACCGGAACATAGCCATTCCGGTGACGTTGTGACTTCGAGAGGAAGTCCAAATTGGATCGCGCACCGCGCCAGGCAACGGCAGCCGAGGGATTGGTCGCGGCGGTAGCCGCGATTTCGATACTGTATTTCGGCCGTGCGATATTCGTTCCGCTCGCACTTGCTATCCTGCTCAGTTTCGTTCTGCATCCGGCGGCACTGCTGCTCCGCCGCCTTCACTTTGGGCGGGCGCTTTCCGTTTTGACGGTTGTTTTTCTGGCAGCCTGTCTCGTTCTAGGCCTTGGCGCAATCGCGACCCGCCAGATTACCGGGCTTGCGGCTTCGCTGCCGCGCTACGAGGACATCCTGAGCCAAAAGATCAAGAACCTTCGGGGATATGGCGGACTTTCCACCGTGTTCGGGCGGGCCAGCGGCACCCTTGAGCACCTGGGCCACGAACTTGAACAAGGCCAGGGAAAGCAGGATAGGCAAAACGGCTTGGTCCCGGACGCTAACAAGCCGGTGCCCGTCGAGATCCGCCAGCCCGAATGGGCGCTCTGGGAGCGCTACCGCTCGCTCTTAGCGAGCCTCTCCGACCCTATTGCCTCTGCAGGCATTGTGCTTGTGTTTCTCGTCTTCATCATGCTGCAGCGTGAGGATTTGCGCGACCGCATCATCCGGCTCTCAGGACCGGGGAGCGTGCAGCAATCGACGGCGGCGATGGACGATGCCGGCGACCGGTTAAGCCGCTATTTTCTAACCCAGACAGCGGTCAACAGCGTTTTCGGCTGCGTTATCGGGGTTGGCCTGGCATTTATCGGGATTCCGAATGCCGTCCTTTTCGGAGCCGTGGCAGCCATTATGCGGTTCGTGCCCTTCATTGGATCGTTCATCGCCGCTGCGATGCCTCTTGTGCTTGCGGCGGCCATCGATCCGGGCTGGTCCCCATTCTTCTGGACGCTGGCCCTTTATGTGGCGGGAGAATCCATTGTTGGCCAAGTCGTGGAGCCGCTGGCCTATGGGCACACCACAGGGCTTTCGCCCTTTGCGGTGATCGTGTCCGCCTCGTTCTGGACGTGGCTGTGGGGACCGGTGGGCCTGGTCATGGCGGTGCCGCTAACCGTGTGCATCGCTGTGCTTGCGAGCCACGTCAAACGCTTCGAGTTCTTGCATATTCTCCTGAGCAATGCGCCAGCCCTGACCGAGCCGCAAAGTTTCTATCAGAGGATGCTCGCCGGAAACGCCGGTGAGGCTGCCTACAGCGCCCGGCAGTATCTCAAGGTCAATTCCCTCTGCCAGTATTACAGCGAGGTTGCGATACCCGGCCTCACGCTTGCGCATCGCGACTGGGAGAGTGGCATTCTAAGCAGGCCGCGCCTCCTCGAACTTCAGGAGACAGTCGAGGAATTGGCCGGGGAACTGGACGACTACGAGGACGCCGCTCCAGAGCACCGGAAAGACCCTGGGGAACCGGACTCGTCTCCTTCCGGCCTAGCCGTACTGGCTCCGGAAGACTTGCCTGCCGCCTGGAACAACGGGCCAGTCCTGGCAATCGGCGGCCGCACGCCCTTGGATGCGGCGGGTGCAGCGATTCTCTCTCAACTGCTTAGCAAGCACGGGATACCAGCCAGTGTACCTCCCTCCGGCGGCGCAGGTTCCGGCCTCTTCAAAGGCGCTGATATATCGGCCACTCCGTTGATATGTATTTCATATTTCGGCGCTTCGGCAGCTCACGCCCATATTGGCGCAATGGTCCGGCGCTTACGCAGCAAGCAGGCCGCTGCCAAGGTTTTGCTCTGCTGCTGGGATGCCCCGGATGATAACGAATCAACCATTGCTTACGGAGTTTCCGCCTGCGCGAAGACCCCTCACGATGCTATCGCTTATGCTCTGAGTGCTGCCCGGCCTGAGACCGGGGCCGGGCTGGCAAACGAGGCCGCAATCGCGAATTGAGCGGCTTTCGCCGCGCAGCCCGCGCAGTGAAAAGCGTAATCGCCGGGTTAAGCAGGCCAGCTATGGAGAATCCCACGTCAGCCCTGGCAGCCAATTCCCGTTGAATGAGGTTCAACGCTTCAGCAGAGAGAACGTCATGAAGATTTCCGGCCTCCTGCTCTAACCCATCTCTTTTTGGCGCGTGCTGCTCGTGGGCGACATAAGACGCAGTGTAAGAATCCGCGCATCAGGCCCGGAACCAAGCATGGCCGCTTTCGTTAGCCATTTAAGATCTCTAACGAAAAAGGGAGAGAAAATGGCTCAATCGAAGAAACCCGGCACGTCCAAACGAGGCTTTGCGGCCATGGACGAGAAAAAGCAGCATGAAATCGCAAGCAAAGGAGGTCATAGCGTTCCGCCCGAGGAACGCAGCTTCGCCAAAGACCCTGAACTGGCGGCAGAAGCCGGAAGAAAAGGCGGTAAGAGCGTGCCTGCGCAGGAACGGAGTTTCTCGAAGGATCGCGAACTGGCTGCCCAGGCCGGCTCCAAGGGTGGCCAGAGCGGATCGCACGAACAGCATGCGAAGGCCGGGCACGAGAGTCACAAAGGGCGCTGATAGGCTGGCATCCTGAGACGTTTCCATCACCGGCCGTGCCCCGGCCTGCAATGCCGGGCCGGGGCACCTCGCTAAGACCGGCGAATAGGCAAAGTAGCCCCGGGGGCAGGGGCCAGAATCCGCTTCTTCCTATTTTTTGGTGCCTGGCATAGGCGCCTCTGTGCCCGGCGCTGCGCCAACCGTACCGGCTGGATAGCCGGTGGTGTCGGAATTTTCGGGTTTGGCCTTACGTTGCAGAGCTTGCTGCTGCTGGGTAGGCTTGCCCTGAGTTTGGCGGCGCACGTCTTCGGGGCTTGTTGCCAGGTTGCCGGCGGGGCCTTGCATGGCTCCCACAGTGCCCGGATCATGCTTATTGCCCAGTTGTTCTTGAACGGGCCGGTTTTGTCCGGCGGGCTCCGTATTTGCCTGAGCGTATGCCCCGGTGCACAGTCCTAGCGTCGCCGCGGCAGCAAGAACGATTGTGTATTTCATTTGCTCGCTTCCTCGCAGATTCCATTTACTATAGACACAATGAACCATTTCCATGCCGCGTTCCCAAATTGCGAAAAATAACTCAGCAAATAGTGCCTCACTCTGCTTGATCGGTGCCTTAGCGCAAGGATTTCAATTCGTGCGATCCGGAACGGATATAGCCTATTGTTGTTTTGTGAAAAAGGCGCGCAACGCGGGCCTCCTTTTTGTTATTCTTCTTGCATGGGGAACACTATGGCTAATGATCCGATCCAGGAAATGAACGCCACAACCGACTATGCCGCAAACCGCGGGCAGAGCGAGATCGACGAACTGCGGCGCCAAGTCAAAGAGCTTACTGAAAAGTACGGTGGCATCGCCCAGAATACGCTTTCTGACGTAAAGCAAGCGGTCCGCCAGAATATGGGCGAGGTGGAGCAGCAGATCCGCGAGAAGCCGGTGCAGTCGGCCCTTATTGCCGCTGGCGTTGGTTTTCTAATCGGAGCGCTCATCACCCGTTGAAGAGGTAACGCTCATGTTTGGAGGAATTCCGAGGCTTTTGGCCGTTGGCGAGCTAAGCCAGCGCTTGAGCGATTATCTGAAAGAGCTGGCCACGAAATATCTCGTTTTGAGCGTGGCTGGGATGATCTTCTTAGCAGCGATAGTCTTCGCAATCTTGGCCGTCTTCTGGGGCCTTACCTCCAGCACTCAAAACCCGGTATTGTCGGCCGCTATTATGGCAGTTGGGCTGGGCTTGATTGGCTTGCTGACCGTGCTAGGCGCCTATGGAATTGGGCGGAAGCAAACCCGGAGCGGCGTTAGGGAGTCGCTGCGGCCGATACAAAGCCGGAGCCTCGCTTCGGCCGAGGATGTTGGACGCGAGATCGCCCGTGCCGCACGCACTTACGGGCCGTTGCGTGTGACCGCGGCGGCTGCCGCGGGCGGCCTCGCTGCCGGTATGCTGGCATCGCGATTGGGACTTGTTAATGGAGCGGACTCTAGCCGGGAGCCCGGCTTGCGCAGGGCCAGGCCATACGGAAGACAATACAGGAGCCGTCACGTTTGACCGGCCGCTGTCTCGCTCGCGTGTTGCGAACAGGTTTCGCAAGAGCCTCTTGCATTGAGCGGCCCGCACCCGCAGGCGAAGTGCCTGATCCTTCGTTGCCGATGAGCCGGCGCCAGTTTCGAAATATAGCGCCCGGCATGGCGCTGGCTTTCTTCTCCACGTCCCGTGCCAGTCTCTTCGTCAGAGTCCATGTCTGCTCCGGAACCCGGGGGACTCCGGTGTTTTGGTAAAGTGGGAGGCGCCACCCAAAAGGAGCCCACATGAGCCGGTTGGAAGGCCAAGTCATTGCCATCACGGGGGCGAGCGCCGGACTTGGACGCGCGACGGTCCGGGCCTTTGCAAATCGCGGCTGTTCGATAGGGCTGATCGCCCGCGGCACGGATGGTTTGGACGCGGCGGCCGGGGAGGTCCGGCAGGCGGGCGGGATGGCGGCTGCGGCGGCGGCTGACGTGGCCAACGCTGACGAGGTTGAACGCGCCGCGGAGCAGATTGAGCGCAAGCTTGGCCCTATTGACGTTTGGATCAACTCAGCCATGGCCACCGTTTACGCGCCGCTTGCCGAAATCGCCCCTGACGAATACAGGCGCGCGACCGAAGTAACCTATCTCGGTACGGTCTACGGCACGATGGCCGCGCTAAAGAGAATGAGGCGCCGTAACCGTGGAACTATTGTGCAAGTGGGCTCGGCCTTGTCTTATCGCGCAATTCCGCTTCAGGCGCCTTACTGCGGTGCCAAGTTTGCGATCCGGGGCTTTACAGACAGCCTGCGATCCGAGTTGCTGCACGAGCGTTCGAACATCCATGTTACCATGGTGCAGATGCCGGCGCTGAATACGCCGCAGTTCGACTGGGGCCGCAACAAGCTGCCGATGCGCCCCCAGCCCGTGCCGCCGATATACCAGCCCGAGGCCGCCGCCGAAGCGATTGTCTACGCCGCGACAGCACGGCGGCGGGAGGTCTGGGTGGGAGGCTCAACCTTCAAGGCAATTCTCGCCAACAAGGTCGTGCCGGGCTTTCTCGACCGCTATTTGGCCCGGTCCGGATACACCGGCCAATACTCCGCGGAGCGCGCACGGCCGGATGCGCCCGACAATCTCTTCAAGCCCATCGAAGGCGATTTCGGTGCCCATGGCCGCTTCGACCGCGAGGCTCTGGCCAGCCTGGACATGAGAACACCGGTGCTCGCTCCCTGGTTCATCGCAGGCGGCGCGCTCATCGGCGTCCTGTACGCGTTGTTTGCTGGCCAGCTCGCGGGGGCACCTTGGAACAGGCGCCATGCGCATTCGTTAGCCTTGAAATCAAGGAAGGTGAAGCAGCATGACAACGACCGCAGCAGACGTCCTCGTCGATACGCTAGCTGCATGGGGAATTGACACGATATTCGGTATCCCCGGCGATGGCATCAACGGCATCATGGAGGCTTTGAGGAAAAAGGCCGGTTCGGTCCGCTTCATCCAGGTGAGGCACGAGGAGGCGGCGGCGTTTATGGCCTGCGGCTATGCAAAGTACACTGGCAGGCTTGGCTGCTGCCTAGCGACCTCCGGCCCCGGTGGCATCCATCTCTTGAACGGTCTTTACGATGCAAAGCTCGACGGCGCGCCAGTTGTCGCCATTACCGGCCTGCAATTTCACGACCTTCTGCACACTTTCACGCAACAGGACGTGGAGCTGGACAAGCTTTACATGGACGTATGCATCTACAATTCCCGCGTAATGGGGCCGGCGCACGTCGAGAACGTGACGGAACTCGCATGCCGCACCGCACTCGCCTATCGCGGCGTTTCGCACATCACCATGCCAACGGACGTGCAATCCTTTTCCATGCGCGACGATTGGCGCTCGGCGCGCAACGTGCCCCACCACGTATCCGATCACCTGTTCGAGAGCGCCCACATGCCGGGTGAGGCCGCCCTGCAGGTGGCATCGGAAATCATCAATGACGGCAAGAAGGTTTGCATCCTTGCCGGGCGTGGTGCCCTGCACGCGCGCGATCAGCTCACGGCGATGGCGGAGCGGTTGGGCGCGCCCGTATGCAAACCGCTGCTCGGCAAAGGCGTGCTGCCCGACAACAGCGACTATTGCGCCGGCGGCGTTGGCCTTCTCGGTACCCGGCCCGCCCAGGAAGCACTGGAAGATTGCGATACGCTTCTGATCGCGGGCAGCAGCTTCCCATACATCGAATTCTACCCCAAGCCCGGCCGCGCGAAATGCGTACAGATCGACATCGACCCGAAGCGGATCGGCCTCAGGTATCCAGCGCATATCGGCCTCGTTGGCGACTGCGCCCGCGTGCTCGGCGCGCTTTTGCCCAAGGTGCAGCCGAAGCAGGATCGGAGCTTCCTTTCCGGCATGCAAACAAAAATGAAGGAGTGGCGCGAGCTGATGGAGCAGCGCGGCACCCGGCGCGAAAAGCCGATGAAGCCGGAGGTGGTGGCCTACGAGCTGAACAAGCTCGTAACTGACGATGCCATCATCTCCACAGACTCCGGCACGATCACCACCTGGATCGCGCGCCACCTCAACATCCATGGAAACCAGCTCTTCTCGTGCTCGGGCAATCTCGCGACCATGGGCTGCGGGCTGCCCTACGCCATCGCGGCAGCGGTGGCCTATCCCGGCCGGCAATCGGTGGCTTTCGTGGGCGATGGCGGTTTGACCATGCTCATGGGCGAGATCGCGACGTGCGTGAAGTACGATCTCGACGTCAAAATCGTCGTCATCAAGAACAACGTGCTGGGCCAGATCAAGTGGGAGCAGATGGTGTTCCTCGGCAATCCCGAATTCGGCTGCGAGCTGCAACCCATCGACTTCGCCGGCATTGCGCGAGCCTGCGGTGCAAAGGCATTTTTCATCGACGATCCCGAAAAGTGCGGCGAGACTATGCGCCAAGCGCTCGCGGCGCCGGGGCCGGTTCTCATCGAGGCCGTTGTCGATCCAAACGAGCCGCCCTTGCCGCCGAAAGTTACCATCGAGCAAGCCACGCACTTCGCCGAAAGCCTAGCGCGCGGCACGCCTAACGCCGGCAAGATTGCGCTGACGGTCGCATCGGATGCTGTTCGCGAGTTGGTCTAACGGGAGCGCTGGTCTTGACTGAAGCCGCGATCAAGAGCGTCTCCGCCAAAGCCTTCACCATCCCAACCGATGCGCCGGAAGCCGACGGAACCTTTGCCTGGGATTCGACGACCCTGGTGTTGGCTGAGGTTGGGGCAGCGGACAGAATCGGCATCGGCTACAGCTACACGGATGCCGCCGCGGCTCACCTCATCAAGGGCACACTTGCGCATGCCATAGTGGGGCTCGATGCCTTGGCCATACCCGCGGCGCATGAGGCCATGCTCCGCCGCATCCGCAACATCGGCCGGGCCGGACTTGCAGCAACGGCGATAGCAGCCGTGGATTTCGCGCTGTGGGATTTGAAAGGCAAGCTCTTCGGCCAGCCGGTAATTTCCCTCCTGGGAGCGGCCCGCGATGCCGTGCCCGTCTACGGCAGCGGCGGCTTCACCTCGTATTCCATGGCACGCTTGACCGAACAGCTTGGCGGCTGGGCTGCGCAAGGCATGCGCTGGGTGAAAATGAAAGTTGGCAGCAGCCCGGCGGAAGACCCAGCCCGCGTGAAGGCTGTGCGGCAAGCGGCCGGCAGTGCCGAGCTATTCGTGGACGCGAACGGCGCTTACTCCAGGAAGCAGGCGCTGCATCTTGCTGGAATCTTTGCGGTAGAAGGCGTGGTTTATTTCGAGGAGCCGGTTTCCAGCGACGATTTAAAGGGCTTGCGCCTGATCCGGGATCGCGCTCCCGCCGGCATGCAAATCGCGGCCGGAGAATATGGCTACGATCTCTACTATTTTCGCCGGATGCTGGAGGCAGGCGCCACCGATGTGCAGCAAGCGGACGCCACGCGCTGCCTAGGGCTGACCGGGTTCCTTGAGGTTGACGCTCTTTGCACGGCTTTCTCCCGGCCTTTGTCCGCGCATTGCGCCCCCGCGTTGCATTTGCACGCAGCCCTTGCTGCCCGTGCTCTGTGGAACCAGGAGTGGTTTCACGACCATGTACGCATCGAACGCATGCTTTTCGACGGCGCTCCGGTCCCGGAAAACGGTTTCATCCGTGCCGACCTCAGCCGTCCAGGGCTTGGGCTGGAATTCAAGCATCAGGATGCGCGGGAATTCGCCGCGTAAGTCGAGGAACTGCCATGTCTATCAGCACGCTGCCCATCGTCGCGGGCCAGCGGACGCGAGAGCCGCAACCTTGGACCGCTATCGTTTCAGAAGCGGCGGCCCAGCGCATCGCAGCCGAACTGAAGGCGCGCATCGAGGGCGAGGTGCGCTTCGACAATATGAGCCGGGCGCTCTATTCGACCGATGCGTCGAACTACCGGCAGGTGCCCGTTGGGGTAGTTATCCCGAAATCCGTCGAGGACGCGGTGGCAACAATGGCATGCTGCCGCGACCATGGTGCACCCTACCTGTCACGCGGGGGCGGCACGAGCCTTTGCGGGCAATCCTGCAACGCAGCGGTTCTCGTGGATTTTTCGAAATACCTGAACCGCGTCGTGCATATCGACCCGGAAAGAAAGCTGGCGCGCGTCGAGCCTGGATGCGTGCTCGACATTTTGCGCGACGCGGCGGAGAAACATGGCCTCACCTTCGGCCCCGATCCTTCCACGCACGACCACAACACGCTCGGCGGCATGCTTGGCAACAATTCCTGCGGCGTGCATTCGGTGATGGCGGGGCGGACCGCGGACAATGTCGAGGAACTCGATATCGTCACCTATCGCGGCTTGCGGCTGAAGGTGGGCCGGACACCGCCTTCAGAGCTGCGTTCGATTATTGCGGGAGGCGGAGCGCGCGGCGAGATCTACCGCCGGCTCGCGGCGCTGCGCGACCGCTACGCCGATCTCATCCGCCGGAACTATCCCAAGATCCCGCGCCGCGTCTCCGGCTACAATCTGGATGAACTTCTGCCCGAGAACGGGTTCAACGTTGCCCGCGCACTCGTTGGTTCCGAAGGCACCTGCGTCACCATTCTCGAAGCCACGCTGAACCTCGTTCCAAGCCCGCCTGAACGGGCCGTTGCCGTGATCGGCTTTCCAAGCATCTATCAGGCAGGCGATGACGCCGCCTTCGTCCGCGAGCATGGACCGATCGGCCTTGAAGCCATGGATGACAAGCTAATCGAGTTCATGCGCGCAAAGGGCGCGGACATGAATTGCATTTCGATCCTGCCCGAGGGCGGCGGCTGGCTGATCGCCGAATTTGGCGGCGCGAGCCAGCAGGAAGCCTACGGCAAGGCAAAGACACTGGAGGCTGCTTTCAATCGGCGCCCAAACCCGCCCCACATCAAAATTGCCAGCAGCAAGCACGAGCAAGAGATGATCTGGAAGGCGCGCGAGGCAGGGCTAGGCAGCACCGCGTTCGTGCCTCATCACCCGGACGCCTGGGAAGGTTGGGAAGACGCGGCGGTGCCTCCCGAACGTCTGGGCCTGTATTTGAGAGCTTTCCGCGCCCTCCTGAACCGGTACGATTACGACACCACACTATATGGCCATTTCGGCGATGGGTGCGTGCACTGCCGTATCGATTTCGGACTGCGCACCACGGAGGGGCTCGCCAAGATGCGGCGCTTCCTGGATGAAGCGGCCTCGCTTGTGGTGGAGCACGGCGGCTCGATCTCCGGCGAGCATGGAGATGGGCAATCCAAGGCGGAGCTTCTGCCAAGGATGTTCGGGCCGGAGCTAATTGAAGCCTTCCGCGAGTTCAAGTCCATCTGGGACCCTGACGGCAAGATGAACCCCGGCAAGGTCGTCGATCCCTATCCGATCACGTCGAACATGCGGCTCGGCCCGGATTATGTTCCGCCGCATGTGCACACGCATTTCAGTTTCGCCGCGGATGGCGGCAACTTCCGGCGCGCCGCGATCCGTTGCGTTGGCATCGGCAAATGCCGCTCGGCGACCCCAGGCGGCAGCGTCATGTGTCCGAGCTACATGGTCACGCGGGAGGAAGCCTATGTGACACGCGGCCGTGCGAGGCTGCTGTTCGAGATGCTGCATGGCGGTGTGCTTGCCAAGGGTTGGGACAATCCTGCTGTTGAGCAGGCGCTCGATCTTTGCCTCGCCTGCAAGGGCTGCAAGCACGACTGCCCTGTCAACGTGGACATGGCGACCTACAAGGCGGAATTCCGCTCGCATTACTACAAGAACAGGCTGCGGCCGCGCGCAGCCTACTCCATGGGGCTCGTCAGTGTCTGGGCGGGCATGGCAGGCCGCGCGCCTTGGCTAGCGAACTTCTTCGGACAGAGTCCGCTTTTCTCGGCGATGGGCAAATGGGCCGGCGGCATTGCTCCCGCGCGCGCGATTCCGCCTTTCGCGCCGCAATCCTATGTGGCTTGGCGGCGCCGCAATCCCACGCGCAATCCTGGCGGCAGACCTGTTGTGCTATTTCCCGACACGTTCAATAACTATTTCCGGCCTCAAACCGCCATAGCCGCGACCATCGTGCTGGAAGCCGCTGGATGGCAGGTCGTGGTCCCTAGGAAGCCGGTGTGCTGCGCCCGGCCGCTATACGACTGGGGTATGCTCGATAGGGCCAAAAAATGGCTGCGCCAGCTCATGGACGAGCTAGGCGGCGAGATCGGGAGCGGCGTTCCGATGGTCGTGCTTGAGCCTGCGCGCGCCAGCTTCCGCGATGAGCTTCCGGACCTTTTTCCCAACGACGAAACTGCGAACGCGTTCAAAGAGAATACATACCTCTTCAGCGAATATCTCGCCCGCCATTGCCCGGATGCAAGCCTTCCAAAAATGGGCGCCAAAGCGCTGGTGCAGATTCATTGCCATCAATACAGCGTGCTGGGCACCGGGGCGGAGAAGGAGGTCATGGAACGGCTGGGGCTCGACTATGAAGTTCTTCCATCCGGCTGTTGCGGTATGGCCGGCTCTTTCGGCTTCGAGCGCGGCAAATACGATCTTTCCATGAGGGCTGCAGAGCGGGTGCTTTTGCCAAGAATACGCGCGGCACACCAGGGCTGCTTAATCATCGCGGACGGATTTAGTTGCCGCGAACAGATCGAGCAGGGAACCGGGCGAAGAACAACGCACTTGGCCGAGGCCGCGGCTATGTCTGTGGCCGCCCAGACAGCCGCGTAGGCACTGGGCATCGAGCGGAATCGGGAAGCTTCCAAGGAATTCCGGAAGCGAAAAATATTGGCGCACCCGGCAGGACTTGAACCTGCGACCCCTAGATTCGGAATTTAGTACTCTATCCAGCTGAGCTACGGGTGCTTGCCGAAGACCATAGCGGAAGCCGAGGCCGCCTGCAACCGCTAGCCATCGATCTGTTAGCGGCATACTTACAGTGCGTGGCGCCACATGGTTCGGGATAAGGCGGCGGCGCCGGCTTCGATTGCGTTTGAGCCGGCGACTCGGGCTAGCTATATGAAGGCTAAGGCTTCGCCGATAAATAAGTGCGTCAGGCGGCGTAGGAATTTTGGCCGTTTGCAAGGCGCAAAAAGGGGCGCATATCCAAGATATGTAACCCTTTTTGCGCTGCGGCAGGCGGGCAAAAGTACAAGCCGAATGGCGCAGTTATTTGTCGGCGATGCCTAAGGGGCTTTCCCGATCTCATGCTTTCAGGTGGAACCATGCCGGCGGTGCGGGGCAAGAACATTGAAGTGCTGTTCCCGGCGGAGGCCATTGCCCGCCGGAACCTTGAACTTGCAAGCGAAATCGCGGCCGGCGATTTCCAGGGCCTGCTCGTCGTCTCGATCCTCAAAGGCTCCTTCATTTTCGCGGCCGACCTGATTCGGGCCATGCACGGCGCAGGCCTCGCTCCCGAGATCGAATTCATCCTGGTCTCAAGCTATGGCGCGGGTACCGTCAGCGGCGAGGTGAAAGTCCTCCGCGACATCGATGCATCCGTCGCGGGCCGCGACGTGCTGCTGATCGACGACATCCTCGAGTTGGGCAAGACACTGAAATTCACCCGCGATCTGATCCTTGGCCGGGGAGCGCGTAGCGTGCGCATCGCGGTGCTGCTCGACAAGCGCGGCCGCCGCCAAACCGAGCTAGAGGCTGACTTCGCCGGATTCGAGTGTCCGGATCGCTTCGTGGTGGGCTACGGGATGGACGCGGGCCATTATTTTCGCGAGCTTCCCTTCGTCGGGGCGATTGAGGAAGATGCGGTATAGCAAGCCCGTGCCGCTGCCGGCGGTGAAGGCTCGAACCCCGGCGGCCACACGCTCACGCACGCCAGCAGCGAAGGCCTTGCCGTCTACGATACGGGCTGTCATCGCCGAAACACCACGGTCTTGCCGCGGTTTGGCAGGACGCGGTGCTCGACGTGGTATTTAAGCGCCCGGGAGAGGACGACGTTTTCGATGTCGCGGCCAATGGCGACGAGGTTGTCCGGCGTCTGGGTGTGATCGACCCGTTCCACCGCCTGCTCGATGATCGGTCCTTCGTCGAGGTCGCTGGTAACGTAATGGGCGGTGGCGCCGATGATCTTGACGCCCCGGGCATGGGCTTGGTGATAGGGCTTGGCCCCTTTGAAGCTCGGCAGGAATGAGTGGTGAATGTTGATGGCGCGCCAAGATAGCGCCGCGCACATCTCCGGACTCAGAACCTGCATGTAGCGCGCCAGCACCACCAAATCGATGTGCAATTGGTCCACCATCTCCAGGATTTTAGCTTCCTGTCCGGCCTTGGTCTCCTTCGTTACCGGCAGGTAGTGATAGGGGATGCCGTGCCATTCCACAACGCGTTGAAGGTTGGGATGGTTGGAGACCACCGCAGGAATGTCGATGGGCAGGGTGCCGGCGCGGTAGCGGTAGAGCAGGTCGTTGAGGCAATGGTCGAACTTGGACACCAGGATGAGAACGCGCTGCCGCTCTGAGGTGTCGTGGATCTTCCATTCCATCTCAAAGCGCTGGGCCAATTCTCCGAAGCCTGCTTCCAGCTCGGACATCGGCGGCATTCCGGGTTGCTCACGGAAGACGGTACGCATGAAGAAGCGCCCGGTGATCGTGTCGCCGAAATGCTCGGACTCGGTGATGAACAAGTTGCGGCCGGAAAGGAAGCCGGACACAGCGGCGACGATGCCGACGGAGTCAGGGCAGCTTATGGTCAAGACATAGTGCTTGGCGATCGCGCTCATCGCTCGATTTCCATTAAAGGATGGACTTAAGGACGGGAAGTGCCTGGGGGTTAGCAGTCCAGATGGTGGTGACGCTCCCACGAGCTGGCATGGCTCATGAACGAGTTCCATTCCACCATCTTCAGCTTGATGTAGCTGTCGACGAAGGCGTCGCCGAAGCTGTCCCGGGCTACTTTCGATTTCTCAAACAGGCGCAGGGCATCCAGAAGGTTGAGTGGAAGCTTGCGCACGTTCTGCAGCGTGTGGCCGTCGGTATACATGTTGATGTCCAGGCGCTCGCCGGGGTCGCGGCCGTTCGCTACGCCATCCAGGCCGGCCATCAGCAGTGCCGCCGGGGCCAGGTAGGGGTTGGTGGCGCCGTCCATCAGCCGGAACTCGAAGCGGCCGGCATCGGGAATGCGCACCATGTGGGTGCGGTTGTTGCCGGTATAGGTAATGGTGTTTGGCGACCAGGTCGCGCCCGAGGCGGTTATCGGAGCGTTGATGCGCTTGAAGCTGTTGATGGTGGGATTGAACAAGGCGCAGAGATCGGCCGCGCTATGCATGACTCCCCCCAGGAAGCTGTAGGCCAGTTTGCTCATGCCCAGTTCGCCCGCGGGGTCCTCGAAGGCATTCTCGCTCCCCTTCCACACGCTGACATGCATGTGGCAGCCGTTGCCGGTAAGGTTGTTGAACGGCTTAGGCATGAAGGTTGCGCGCATGCCGTATTTTTCGGCCAATGTTTTGGCCATGTACTTGAAGAAGGCGTGGCGGTCGGCTGTGAGGAGCACGTCGTCGTACTCCCAGTTCATCTCGAACTGGCCGTTGGCATCCTCGTGGTCGCTCTGATAGGGACCCCAGCCCAATTGCAGCATATTGTCGCTGATTTCTTTGATGAGGTCGTACTGCCTCATCAGCGCGAGCTGATCGTAGCAAGGCTTGGGATAGTCGTCGGAGAGGTCGGCTACCTGCGAGCCGTCCTTGTTGAGGAGAAAGAACTCGCACTCGACACCGGTCTTCATCTGCAGGCCCTGCGCCTTGGCCTTGGCAATCTGTGCCTTGAGCACGTTGCGGGGCGCGTCGTTGACCGGCTTGCCGTCGCAGTAGATGTCCGAGGCCAGCCAGCCCACCTCGGGCTTCCATGGCAGTTGAATCAGACTTGCGGGGTCAGGAATGGCCAGCGTGTCGGGATGGGCCGGGGTCTGGTCGAGATGGGTGGCGAAACCGGCGAAGCCGGCGCCGTTCTTCTGCATGCCGGCGATAGCCGCCGCTGGGACGAGCTTGGCCCGCAGCACGCCAAAAAGGTCGACATAGGAGATCAGGAAGTACTGGATGCCGCGTTCTTTGGCGACTTCGGCGAGATTGATGTCCATCGATACCCTCTTCGTTCCGGCTGTGGCGCACTTCGGAGCCTGGCAAGTGCAGCACGGCTAAGGCTAGGCCAAAGCGGCGGATAATTCAACCGCCAAGAATAAAAAATTCCGCTCAGGATACATCGGGTCACCCATCATGCGTAGCCAAACCGTCTCATCGGGCATGGTAGTTGAGGTGGAATTCGTTGGCGCTGCGACATTTTTGGGCGCGCAAAATTCCTGAGCGGAAAAAAAGTTTACCGTAACTCTTGACCGGAGCTGGCGGCGCTTGCTACCGTAACCTCATCGCACAAGGGAGTAGCAGCGATGTGCGGAATCGCAGGGATTTTCTTCAAGAAGCCGGATAGCGACCAGGTACTGGGCCGGGCTCTGGTTGAGATGCTGGACGGGTGCCAGCACCGCGGGCCAGACTCGACCGGCTTCGCACTTTATGAGCGGGAGTTGCCAGGGCTGCGCCTACGCTTTCTGGTGGACGGCGACGGCGCGGCCGGCCGCATCCAACAGACGCTGGCGGACCACGGAGCAACCATCCGCGAGCAGCGGCGCGAGGGCTCGACCCTGGTGGTCGAGGTGGACTATACCGGCGAAATCCGGCCTTTCGCTTACGCAATGGAGCACGCTGCCAAACTCATCTCTATCGGTACGTCTCTTGACATCATTAAGGACGTAGGCTCGTCGCGGGAAGTGGACCGCGCCTATCAAGTCAGCGCCATCCGCGGCAGCCACGGCATTGGTCACGTCCGCCTGGCGACGGAATCCGAGGTCAAGCCTGAGGCGGCCCATCCGTTCTGGGCTACAGGCTTCGCCGATGTCGCCATCGTCCATAACGGCCAGATCACCAACTACTGGAAAATGCGCCGCCGGCTTGAGGCGCGCGGCTTCGAGTTCCGCACGGACAACGACTCGGAGCTGATCGCAGTCTACGTGGCTGACAAGATGGCACAGGGCGAGCGGCTTGAAGCGGTTCTCGAACGGTCGATAGACGACTTCGACGGCACTTTCTCGTTCCTGGTGTCCACCCGGGACGGCATCGGCTTCGCGAAGGACCGCCTCGCTGCCAAACCGATGGTCATGTACGAGGACGGCGACTTGGTCGCCATTGCCTCGGAAGAAGTATCGCTCAACCGGCTTTTTCCGGGTCAGCCCCTCTCCACTTCCGAACCAGCGCCGGGGACGTTCCGCACGTGGTCACGATCGATCTGAGCACGCTTTCGATGCGCGAGGCGAACGCCGCCTTGCGCGCCGCCGCCGCCGGCGGGGCAGACGTTGAAGTCCTCAATCCAGACGCGCGCCATCATATCGGGGCCGGCTTGGTTTATCCCGTAACCGTGCGGGTGAAGGGATCGGCGGGCTATTTCTGCGCGGGG
Source organism: uncultured Alphaproteobacteria bacterium (assembly GCA_963760455.1). GTDB lineage: Bacteria > Pseudomonadota > Alphaproteobacteria > Rhizobiales > Rhodomicrobiaceae > Rhodomicrobium. The sequence goes on from CAVXDM010000028.1 coordinate 93,231, forward strand.
CTCTCGCACGGCGCCCGCTTCGAGATCGAGTCCAACGCCGGTTGGGGCTTGGCCGACTCCGTGTACGCGGGCTCGGTCGTGGTCGGCGGGAACGCCGGCGCCATCGCTGGCGTCGCTCTGCGCGGCGGCGAGGTGGTTGTCAGGGGAAATATGGGAAGCCGCGCTGGCCAGGTGATGAAGGCCGGTACGCTGTTGTGCTGCGGCAATGCCAGCTTCCTGGCCGGCTACATGATGTATGGCGGCCGGATAATTATCCTGGGCGACTCCGGCGAACGGGTGGGCGAGGACATGTCGGGCGGGGCGATCTTCGCCGGCGGCCGGGTACAGTCGCTCGGCTCCGACGCCAAGACCGAAGAGGCCTCCGCCGAGGAGGAAGCCGCGATCAAAGGATTCCTCGATCGCTACGGCATCGCCTTTTCGGGCCGCTTCACCAAGATCGTCAGCGCCGGCAATAAGCTGCGCTATACGAAGTCCGAATCGGTGTGGCGCCCCATGCCTCACACAGTGTTCTCCGAAGGCGCCGGCTACTGGAACGCCAAGGTCCAGGAGGACATTCGCGTCAAGGCCGCGATCGGCCGCTACCGGGTCCGCGGCTACGGCGCAGCCAAGCCAGTGCCGCATTTCTCAGACATCGCCATCAAGGTGGACGGCCGGCGGATCGGCGCGAACGGCGATCCGCTCGCCACGGTCAGCCTGTCTACGACCCTGGGCGAGCGCAACGGCGCCAAGCCGCTGCAACTTTCCATGCCAGTGTTGATCGCGCCGATGTCCTACGGCGCCTTGTCGAAATCCACCAAGATCGCCCTGGCTCGCGCGTCCCGCCTTTCCGGCATCGTAGAGAACACCGGCGAGGGCGGTATGCTGCCCGAGCAGCGGGCCGAAGCCAAGCAGTTGATCTATCAATGCCTTTCCGGCCGATTGGGTTGGAACATTCATGACATGCTCAAGGCCGACGCGCTGGAAATCTATATCAGCCAGGGCGCCAAGCCCGGCCTCGGCGGGCAATTGATGGCCAAGAAGGTGACGCGTGAATTGGCGGCGATCCGGGGCATCCCTGAAGGCATCGATCTGCGCTCGCCGTCCCGTCACCCTGACATCATGGGCGCCGACGACCTGGTGATTAAAGTCGAAGAGTTCCGCGAAGCCACCGGCTACGCCAAGCCGGTCTCCATCAAAATGGGGGCTGGCCGGGTGCGCGACGACATCAAGATCGCTTACAAGGATGGCTTCGATTTCGTTCAACTCGACGGTATGCAGGGATCGACCGGCGCCGCCTCGGCCGAAGTGCTGGAGAACATGGGCATCCCCACCCTCGCCGCCTTGCAGGAGGCCTTGGACGGGCTCGCCGACATCGGGCACAAGGGCGACATGCCCATCGTGCTGATGGGGGGCATCAAGGACGGCATCGACGCTGTCAAGGCCCTGGCGCTGGGCGCCAGCGCCGTTGCCATGGGCACAGCCGCCCTAATCGCTGGCGGCTGCATAAGCTGCATGCAGTGCCATGTGGGAAATTGCGTGGTGGGCATCGCAACCCAAGATCCCGAGCACGAAGCGCGCTATGCGCTAGACCGGCAGGCCGAGGCCATCCACCGTTATCTGGAGGCGGTACGCTGGCAGATCGCAGCCATCGCCCAGGCGCTGGGCCATACGGATTTCCGTCAGCTCAGCCGCGAGGACCTTGTGGCGCTGACGCCCGAGGCCGCCGCCATCACCGGCTTGCCCTTCGACCCCTCCTACCGCACCCGCCAAGACGAACTCTTCAGCAAGGTGGCCTGATCGATCATGAAACAGTGCAAGCCCTTTGCCCTCGACCTAGCCTCCGACCAGAGCGGGCTGCCCCATTACGAGCCCCCGCCGTGCCAGGTGGCCTGTCCCATCGGCACCGACGTTGCCTCTTACGCCGGCCTGATCTGGCAGGGGGATCTCAGCGGCGCGCTCGAAGCCATCACCGCCACCAACCCGTTCTCGGCAGTCTGCGGCCGGGTTTGCGACGCCCCGTGCGAGCCGGCCTGCCGCCGGGCGGATTCCGACGGCACCGTGGCCATCCGCAACCTTAAGCGCTACGTAATGGACCGGCTTGGCCGGGGATACCGCCTGCCGCCCATCCACCCTGGCAAGGACAAGCGGGTCGCCATTATAGGCGCCGGCCCCGCCGGACTGACTGCCGCCCAGGACATCGCCGAGGCCGGCTACCGGGTAGACGTTTACGAGGCCTTACCCCAGGCCGGAGGCATGATGACCTGGGGAATTCCCGCCTTCCGCCTGCCTCGCGAAATCGTTGCCGAGGACATCTCGCGGATTCTCACCCGCTGCCCCGGCATTGCTCTCCATCTGTCCAGCCCGTTGGGGGACACGGTGACGCTCGATGGGCTGACGGGCAGCCACGAGGCGGTGCTGCTTACGGTAGGCGCCAGCATCGGCAAGCGCCTGGGCATCCAAGGAGACGAGCTGCCCCAGGTCCAGGACGGCGTCCAATTCCTCAACGGCGTCGCCATGGGCAGGAGGCCCGCCATGCCCGCGGAGGTTTTGGTGGTGGGAGGCGGCGACGTGGCTATGGACGCCTGCCGCACCGCGCTGCGGCTGCCAGGCGTCAAGCACGTAAAGGTTCTCTACCGCCGTGGCCCCGGCGAGATCCCGGCTCGCAAGCACGAGATGGCGGCAGCCCTCGCCGAGGGGGTGGAGATCGTCTACAATACTCAACCGGTCTCTATCGTGGGCTCGGGTGCTAACGCGACGGTGCACTGCATCCGGACCAGTTTAGGCGAACCGGGTGCGGACGGCCGCCGGTCCTTCGCGCCCGTCCCCGGCTCCGAATTCGAGATCGCCACAGGCATGGTGATCGCTGCGGTCGGCCAAAAGACCGCAGGGGCGGAACTCGCCCGGCACGGACTGCTGGAGGGCGATCGAATTGCCACAGACCCCGCCACGATGCGCACCCGGATGGAAAAGGTCTTCGCCGCGGGAGATGCGGCTTCCGGCTCCTCCACCATCGTTCAGGCCATGTACCAGGGACACATGGCTGCTTACTACATCCTTGCCGCGCTGGAGGGCGATGCTCATCCAGTGCCGTACCGCACGCCGCTGCGCACACGCGGCGTTCCTGTCGCCCAGGACCCCGAATGGGAAAAGCTTGCCCTGAAGGAAGGCGAGTTCGTGGGTGCCGGCGAGGACCCCTTCGCCGAGGCCGAGAGGGGGTTCGACGACGCCGAAGCCCATCGCCAAGCGGCACGCTGCTATCGCTGCGATACAGAAACGGGATCGTCGGACTACACGGTTAAGACGCGTGAATCCATCTTCGCCCTGGCGCGCGCCGATGCCGGGCCGGCAAAGATCGCCGGCATCACCCGGGAACGCCTGCTGCCCCGGCCCAATCCTTTCCCGGCCGGCCGTCCCGCCTCTTTCGACGAGCTGGTGTTCCTGCCGGCCAACCTGACCCGCCTAGTCATCGATCCCTATCGCGAATCCTGCAAGACAGCCACCGACTTCGGCCGGGGCCTGTCGCTAGCTTTTCCCTTGCTAGTGGGCGGCTTCGACCGGGTGCCCGAGACGTTGCACAAGGCGGTCGCCGACGCCTTGGCAGCCTCGGGCACCGCCTATCTCGGCCGCACAGCGCCGGCAAATGCCGCTGTCCCCTGGTTGCAACTGATCGATGCTGCCGATGCCGGCGACCCGGCTGCCACAGCGATTCTGGTCCTCCCCGGCGCCCACGGCAGCGCCACCCTTCCCAACCCCGCCCGGCCTGGCCAGCTCCGGGGCTTCGCCGCCACGGCCGCCACCGTGGACCGGGTGGTTCCCCTCGCCATCGATAGCGGCGCTGACCTCCTGATGCTCGACGGCACCGGCCACCTAGGGGCGGACTGGGCGGAGCTTAAGGGCTCGCCCGGCCTGTCGCTACTTCGCCGCACGGTGGAATTGATGCGCGCCCGCAATGCCGAGGAGGCTATGCCTATCCTGTGGTACGGCGGGTTGCGCTCAGGCTCCGACCTCGCCAAGGCTATTGCACTGGGCGCTACAGGCGGCGTGATCTCGGTCGCTGCCGCTCTTGCCATGGGCGGCGCAGTGGTTCCCGAGGGTATCGCCTTCAACGATCCAGACCGTGGCCAGGCGGCTGCGGCACTGTCGTCCTTTCTGCAGGCGGCGGTGGCCGAATGCTCGATGATGGCCCGCTGCACCGGCAAGACCAACGTCCACAATCTTGAGCCCGAGGACCTGCGCTCCATTTCACTGGCAACGGAAGCGGCTACCGGCATCGCAATGGCCGGGGCACGGCGGACGGCCTGATCATGGAGGTGCTGATAAAGGGCATCGGCACTATTCTGTCGGGGGAGCTTGGCTCGCCACGAATCCAAGGCGACGCGGTGTTGATCCGGGATGGGCGGATCGCCGCCGTGGGGCCGATGGAGGAGATGGACTGCAGCGGCGCGGAAGCGGTGGCCGACGCCAACGGCGCTACTCTCGCGCCAGGGCTTATAGACAGCCACGTCCATCCAACATTCGGGGATTGGACGCCACGCCAGGCGGTACTCGGCTGGGTGGAATCGGCGCTGCATGGCGGCGTCACGACCATGATTTCGGCCGGTGAGGTTCACGTGCCCGGCCGGCCGCGCGACGCCGTGGGCATCAAGGCCATGGCCATTGCAGTCCAGCGCGCCTATTCCAGCTTCCGCCCTGGCGGGGTCAAGATGATCGCCGGCGCGCCCGTTCCCGAGTTGGAGATGACCGAGGGCGATTTCGAGGAGATGGCCGCCGCCGGCATACGGCTGGTGGGCGAAATCGGCCTGGGCAGCGTGCGCGACGCCGCCCCGGCGGCGCAGGTGGTACGCTGGGCACGGGCGCGCGGCATGGTGTCGACAATGCACACTGGCGGCCCATCCGTGCCCGGCTCGTCGGCCATCGACGCCGCCATGGTGCTTGCCGCGGACCCGGATGTGGTGGGCCACGTAAACGGAGGCACCACTGCGCTGCCCCTCGACCAGGTACGCTGCCTCTGCCGCGAATGCCGGGGAGCCATCGAAATCGTTCACAACGGCAATCCGCTGGCGGCACTGACAGCGTTGCGCACGGCAAGGGAGGCGGGGCGGCTGGATCGGGTGATTCTGGGCACCGACTCCCCGTCGGGTTCCGGGACCCAGCCGCTGGGCATGTTACGCCTGATGGCGCTGCTGTGCAGCCTGGGGCGGATGCCGGGAGAAGAGGCCTTTTGCCTTGCCACCGGCAACACCGCCCGGGTTCACAAGCTGGACCGCGGCCGCGTGCGCCCCGGCCTGGCTGCGGATCTCATGCTCCTCGACGCGCCGGAGGGCAGCGCCGCCGCCACCGCCTGTGAGGCGCTGGAGTTGGGCGATATCCCGGGGGTCGCGCTGGTGACGGTCGACGGCGAAATCTTGGTCAGTCGCAGCCGCAACACCGCCCCCGCCCGCAGACAGTCCACAGTGACGTTCCGGGGAGGGAACTCGCCTCCGTTTCAAACTTCGCCGCTGCGGGAGTAGACAATCACTGAGATCAGCCGGATGGGCAGTTTGCGCAGTTCTTCCGGCCCGTGCGGGGCGTCCGCGTCGAAGAAAAGCAAATCTCCCGGAGTCATCGTATAGACCTTGTCGGAATGGCGGTAGCCTACCTCCCCCTCCAGCAAATAGATGAATTCCTGTCCCGCGTGCTGGAACAAAGGGAAGACGTCCGAGGTCTCGTTAAGGGTCACGAGATAGGGTTCCACCACTAGCGACTTGCCGATACTGTGGCCCAGAAGTTGGTACTGATGGCCGGCGCGGGTGCCCCGGCGTTCGATCAGCAGGCCTTGGCCGGCCTTGATAAAGGTCGCATCCCGGTGTTCCTCGAATTTGCGGAAGAAAGCTGTCACCGGCACGTTGAGCGCTCCCGACAGCGCCTGCAGCGTCGATAGGGACGGCGAGGTAACACCGTTCTCGATCTTCGACATCATGCCGGCCGAAAGTCCTGCCTGCCGGCCCAAATCCGCGACCGTCATTCCCAGCTTTATACGGAATTCCCGGACCTGATGCCCGATCGCCACCTCAAGGCGGTTCTCCCGGGCGCCCTGAAGGGCGTGAGGGTCCTGAAGCTGAAGATCGCTCATTGTTTCCTCCGGTTCACATCAGTCCCATTATAGGAAACTAGGACGCTTCAACGCAAGCTGGCCGCTGCGGACCACCAATGGTGCCATTGGCCTGTCCCTAGATTGTAACGCCATCCGCCGATAGCTTTGCCGTGAAGCCAGCCGGAGAGCGGGATGCTGGAAATCGGCACGACCGGTTCGATGAGCGGGGAGGGGAAACGGGGTGTTGCCGCATGGCCCAAGCTACCGCGCCTTTCCCAGACGCTACCATCATAAGGCATTACGCAAAATCGACGGTTTATTAAGGCGAAGGCGCCGGGGTGGTCCCCGGCGCCTTCGCCCGAAGGAGTTTGCCGTCAGTCGTGGAGGGTCTCACCGTGGAGGCAGTAGTCTAGCCCCTCGATTTCGGTTTCCTTGCTGACGCGCAGTCCGATGGTCAGGTCGATCAGTTTGAGCAGGATGAAGCTGACAACACCGGACCAGACCAAAGTCATGCCAATGCCTTCCACCTGCAGGATCATCTGCCCGGGGTTGCCGTCAAGCACGCCGGATTTGCCCGTGCCGCCGATGGCGGCGACTGCAAACACGCCGGTAAGAAGCGCGCCCAGGATGCCGCCCAGGCCGTGGACGCCCCACACGTCAAGGGCATCGTCATAGCCGAAGAAGCGCTTGAAGCCGGTAACACCCCAGTAGCAGACGATGCCTGCCGCCAAGCCGATGACGAAAGCGCCGTTGACAGGAACGAAGCCGCAGGCTGGGGTAATGGCAACCAAGCCGGCAATAGCACCGGAGACCGCACCCAGGAGGCTGGGCTTGCCCTTCATGATCCACTCGCTCAAGCTCCACGTCACCACGGCCGCAGAAGTGGCCAGATGGGTGTTGATCATGGCGATGCCGGCCGAACCGCCCGCGGTGAGCGCCGAGCCTGCATTGAAGCCAAACCAGCCCACCCAGAGCAAGGAGCCGCCGATCATCGTCATGGCGACGTTATGCGGCGCCATTTGCTCGCTATTCAGCCCCAAGCGCTTGCCGATCATGAGGGAAGCGATAAGAGCGGCGATAGCGGAATTGATGTGCACCACGGTGCCGCCTGCGAAGTCCAGCGTGCCAGCCGTATTAAGGAAGCCGCCTGGCCCCCAGACCATGTGGGCGACGGGTGCGTAGACCAGCACGACCCAGAGAGACAGGAAGATCATCGCCGATGAGAACTTCATGCGGTCGGCCGGGCCGCCGAGGATGATTACCGCGGTGATGATGGCGAAGGTCAACTGGAACATTACATAGACGGTTTCGGGAATCGTCGGTGCCAGCGGCGCCAGCGTGTCCGGTGTGATTCCGGCGAGCATGACCCTGGAGAAGCCGCCGAAGAAGGGATTACCCTCGGTAAATGCCAGCGAGTAGCCGACGGCCACCCAGATCACAGACAGGATGCCGGCGCCGAAAAAGCTCTGCATCAGCACCGCCAGCACGTTCTTCTTGCGCACCATGCCGGCGTAGAACAACGCAAGGCCCGGCACCAGCATCATCAGCACCAGGATAGAAGAGGTCAGCATCCAGGCGGTATCGCCGACATTCAGTACCGGAGCCGGGGTTGCGGGTGCGGCGGCAGCAGCGGCTGCGGCCGGAGCTTCAGCGGCAGCCTGGGCTAGCGCTTGAGCGGCCAAGAGCGGAACGGCCGCCGCGCTCGCGGCGAGGTTTCGCGCTGTGCGGAATATTGTTGTCCTTATCATCCAGATAATCCCTGTTCATTGCCCCAAAAGTCACCGGTGCCTATGCGCACCGCCCTAAGATGCATGTTCTGCAACTTTCATTCCTGCAAGGAACGTGCCGGTTTTCGCGGTAGGAATTTGCGGCCATCTGGAACTTGGCTGTGACCATTTTTTGAGCTGAAGCCGGTATTGTGCGCAGAAAATGGGCTCTTTGAGTATGCGGCGCGTACCGTTTGAGCGGATGCTGGCGCCACCCATTTCATTTTAGGCAATTTTAATGCACTTCAGTTTATGGCTGACGGCTGCTGCGGTAGCGGTAAGGGCTAGTATTTTGGTACCCGCACGGCGTATCGACGCTTTGCCCGATAGGCAGTTCAGGCCGAGAGCGGAACTTTCAGTCTGTAATGGCTCCGTCTCTTACTGGGAGTAGTCTGGCTACCGGACCGTACGACTTCCAACCACTACTCAGTGCCGTAATTCTTATTGATCCACTGCTCACTGAATCTGCAACGCCCTAACCAGTTCCCTGCCAACTTCTCACGAAGATTTAAGCCAACAAGAGCACCTGGTATCCTCTCATTATTTTCTTCATCAGCCACAATAGGAAAGAACGTTGTAAAAAAGTTATTCAATTCTGCGCTGCCAGCACCGTCTCCGTTCAATGAGATCAGGACAAGTGCATCGGAAATTGTCTTAATTAAATCTTCTAATAGGAATATTTCTACTTGGATAACCGGTATTGTTCGCGGAGACGCTCAAAAATGAAATCTCGGGTCAGTGGCGATCTTGATCTGGAACTGCAGTCTTCTCCGGACTGCGATCGGCGAGGCGGGTGCTATCGCCGACCACTTCTGTTGATCGGTGTATCGCGTCGAGCTCCTCGAGGAGGTCCGTCACGGCGTCTTGACGTTGAGCTGTGTTCATGGCGGCGCCTTCGAGCTTGCTCGGCAGGCTCTCGAAGGTGCTGTTCCGGTACGGCATCGACCGGATAAAATCGCCACTGCAGAAATCTCACGGGCTTGCAATTTGTCCAGCGCTTCCTTTTCGGTTCCGTCGATAAGCGTCACATTTTGCACGTTTTCGGCCCCAAGTATGGACTGAACAACGACATGAACAAAGCTGTTCTCTTCACCAATAAATACGGAATGATCTTTCAAATCCGCAAGCGCATTTACATCACGATCCGCAACAAGATAGACATACTCCTTTGTCGGAATAAGCGTGTGATAACATAATTTCCGGCTGTTTGCCTGTATGATCGTCAAGAAATCGTTGTCCATTGCCTTCTTCAAAAGACCCAAACGCACGACCGCAATTCCCGGAGAAGTCTTGTTTTCTTAAGTCAGCAAGCGTTACAAGAACAGCGTCCCTGTCTTCTTTGTACGATACGTCGATGCGGCTTGGACTCTTTTCAAGTATCGCTTTTATGGCGGCAACCACGTTTTTGGCCCCGTGGTCGTTAGCATCCGCAATCAAAGGCAAAGATTTTAGATTTTTATCAGGAATGTAAACGCCAGCACCGACAAAGTAATCTCCGACTTGTTGTATCCAAGAGACTTTAGGTTCGAGGCGTTTGCTGATTTGATTGTACCAACTGTATACAGTCCAGCACCCGTTTGGAAACTCACTCTTCGCACAAGCTAGTATTGCCCGTCCAGGATAGGTAGCTCCCACCTGAAGTTCTTTAACATTTTGGCCGACGATCTCTGGCTGTCCTCCGTGGGCCATCCTTAAACCGCTAGCGCTAATCACGAACGAATAAATCCCCCACTTTTGATTGCCGTGCTTGTATCTTCTGTTTTCAGTATTTATACGATTGAATACGCGCTCCCAGCCGACTTCAGCAGCATCCGATATTACTCGTTTGACTAGATTTTGGGCCTCTCGTGCCCCGGCTGCATCGATAAACGGAGGGGGACGATCATCGTTCTTAGAGGCAGCTATCGGACCCAGCTGAACGGGCGCATATTGTCCGGAGATGTTGGGTAAGTTGAGTGTGCAATCAGGCAATCCTTGGCAGACAGGGTTGCCATGATGTTGATCACCGTTCGGAGTAATAGGCCCCTGGTTCGACTGAGTTCTCTTCGGGTCAAAAACAACAGGCTTTGCCGGATTAAAATAGAACTTGGAACGCAGCGCATGATTTTCCCAAGGCACTTGCTTGTTGTCCGTCGCAGTCAGCACCTCGTTGCGCACTGCCATCAACGTCGTCATGACATCCTCGCCGGGAGTAGCGATCCGTCTTACCAGCGGTCCTGTAAAGGGCGAATTTCGGCCCTTGCCGTCGAGCGCCACATCTCCCGGCCGGGTCGAAAAGCTTATGAGAGTGCCAATGCCGCTTTCGGCTGGTGCCAAACCTTGCCCGATACCGCCGCCACGCGTGCCGAGGGCACGGGCCAGATTGCGGGCTAAAGGATTATCACGGCAGGCGTCCAAAAACAAAATACTGGTTTTGGTGGCCTTCTCCATAGCCTGCTGCACGTCATCGAGCCGGATCATTTCTAAATGAAGTGCGTTGGCGGTGGAAAGCTGCGCGTCAACCGGTACGATGTAATTTACTCCCGAAACCTGGAGACCATGACCGGCATAAAAGAACACGCCTACATCGGCACCCGAAAGGTCGCTGGCAAACGCACGAATTTTCTGATCGAGCCCCGCTTTATCCAAGTTGTAGCCGTCGATAACGATAAATCCGAGCTTCCTCAGCTCGTCAGCCATATCAGAAGCATCGTTCCGCGGATTGGCAAGCTCGCCGGCATAAATGTACTTAGAATTACCAACCACGAGCGCTACGCGCTTTTCCGCAAACGCGGCGGACGCCAAAAAACAATAAGCTGCCACTATGGCCCAGCAACGAAGCCAACGCATACCGCCCCCCCTCGCAAGCCCTTAAAATACAGATAGCTTTGAGGGCAATTTTTAGCAAGCGGGAATGACTTCCGCTAACTGAGGCAGTCCGGCCGTCCGTTCGAAATTCTTGCACGTCCGGTAACGACCCACAGCGACTTTAGGAACACCGGACTAAGCGCTAGATTTCGCCCGGTAGTTCTACCAGCCGGGGACGATGACGGCCCATGATACGGCGGCGGCTGCGGAGGCAAAGCCTGCCCGGACGCCTCGGGGGCCGATCACAACGAGCCCAGGCTGGCAGTCCCGGCGACAGAGCCGCCGAACTCGGCCATGGCGTCGAGCAGGCACTCCCAGAAGTATTCCGCCGAGGCGCTGTCAGCCAGCAGATGGAAACCGCCGGGGCGCGCGATGACGATCGCATTGAGCCGCGCCACCGAGGTCAGGGCGATGGATCCCGCCGGGAAGCGGTGGGGGCGGAGATCGATGCCGCACAGCTTGGCCATGGTCTCGGGAGCCTCGGGGCCGCCCAGATGCAGCCAGGCGTGGCTGTCCTGGCGCGGCACGGGGAAGCACATGCCTGCCTCTGCCTCCCACGACCACGCGGCTTGCAATCGCTCGACCGCGCAGGGCGTGCCGTCGATTCGCCCCAGCAGCAGGAATTCGCCGGGCGATAGCCGGGCCAGCAGCGAGCCGTCCGGTTGCACGGTGGCCTGGTTGTGCGCCTCGGGGAACTCCAGCCCCTGAGCCGCCAGCCAGCGCGGTGTATCGGCTCCCTTGAACCCGATCCGGGGCAGCGGCGACAGATCGCGCAGCACCGCCTGTGCCGCTGGGTTCTCGCCCGGGACGCGGGTGGCCACAAGGCCGCCGCCGGTTTCCACTGGGACAGCGCCAAGGGCAGCGAGAGGCACTCTGACAAAACTTGCGCGCATGGCTCACATCTCCTGGCGCTTGTTGCCGGGGTCGTAGAACGGGATCGGCACGACGCACGCCGTCACCACGACGCCGCCGTCAACGCGAACGGTAAAGCTCTGGCCGGGTTCGGCCTGATCGGGCGCCACATAGGCGAGCCCGATGACCTTTCCCAAACTGGGCGAGCGCGCGATAGACGTGACCCGTCCGGCGATTTCAGCACCGCGGATGACCAGATGGTTTTCCTTCGGCACGGGGCCGCCGTCCTCGGCCAGCTCAAACCCCACCAGGCGGCGCGCGGGCGGCTTGGCCTCCAGCGCGTCCATGGCCGCCTTGCCGATGAAATCCGCCTTCTTGCGCCCGGCCGCCCAGCCCATCGCCGCCTCGGCCGGATGGGTCAAACCGTCAGTGTCCTGCCCGATGATGATGTGGCCTTTCTCCAGGCGCAGCACGCGCTGAGCCTCGATGCCCACCGGGCGGATGCCGGAGGGCTCTCCCGCAGCCATCGCCTTGTCCCAAAGTTCTTCGCCCCGGCTGGCGGGAACGTAAATCTCGTAGCCCAATTCACCGCCGAAGCCGATGCGCATCACCCGCGCGGGAATTCCGCCAACGCTGCCGGTACGGATGCCCAGGTAGGGGAAAGCGGCGGGGCTGATGTCGATATTGGTTTCCAGAGCTGCGAGAACCTGGCGGGAACGGGGTCCGATCAAGTTGATGCCCGCATAGGCCGAGGTGACGTTGGCGATGTCCACCTTCATCCGCCACTGCGCATTGTAGAACTGCATCAGGCGAAAGACGCGGTCGACGCCGCCGGTGGTGGCGGTAACGTAGAAATGCCGGGCGTGCAGGCGTGCGGCGACGCCGTCGTCGACGATGGCGCCGGTCTCGTCCAGCATCAGCGCGTAGCGAACGCGGCCAACCGGCAGCTTTTCGTAGGTCCAGGTGTAGATGCGGTCCAGGAAGCGGGCGGCATCCGGGCCGCGAATGTCCAGCCCGCCAAGGGTGGAAACATCCACCATGCCTACGCCCTCACGAGCGGCCATGACCTCTGTCCGGACCGCATCTTCAACATCGCTGCCATAGAAGGCCGGGCGCATCCAGGTGCCAGCCGGCATCATATGCGCCCCGGCAGCCAGATGGCGATGGTGCATGGCGGTCAGGCGCACCGGATCGAAGCCGCGTCCGGCCAGATGACCCAGCTTCTCGCCGAAGACAGGCGGCCGGATGGTGACGGTGCCAACCGCCGGCGACCGGCTCGCAGTGAAATCGGATAGGGCCTTCTGCACGAGGGCGTTGTAGAGTTTGCCCTGGCTGGGTCCCATGCCGGCCGTGGAAAAGCGCTTGAGTAGCTGGATGTGATCCCAGCCCATGGCGGCGGCGTCGCGGATGTCCTTGACCTGGACATCCTCGTCGAACTCGATGAAGTCCTTGCCCTTGGGGTGGGGGAAGATGGGGTTCGGATGGGTGAGGCCTGCGCAGTCGGGGGCCAACGGTTCTGGCACCTCGCAGTTCATGCCTGCATGGGCGGCAGCGGCAAGACCGGACCGGTGGCCGTCCGCCAGGCAACGCTCGACGCTCCACATCCCGGCCACCGAACCGGCGGCGAGCAGCCCCGCCGGCAGCGCGGCGACGGTTGGCATGCAGGTCTCTTCATCCGGGACCAGGCGGGCGCCGCCCTGGGACAGCAACTGCGTGCTGGGGATATAGCCTACCGAGATACAAACCAGATCGCAGGCGATCTCCTGGCTCACGAAGCCGAAACGGCCGGGGCCAGTTACCGGAGCCAGGCGCACGGCGGCGACGTGATTTGTGCCCTCAATCGCCTCGGCGATAACCGTGCCGGAAAGGATGCGCACGCCACGGGCGCGAACCGCGGCCACCCGTTCATCGCCGTCGTGCGGACGGCCAAGATCGGCGATGGCCTCGACTGCGACACCGGCCTCCAGCAGATCGAGGGCGACCCCGTAGGCGTCGGCGTTGGCCGCCAGCACCACCGCGCGATTGCCGGGCTTGACCGCCCAAAGATGCATCAGCCGCTGGGCCGCCGTGCCCAGCATGATGCCGGGCAGGTCGTTGTTGCGGAACACCGCCGGCTGCTCGTAGGTGCCGGTGGCGGCTACCACGGCCGCGGCGCGCAGCTTGAACAAGCGGTTGCCGCGGGTGACGGACAGCCAATTATCGGCAAAGACGCCCTGACAGGTGGCCTCGGAGAGCACAGCGATGCTGCCTTCCGCCGCCACCTTCGCCGCCATGTCCTCGATCAGGTCGCGAACCGCGCTGGCATCCTCGCCCGGCCGCGCGAACAGGAGGCTGCCGCCGAGCCGGGGCGCGTCGTCGATCAGAATTACTTCGGCGCCGGCCGCCGCCGCCTCCAAAGCCGCCGCCATGCCAGCGATGCCGCCGCCGATCACCGCGACATCGGCGAACATGTAGGCCTTGTCGTATTCGCCGTGGCTGGCCGAAACGTCCACCGTTCCCAAACCTGCCAGCCGGCGGATTACCGGCTCCCAGAAGCGCCATGCGATACGGGGGGTGTAGAAGGTGCGGTAGTAGAAGCCAACCGGCAGGAAGCGGCTAAACTTCTCCAGGATGCGCCCGAAGTCCCGGTCGAGGCTGCCGAAGGTGTTGACGGCGCGAACCGCCATCCCAGCCTCGATGGCACGGCGGTCGGCCAGCACGTTGGGTTCGGCGCCCACCTGGACCATTGCATTGGCTTCGAACCCCGCTGCGGAAAGAATGCCGCGCGGCCGGTGATATTTGAAAGAGCGAGATAGCAGCCACCGGCCGCTGCCGGCCAGCGCGCTGGCGATGGTGTCGCCGCTGTAGCCATTGATTTTCTGGCCATCGAAGGTGAATGAGACCGGCCGGCTGCGGTCGATCAGGTGGCCAAAGGGTTCGGGCAGGCGGGGATTTGTCACCGCTCCCCCCCTTCTGGATAGAGGTCCGAGGCAGGATAGGTGCGCACAATCTCATCCGTTGCCAGATTGCGCTCGGCGATGAACCAATAGGAGGTTGGCATGTGGAACCACCATTCGCGGGTGACGCCGGGCTGATTATCTTTGTGGAAGAGGTAGTCCGCCACGGCTGCCGGATCGGCGCCCGCGGCAGGCCGGGACTTCACTTCGCCGCCATAGCTGAATTCCGAGATGTTGCGTGGCCCGTTGAGGGGGCAGGTCATGATCTTCATCGGATATCCCTCATGAACCGACCGAGGCAGCGCCGGCCTTTCCCCACCTGTTCGAACCGGCTGAAGCGGCCGTGGTGGAAGGCGGCGATGATCCCGGGCTGTGTATCGGTGGCGACGCACTCGGCCATGCGTTTGCCGCAGACTGGCGTGGCCTTGAACCCCCAGGTGCCCCAGCCGGCGTCGATGTAGAAATTGTCGAGGTGGGTCTTGCCCATGATCGGGGCGAAGTCTGGAGTCATGTCGGCCATGCCCGCCCACTGCCGCATCACCCTCACCTCGGCCAGGAAGGGGAACAGTTCCAGCATGTGGGCCATCAGCCCTTCCTTGAAGTCCAGGGTCGAGCGGGTGGAATAGACGGGATAGGGGTCCACCGCCCCGCCCATCACAAGTTCGCCGCGCTGGGATTGCCAGATATAGCAGTGGAGACTGCCCGAAACGACAACGGCGTTGAGGAAAGGCTTCAGTGGCTGCGAAACGCAGGCCTGCAGCGGCACAGTGCGAATGGCCAGGCGAAGGCCTGCCTTGGCTGCAAGCACGCTGGTGGCCCCCGCCACGGCAAGCAGCACCCGGCCGCAGCCCACGGTGCCGCGGCTGGTGTGGACCTCGGTGATGCGGCCGCCCTCGATGGTGAAGCCGGTGGCTTCGGTCAGTTGGTGGATCTCAGCGCCGAGCTGAGCGGCACGGATGGCATAGCCCCAGGCGACCGCATCGTGCCGGGCGGTGCCGCCCACCGGATGGTAGAGTGCTCCCAGCACCGGATAGCGGACATCGCGGCCGAGGTTGAGCGTGGGCTCGATTTCGGCAATTCTTTCCGGGAAAATTAGTTCACTGCGGACGCCGAGATGCTTGTTGACCTCCGCCCGCCAGCGCGCGGTTCGGATGGCGGCGTCCGTGTGGGCCAGGGTCAAATGGTCCTTGCGAGTGTACATGACGTTGAAGTCAAGCTCCTGGCTCAACGTCTCGAAAAGCTCCATGGACTCCTTGTAAAAGCGAACCCCTTCAGGCGTAAGATAGTTGGCGCGGATTATCGCCGTGTTGCGCGCCGTGTTTCCGCCGCCGATGTATCCCTTGTCGATGACCGCGACCGACTTGATGCCCCAATGCTTGGCAAGATTGTAGGCGGCGGCCAAGCCATGTCCGCCGGCGCCTATGATCACGGCGTCGTAAGACTTTTTCAGCGCCGGGGTAGCCGGGAGTTCCCTGGGAGGGAGCTTGGAGCGGCCAAACAAACCGGCCTTGAGGAGTGCGAGTGGCATGCGCTTGGTCCGCGGGTAACTGACGGGCAAACATTATCAGCCACTTTCCCGTAAGGCAACTTTTTTTCCGCACAGTCTCGGCGCGCGCCGCGCCTGAGATTTGGAATAACGCGGAGAGGAGACTTATGGGCTGTAGGCGGGCGAGGTCAGCCCGGCCCTAAGCGTTGGGGCAGGCTTTGCCTTAGCCGGCTTTTTCCTAAAATCGGTTGTGAGCGCCACTTGCCTCAAGCGGGGTGCCGCGCCGCCGGGCTAGGCAGTTCGGGCAGGTGATATCCTTGGAGCAAAAGTATCGCGTCCCATCCGGGGCGATCAAGAGTCTTAATACCCACGCCCGGGAATCATTCAGCCCCCCTTGCACCCCAACCAAAAGAGCCCCCGCAGCCGTCTGCCTAGTGGTCTGCGTCGCCCAATTTGAGGGGATTTACCTTGATCTTTTCAGCCGTGGCAAGCCTGAACAGCTTGACTGTATGAATACCCCCTCAAATTGAGTGACGCAGGCCACTAGTTCTTCACATAAGAGCCGGGGGCGTCCTCGATGGGCTTGAACGGGCCGGTGCCCGGTACGCGCGGGGGCACCTGCGCGCCCGAAAGCGAGCCCAGCCACTTCTTGTAGTCCGGCCACCAGGAGCCCGCGTGTTCCTTCGCCCTGGCGATGAACGCCTCGACCGTGGGCAAGGACTTCGCGTCGCCGTCCTCCAGTATCCAGTGCATGTATTTGGGTTTGGCCGGCGGGTTGATGACGCCCGCGATGTGCCCCGAGCCCGCCAGCACGTAGCGCACCGGCCCGCCGAATAGCTTCGAGCCGATCAGCACCGATTGGGCCGGCGCGATGTGGTCCTCCTTGGCCGCAAGCTCGTAGATGGGCACGGTCACGCGCCCCAGGTCCAGCGTCACGCCGCCGAGCTTTAGCAGGCCCTGGCTGAGCTTGTTGTAGCGATAGAACTCGCGGAGATAGAAGCTGTGGTTAGCGGGCGGCATCCGCGTCGAGTCCGCGTTCCAATAGAGCAGGTCGAACGGGAAGGGCTGCTTGCCGAGCAGGTAGTTGTTGACGATGTAGGGCCAGACCAAGTCCCTGGGCCTGAGCGAGTTGAAGACCGACGACATGTTCGCACCGTCGAGGAAGCCGCGCTTGGCCATCGCCTCGTCCAGCGCCTTAAGCTGTTCGTCGTCGATGAAGACGAGCAGGTCGCCGGCGTTGCTGAAATCGGTCTGGGCCGCCAGGAAACTTGCCGAGCGGATGCGCTCGTCGCCGTTCGCGGCCATGTACGCAAGTGCGCTTGCGAGCAGCGTGCCGCCCACGCAATAGCCCATCGCGTTGGTCTTAGGCTCTCCCGTGATCTTCAGCACGGCATCCGTGGCCTCAAGCACGCCTTGGCGCATGTAGTCCTCGAAGGACTTGCCGGAGAGGCTCTCATCCGGGTTCACCCAGGACACGACGAAAACGGTAAAGCCCTGGTCCACCAGCCACTTGATGAAGGACTTCGGCGGCGTCAGATCGAGGATGTAGTATTTGTTGATCCAGGGCGGGACGATCAGGAGCGGGATCTCGTACACCGTCTCCGTCGCCGGCGAATACTGGAGGAGCTGCATGATGTCGTTCTGGTAGACGGCCTTGCCGGGCGTGATCGCCAGGTTCTTGCCGACCTCGAATGCCGACATGTCGGTCTGGCGGATGCGCAGGAGTTCGCCGGAACTTTGCATATCCTCCAGGAGCTGCGACAGGCCCTTGGCGAGGTTGTGCCCGCCGGTCGAGAAGGTGGTGCGGATCACCTCGGGATTGGTGAAGGGGAAGTTCGACGGCGACAGCGCGGTCACGATCTGGTTCAGATAGAACTGGGCGCGGTGCTTGGTGTGCGGATCGACCGTGGAGGCGTGCTCGATCAGGTTCCCAGCCCACTCACCGGTCAAGAGATAGGCCTGCCGCAGAAAATCGAAGAAGGGGTTCTCGGTCCATTCACGGTCCTGGAAGCGCGGATCGCCGGGCGTGGCCTTTACCATGGGCTCGACCTGCTCGCCCAGGAATCGCCTGTACGTGCGGCCCCACAGCTCGATCAGGTCCTGGTTCAGCTTCGTCTGCGCCGCGTGGTACTTCTGCGGCTCGGTCATCCAGTATCGCGCAATGGGTGCGAACAGCTTCGGCGCATCCGCAAGGCCGCCCATGACGGTGAAGGCGCCGGCGCGCTTGTCCTTGTCCTCGACCATCTTGCGCACAATCTCGCCGCTAAGCTCGAAGGCGCGTAGCATGTTCGCCGTGAACTGCTCGGGAGACTCGTAACCGGGCAGGGGCATCGAGGGCTCCGCGCTCACGGAATTTCCTGGCTTTTGGGCAGATTTGTCGTGTTTTTTTGCCATGAGGCGTTTCCCGATTCCCGTACACTGTACGCAAAAATATATCGCATCCGGATGACATACACACCCGGGCTAAAGACTCAGCCCAAATACGTTGAACGGAAAAATGGCCCGGAAGTTCCTGGCGCGGCCGTTGCGATGGACGATTATAATGCGGCGTCCGGTTCTGCTGTCGCTGCGGCCCGTGGAGGAGCGTGGCTGTGGGGCGGCGATCCAATACAGAGGGAATCTCCCCCTCACCCTGTCCCTTTCCCCATGGGAGAGGGAACGACCTCACAATCGCTGCGACGGAACTCCCTCTCCCCGTCCGCATTCGCTTGCGAATGCGGACACGCCAAGTTGCAAGCTCGCCAGGGCGAGCTTGCTGAGAGGGTTGGGGTGAGGGGTAATGCGCTGGGGATATGTCCCGCCCTTTTCGACGAGCGCGCCCTCAGTAGCGCCGGAGCAGGGCGACGAGCTTGCCCTGGATCTTCACCCGGTCGGGGCCAAGATCCGGGTCTCGAAGGCGGGGTTCGCGGGCTCCAGGGCGATGGACTGCCCCTTCCTGCGCAGCCGCTTGAGCGTCGCCTCCTCGTCGTCGATCAGCGCGACGACGATCTCGCCGCTTTCCGCGCTGGCAGTCCGCTTGAGGATGACGGTATCGCCTTCGCGAATGCCGGCATCGATCATGAAATCGCCGCGCACTTCGAGCGCGAAATGCTCGCCTTGCGCCAGAAACTCGGGCGGCATGACGAGCGCGTGGCTCGGGTCCTCGATAGCGGATCTTGGAACGCCGGCCGCGATCCGGCCCATTACGGGCACCTGCACGCCGCCGCCGCCCACGCCGCCATCCTCGCGGTCGCGGGCGAGCGGCGCTTGCGGCATTTCCTCGAACGAACGCTTCGTCCCCTCGATCACGGTCGGCATGAAGCCGCGCACCCGCCGCTCGCCGTCCGCGCCGAAGCGCCCGCGCTCCGGCATTTTCATGACCTCAAGCGCGCGCGCCCGGTGCGGCAATCTGCGGATGAAGCCGCGCTCCTCCAAAGCCATGACGAGCCGGTGGATGCCGGATTTGGACTTGAGATTCAGCGCATCCTTCATTTCGTCGAAGGAGGGCGGAACGCCTGTCGCTTCAATGCGCTCGTTAATAAAAAGAAGAAGCTGCTTTTGCTTGGGTGTCAGCATTGGGGGCCTAATCGCGGCTAGCTGCCAATATTGTACAAATCGAGAACACAGATAAGCGTTCTCATTAAGTTCCGCAACAAAAAAGCCACGCTTTTAACAAGAAGCGTTAAAAGTCGAGGAAAACTATCGGTACAAACGCACCTGCCGGGAGCGAGGGCGCGTTAGCTGGCCGCACGAGCAGGCAATTGGAGCGGGCAAAGGCGTTCATGAGCGAGCTGTCCTGGTCGGGCAGCGGCGCCACCGTGCTGCCCGCGGCGATGGCGCGCATGTAATGCTCGCGCTCGCCGTTGGCGCCGATGGGGCCGGAAAGCGGCAACTCGTGCGCCGGCTCCTCCGTTGGCAGGCCGAGCAGGGCTGCGATCAGCGGCTTCAGGAAAATGCGCGCGCAGATCATGGCGGAGGCCGGGTTGCCGGGCAGGTTCAGCACCTTTTGCGCGCCCATATGCCCGAACATGACGGGCTTGCCGGGCCGCATGGCGGCTTTGAGCACCTCGAAGCGAGCGCCCTTTGCCTCAAGCGTGCCGCGCACCAGGTCGTGCTCGCCGACCGAAGCGCCGCCGATGGTCACGAGCACGTCCGCGGCGGGCGCTGCATCGATCTGCGCGGCAATGCTTTCCCTGGTATCCTTGGCGATGTCGAGCACCATCGCCTCGCCGCCCCAGGCTTCGACGGCGGCCTTGAGCCCCGCCGGGATCGACGAAACAATCTGGCTCTCCTTTGGCGTCTGCCCCGGCTCGACAAGCTCGTCGCCGTTGGCGAGCAGCGCGATCACGGGCTTGCGCCGCACGGAAACGGTAGGGTTGTTCATCGCGGCAGCCAGCATGAGGTGGCGGCCGGCGAGCTTGCTCCCCGCCTCAAGCGCGATATGGCCTTCCTGGAAATCGTAGCCGCGCAGGCGGATATGCCTGCCCGGCGATGCAGCCAGAATGGTGACGGTGTCAGGCGGCCCGGGCTCGGTATCCTCCTGGATGACGACGGTGTCCGCACCTTGGGGCAGCGGCGCGCCGGTAAAGATGCGCACGGCCTGCTCCGGCCCCACGGTGCCGGCAAAGCCGTGGCCCGCGGCGGAAGCGCCGATAACCTTGAGGGAGACTGGCACGGCGGCCACATCGGCCGCGCGGACCGCATAGCCGTCCATGGCCGAGGCATCGAAGGGCGGCTGGGTGAGGTTCGCCCTGAGCGGCTCAGCGAGCACGCGGCCGCTTGCCTCGTAAATCGAAACGCTCTCGCCCGGCAGTGGCTCCACGCCCGCCGCAATGCGAGCCTTGGCCTCGGCGACCGTCATCAGCGCCATATTCAGCTCTCCGTTCCGGCCGGGGCCGCGACATAGTCGCCAGACTTGCCGCCGGTTTTCGACAAGAGGCGGATGCTATCGATGCGCATCGCCTTATCCTTGGCCTTCAGCATGTCGTAGAGCGTGAGGCAGCTCACCGAGACAGCCGTCAGCGCCTCCATCTCGACGCCCGTCGGCCCCAGCGCCTTGGCCATCGCCTCCACCCGCACGCAATTCAGCTCCGGCACCAGCCCGAAATCCACGGCCACCTTGGAGAGCGCCAGCGGATGGCATAGCGGGATCAACTCGGATGTCTTCTTGGCCGCCATGATGCCCGCGATCCGGGCCGTGGCGAGCACGTCGCCCTTGGGTGCGTCGCCCGCCTCGATCAGCCGCAGCGTTTCCGGGGTCATGAAGATATAGCCTTCCGCGATCGCCGTGCGGCTGGTGGCGGCCTTCCCGGCAACGTCGACCATGGTGGCCTCGCCCTTGGCGTTGATGTGGCTAAGCTCGCTCATACGGAGGCACCGTGACTTGGGGGTTCTGGCTCTAGTGTCAAGAGCGAGCGGGTGGCGCGCTCCACGTCGGTTTGGCGCATCAGGCTTTCGCCCACCAGGAACGCGGCGGCGCCGGAGCGCATCAGCCGGGCAATATCGGCTGGCGTGAAAATGCCGCTCTCAGAGACCACAAGGCGGCCCGGTGGAATGAGGCCGATCAGCCGTTCAGTCGTCTCAAGGTGCGTCTCGAAGGTATTGAGGTCGCGGTTGTTGATGCCGATCAGCCAGGCGTCGAGTTGAAGGGCGCGCTCCAGCTCCTCCTCGTTGTGCACCTCGACCAGCGCGGACATGTTGCGGTCGCGCCCCGCGCTGAACAACTCGCCGGCGAGGCCGTCGGAGGTACAAGCCATGATGACCAGGATGCAATCGGCGCCCATCGCGCGCGCCTCGTCCACTTGATAGGGATCGACCATGAAATCCTTGCGCAGCACCGGCAGCGAGGTGGCCTCGCGTGCGGCGATCAGCGCCTCGGCCGAGCCTTGGAAGGAGGGGCCGTCGGTCAGCACCGAAAGGCACGCCGCCCCGCCCCGCTCGTAGGCGCTGGCGATTGCCGCTGGGTCGAAATCCGGCCGGATGAGCCCCTTGGACGGGCTTGCCTTCTTCACCTCGGCGATGAGGCCTGGGGTGGCGCGTGCCCATTTCTGGCCCAGCGCCTCGAAGAAATCCCGCAAATGGGGTGCGGCCCGGACACGTCTCCTCCAACTCCGAAGGCGGCACTTTGGCCTTCGCGGCGGCGACTTCTTCCTTCTTGTAGGCGACGATTTTATCGAGAATGCTCATATCGGATTTTGCTGCCCAAGGACTTGAAGAGAGGAAGATGTTAGAGCGCCTCGCGCAAAAAGGGAATCGTATCCTTGCAGCAGGCGCACAGTCTTCAACCGCAGCGGCCTGCGAATGGCGGCAAGAACAACCGATGCCAACCGCGTCATTGCGAGGGCCTCAGCCCCGAAGCAATCCAGAAGGCAACATGTGCCGTACAGCTTTTGGATCGCCACGGCGGCAAGAGCCGCCTCGCGATGACGGACAAGGCCGCTAAACGGTCAAGGCTCTAGACCACAGGTATCGAACCAAATCCGGTTGTGTACTTTCCGGGCCGTCGTCCCGGAAGCCGCTCGCGGCTATCCGGGATCGCAACGGGCGCCGGCGTTCGTGACGATCCCGGATAATGCCTCCAGCATTTCCGGGATGACGCCGGTGAGTGAACGGCTCGACCGGATTTCGTATCAGCCCAATAAGTGCCATGGATTAGCGGGGTGCTTCGGGCTGACCGTGGCTGGCCTCGATCAGCGCGTCGAGCGCGTTTTTGGCGCGGCCCTCCTCGATGCACGCTTCGGCCAGGGCCACGCCCTCCTTCAAGTCTTCCGTCCTGCCGGCCACGATGAAGGCCGCGGCGGCGTTGAGCAACACGATGTCGCGATAGGCTCCGCGCTTGCCCTCCAGCAGCGCGCGCAGCGCCACGGCGCTATCCTCGGGCGAGCCGCCAACGAGGTCGTCCGGCTTTGCGACAGGCAGGCCCGCGTCGCTCGGATGAACCTTGAAGGACGTGACCTTGCCGCCCTTCAGTTCCACCACGAAGCTGAGGCCCGGTGGTCGAAAGCTCGTCCATGCCGTCGGCACCATGCACCGCCCAGACATGCTCGGCGCCCGCCCGGTTCATCACCTCGGCCATGGGCATGAGCCACTGCTCCGAATAAGCGCCGATGAGCTGGCGCTTGGTGCTGGCGGGGTTCATCAGCGGCCCCAGCAGGTTGAAGATCGTGCGCAGCTTGAGCCCCTGCCGGACGGCGGCGGCATGGCGCATGGCGGGGTGATGCGCGGGCGCCCAAAGGAAGGCGAGGCCCGCTCTTTCGAAGCAGGCGCCCAGGCGCTCCGGGGCCAGGTTGATGTTCACGCCGAGCTTTTCGAGCACGTCGGCCGCGCCCGATTTGGACGAGACGGCGCGATTGCCGTGCTTTGCCACCGGCACGCCGGCGCCCGCGAGCACGAACGCCGTCGCCGTCGAAATGTTGAAGGTGCCCTTCGAGTCGCCGCCGGTGCCGACGATATCGATAGCGCCCGCCGGGGCGTCCACGGCCACCATCAGGCTCTTCATGGCCGAAACCGCGCCCGCGATCTCGTCCGCGGTTTCGCCCCGCGCCTTCAGCGCCACGAGGAAAGCCGCGAGCTGGATCTCGGAGACGCCTCCCTGCATGATGCAGAGGAACGCCTCGCGCGCCTCCGCCTCGGACAGGGCCTCGCCTGCGGCTGCCTTCTCGAAATGAGGGCGGAACGCTTTTTGCAAATCGAGCATCGGTGCCCCTTAAGCCATGGCCGCAAGCTGCGGCGCCTTATCGAGGTTGGGTAGTTTGAGTCCCTGCTTGCGCGGCTCCCATTTGACGCTCGCCATAATCAGGAAGTTGGCCAGCATGGCGTGGCCGTTGGCGCTTGCGATGCTCTCGGGATGGAACTGAACGCCGTAGACTCGTTCCTTCTTGTGCTCCAGCGCCATGATGAGGCCGTCCGAGGTGCGCGCCGTGACGGTGAGGCAGGATGGCAGCGTGTCCGCCTCCACGATCAGCGAATGATAGCGCGTCGCCTCGAAGCCGCTCTCAAGGCCCCGGAACAGGCTCGTGCCCTCGTGGTAGATCTTGGAGAGCTTGCCGTGCATCAGTACCGGCGCCCGGATCACGCGGCCGCCGTAAGCCTGGCCGATGGACTGATGCCCGAGGCAGACGCCCAGGACCGGAATGCGGCCCTTGTTCTTCTTCAGAAGCTCAAGGCAGATGCCGGCCTCGTTCGGCGTGCAGGGGCCGGGCGAAAGCACGATGGCCTCGGGCTTCTCCGCGATGACCGCCGCCGCCGATTTCTCGTCGTTGCGGTAGACGTTCGCCTCGACGCCCAGGTCGCCGAAATAGTGGACGAGATTGTAGGTGAAGCTGTCGTAATTATCGATAATTGTGATCATTTTCTTGACCTTGCCCGTTCAGAGCATATTCGGGGAGATGGAAAGCTGCAATTGACTCTTGCCGGGAGCCAAGCCTCGCCATCGTTCCGTGTCGAAATTGAAGCTTACCACCGCGGCAGTTGCCAGCTTCTCCTTGAACTGAGCGCGCGCCGGGGAGCCGGGCGGCGCCAGCGCTATCGCCAGTTCCTGCAGGCTCGGGTTATGGCCCAGGATCATCACGTGGCGCACCTGATCGGGAAGCTTGCGCAGCAGCTTGAGCAGCGTCTGCGCGGTCGCCTCGTAAACCCGCATGTCGAAGTGGACCTCAGGCATGGCGTCCCACGCCTCCGGCTGGGCCAGCGACAGCGTTTGCCGCGTCCTGACCGAGGGCGAGCAAAGGATCAGGTCCGGCCTGAGCTTGCGCTCGCGCATCGCCCGGCCCATCTTCGCCGCCGCTTCTTCGCCGCGATCCGCGAGCGGCCTATCGACATCGGCCAAAGCCGGGTTGTCTTTCTCGCCTGACTTGGCGTGGCGGAATAGCGTTACGGTCTTCATGGGACATCCTCAATACGGGAGCGGCTCGAATGTTTCGCTAGGCGGTTGAAGACCCCCTCACCCTGTCCCTCTCCCCGCAAGCTCGGCTTGCCGAGCTTGCCAGCGTGGCCGCATCCGCAAGCGGATGCGGCTGGGAGAGGGAACGCCCGAAGGACCGTCTCCGCAGCCAACTCCCTCTCCCCTTGGGGAGAGGGCAGGGGTGAGGGGGGCCTTTACCAGCCAACCGCCCCTTGTCTTCCATCACTCTTCCGCCGCTACTGCCCTCGGGCTGCCTGCCCTGCGAAACGCACGGCTTCCTCGGCCGCCCGGAACAGCGCGCGCGCCTTGTTCTCGCATTCCGCCTGCTCCGATGCGGGCACCGAGTCCGCGACGATGCCGGCGCCCGCCTGCACGTACATCGTACCATCTTTAACGACGGCGGTGCGCAGCGCGATACAGGTATCCATCTCGCCATTGGCCGCGAAATAGCCGATGCAGCCGGCATAGACGCCGCGCTTCTCGGGCTCCAGTTCGTCGATGATCTCCATGGCACGGACCTTGGGCGCTCCCGAGACGGTGCCCGCCGGGAAGCCCGCCATCAGCGCGTCGATGGCGTCGTGCTTGGCGCCGAGCCTGCCCACGACGTTCGAGACGATGTGCATGACCTGGCTATAATATTCGAGGAAGAAGCTGTCGGTCACGCGCACCGAGCCGATTTCGGTGACGCGGCCCACGTCGTTACGGCCAAGGTCGAGCAGCATCAGGTGCTCGGCGCGTTCCTTGGTGTCG
This sequence comes from uncultured Alphaproteobacteria bacterium, assembly GCA_963760455.1. Lineage (GTDB taxonomy): Bacteria > Pseudomonadota > Alphaproteobacteria > Rhizobiales > Rhodomicrobiaceae > Rhodomicrobium. The sequence continues at coordinate 118,801 of CAVXDM010000028.1, forward strand.
GCGAGGAGGTCGGCGGCAAGGCGCTTGTCGTCCTCGGGCGTCGCGCCGCGCGGACGGGTACCGGCGATGGGCCGGATGGTGACTTCGCCGGCGCGGACCCGCACCAGGATTTCGGGGCTTGAGCCGGTCACGGAGAAGCTGCCGAAGTTGAGGAAATAGAGGAACGGCGACGGGTTCACCCGGCGCAGCGCCCGGTAGAGCGCGAAGGGCGGCAGGTCGAAGCGCGTCTGGAAGCGCTGCGACAGCACGACTTGGAAGATATCGCCGGCCGCGATGTAGTCCTTGGACTTGGCGACCATGGCCATGTAGTCCTTGGGCGTCATGTTCGAGGTGGTGGCTGGGAGCGTGGTATCGAGGCCATCGGCGGAAGGCGCGTGCGCGCTCCTGGTGTCGAGCGCGTCCTGGACCTGGGCGAGCCGGTCCACGGCGCGGAAATAGGCGGTCTTGGCGGACATCCGCTTTTGCGGGCGTGCCGTGGTGACGATGGTCAGCTCGTCCTTCACGGCGTCGAAAATGACCATGACGCCGGGGCGCATGAGAAAGGCGTCGGGCGTGCCCACCGGATCGGGCTTGACGTTCGGAAGCTTCTCGACCAGCCGCACGGTGTCGTAGCTCAGATAGCCGAACACGCCCGCAGACATGGGCGGCAGATGCTCGGGGATGTCGAGCTTGGAGGCGTCGAGCAGTTCGCGCAGCGCCTTGAGCGTGCCGGACTTGCAGGGCTTGAAGGCGTCCGCGTCCTTGAGTGGGCTCTCGTTGATTTCGGCCATGTCGCCGTTCGCGCGCCACAGCACGTCGGGATCGAGGCCGATAATCGAATAGCGGCCGCGCACGGCGCCGCCTTCGACGGATTCGAGGAGGAAGGAGTAGGGCCGGTCCGCGGCGAGCTTCAGCATGGCCGCGACAGGCGTTTCAAGGTCTGCGATCAGCTTCGTGGAGACAAGCTGGGGCGTTCCAGCGGCGTAGCGCTTGGAGAAATCGGAAAACGAAGGCTCGACCTTCATTGGCGTGGGTATCCCTAAAACATTGAATATTGGGGCTCATGCCAAATCCGGGCGATTGCTTTGGGAAGCCCCCTCACCCTGTCCCTCTCCCCGCCGGGGCGAGGGGACGCCTGAATTATCCGCAACGGTGTTTCTAGGGTCCCTTCTCCCTTTGGGGAGAAGGACGGCGTGAGGTGGAGCTTTTGCTACCCCATGCGAACCGGTCAGCCCGATCTGGCGTCACTCACTGTTCAGCCCTACGCCATCGGAAATCATTCACCGCTGTCAAAGCCGCCTCCCCCTACCGCAGCCGCGAAACCCTTGCGATCGATCGTCACGCCGGCGATTTTTTGGACGCCGGTCAGGTACTGGGCGAAATTATCCTCGGCGATCTGCTGGGAAAGCCGCTGCTCCAGCGTTTTGGACGCCATTTCGGTGAGCGGCCCAGGGGCTGCCACCTTTTCCACCTTGAACACCGCCCTGGACTCGCCGTCGGCGCCTAGCGCTGACGAGGAGCCGTCCGCGGCAAGCGAAAACGCTTGCGCGATGGCCGATTGCGGCAAGCCTTCCGCGTTACCGTCGCGCTTGATCGGCTGGGTGGTTTTCACCTCCGCTCCAACGCTTTTCGCAACTTCGGCGATCTTCTCGCCATGGTTCAGACGATCCACCAGCTCGCGCGCCTTCGCGGTCAGCTTGGTGCGGATCTGGTCCTTGCGCCAATCGGCTTCCGCCTCCGTCTTCACCTCGTCGAAAGGCTTCTGCCTCGCCTTGACAACGTCTTCGACGTCGTACCAGGCATAGCCGCCGCCCTGGAGCCTCAGCGCCTCGTTCTCGACGCCCGGGTCGGACTTGAACGCCGCATCCGCAACCGTGGCCGCCGGCACAGAGGCGAGCTGCGCCGGCTTACCGTCGAGCCCGGCGCCCTTGCGGTCGAGCATGACCTCTTCGAGCGGCAGGCTCAGCTTCTTCGCGATGTCCTGCAGCGAAAGCCCCGCGGCGCGTTCCTCCTCAAGCGACTTGACGAGCTTCGAGGACTCCTCGGCGCTCTTGGTCTTGACGATGCTCTCGCGGATGCCGTCCTTCACTGCATCGAAGCTCTCTTGCCTGCCGGGCACGATCTCGTCCACGCGCACGACGACCCAGGAGAGCGGGCCGTCGATGGGCTTGCTGAACTTGCCCTTGTTGAGGCTGAAAGCGGTGTCCACGATGGCATCGTTTGCGCTGAATTTCTCGCCAAGCTCTTTTTTCGAAACGCTGCCGAGGTTGATATCGCCAGTTTGGAAGCCAGCGGCCTTGGCCACATCGGCGAAGCTCTTGCCGGCGTTGAGCTGCGTCTCGGCGGCCTCGGCGGCTTCCTTCGACTTGAAGGGAATTATCTCGACCTTGCGCCGCTCCGGTATCGCGTAATTGCCGGGCTTGGAGTCGTACAGCGCCTTCACCTCTTCATCCGGAATGCTGACCTTCGCCGCGACGGTTTGCGGCGTCACGGCGAGCACGGCCACCTTCCGGAATTCCGGCGCCATGAACTGCGTCTTGCGGTCGTCGTAGAAGCCCTGGAGCGTTTCCGCGGAGGGCGCCTCGACCGTTCCGGCGGTGCTTGGCGGAAGCGTAAAATAGGCGATGGTGCGCTGCTCGTTCATATAGCGGTTATAGGCGTCGAGCATCGTCTTGGGCACCACGCCGCTCGTGAGAAACAGCCCCTGGATCTGCCGCCTGATGAGATCGCTTCTGAACTCTTGCTCAAAAAAGGTCGCGCTGTAGCCGATGCGTTGCAGGAAGCTTTCGTATTTCTTGGGATCGTAATTCCCGGAAGCGTCCTGGAAGGCCTGATTGGCCTTGAGGGTTTCGCCCAGGCCTTGCTTCGACAGGCCAAGCCCCAGCTTCTCGGCCTCGTAATCGAGGGCTGCTTCCTGGATGAGGCCCTGCAACACCTGCTGCGGCAAGCCCAGTGCCTTTGCCTGGGCCTGACTGATTCGCTGCTTTGCCCTGGCGCTCAGGTTTTCAACCGTGCGCTGGTAGGCCCGGTCGTATTTTTCCGGGGTAATCTCGATGGAGCCCACCTTGGCCACGGTTGGATGCGTATAGCGGTCGAAATAGTTGTTGCCGCCCATACTTATCGCGAACGCGACGATGAGAATGGCAAACAGCACGGCCACAGCCGCTTTTCTCAGCATGTGCATCATGGCAGGCGGTAGTCCTTCGAAAGACGAGACGGCCCTTGATTCGAGCGCGCAATTGAGCCAGGGTCCGCAGTGCGCCGTAATTTAGAGGATTAAAATCGGTGCGCAACATGAGATTCGAGCCTCGCCCCCGCTTTTAAAGGGAATTACTAATGAGTCTACCGGAACTTATCGTCGCGGGAAACTGGAAGATGAACGGCCTCGCTGCCGATCTCGCCGAGATTGCGGCCGTGCGCGAAGGCGCGGCGGCTTCCTCGCGGGTAGGGATTTGGATTTTTCCACCGGCAACGTCGATACGTGCCGCGGCTTCGCTCACCGGCGGGACGGACGTGCTGATTGGCGCGCAGGATTGCCATGCCAAGGACTCAGGCGCCTTCACCGGCGACCTTTCCGCGCCCATCCTCAAGGATGCCGGGGCCGCCGCGATCATCGTGGGCCATAGCGAAAGGCGCAGCGGGCACAGCGAGGCGAGCCGCGAGGTCAAGGCCAAGGCGTCCGCAGTGCTGAAGGCGGGCCTGCCCGTGATTGTCTGCCTGGGCGAAACCAAGGGCGAGCGCGAGGCAGGGCTTGCGCCGGCGGTCTGCACGCGCCAACTCGCCGATAGCCTGCCTTCCGAAAGCACGCCGGAAAATACCGTGATCGCCTACGAGCCCGTCTGGGCCATCGGCACCGGCCTTCAGGCCACTACGGACGACATTACCGCCATCCACGCGGTGCTGCGCGCCGAGCTTGGCAAGCGCGAGGGAACCGGAACGCAACGCTGGCGCATTCTGTACGGCGGTTCGGTGAGCCCGGCCAACGCCGCTGGAATATTCGAAAGCGCCGAGGTCGACGGCGTGCTCGTTGGCGGTGCAAGCTTGAAGGCTGCCTCGTTCCTTGCGATTATCGCGGCCGGCGCTCAGGCCGTGGAACGCCGGAAATCTTGATCGCCGGAGGAGCACAGTGACCATTCTTCGCCGCATCTTCGCCAAGCCGGGTCCGTTGGCCTTTGGAGCCGCGGCTTGCGGCCTGCTCGGTCTGCTGGCCCCGTCCTTTGCCGCGCCGCTCGACAAAAACTCCTGTGCGAAGCTCGCGCTGGAAATGCAGAACATGAAAATGCTCGAAGTCGACAAGCTGATGGAGAAGGGGCCGTCCTGGGCGGCCGCGCACCTCTCCTCGGCCGATTTGAGCCTCGTCAAGCAGTATATCGACCTCGACGAGCAGTTGAAGTTCCGCTGCTCGGCGCCAAGCACGCTTGTCCATCTCAAGCATCTCGATGACGATGAGGAGGACGGCCAGGCCAAGCAGGCGGACGTTGCTGACGGCGACGCGAAGAAGGAGCAGGCCGGTGACGGCCAGGAAGAAGAGGCGGCAACTCCTGCGCCTGCTGGAAAGCAAAAAGTGGAAAAGCAAAAGGCCGCGAAAGCCCCGGTGAAGAAGGCCGTCCCGCGCCGCGAAGGTGCCAGCGCCCAGTAATACCGGCCGCCATAAGAGTCTTGACCTTTGCGTTAGCGCGAATTTCCCGCCGGCAGGCCCTTCCGGGGGAAGTTGCCAAGACCCCCTCACCCTGTCCCTCTCCCAGCAAGCTCGCCTTGGCGAGCTTGCTTCTTGAGGTGGCTGCATCCGCAAGCGGAGCAGCCGGGAGAGGGGACGCTGTTGCAACGGGCACAGCCTGACTCCCTCTCCCCTTGGGGAGAGGGCTTGGGTGAGGGGGGCTTCGCCGTTTCGTCCTGCCGCCCCCGGCCGGTGCAAATCTCGCGATGATGGGGTGCCGAACCATCGAAACGGCTGCGACCTTTGCGGCTGGCATATGCGGCCGCCTGCCGGGTTGACTTCTGTCATGGAATAATTGAGTTTTCTGGTTAGGCTGCCTCGCGAAAAAATGGGCGGGGACGAAAGCTGCGGGTTTTCGGGTGCATGGGGAGCGCCGGCACGTGGAACGAGTAGGGCACAGCGAGACCTGGTTCCGGGACATCGTCGGCGGCACGGCCGATGCCTATATCGGCGTGAACCTGCAGGGCAAGGTCATAGTGTTCAACGCGGCTGCGGAGGTCTTGTTTGGCCGTTCCGCCTCCACGCTTCTGGAACGGAGAATCGACGGCTGCGGGCTGCCCGAGAGACTGCGGCGTGCCATCGCCGAAGCCGTCCGCGAAGTTAGCGGAGGCGTCACGCCTGTACGGCAGAGCCTTGAAATCGAAGCCTTGCGCGGCGATGGGCAGGCACTGGCCGCGGACGCGCATATCTTCTCCGCCGGCGCTGGCGAGGAAACGCTCGTCGCCGTTCACCTGCACGACATCGCCAAGCGTAGGGCGGCGGAGAAAAAGAACAAGCGGCTCGGTCAAATCCTCAGGACCATGAGCGCCGGCAACCAGGCCATGTTCCGCGCTGCCGATGAGAACGAGCTTTACCAGGAAATGTGCCGCGTTACGGTCGAGTTCGGCGGCTACCGCATGGCCTGGATCGGACTGGTGGACCACGATGAAAAATGCAGTGTCCGGCCCGTTGCTTTCTCGGGGCACGAGGCGGGCTATCTAAGTGCCGTCGAGATAAGCTGGGCGGACGTTCCTAACGGGCGCGGCCCCTGCGGCATGTCGATCCGCACTGGTACGCCGCAGTTCAACAACGACGTTAGAACCAACCCGGCGATGCAGCCATGGCGGGAGCGTGCCATGGCGCGCGGCTATCTTTCGAGTCTGGTACTGCCTTTGAAGGACAAGGGGACGGTATTTGGCGTCCTCACCATTTACGCGAGCGAGCCCAATGCCTTCGGCCCGGAGGAATTGGCACTTCTGGTCGAGCTGGCCGAAAATGTGTCGTTCGGCATCGTCACCTTGCGCACCCGGCAGGCTCACGACCAGATGGAGCGCGCGCTGCTTCATGCGCAAAAGCTCGAAGCCCTGGGGCAGATGGCGGGCGGGATCGCGCACGACGTCAACAATGTGCTTCAGATCGTGGAGTCGGCGGCGCGGCTGATGGAGCGCCGGCCGGACGACGCGGACTTCCGCGACATGTCGATCAAATCCATTCTCGATGCAACGGCGCGTGCTTCCTCGCTCACTCGCCAGCTTCTAGCCTTCTCCCGCCGCGGCGCTATCGAGAGCAAGACGGTCGCCCCGTCCCTCGAAGCGAGCAAATGGCGCGACCTGATGAAGCGCTCGGTACGGGAGGACGTTCACGTCGATCTCGAAATCCCGGCGGGGATTTGGCCGGTACTTTGCGATCCGAACTCCCTTGAGGTCGCGCTCATCAACCTCGCGGTCAATGCCCGCGACGCCATGCCCGGCGGCGGCACGCTGACACTCCGCGCGCGCAACGTCAGCGTTGGCCCCGTGAGCTTCGTCGAGATCGAGGTTGCCGATACGGGCTGCGGCATCGACGCGGAGGTGCTGCCGCGCGTGTTCGAGCCGTTCTTCACCACCAAGCCCAACGGTCTCGGGACGGGGCTCGGGCTCAGCCAGGTCTACGGTTTTGCCACCCAATCTGGAGGCAGCGTCGCGATCGACTCGGAG
>CAVXDM010000029.1:0-11791 GCA_963760455.1 uncultured Alphaproteobacteria bacterium
ACGCGGGCAAGGGCGCTTTCATGGCGAGCTTCGCCTCGCGCGATGGGAGCGCGTTGTAAGCGCCAGAAAAAGTAGTGACCTCCTCCGCGCCGCGTTGGCTCCAGCGGCCATGCTCCACGCAATAGGCGGCGACCGGCACCTCGCCCGACTTTCGAGGCAGCACGAAGCTCACTGTGAGCACGCGATCCTGCCTGCCGCCCTTCACCATGTCGCCCGACTGGATGTAGACGTCTTCATCGCCCGTGTTCTCGACCCGGAGTTCGTTCACCGAGCCGGTTTCGGCCACGCGAACCGTCCCTTTGGCCAAGCCTTCCTGCAGGGTCAGCGGCACCCGGCCCGGCGCGCTTTCTCCGTGAATAAAATAGATGGCCAGATTGCCGTGTGTGACCGGCCCCGTGATTACGGGCGCGCTTTCCGCGCGGGCCTCCCGGAGGGGCAAGCCAGAAATCGCTACTGCCGTCGCGGTCAGAGCCGCGAGCACAATGAAACGCATGCGAGCACTCCTTTCAAAGGAGCCCTCCCCCAAGAAGCTCCGCATCGGGGAAGTACACTCCATGCATTGCTACGAAATCATGCCCGGATCTGTACAATTTTGCGGAAGCTATTTCCGCAAAGTTGACGCAATCCGACGCTTTCGGCCTGTCGCATGCCGGCGAATGGCCGGAGCTTGCGGTGATTCGCCGGATCGCGGCCGGCTAAGCCTCAACGCCCCGATCTTTTAGAACGTCTTCGCGCCCCTCGCCTGGAGCGGCGGAGCCTGGAAGCGGGGTGCGCGACCGCGAGAACCGCGGGGCCGGCGGCGGCTGCAAATTGCCATCCACCTCGGCGTAGGTCGAGCGGGCCGCATTATGCGGGTGGCGTGCCGCCTCGTCGAAGCTCAGCACGGGCGCGACGCAGGCATCGCTCGCCGCGAAAAGCGACGCCCAGGCGTCGCGCGGCTTGGATACGAAGATCGATTCGAACTCGCGATGCAGCGCCTGGCCAGCGCGTCCGGTCCCATTGCACGGGCAGGAGCGCGGCGGTGTCGAGCCCAAGCCCACGGATGAGCGCGGCGAAAAACTTCGGTTCGAGCGCGGCCACCGCAATGTATTTCCCGTCAAGGCAGCGATAGGTCCGGTAGAAGGGCGCGCCGCCGTCGAGGATGTTTTGCCCGCGCGCGCCGCCCCAAAGCCCGCCCGCTCTTAAGGCCGAGGATGATGGCGAGCTGCGAAACCGTGCCATCGACGATCGCCGGCGTCGATAACCTGGCCCAGGCCCGACCTTTGCAGCTCCAGCAGCGCCGAGAGAATGCCGATGACCAGGAATGCGCCGCCGCCGCCCATGTCGCCGATCAGGTTGAAGGGCGGCACGGGCGGGCCTCTTCCGGGCCGATGGCCTCAAGCACGCCGTCAGCGCGAGATAGGTGAGATCGTGCCCTGCCGTGCCCGCCAGCGGGCCTTCCTGCCCCCAGCCGGTCATGCGGCCGTAGATCAGCCGCGGGTTCTGGCGAGCGCCACGTCCGGCCCAAGGCCAAGCCGCTCCATGACGCCCGGCCTGAAGCCTTCGATCAGCACGTCGGCTTTCTCCGCAACGCGCAACGCCAGCTCGATGGCATGGGCCTTCTTCAAATCGAGCGGAAGCTGACGCCGCCCGCGATCCTGCGGCGCGTTTCGCACCGGAAACAGCTCTGCCGCATCCGGCCGCCCAATCCGCAGCACATCGGCGCCCAGGTCCGCGAGCAGCATTCCGGCGTAGGGCGCTGGCCCAAGCCCGGCGAATTCGACAACGCGAATGCCGGACAGGGGCGGCGACGAGGGCGCATTTGCTTGCATCAGTTCCGCCTCCGGTTTTGGAGGCGGATGCTACCGCGCGGTGGCGGAGGCGTCTATCGCTGCCTCAATAGCGGCTGCTGCGTCTTGGCGCGGTATTGGTCCTCCGACATGGATTTCCGCTGCTTGTTCCAATTCTCGCTCGAAAGGGCCTTCGCGTCAGCCTCGTTCTTTTCCGACAGCCTGCGCAGCGGTGCGGCGGCGGCAGGCGAATTCGGAGCCAGCCTGTCCGCTTCGGCGCGCAAGGTGGCTGCGTTCTGCTCAAGCTGCCTCTTGGCTTCCTCAACCTTGCCGGCGTCGCGCGTGGCCACGGCCCTTTGGCTGACCTCATTCGCCGTCTGCGTTGCGACCGACGCGCTGACACTGGCACTCCTGCTCCGGCTCACCTCTTCCTGGGAGGCGCTGAAGCTCACATTCGCCGTCCCCGCGATCTTGTTGCGCTGCTTCGTCTTCGGGTCGGCATAGGAAACACGGACATCGGCGATTGCGGCGCTGCCTTGCGCGATACCCTTCGAAAGCTGAAGCTCAAGGATGACGTAACGCTCCTGCTTGGCGCCGATGCGATTGAGCTGGAAGCTTGCGCGGCGTTCTTGGATTTTCACATCGCGCCCCATGCCGCGCAGGGGCTCGACGCCCTCCGGGCATTCGATCTCGACCTCGGCATCCTCGCCGGCGACCGAAAGACATCGCCGAATTCCTTGTTGAAGATATCGGCGAGCTGCTCCGGGTTCTCGGCAAAGGCGTGGTTGCCGTCGCTGGCAAGCGCGAGCCTCGTCATCAGCTCCTCGCTGTAGTCGAGGCCCAGGCCGATGGTCGTAACCGAAATACCGTGGCCGGCCAGTTCGCGCCCAAGCTGCTCAAGCTCGGCGGGGGAACTCGGCCCGACATTGGCCTGGCCGTCGGACATGAGAATCACGCGGCTGATGCGATCCTCGGAAACGGCCTCGCCGATGCTTTGCCCCGCCTGCCGGACGGCTGCATAGATCGCGGTGCGCCCGCCGGGCTGAATGCCGCCGATGCGCCGCCGCATCTCGCCGAAATCCTCGAACGGCCCGGGCGGCACGACCACATCCACATTGTGATCGAAAGCCAAGACCGACACCCGGTCGCGCGGCGCCAATCTCGAAAGAGCCAGGATGGCGACCTCCTCGGCCGCTCGATTTTCGCGCCGCGCATGGAGCCGGAGCGGTCGATCACCAGGGAGACGTTGACCGGCGGCCTTGCCGCGGGCTCATCGTCGCCAATCCCTTCGAGCTGCACCCGCACATAGGCCCTGCCCGCCTCGCCGGCGGGGAAAACCGATTGGCTGGGCTCGACGGCAAGCTTGACGCCGTTTCCAGCGGAGGCTGCGTTGCACTGCAAGCAGCCGAACAAGAGAACGGCAAGTGTCCGCCAATGGAATCCGGGATACCGCATCGCGCGCAACCTTTCCTGCTTAGAGCCAAGCTCCATGCTGGAGCTTATGCGGGGCTGCAATCAGGTGGGCGCTGGCCCTTTTTGCGGCGCAACCGTGGCGCGAATGAGGACGGCAAGGCCCGGGTCGGCTCCGGGTGTTACACGCTTGAAGCCGCAGGCCTCGTAGAATTTCACGGCTCGGGAAGTGGCGCTGGTAACGACGTGGATGCCGGGCGAGCCGCGCTGGCGCAAATCTCCCCGAACCGGGCAGTGAGTGCGTGCCCGATCCCTTTTCCTTGCAGGCCGGGTCTCACATTGATGTGGAAATGCGATGGGTAGTTTTTGAGCGCGTCGCAGAAAGAAGGGGTGAAGTAGCCTATGTCGCCGATAATGGTCTTGGACGCGGGCGAGAAGCTGTCGGGGCAGCCCGCGATATAGCCCGCTACGCCGCCGTCATCGTTCAAGGCGAACAGGAAGGCGCCGGGGTAGGCATCCGCATAGTTGCCGAACCAGCGCCGGAGGAAGGCCAGCCTGGACGCCGCCAATTCGAACGACTTCGTGAGGGAGGTCTCGAAGAAAATCTCCCGCGCCTGCGCAAGCAATCGTGCCCCGTCAGCGGGGGAGCAGTCGCTCAGCGTTACGCAATTGGTCATTCGCATCCTATCGCAAGAGGATGAGCCGAACCCTGCCGTCTTACCTCATCCTGTCCTTCTCCCAGCTAGCTCGCCTTGGCGAACTAGCATCGCAGCGTGGCCGTATCCGCCAGCGGATACGGCTGGGAGAAGGAACGCCTTCTCAACGTCTGCGAGCATGTCCCCCTCTCCCATGGGGAGAGGGCTAGGGTGAGGAATAATGCGCGCTATGCGGATCGCTAACCTGGAGGCTAGCTGCAACCGCCGGGCACTTCCGCAAAGCAGGCACTCCATCGCGCCGCCGCGCCAGATCGCTTCGGGCGACGCCCTCGCAATGACGGGGCGCCCAAGGCAAAAACTACTCCGCGGCCTTCTGCCCGCTATGGGCCTCATGCGGGCGCTGCCCGTTTCCAAACTCGATAGCCATCGCTTCGCCCGTTTCGCTGATGGTTTCGGGGCGCGGCATGGCGACGATGTTGTAACCGGAATCCACATAGTGGACTTCGCCGGTGACAGCGGTGGAAAGGTCCGAAAGCAGATACAGCGCAGCACCGCCGACCTCGTCGAGCGAGGGGGTGCGGCCAAGCGGCGAGTGCATCTTCTGGAAGTTGAACAGCACGCGCGCGTCCGAAATGCCAGCGCCGGCCAGCGTGCGCATCGGTCCCGGCGAGAGGCCGTTTACGCGGATACCGACCGGGCCGAAATCCATCGCGAGATAGCGCACCGAGGCTTCGAGCGCCGCCTTGGCCACGCCCATGACGTTGTAGCGCGGCACCACGCGGGTCGAGCCGCCGTAGGTTAGCGTAATCATAGAGCCGCCGTGCTTCATCAGCGCCGCTGCCCGCTTGGCGATCTCCGTGAAGGAGAAGCACGAGATGACCATGGTGTTGATGAAGTTGTCGCGCGTCGTGTCGGCGTAGCGGCCTTTCAGCTCGTTGCGGTCGGAGAAGGCGAGGGCGTGCACGATGAAATCGAGCGAGCCCCATTGGGCCTCGATCTCCGGAAAATACCGCGTCGACGGAGGCCAGATCGGTGACGTCGCAAGGCAGGATGATCTTGCCGCCGAGGTTTTGCGCCAAGGGAACCGCGCGGCGTCCGAATGCGTCCCCCTGATAGGTGTAGGCGATCTCAGCCCCGTGGCCCGCGAGCACGCGCGCGATGCCGTAGGCGATGGACCGTTCGTTGGCGACGCCCATGATAAGCCCGCGCTTGCCCGCCATCAGCGGCGCGGGTTTTGCAATGTCCACCGGTGTCATTCGATTCTAGGCCTTTCCATCCCTGCGCCGTTAGGCTTCGTAACGCCTAAAAACCAACGTGGCGTTTGTGCCGCCAAAACCAAAGCTGTTCGACATGACAGTATTAAGACAAACGTTATCGAGTCTCTTTCTAACTATAGGCATATCCGCAAACGCCGGGTCCAGCTCCTCAATATTCGCGGATTCACACACAAATCCGTTATTCAACATAAGAAGCGAGTAGATTGCTTCCTGCGCCCCGGTAGCCCCGAGCGAATGCCCGGTCAGCGATTTGGTTGCAGAGATTAGCGGGACATTTTGGCCGAACACTTCGCGGATCGCCTCTATCTCCTTGAGATCCCCTATAGGTGTAGAAGTTGCGTGCGGGTTAATATAGTCAATTTTTGTGTCAATTCCTTGCATGGAGAGCTTCATGCAGCGGACAGCGCCCTCCCCGGAAGGCGCCACCATGTCGTGGCCGTCCGAGGTCGCGCCATAGCCAACAAGCTCTGCGTAGATTTTGGCGCCGCGCGCCTTCGCCCGCTCCAGCTCCTCCAGCACCAGCACGCCCGCGCCGCCAGCGATCACGAAACCGTCGCGGTTGATGTCGTAGGCGCGGCTCGCCTTGGCAGGCGTGTCGTTGAAGTTCGAGGACATCGCGTTCATGGCGTCGAAAAGAACGGACAGCGTCCAATCGAGTTCCTCGCCGCCGCCGGCGAACATGACATCCTGCTTGCCCCACTGGATCATCTCGGCGGCGTTGCCGATGCAGTGCGCCGAGGTGGAGCAGGCCGATGAGATCGAATAATTGACACCCTTGATGTGGAAGGGGGTCGCGAGCGTGGCCGAGTTCGTGCTCGACATCGCCTTGGGCACCTCGAACGGGCCGATCTTGCGCGGCCCCTTCTCGCGGGTCGTGTCCGCGGCTGCCACGATGGCGCGGGTCGACGGCCCGCCGGAGCCCATGATGAGCCCGGTCCGCTCGTGGCTGATCTCGGCCTCGGAGAGCCCGGCGTCGACGATGGCCTGCTGCATGGCGATGTAGTTCCACCCGGCGCCCGCGCCCATGAAGCGGCGCACCCGGCGGTCGACCATCTCTTCCCAGTTCAAGACTGGCTCGCCATGCACCTGGCAGCGGAAGCCGCGCTCGGCGTAGTCCTTCGCCCTGACGATGCCGGACCTTGCTTCGCGCAAGGAAGCAAGCACCTCTTGGGTGTTGTTACCGATGGACGAGATAATGCCCATTCCGGTCACAGCAACACGTCTCATGTCTTTGACCCCACGATTCGCATGAGTTATCTTGGGCAATGCTAAGCCCAAGTTATTTATGCAGTTTGCATGCTCATATTGGCGTCTGCAAACAGGCTCACCTTCAGGTCAGTCGCGGTATAAATCTGCGTGCCATCGGCCTTCAGAATCCCGTCGCCGATGCCCAGCACGAGCTTTCGGCGGATTACCCGCTTCAGGTCCACGATATATTCGACCCGCTTGACGCTTGGCACCACCATGCCGGTGAATTTGATCTCGCCAACGCCCAGCGCGCGCCCCCGGCCCGGCGAGCCGAGCCAGCCCAGGAAGAAGCCCAGCATCTGCCACAGGGCGTCGAGCCCAAGGCAGCCGGGCATCACCGGATCGTTCTTAAAATGGCATGCGAAAAACCAGAGGTCGGGCCGGACGTCGAGTTCAGCCACGATGCGGCCCTTGCCATGCTCGCCGCCAGTTTCGGAGATGCTCGTAATGCGGTCGAACATCAGCATTGGCGGCAAGGGCAGTTGTGCATTTCCAGGCCCGAAGAGTTCGCCGCGCGCGCATGCGAGCAAACCCTCATAATCGTAGCTGTCGCGGCGTTCAGTCATAGTTCCTCGTTCGTGCTCGCATTGTGCCGGCGGATAAGGCGCTCATTAAGTATCATACCCGGCGCGCCTCGCAAGGGATCTCGATCAGCCGCCGGCAAAAGGAGGGGCCTGGCGGCGCTTGCGAGTTAGGGCGCCCGCACCTATAGTACAAGGCCAAACATGATAGAATGCAAAGAAGAAATGTCCGGCAACATTCCAGATCTGCCAATCCAGCGCCTTAGAAAGACGGGTTTGCGCCCGACGCGGCAACGGGTCGCGCTGGCCGAGCTTCTGTTCGGCCGCGGCGACCGGCATTTCACGGCGGAGATGGTGCACGCGGAGGCCGTGAGCCACGGGGTGCCGGTGTCGCTCGCGACCGTCTACAACACGCTGCACCAGTTCGTTGAGGCGGGGCTTTTGCGCGAGGTCGCGATCGAGAGCACCAAGACCTATTTCGACACCAAGACATCCAATCACTTCCACTTCTTCTTCGAGAACGACGGCGTGCTCGAAGATATCGCCGTCGACGAGCTGAAGGTCGATAACCTGCCTGAGCCGCCCGAGGGCTGGGAAATCAGCCGGATCGACGTGCTCGTGAGGCTCGCTCCCAAAAGCCGCAAAAACGGTGCGCGTTAACGGTTTTGCGGGGCAGGCGGGCTGCTTTTCAATGTTGAACTAGTTTAGCAGATGCGCCTTGAGGAAGCGTTAAGCCCGGCGCGTGGCGCTATGCGTTTGATAAGTAACGCGAAAATGGCCGGAGACGGAACCGCGGATGGCCGAATATTGGTTAACTCGTAAGCTGCGCGTATATTTAACCGGATTCTTGAAATGCAGAAATCGGCCCAAAACGGCGAAAATTTCGCAAAAATGCGCGCGCGGGAGACATGACGATCCGGCGTTTACCTTGCCGGCATTTACTGTGGCAACGCGCTACGCGAAACGAACGGTTTGTTAAACCAATACCGGGGCAGTTTTGGGCGCGGGACGCGCTCAGCGCCGCGCCTCCCGCGGCTGCGTCCACTCGCTAATATCCCACAACCTTAGCGTGGTGTCATTGCTACCCGAAAGCGCCATGCGGCCATCGGGCGAAAACGCGACCGAAGTGACAATGTTCGTATGGCCCTTGAAGCTGCGAAGCTCGCTGCCCGAGGCGATGTCCCACAGTTTCAGCGTTTTGTCATCGCTGCCCGAAAGCGCGGTGCGGCCATCGGGCGAAAATGCGACCGAAGTGACATCGTTCGTATGGCCCGTGAAGCTGCGAAGCTCGCTGCCCGAGGCGATGTCCCACAGTTTCAGCGTGTTGTCATCGCTGCCCGAAAGCGCGGTGCGGCCATCGGGCGAAATGGCGACCGAAATGACACCGCTCGTATGGCCCGCGAAGCTGTGCCGCTCGCCGCCTGACACGACATCCCAGAGTCTCAGCGTCCTGTCGGTGCCGCCCGAGAGCACCTTGCGGCCATCGGGCGAAAACGCGACCGAAGTGACAGCGCTCGAATGGCCCGTGAAGCTGCGAAGCTCGCTGCCCGAGGCAGATGTCCCATCAGTTTCAGCGTCTTGTCATAGGCTGCCCGAAAGCGCGGTGCGGCCATCGGGCGAAATGGCGACCGAATGACATAGTTCGCATGGCCCGTAAAGCTGCGCAGTTCGCGGCCCGAGGCGATGTCCCACAGTTTCAGCGTTTTGTCAGAGCTGCCCGAAAGCGCCGTGCGGCCATCGGGCGAAAAGGCGACCGAAGTGACACCGCTCGTATGGCCCGTGAAACTGCGAAGCTCGCGGCCCGAGGCGATGTCCCACAGTTTCAGCATATTGTCACTGCCGCCCGAAAGCGCGGTGCGGCCATCGGGCGAAAATACTCCCGAATACACAGCATGCGGATAATTCGCGAAGGTGCGGATCAGCCGCTCTTCCTTTTCCTCATATTGCGGCTCCGGTTGAGGTTCCAGCTTGGCTGCGACGGCCCGATGCGGCCTTGCGGGCGGCGGCTCGGTTTGCAGGCGCAGGAGCGCCGGAACCGCCGCCCCTCTCCCCCGCCGGATAGAAATCGCCTTTCAGCGAGGTCAACTCCCACGGCGTCTGCTCGCCTCCCGTCTTCGCGTCCACCTCGACGCGAACCTTCTTGAATACGTCCTCGATCTTCAGCCCAGGCTCTGCTATCCGCCGCGCCAGCGCCGCCGTGTAATAGCTGTTGCCGCCTTCCATCCCGTCCGAGGCGACCTCGTTTGGGGCGGTCGAAAATGCGATCAGGCTCCCTCGTGGCGCATCGACTCCCGCAAGCCCCCGCTGGCCGCCGCGCGCGTAACCGAAAGGATTGTCGCGGCAGGCGTCCAGCACCACGATGGCGAGCCGCGTTCGCGCTTCCTTGAGTATCTCCAAGATCCACGAGAGGCGCACGATTCGTTGTCGACATCGGCCTCGCCCTTGATCTGCTCGTTTACGGGGATGAGATAGTTCTCGCCCTTCACCTGCACGCCATGGCCCGCGTAGAAGACGAAGGCGACAACATCCTTGCCGCGTCGTGCGCAGGATGGCGGCGAAGCCCTGCACGGCCTGCTTCATCTCAGGCCGGCCTGCGTCGTAGGAGGGGAACACGTCGAAGCCTTGCGCTTCGAGCCGCTGCGCCATCAGCTTCGCGTCGTTGACCGGGTTGGCGAGCGCCTTGCGTTGATAGGCGGAGTTGCCGATGACGAGCGCCACGCGGCTCTTGGCGCCGTCCGCGAAGGCCGCGCTGGCGAAGAAGAATAGAACGAAGCAAATTGCTGCTCGCGCGAGCATAATAGATCCTCGCCGCCGATGCCGATATGCAGTCTTTCTATCAGGGAATAAATACCGCGCCAAGCCGCGATTGCGAGCCCCCGCCGGGACCAAGGCCGCGCACATAGCCTGTGACCATACGAAGCTCGCCGCGCGGAGGGATCGCGCACAGCGGGCACGGCTCGAACAGAACCGTGCCCGCTGAAAGGCGAAGCAACTCTTGCAACCTGCGCTGAGCTATTTGCCCAGGAAACCCTTGAGATCGTCGATGCGAACCATCGCGGTCTGAACCGCGCCCGCGTCCATTGCCCGCCGGTACCACTCGAAGGCTTTTGCCGGCTCTGGCTCGGCGTTCCTGCCGGCAATCCTCGCAAAGTAGATCGGATCGTAGGAGCGTCCCATCACCAGCGCGGCAGCGGCATCTCCCGATGCGACGGCCTGTTGGTAAGACTGACGGGCACCAAGGATGTCGCCTTCCCGCATGCGCTTATTGCCCTCGCGAATAAGATCTTCGACCTCCGGCGTTGGAACGGAGCGGTCCATTGCAGTCTCTTGGCCCGCCGGGATCGCTCCCTGTGTGAACGAGGCTTGAGTATGCGCCGGAACCGCGTTGGAGGCCGTGTCTTGCATTCGATATGAGTTTGCCGCGACCGCAACCCCGGCGGGAAATAAGACCGTCAAGCAAATTGCGGTACGCACGAACATGATACGCAACCCTCCAATTTTAACATTCATTATTTCTATATTGGAATAAATGCGCCGCCAAGCGAATTCTGCAACCACATGCCGCCGCCGGCCGCGCGAACGCTCTCGACCGCCGCTGCAAATTGCGGCACTCTTTTTGCAGAATGACGACAGGGACATTGCGGAATTAAGACAGAGAACCGGAGGCAAACCCTTGCGAGATATGCTTGAAAATGAGCGCGCGCCCGAAAAGAACGTGTTCGGGGAGCCGCTGCAAACCTGCTCGGATGCGCCCGCGACCGGCTTTTTCCGCGACGGCTGCTGCAATACCGGGCCGCAGGATGTGGGCTCGCACACCGTCTGCGTGGTCATGACCGCCGAGTTCCTGGCGTTCTCGAAGAAGGTCGGAAACGACCTTTCAACGCCCGTGCCCGAGTACGATTTTCCGGGGCTCAAGCCCGGCGACCGCTGGTGCCTGTGCGCGGCGCGGTGGCAGCAGGCCTTCGAGGCCGGGGCGGCGCCAAGGGTGGTGCTGGCGGCGACGCATGAGCGCGCGCTGGAGATCGTGGCGCTGAAGGACCTCAAGCGCTTCGCCATCGACCTTTCTTAGCGTTGATGTGGCGGCGAAGGCCCCCTCACCCTGTCCTTATCCCCTGGGGAGAAGGGACGCCGGAACTGTCCTCTACCTTTCGGGAGAGGGCCGCAGCTCCTTCCCCCTCTCCCCTTGGGGAGAGGGCCGGGGTGAGGGGGTCTTTTCCGGCGCTGAGCGAAGCACGCGACGGCCCGTCACGTACGCATGAGCAGCCCGCGGTATTGCCGCGCGGTGAGCCCGTAGGTCCAGGCGACGGCGGAGCGGGCCGTCAGCATGTTGGGCGGCACCTGGAGAAAGTAGTGCTTGTGCACGCCGTCGGGCTCGGGCGTACCGTTGACGACCTCGATGGCGGCCCACGCATCGCCATCCGCCCAACGCTTCTCCCACAGGAATCCGGTTTCGTCCTCGGAGATCCGGAACGCGGCCCCGCTGGCGATGAACCGCTCCGGCGTCAACCGCTCGATCATGCAGCGGCGGACGTGGATATCCACGGCCCGGTCGATGTCCGCGATGGTGATTTGCTCGGGCCGCTGGATAGACGCACGGGCACCTCCACCCCCTTCCAGGCGTAGATGGCCCATCCGTCGCGATACTGGAGCGCGGGTCCCGAGGCGCTATGCAGCCGGCCGAGCTCATCGGTCTTAAGCACTTGCGGAGGTTCCGACACCCAGCAGATGTGCCGGTGCGGAATGATCCAGTCCGCCTGGGCGGCGATGAGCAGAAGGCCCGCCAGCGGCTCGGTCTCGCCGGTCAGCCCGCACACGGTGCGGAAATAGTCCTGCCGC
Source organism: uncultured Alphaproteobacteria bacterium (assembly GCA_963760455.1). Taxonomy (GTDB): domain Bacteria; phylum Pseudomonadota; class Alphaproteobacteria; order Rhizobiales; family Rhodomicrobiaceae; genus Rhodomicrobium. Next base: position 11,718 of record CAVXDM010000029.1, read on the forward strand.
TCAAGCCAGGTGTGAGTGCGGGGCGCGTAGCCGGCATCCTGCAATCGCAGCCAGGGCCGCCTCCGGCTCAGCCA
>CAVXDM010000030.1:0-77276 GCA_963760455.1 uncultured Alphaproteobacteria bacterium
CAGGAATAAGGACAAGAAGCTGGAGCCAAACGCCTTGAGAGATATGCTGGAAAATGAGCGCGCGCCCGAAAAGAACGTGTTCGGGGAGCCGCTGCAAACCTGCTCGGATTCGCCCGTGACGGGCTTTTTCCGCGACGGCTGCTGCAATACCGGGCCGCAGGATTTGGGCTCGCACACCGTCTGCGTGGTCGTGACGGCGGAGTTCCTGGCGTTCTCGAAGAAGGCCGGAAACGACCTTTCCACGCCCGTGCCCGAGTTCGATTTTCCGGGGCTGAAGCCCGGCGACCGCTGGTGTTTGTGCGCGGCGCGGTGGCAGCAGGCCTTCGAGGCCGGGGCGGCGCCAAGGGTTGTGCTGGCGGCGACGCACGAGCGGGCGCTGGAGATCGTGGCGCTGAAGGACCTCAAGCGCTTCGCCATCGACCTGACTTGAGCGCCTCCTCCACTGTCATGGCCCGGGCTTGACCCGGCCATCCATTGCAGCAAGGAATAGCTCGCGTTTTCAGTGTGTTGCGTGGATGGCCGGCATCAAGTCCGGCCATGACAACTTACTTCGCGGGAGAGCGCCCCGATGCTTCGACACACCCCAACCCCGATACCTGTCAAGTGCGCATGAGCAGGCCGCGATATTGCCGCGCGGTGAGCCCATAGGTCCAGGCGACGGCGGAGCGGGCCGTCAACATGTTGGGCGGCACCTGCAGGAAGTAGTGCTTGCGCACGCCGTCCGGCTCTGGCGTGCCGTTGACAACCTCGATGGCAGCCCAGGCGTCGCCATCCGGCCAGCGCTTCTCCCAGAGGATTCCGGTTTCGTCCTCCGAGATCCGGAAAGCCGCCCCGCCGGCGATGAACCGCTCCGGCGTCATCCGCTCGATCATGCAGCGGCGGACGTGGATGTCCACGGCCCGCTCGATATCCGCGGGCGTGATTTGCGCGGGCCGCTCGATCACGCGTGCGGGCACCTCCACCCCCTTCCAGGCGTAGATGGCCCAGCCGTCGCGGTACTGGAGCGCCGGCCCCGAGGCGCTATGGAGCCGGCCGCGCTCATCGGTCTTGAGAAGCTGCGGAGGCTCCGACACCCAGCAGATGTGCCGGTGCGGAACGATCCAATCCGCGTGGGTGGCGATGAGCAGGAGGCCAGCCAGCGGCTCGGTCTCGCCGGTCAGCTCGCATGCGAAGCGGAAAAAGTCCTGCCGCTCAAGCCAGGCATGGGTGCGCGGCGCATAACCGGCATCCTGCAATTGCAGCCAGGGCCGCCTCCGGCCCAGCCAGAACAGCCAGCGCCGCTTGTAAGGCGACGCGGGCCGGACCGCCTGGGAGGCCCGCAAGGCCGCCTCCCGCACGGTATCGCCAACCGTCTCCTCGCCGGCAGGCGAGCTGCTCAGCTCGTCGACGGTTGCGAGTAGGCTGCCTGAGACGCGGCGCTGGATGGCAAACGCGGCCCTGCTGCGGACTTGATCCGCAATAGCGGCCCTCAGGTTGGGGCCGGAGCGGTCGTGCGGGGTTTTTGCCCACAGCGCCGCCATTTGCATCGGGCTTTCGCACCAGACGATCTGTTCAGGCGCAGGCCAGCCCGCGGCGCGGTAGGCGGTGGCGATGCCGCGCTCCGCCTCCTCCCGGTTCGCGGGCGCCGTGGAGGTTCTGATCTGCGCCCAGTGCTTCCCGTGGCCCTCGATGCACGCCATTTGCGCGGGCGTGAGCCGCTTGAGTTTAGTCTGCAACGATCCGTGCATCTTTCGGCTCAAGCTCGCGTTGACGGCGGATGCGATAGGTTCCCTTCGGCAGGGTGATTTCGTCATGCTCGTCGTGCTGAATCCGCGCGCAGGGGCCGTCCACCTGGATGTGGCCCGTATAGAGGCCGTTCGGGATGTCGTGCGCGAGCGCGTCGTCCCGGAACATGGTCACCTGGTCGAAGATCGCGTGCCGGTGGCCGGTCAGTTCGCCCTCCAGAAGGACGAGAGCACCGTCAGCGCCCGGCTCGACTGGCGTGCCGGATACCGGGATGTCGGCGACACGTTCTATCAACAAATCGCCCTGGGCATATAAAAGACTCATGGCCGTATTCCTTCCTTTGCCGGAACTAGCTTGGGTGGCCAACAAGCGTTGCATCTCTTAAGTTCCATGACAGCTCTGTGAGCGGTGTAATCCGCAGCGCTTGCGCCACGTGGGCTACCCTGGAGACTGGCGCAGGCCCTGGTGCGCAGTGAACGAGCTCGCTCCCCTCACCGGCCTGTCCCTCTCCCCACGGGAGAGGGGACGGCTGCACAACGGTTGCGATATCGTCCCCTCTCCATCTGCATCCGCTTGCGGATGCAGACACGCAATATGGCAAGCTCGCCAAGGCGAGCTTGCTGGGAGGGACAGGGTGAGGGGAGATGCTCCTGGTTTTTTCCGCTACCTTGCGCTCAGGCGACCCGCGCGCTGAAAAGCCTCGCGGTGCTGGCGTAGGTTTCCTGGAGCCGCGCTTCCAGCCGGCCGATGTCCGGCTCGCCGGTGATCTGCAGGAGAAGGTCAATCAGATCCTTGGGCGCCGTCTGGGGATCGAACGGGACCTCGGTGCAGAGCCGCAGGATGTGCGCCACGTCTTGATAAAGCTCCACCGCGCGCAAGAGCGCGTTGCCGTCCGCGCCGCTCAGAATGCCGGCCTGAACCAGATTCCGCAACGCCTGGGAGGTGTTCGTGCTCAGCACCCGCGGCTCGTCCGCGGCATGCGCGATCTGAAGGAACTGGCAGATGAACTCGGCATCGACGAGCCCGCCCTTGTGCGTCTTCGATTGCCAGATGCTGGCCGTGCCCTTCTCCGCCTCGATGCGCGCGCGCATGTCGTGCACATCGGCCGCCGTCTTGGCCCGGTCGCGCCGCATGGTGAGCACCCGGTGGATGTCCTCCGCCAGCCGCGCCCGCAGATCCGCCGGACCCGCGACCGTCCGCGCCCGGGTCAGCGCCAGATGCTCCCACGTCCAGGCTTCCTTCAGTTGGTAGGCGAGGAAGCCGTCGAGCCGCACGGCCACGGGGCCGGCCTTGCCCGAGGGCCTGAGCCGCATATCGACCGGATAGAGCACGCCTTCGGGGGTCGGCGCGGCGATCGCCGAGATCAGCCGCTGCGTCATCCGCGCGTAATGGTGCGAAGCCTGGGGCGCCGTATCCTGGGGCGTATCGTAGACCACGATCAGGTCCAGGTCGGAGGAGGCCGCCATCTCGCGTCCGCCGAGCTTGCCCATGGCGATCACGGCGGGCGCGGGGAAGCCGCCGCCATATTGCTCCTGCACCGCGTCGAGCAGGCTTTCGATCACGGCCTCGGCGACCAGCGAATAGTCCTCGCCTGCCTCGGCCGGCGCCAACTGCCGCGACAATAGCCGCACGCCGATGGCGAAGGCCTGCTCCTGGCCCGTGACACGTGCCCGGTCCAGCCGCTCCTCGTAGGAGACCGCCTCGAAAATCTCGCGCCGCACCAGCGCCTTAAGTTCCACCTCGGTGGGCCGTTCGCCGATATAGCCGGGATCGAGGATCGCATCCATCAAGCGCCGGCGCCGGCGAACAGGTGCGCGAGGCGCGGCGCCGAGCCCATGATCTGCGCGATCAACCGCAAGAGATGCGGATTGGCCCGCAGCATGGAGAAGAGCTGCAGCGCGCTCGGCGTCTCCTTGAGGAAATTGTCGAAGGTGCCAAGCGCCAGGTCCGGATCGCTGGTCTTGCCCAGCGCCTCAAGCAGCGCGGGCATGAACTCGGTGAGGATTTCCCGTGCCCGCTCGCTGCGCATGGCCCGGTAGCGGCCGTAATGCCAGCCCTTCACCGCCGCGATGCCAGCGGACGGGTTTTTGAAGCCGAGCTGCTTCAGCGTGTCCAGCGTTCCCGGATCGTCAGTATCGCCGGTGAAGACGAGGTTGCCCTTGACGCTTTGCGGCGTCAGCTCGGGCGTGGTCTCGAACAGCGCGGCGTAATGCGCCTCCACGGTCAGCATATGCTGGCGCAGCTCGCCGCTGAAGGCGTCAAGGCTGGCATAGCCTGCGAAGCGGGCGAAATTAGCCAGCTCCTCCTCGCCCGCGGGCAGCGTATGCGTCTGCTGGTCCGCCACCATCTGCAGCCGGTGCTCCATGCGCCGCAGAAAACGGTACGCGGCGGAAAGGTCGTCGCGCACGGATGGGCTGATCCAATTGTATTCCGTGAGCAGCGAGAGCCCGGCAAGCGTCTCGCGCGTGCGCAGCGCGGGCTGGCGGCCGCCCGCGATAAGCTGCTGGGATTGCACGAAAAACTCGATCTCGCGAATGCCGCCCCGCCCGAGCTTCAGGTTATGCCCGGCAATCGCGATCCGCTGATGGCCCTTGGCCGCGTGGATCTGCCGCTTCATCGCGTGAATGTCGGAAATGGCGTTGTAGTCGAGATATTTCCGCCAGATATACGGCTCCAGCGCCTTCAGGAAGGCGTTCCCCGCTGGGATATCGCCCGCCACGGGCCGGGCCTTGACGAGCGCCGCGCGCTCCCAATTCTGGCCAAGGCTTTCGTAATAGTGGAAGGCGGCCTCGGTCGAGATCGCGGCCTGCGTCGAGTTCGGATCGGGGCGCAGCCGCAGGTCGGTTCGGAACACGTAGCCGTCGGCCGTGCGCTCCTGCAGGATGTGCACGAGATCGCGCGTGAGCTGGACGAAAAATGTGCTGGGCGCGACACTGGGGCCAAGCTGCGCGCATTCGCGGCAGTAAAAGACGATCAGGTCGATGTCGCTCGAATAGTTGAGTTCGTGCGCGCCGTACTTGCCCATCGCGAGGATGACGAGGCCGCTGGCCTTCTCGGGGATTTCGGGATCGGAAGCCACCAGCTTCCCGGCCTGCGCGGCCCGGCGCAGGAGGAAGCGCACTGCGGCGCCAACGAAAAGATCGGCGGCTTCGCTCAAGCGCCGCGTGACCTCGTCCACGGTCCAGATGCCAGCCAAGTCGGCGAGGGCGGTCAGAAAGGCGACTTCGGTCTTGCTCTGCCGCAGGATGTGCATGATGTCGCGCTGCGACGCGGCTTCGGCGGCCTCGCGCGCGGTGCGGGACAGGATTGCGTCAAAATGGGCCTCGGGCAGCGTGTCGAGGGTCGCGGCGAGGAGCAGAGGGTTTTTCTCGGCGATGCCCGCGAGATAAGGGGAGCCCGCGAAGACGCCCATCAGGAAAACGGAGACGTTGTCCGGCAAAGGCTGCTGCAGCTTGAGCGCGGCGCAAATGCGGTCGAGCCAGCGCCGGCCGCTGCCGGTCTCGGCGTCGAGCGGTCCGTCGCCGATGCGTTGCCAAAAGGCGGCGGCGTTGGCTGAGCGGGAAGTCATAGGCATAGGGCGCTCCCGCTCACCCTGTCCTTCTCCCAGCAAACTCGCCTTGGCGAGTTTGCTCCTCTAGTTTCCGCATCCGCAAGCGGATGAGGGTTGGAGAGGGAACGCCAGTTCAGGGGTCCCTTCTCCCATTGGGAGAAGGACAGGATGAGGGGTAATGCGCGTTGGTCGATCATTATGCCTGCCCGCTAGCTGGCGTGGCTTAGCATAGGCTGAAGAATGCCGCTCACCGCGCCCTCGGGCGGCAGGTTTTTCTTGAGCGAGATGCGCACTTTGAGGCCCGGCTGGTTGTCCTCAAGCGAGATCGAGCCGCCGTGCAGGCGGGCGACGGCGGCGACCAGGCTCAGCCCCAGGCCGCTCCCCGGAATGGAGCGGCTCGGCTGCAGCCGCACGAAGCGCTGCAGAACGCGCTCCTGGTCGATTTGCGGAACGCCGGGGCCGCGGTCGGCCACCACGATGTCCACCGTATCGCCCTTGTCCTCAAGGCCCACATCCACAGCAAGCGGCGCGCCGCCTTCCCGCACCTGGGCCTCAGCCAAAGGGCCGGCATATTTGATTGCATTGTCCAACAAGTTCGCCAGCGCCTGCCCGATCAAGTGCCTCTCCCCGCACATCATAACGTCGCCCGCGCAAGAAAGCCGCAAGGAAAGCCCGCGCTCCTCGGCGGCAGGCTCGTACAGCTCGGCCACATCGCGGGTCAACGTACAGACGTTGAGTGGCCCGAAGCTTTCCGAGCGCGAGCCGGCCTCAAGCCGCGCGATGCTCAACAGCGCGTCGAACGTCTGGATGAGCGTGTCCGCCTCCTCGATGACCGAGCCCAGCGCGTCGGCGAGACTTTCCGGCGAGCGGCTCGACTGCAGCGCGCGCTCGGCCCGCGTGCGCAGCCGGTGCAGCGGCGTCTTGAGGTCGTGCGCGATATTGTCCGAAACGTCCTTGAGCCCGGTCATCAGATCCTGGATGCGGTCGAGCATGGCGTTCAGGTTCATGGTCAGCCGCTCGAACTCGTCGTTGCGGCCGGTGACGGGAATGCGCTGGGCGAGGTTGCCCTGCATGATCGCGCGGGCGGTGTTCGAGGCCGCGTCCACGCGCCGCAAGATGCTGCGGCCGACCACGAAGCCCCCGGCCGTGCCGATGACGATAATCAAAGCGTAGCCCAGCAGAAATGCCCGGCGGAGCGTTCGCTTGAGCGTCTCCTGGTTCTCGACGTCCCGCGCCACGATCAAATGCAGGCCGCTTGGAAAGATCGCCACCAGCCCTAAGGCCTGGCGCTCGCTGATGTGGCCGTCCTCGCGCTTGCGATAGGAGAATTGGGCTTCACCCTGCGTATTCCAGAGGTCCACGGCGACCTGGTCGAGATTGCCGGCAAGGCGCCTGCGGTTGCTGTCCGTCAGAAGATAGAGCGTGCCGGTGGAGGAAGCCGAATGCTCCGAGATCGCGCTCACGAGCGAGGATAGCCCTCCGTCCCGGTAGTGCGCCGCGAGGCTTTCGTATTCCACGTTGACCGCCGCCTCGGCCTCGCGGTTGAGGAAGCCCTGGGTCGAGATGGTGACGTAGATGAAGGTTGCGGCGACCGCGGCGCAGAACAGCGAGATGTAGATCGCGAAAAGCCGGAATGGCGTCGAGAAAACAACGCGCGGAACCAGCTTTTCGACTTTAATGGCGGTCATTGCGGATCATGTAGCCCGCCCCGCGTACCGTTTCCAGCAGCGGCTTGTCCTGCCCCTTGTCAATCTTGCTGCGCAGCCTGGAGATATGCACGTCGATCACGTTGGTCTGCGGATCGAAGTGGTAGTCCCAGACATTTTCGAGCAGCATCGTCCGCGTGACCACTTGCCCGGCGTGCCGCATCAAGTATTCGAGGAGCCGGTATTCGCGCGGCTGTAGCAGGATCGTCTCGCCGCCGCGCGTCACCTTGTGCGAGAGCCGGTCCAGCACGAGGTCGCCCACGGCGTAGGTTGTCACCGCGCCTTCGGACGGCCCGCGCCGTGTCAGGGCTTCGACACGCGCCACCAGCTCGACCAGCGAGTAGGGCTTGGGCAGGTAGTCGTCGCCGCCGGCGCGCAGACCCTTGACCCGGTCGTCAACCGCGCCAAGCGCGCTCAGGATCAGCACGGGCGTGCGGTCGCCCCGGGTCCTGAGCCGTTCAACCAGCGTCAGCCCGTCGAGCTTGGGCAGCATGCGGTCGACGATCAGTACCCCGAAGCTTTGCGTGGTCGCAAGCGCGAAGCCAGCGTCGCCATCGCCCGCGATCTCCGTCTGATAGCCGGCCTCGCCGAGCGCTTTTGCGAGGAAATCGGCCGCGGTGCGGTCGTCCTCAACGATCAAAACTCGCATTTTTGGCACCTTCGGATCTTGGCACTCTTCGGCCTGGAACCCTTGGCGGGAATTGGAATGTACTCTTAAGAAATAGGCTGGCGAAAAAGGAAGACGAGGGGAGCGCCCTCGTCTTCCTGCTCGTAGCTAGTGCTTGCCGCCGTCTTTGTCGCCGCCGCGGCCGCTGTCCTTATCGTTGTCGCCACCGTGCTTGGGCTTCTGATCGAACGGAAGTGCCAGGAAGCGGGATTGCTTGTCGCGGCCCCGGATCTGCAGGAGCACAACGCGCTTACCCTTTTCGCGGGCTTCGCGGACGCCAGCGTTCACGTCCTCGACGGTCGAAACCGGCTTGCTGTTTAGCTCAACGATGATGTCGCCGCGCTTGATGCCCTGGTCCGCTGCCTTCGAGTTCGGATCGACGGACGCCACGGCCACGCCTTCCTTCGACTTGCTTCCCGGCAGGTCTGGGGCGGGCATCAGCGTCAGGCCAAGATCCTCGACCTCCTTGCCGGACTCGTCGTCATTATTGCCGCCCATGAAGGCAACCTTCTCCGTATCCGGATACTCGCCGAGCTTCACGGTAACGTCGCGCTCAGCGCCGCTGCGGAAAATGTGCAGATGCGCGTCTGCGCCAGGCGACAGCGCGGCGATAGTGCGGGCAAGCTCGCGGGAGTTGGCGACGGATTTGCCGTTGACTTGCATAATCACGTCCTGCTGCTTCAGTTCGGACTTGGAAGCCGGGCCATCGGCGAGGATCTTCGCGATCAGAGCGCCCTTGCCATCCTTCAGGCCGAGCCCTTCGGCGAGATTGTCGTCGACATTCTGGATCTGAACGCCAAGCCAGCCGCTTGAGACCTTGCCCTTGTCCTTGAGCTTCTGCACGACATCGCGTGCCGTGGCTGCGGGGATTGCGAAGGCGATGCCGACGCTGCCGCCGCTTGGGCTATAGATCGCGGTATTCACGCCGACGACCTTGCCGTCCAGGTTGACAGCGGGGCCGCCTGAGTTGCCGCGGTTCACGGCTGCGTCGATCTGCAGGAAGTCGTAGGGACCCGAGCCGATGTCGCGGCCCTGCGCCGAGACGATGCCGGCCGTAACCGTGCCGCCGAGGCCGAACGGATTGCCGACGGCCAGGACCCAATCGCCAACGCGCGGCGTGGCATCGGCGAAGTCAAGGTAACGATCGAACTTCTTCCCATTCTTGGTCTCGATCTTGAGGAGCGCGATGTCGGTGCGGGCATCGCTGCCGACGACCTTCGCCTTATATTTCTCCTCGTTCTCGAAGGTGATCTCGATTTCGTCGGCCTTGTCGGCAACGTGATGGTTGGTCACGACATAGCCGTCCGCGGAGATCAGGAAGCCCGAGCCCTGCGCGCGCATCGGATGGCGCTCCGGCTGGTTTTTCTTGAATTGGTCGAAGAAGTCGCGGAAGTCCTGCGGCAGGTCCGGTATCGGCACGTCGCGCCCGTTCGTCTCGCTCGTAGTGCCAGCCGACTTTACATTGACGCTCACCACGGCGGGGCGGACCCTGTCGGCCAGATCGGCGAAGCTCGGCAGGCGCTGCTGGTCTTGGGCGGCCGCTGCGGTTACGAACGCCGTCTGCGGAACCACCGCCAGGAGGCTCATGCCCAGGAGCCCGGCTCCAAGGAGCGTGCTCAGCGGCTTGAGACGCCGGCTTAATAAAAAGTTGCTCGTATTGCCGTCGATTTGTCCGGATGCCATTGGCTTCCCACTCCCCTGAGTAATTATTCGTCAAGTTGATATAGGACGCCTTAGGTTACAAGCCGCTTGCCGTCAGATTAAAAAGTGTTAAGGCGGCGCGATGGCTTGGGAGGCCCCGCAAAGTAAAGGCGTGGCGCATCGTTGCATTGCCCGGCTGAGTTCGCTATCGATCTTGTGACAAAATAGCCACCTATGGCATTGGCAGGCAACAAGCTGGAACGCAGCAGTTTTGGTGTCGCCAGCGATATTAAATCCTAAGCGAAATCCTTGGTCAGAGCGCCTCCGCGCGTTCAATTGTTCACAAGACGATTGTGCGGCTTGGGCAACAGAAAATGCATCGATCCAGCGGTGCAAGGTCATATTAAGATCACAATTCAACTCATGGATGGCGTCACTTGTGTTTGCACTCACAAGAGAAGGAGCGCGATGCCGCGCCCAAGTTCCGTATCTTGGGGCGTAGCCAAGAAGGAGTCGAAATGAAGTTACGCGTTGTTAGTTTTCTATTAGCTCTATCTGCGGTTTTTTTAGCAATAATTGCAGCAGCTCACGCAGCAAGCAAGTCCTGGCACCCGGAATCGGTCGCGGCGCGGGCAGCCGAGCTTGCCAAAGAGTTCGAGGAAAAGGGCCTGAAGCTAGGCTCGCCCGTCTTCCTCCGCGTTTACAAGAAAACCTCCGAAATGGAGCTGTGGGTCCAGCAAGGGCCGCGCTATGTGCTTTTCAAGACCTACGGAATTTGCCGCTGGTCCGGGGGCTTGGGGCCGAAGTTCTACGAGGGCGACAGGCAGTCGCCGGAAGGGCTTTACCGGATCACCACGCCGGATCTCATCGTGAATCAGCGCTGGGACCGGGCGATGAACATCAACTACCCGAACACGTTCGACCATGTGAACGGCAGGGGAGGCTCCGGCATCCTCATTCATGGCGGCTGCGGCTCCATCGGCTGCTTTGCGATCCAGAACGAGAATGTGGAGGAAGTCTACGGCGCGGTGCGTGAAGCCTTGTACGGCGGCCAAGCCTACGTGCCGGTGCTGACGCTACCCTTCCGCTTTTCCGCCGTGGCCCCAGAGAGAGAGGACACGCTACAGATGAGCGAGTTCTGGTCCGATTTGCGGCGCGCCGATCTGCTGTTCGAACGGGATAGGCTGCCGCCCATCGCCTGGATTTGCGACGGCCGCTACTATTTCGCGGACCGGCGCGGCGACAGGCACCGCCATGCCGTGCACCTGCCCGGCTGCAAGCCGCTCGACGGCAGGCCAGGCATCCGCGATTCCAAGAGCCGGCCGGAACCGCAAAAGCCGGTTATCAATGCCTCCGCGGAGGCGTCCCAACAGGCCGCTGGCAGCCCGGAAAAGCCAGCCGCCGGCACCTCCACGCAGGCGCCGCAGGAGGCCTCCGCGAGCCCGCAAAAGAAGGTTGAGCGCGTGGCGCGGGCGGGTGCCCTGGGAAGCTTGCAAGGCGGGCTGAAGCATGCGGTGCTCAGAAACCAGCCCGGTTGCCCGAAGAAATACCCCCGCTGCCGCTATTTCGTCCGATCGGACCCAAGGAGGTCGCGATCCGCGAGCAGGGGCAGCAACGTCCTCCGCGTGAAGCACCACTCTGCCCGCGGCGTGGGCAAGCAGAGGCGGCTGTAGGGCCTTGCACTGCGTTTCAGGCCACACGCCAAATCTTCAAAGCGTGCAGCATGTAGAGCTTCGGCTCCGGCTTGAGCAGCGAGCGGATGGCGCGGGAGCGGCATGAAGTCCGCCAGCGTAAGCGCCGAACGCGGGCATGATGAGCAGATCGTCCGAAACGCAAAAGCAGGGACCGGAGAAGCGGTAGCCGCCCGCCGGCACGCTGGCCTTGGGATGGAGATGGCCAACGATCTGCGGCGCGGTGCGGATCGCGTCCGGCTCGTGGCGCAGGACGGCGCCGGCAATCTCGATCTGGCTGAAGGTGCGCCCGCCGCAAAAGGCCGGCGTTTCGGGATCGTGATTGCCGCCGAGCCAAATCCACTCGCCAACGGACGCGCAAAGCGAGGACAACTCCTCCTTATCGGCGCCAGCCATGCGGTCGCCCGCGAGGCTATCGTCGAAGCTGTCGCCGAGGCAAACAACGCGCTCCGGGCAGTAGGCTTCGATCACGCGTCTCAGGCGATGGAGCGTGTCGCGGCTGTCGAGCGCGGGCAGGAGGCGTCCCTTGGACGCGGCGCGCGAGCCCTTTTCGAGATGCAGGTCCGCGAGAATGAGCGTGCCGTGCGCGCTCGCATAGGCGGCGCCGGAGGGATCGAGCGTCAGCGCGAGCCCAGCGAACTCGATCTCGATTGCGGACTTGCCTCCTCCACCGGGCGCTTGCTCCCGCAGTGCATCCTTGCTTTGCGATGTCATGCCAAACTCACGCGCGGGGGATTCTGCGATCAGGATAGCATGACCGGCACAACCCACCAGCCAGGTTGCTCGTGCGCGAGCGCATCCGCGGCCCTTCTGGCGATCTCCTGCGTGGTAAACAGGCCGAAGCAGGTCGGGCCGCTGCCGGAGAGCCGGGCGAGCAGGCAGCCGTCTTGCCGCCGGATCGCGCTCAGCGCGCGCTCCACGGCGGGCTCGACGGCCACCGCAGGCGGCTCCAGGTCGTTACGCCCGTGCTGAAGTGCGGCGGCGGCCTTTTCCGGGCTCGAATAGTCTGCTTCCGGAAGCGGCGATGGCGGCGCTTCGGCCGGCCTGTACGGGGTCGCGGCCAGGCGCTTGAAGACCTCGGCCGTGGAAACCTTGATCCGCGGATTGACGAGGATCGCGGGGAGCGGTGCGATCGCCGGCCCGGGCGTCACGCGCTCGCCAAGTCCGCGCATCCACGCCGCGCGATTATAGAGGCAGACCGGCACATCGGCGCCAACGGTCGCGGCCTTCGCGATAAAGCCCGCCGCGCCGGCCGCGTCGCCATATGCCCGGAGCAGAATCCGGATCGCGGCCGCCGCGTCCGAAGAGCCGCCGCCGAGGCCAGCCGCGACGGGGATGTGCTTTTCCAGGCGGAAATCGCCCAGGATTTCGCGGCCAAGCCAGCCCGACACCGCGCGCTTGGCCTTGAAAATGAGGTTTTCGCCATCGACGGCGCCGGCGAAGGGGCCTTCGAGGCTGAGGCTGTCCTCCGGCGCGGGCGTGAAGCGCAGTTCGTCGCAAAGGTCCGCGAATACGACCAGGCTATCCAGCTCGTGATAGCCGTCGGAGCGCTTTCCCAGCACGTGGAGGGTGAGGTTGACCTTGGCGCGAGCTTGCTCGCGGATGGTGGCGGAACCGGCAACATCGGTTATCGCGGAAGGATAAGTCATGACTGAACCGTTCTGCCCCTCGTAAGGGCATTACCCCTCACCCCCAGCCCTCTCCCATTGGGAGAGGGAGTTCGGGCCTGCCCGTTGAGAAGGCGTCCCCTCTCCCATTGGGAGAGGGACAGGGTGAGGGGTAATGCGCGTTGTATGGATCGCCAACCCCGGCTACTAAACGGCGGAAGCGGATTTGTCGATGCTTCCGCCGCAACTCTCAACGGCTATTGCGTTTTGGGCTGCGCCCTCACGGGGTCTTCACCTCGGGCTGCGCGGCGGGAACGGGCGCCGGAACCACGGCGGCGGGCTGCTCCGCCGGAGGCTGCTTCTCCAACTCGGCGCGCGGCCCCGAGCCGTCCGGCAGCCCCGCCTCGATCTTCTTCTTGATCTTCGCCGCGTCCTCGGGCTCGGGGTTCAAGGTCAGCGCCTGCGTCCACTGGAACTTCGCCTCAAGCTTCCGGCCAAGCCGCCAGTAAACGTCGCCCAGATGATCGTTCAAGGTCGGGTCCTCGGGGCGCAGTTCCACAGCCTTGTCCAAATTCTTGACCGCCTGCTCATAATCCTTCTGCAGGTAATAGGCCCAGCCCAGGCTGTCGATGATGTACCCGTCGTTGGGCCGGAGCTTCACCGCCTTCTTGATGAGGTCGAAGGCCTCCGGGATATTCATATTTTGATCGAGCCACGAATAGCCCAGATAGTTGAGCGTGGCGCCCTGCTCGGGATCGAGTTCCAGCGCCTTTTTGAAGTCGGGCTCGGCCTTGGCCCACTGCTTCGAGCGCTCGTAGGCGACCCCGCGCGAATAAAAGAGCTGCCAGTCTTTTTTCTCAGGCGCGGCGAGCAGCTTTATAACCCGGCCGTAATAGCCAATCGCGTTTTCGTAATTCTTGCGGCCGCTCTCGATCACGGCGGCTGTCTGCAAGAGCTGCGGATTGTCAGGATTCTTCTGAAGCAGGGAAGCGAGCAGGGCGGCGGCCTCAGCTTCCTTTTTCATCGAGTTGAGATAAAGGGCCTTGCGCATCTGGGCATTGATCCAGAAGGGCGACAACTCCTGAACCTTGTCGATCACCGCGTTCGCCTTTGTATAGTGCTCGACATTGCCGTAAAGCTCGGCAAGCTCCAGCTTGGCGATGTCCGATTCCGGGTTCATCATGAGCGCGAAGCGGAAATAGATCTGGGCGGCGTCGACGCCATTATTGGCGGCCAGCACCTGCCCAATGCCGAGGAAGGACTCGGCCAGCCCCTGCTCGACATTGCCGGCCATGAGCTTGGGCGTCTTGCCGGCCTTAAGCTCGGCGTACAGCACCTTGCCGAGCGGCGTCTCCTGGGCGCCGGCCTCCACCAGCACCGATAGCGCCTGCTGCGGGTCGCCCCATACGGCGAGGTGGCGGGCATAGGCCTCCGCGATCCGCAAATTGGGCGCCTTCTTGTCGTAGACGGCCTTGTAGGCCTCCTCGGCTTGCGCCTTGTTCCTGCCGACATCCGCCACGAAAGCGCGCTGAACCGTCTCGAAATGGGTGGCCCAGGCGGATTTTCCCGAGGATTGCAGCGAGGCGATGGCCTTGTCCGGGCGGCCGAGCGCTACGCCGGTCCAGGCGCGCGCGAGCTTGATGGTCGGCTCATCGGGGGAGGAGGCTTTCTGCGCGGTCTTGAAGTGCTCGTCCGCCGCCAGGTAGTTCCCGCGCTTGAAGGCCTCGGCCCCCAGGAAAATGTGGGCGATGGAATTGTCCGGCTGACGCTTGACCAGCCGCTGCGCCAGCGATTTCGCCTCGGCGTAGTTACCGGAGGCCAGCTCAAGCTGGAAAGCTTCGTCGAGGATGTCCTGGTTGCCGGGGTCCATGGCGAGCGCGCGCCGGTAATAGAGCGCCGCATTTTCGCTGTCGCGTGTCGCGCGCGCGACGTGGCCCGCAAGGTAGCTGCCCAGCAGCGAATTGCCGCTCGGGGCATCGAGCGGGACGGCCATCCTGCTCCGGGGGTGGAGCGCCTGTGCGGCCGGCGCCGTGCCCGCCATCAGAAGCCCGAGCGCGAGCAGGGACGCGATTCCCTTGAGCGAGGAAAGACGGAAGGCCGGGGCTTTTTCCAAGTAATCCATTTAGGGTGTCTGCCCTTTCGATTTCCAATTGCAGCGCGGCCGCTTTTCGCGGGCCGGTTTTGCTGAATGAGATAGGTGTTCGCCGCCAAGCTGTCAAAAAAGCGGCGCGGCGCGCGGTCCTGCCAGAGCCTGCGGCAGGAATAACAGATTTTCCACGCTGCAAACGCCAATTCGCACAATCCATCGGCAATGGGACGAAATCGCGGCCGGCGTGCTGGCGAGGGCGCGGAAGATGGATAGATCGCCGGCCGCGCTTGCGCTACGCTGCGCGCGGGGCGAGGACAATACGAAGCGCATTACCCCTCACCCCAGCCCTCTCCTACAGGCCCCACAGGGAGAGGGAGTCCCGGCGTGCCCGCTGAGAAGGCGTCCCTTCTCCCTGTGGGAGAAGGACAGGATGAGGGGTAATGCCCACGAAAGAAAGCGCGTTCACGGTTTCGCTATACGCGCTCGTGGTGGGCGTGGCCAAGTTCAAGGACCCGGCCGTCAACAAGCTCGAACGGGCTGCGAAGGACGCGCGCGATTTCGCCGCCGCGCTCAAGGGCAGAACCGCCTTTACCGCAAGATCGAGGTGAAGCTGCTCACCGGCGAGGATGCGGACAACGGCTCGATCGTCGACGGCCTGAGCTGGCTCCAGCGGCAGGTGGGCGCGAGCGATGCCGGCGCTTGGCGGGCGAGGCGGATGCGATGCCCAAGGACGGCGTCGTGACCGTCGACGAGCTGAACCTTTATGTGAAGGAGCGCGTGAAGGAGCTGACCGGCGGCCTGCAACACCCGGTGGATCTCAAGCCCAAGAAGGCGCGCAACATTGCCTTCGCCACCGTGCCGTAGGGCGCCCGCCATCGCCGCCCAGCGGCCCGGTCCAGGAACTTAACGGACGCCGGCGTCTTTTAGATCCTGCGCCTGCGAAGCATGGTTTTATGCTGCGGCGCGAGCGGAATGACGCAAGCGATGTCCCGGAACGCCGCACACGAAGTTGTGCAGGTGCACATTTATAGTGCACTGCAAAATGGGACTAGCCAATTAGGCCAGAGCGTGTCACTTTCTGGGCCAGCGCGCGGTTTTGCCGCGCCCGCTGCGTTCTACTAGGAGAAGAGCATGGGCTCCATCGATCCTAACACTTCGCATAAAAAAGAGGCGGCCAAGCAAACCGGTTTTGCAACGCTTACGATGCAAAACAAACAATACGAGCTTCCGGTATACTCCGGAACCACCGGCCCCGATGTTCTCGATATATCGAAACTATATGGTCAATCCGGCGCGTTCACCTACGACCCCGGCTTCACGTCGACTGCAGCGTGCAAATCCGACATCACCTATATCGACGGCGACAAGGGCGTTCTGCTTTATCGCGGCTACCCCATCGAGCAGCTCGCCGAGCAAGGCAACTTCCTAGAAACCTGCCATATCCTGCTGTATGGCGACCTGCCTGGCAAACAACAATATCTGGACTTCAAGAACCGCGTCACCTACCACACCATGACGCACGAGCAGATGAACCGGTTCTTCTCCGGGTTCCGCCGCGACGCGCATCCCATGGCCGTCATGGTGGGCACGGTCGGCGCGCTCTCGGCCTTCTACCACGACTTCATCGACATCACCGATCCGGTGCAGCGCGACATCGCCTCGATCCGCATGATCGCGAAGATGCCGACCATCGCGGCGATGGCCTATAAATACTCCATCGGCCAGCCGTTCATCTATCCCAGGAACGAACTCGACTACGCCTCGAACTTCCTCTACATGACGTTCGCAGTGCCGAGCGAGGAATATAAGGTCAACCCGGTGCTCAGCCGGGCGATGGACCGCATCTTCGTCCTCCACGCCGACCACGAGCAAAACGCCTCCACCTCGACGGTGCGGCTCGCGGGCTCCTCCGGCGCAAACCCGTTCGCCTGCATCGCGGCGGGCATCGCCTGCCTGTGGGGGCCTGCGCATGGCGGCGCGAACGAGGCCGCGCTCAAGATGCTCATGGAAATCGGCACGGTCGACCGCATCCCCGAATTCATCAAGCGCGCGCGGGACAAGAACGATCCGTTCCGGCTCTCGGGCTTCGGCCACCGCGTCTACAAGAACTACGATCCGCGCGCCCGCGTCATGCAGAAGACCTGCAAGGAAGTGCTTGAGATCGTGGGCGTCAAGAACGACCCGCTGTTGCAAGTGGCGCTGGAGCTTGAGCGCATCGCGCTTGAGGACGAATACTTCATCGAGAAAAAGCTCTATCCGAACATCGACTTCTACTCCGGCATCACGCTGAAGGCGCTGGGCTTCCCGACCTCGATGTTCACGGTGCTGTTCGCCATCGCGCGCACGGTGGGCTGGATCGCCCAGTGGAAGGAAATGATCGCCGATCCGGAGCAGAAGATCGGCCGCCCGCGCCAGCTCTATATTGGCGAGACACAGCGCGATTACATCCCGCTCGACAACCGGCCTTGAGCCGAATGCCATCCCCATGCCGGCCGGGTGCTTCGGACCGCCCGGCTGCGGGGCCTGGTGCAACGCAACATTGACTTTCCTCGGTGCGCCCTGGCCCCCCTTTTTTGGGGGGCGGAGGGCGCATTCGATTTTGAAGTATTTTGGCAGAATTGTCTTGAGTAAGCGCTGAACGCCGATGTTATTGATATGTAACGCAATATTGTACCGCGCAACGAACGGCGGGTGGATGCCGCCGGATATTGTTAGTTAATTTTAAATATCCATGTTATCTCGACGCATCCGCTGTCATTGGCGAGTGCACCGTATTTGCCGGCAGCGGCATCATGTCGCGAACGGCGCAGCGATGGTCGCGGGCATTGCGGGGCTGACGGCCGATGCTCTACATACGGCCATGCTGCTGGGGTCCGCCACTCTTGAAAAATCATGTTCCGGCCGCCGGGCGGGCGGGGCCGTCTATTGCGCGATCCTTCGCGTCTCCGCGTTTTCGAGCGCCGCGCTCGGGCGTTGGGCTCACCCGGATGATGTCCGCGCCGTTCGGCCCGGCGACCGCCGCCTGGCGCGCGCGCTGGTCCGGGCCATCCTGTGCACGCTGACCGGCACGAGCCCACAGCGCTGGACGTTCCGGCCTGATGCCGATGGCCGTCCGATTGCCGTCGATGTTTGCGGGCGCCGATCCCCTTTCCTCTCGATCGCCCATTCGCGCGGCTGGCTGGCTTGCATCGTCAGCGGCTGTCATCCGGCTGGGGTGGATATCGAGACCTTTCGCCCTGGCCGCTCCTGGCAGGCGATCGCGCAATTGGCTTTCGGCCCGCTGGAGCGGACCCACGCCCTGCAACAGGGGCCTGACGCGTTTCTGCGCCTCTGGACGGCACGTGAAGCCTTGGCCAAAGCGACGAACAAAGGCTTTGCCCTGGTGGTCGATCGGGCGGATTACGTGCCGGCTTACCGGCTTCATCAGGACCTCATCCCGTTCCGGTCCCGCCGAACCCCTGCGCTGCTTCGATCCGTTCTTGCGCACGAGTTATTGGCGCTACCCCCCTCCGGGCTGCTTGAGCGCAAGTTCTGCCTTGCTGGCTGCGTGATACCACGCGCACCGCGTGCTCCCTGGCCAACGCGGCCCGGAAGCCACGAAGCGGTGGCCGCCGTGATGCGCGCATGCGGTGGCGTGCTGATTTCTATGTGGCCGGATTCATGAAATCCGCCCCCCTAAACCGGTGTTCGCCGCTGACATATCACCAGCAAGAAGGGCTGGACATCGGCTTACCAGGTAGTGGAGGCTCTGCAGGCCATGCGTGGCGTGGCGCTGATTGTTGCCGTGATCATGGCGGCGAATCCGCGATTTCGCCGCGACGATCCTCGCCAGTCGATGGCCTATCTTGGTCTTGCGCCAATTAAGCTATTGATATTACTGTCCAACTGTTCACCTTCACTCTATAGTGGCCATGCTTTTGCGTCTTGCCAAGGGTGATAGCAGAACAGCAATCGTGATGCCTAGCAGCATTGTTGCACCAATATGCTGCATTGCTGGCATTCCGCTTAGAATCAGCAGTCCAAATGACAATTGCGTGGTACTTGCCGCGATCAGGACGCCAAACATAGTCACACGTGACCTGCGTCCCTGCATCTCGCCAAAGAATATCGCGTAATCGACACTGATGGCGAGCAGAAGCACCAGGCCCATGACGTGAAACAACGAAATGGACTGACCAAACGCAGCCAGCAGCAGCGGTGTGGCGATAATCACCACCAAGGGCGGGAACATGATGCGCCCCGCCCCCACGATGCCATACCGCAAGGCGAGGCCGGCGAGGATTGCCGCGAACGAGAGAATGGTCAGCCACAAGGCGCGAACACGATATTTGCCGAGCAGCGCACTGAAATCCTCGGCGGGACTTATGAACCTTACGTTCGGAATCGCTTTGATCGCCTCGGCCAACTGTTGCGGCTGAGTGAGACCTTGAAGCGCGCCGGCATGCAGTCCCGGCGCCAGAATTAAATCCTTCACCAACGGCGGCCCGCCGGGTTTCAGAATTTGCTCCAGCGTCAGGGGGCCGGTGGCGGGTGCGGCAGGCGCAGTGCCCGGATCAAGGCCCAGCGCGCGCCAATGCTCGGACAGGAGCGGGGTCAGCAGGCGTTCGCGCAACAGCGCCTCGTCGGCGGCTTGCCGCGAGGCGGACGGCACGAAGGCCGCTGGCATCTGGACATTGCCGAGCACATGCTCCGCTTTCAGGCGCGCGAGGATCGGGGCAAGGCGCTCCTCGTACTGCAAGGCTGTCTCGTCGTCAGGGGCATGGATCAACAAATATTGCGCGGCGATGCTGGAGCCGGTGAGGCTGAATATCTGCTGCTGCTGCGCGCTGAGCGGTCGCGACAGGGCCTGCAATTTGCGAATATCGTCGTCAAAGTTAAGGCGGAAAACGCCAATGGCCACGCCAGCCAGGACCAGCCCCGCCATCGCCCAGCGGATATGGCGCCAGCGATCTGCCTCCCAGATCTCGTAAAAGCCATCGATGAAGGCCAGCCGTTGTGCCGCCCCTGCGTCCGCCGTGGCCGGGCGCGACCGGTCCATCAACGGAAGCCACACCACCACGGTCAGCAAAGGCCGAGAAAAGCCCAATCGCCGACAGAACGGCGATTTGTCTCAAGCCCGGAAAGGGCGCGAGGCCCAAGAGCGCATAGCCAGCGAGGGTGGTGGCAAGGCCGAGCGTGAGCGCCGGCAGAATCCGTCGCAGGCGCTGCGCGGGCGACCCGCCCTCGGGGGCCAGAGCCGTGGCGCTGTAAAACAGGCCGTAATCCACTGAAGTGCCGATTAGGCTGGTACCAAAGAGCAAGGCTATGGCGTGGATTTCGCCAAAAATGAGGATCGTGGCCGTAACCCCGACGATGATGCCGGCCAGAACCGCCAAGGTGTTCTGCACCAACGGCCCCACCCGGCGAAAAACCACCAGAATGAGCAGCAGCTGTGCCAATCATCGACAGGGTCGACAGGTTCGAGGCCTCCTGCATCGCCGTGCGGGAGCCAGCTTCCGCGAAGAAGACGGTTCCGGTTCGCAGAATCCGCACGCGCGAATCTTCGGCCACCGCGGTCTGCTCGACCCGGTCCACCGCGCCCACCAAGGCGGATTGGACATCAAGCCGATAGGGCTCCTGGCGCAACGTGCCGATAATCCCGACCCAGGTGATGCCGCCCTCGGTCACCGACAGCATGCCGTCGTCCATGGTCAGGCGCGAGGCCATCGCGGGCAGGCCCATCAGAAAGCGGGGAAACAGGAGAAAGGGATCGTTGCGCAGCAGATCGCCGTCGGCGAAGCCAAAACCATAGGTCTGGGCAAGCGCCCGCCCGGCAATCTCCCGGGCGCGGCCCGTCTCAAGCAATTCCCGGTCTTCCGCCCCAAGGAGGCCGTGACGGTGGGGGAAATAGGTTGCCCCGATTTGCCGAAACTGGCTGGCCGTCGCCTGAGAGCCGATGGTATCGACTAGATTGGTGGCCGCGAGCGCATCGGCCATCGTCTGCGCCACCGCCCGCGCCTTGGCGCGCTCCGGGTGGCCGATAAGCACGATGACATGGCGTCCCAGCGCGCGTGAAATCGCCTCATTGGCCGTCTTGAGGACGGGGTCGCGCTCTTCCTGCGGCAGCAGGGCGAGAAGATCGGTGCTCAGGGGCAGGCCGTGGCGCATCTGCGTGACAAGAACGCCGCTCATGATCGCAACCAAGACCAGCCAGAGCACGGCGAGGCGTTTCCTCATTGCGCTTCACCAGCGTCGAGCAACGCCACCTCCGTCGCCCGCCTCAGCAGGCCGTTGCCGGTCATGACAGTCATCATCGCAAAGGGCGTTTCGGCGCGCCAGATCAGGCCTCGTTCCACGGCAAGCGTGAAGGAGCCGGCGCTTTTCAATGGCGCACCAAACCCTTTCAGCGTGCGAAATTGCTCGAACCGGCCGCGCAGGATTTGCCCCTTTTTCAGTGGTGCAAACCCTTTCTCGGACCGCTCGGCCTGTGCATCGGCAAGCCACAGCGCGCCCAAAAGCGGCAACAGCCCAAGGAACATGCGCCACGCATTCATCACAGAAGCTTCTTTACCTTTTCGATCAGCACGTCGGGGGACTGGAACACCAGCTCTCCCTCCAGCGTCACCGCCAGTTGCACGGTCTGGGCCTTGCTCACGCTATCCCCGGTGGCGATGTCGAAAATCTCATAGGCGATTTTGAGGCGATGCTCGTATTCGAGCAGCCGGGCGACAACCCGGAAGCCCTGCGCCAGACGGATGGGGCGGATGTACTTGATGCGAAGATCGACGATCGGCCAGGCCAGGCCGGATTGGTGCATCTCGTTGTAGCTATAGCCTATTCTGTCCATCAGGGCCGAGCGCGCCTGTTCGAGAAAGCGCGCGTAATTGCCGTGCCAGACGATATGCAGCGGGTCGAGATCATAGAACTCGGCCTTGCCTTCGATCTGGGCGCTCAGCTTGGGCGAGAGTGCCATTGGTGCTGATCGCGCGCGGGTCATGGGCTGGCCTTTTCGATGCGATGGGGCGGGAGCGCGACCGACCCGGAGGAAGCGGTTTCGCCATCGATGAGATACTCGAACGCAAGGCGCTGGGTCGGGAGCACGCGCAAACGCAGCGTGAAGAGCTGGCTTTGGCCGATAATGCGCCGGAACTTGACCTGAAAAGCGCTCGCCGCTTCAGGCCCCAGGTTCAAATATTGGTTGGCCAGGCGTACAACCCAGTCTATCTGCACCACGCCGGGCAGGATCGGCATGGCCGGAAAATGACCCTTGAAGCAAGAAAGATCGGGCGGAACGACACAATCGATTTCACACCCATCGTCAAACCGGCGCAGGGCAACGACCTGTGGATCGACCTTGGGCGCATCAGTGTGTGGCGGCGCGGATGCCGGGGGTTGAAAAAGCTGGACCATTTCGTGCACCATTCGCTTTCCCATGGCATTTTCGGGCAGAACTTCGACAAATCGCCAGCGCTTGGGCAGCGCCGCCGGCGGCAGCCGATGCGCCAAGGCGCTCCGTAAATAGCGGCCGAATCGAAACGCGCCAACTGCGGAAAGATGCTGTGCCCCCGTTTCGCTCGGCACGGCGGCCGCCGCGAGCAGCGCCGTCTCGCCGGGCAGAACGATGGCGACAGCGCGCTCTATTTCCGGGAGGGCGATCAAGGCCTTTTCCAGCTCATCGAGGCTGATCCGCGCGCCTTCGATCTTGGCGATCCGATCCCTTCGCCCGTTGAGACGAAAGGTTCCGTCGCTCGCCATCTCGATCTGGTCGGACAGGGTTTGGCCCGCGCGTCCCGGTTCGCCGGGAATATGCCGTGCGAGGGCGTGCAACAGGCCGTCCCCGGTTCGCGTGATCGTGACATTGGGCAGGGGCGCCCATGGCGCGTCCTGACCATCGCGCGGGCGCCAGGCAATCGCCCCGGTTTCCGTGCTGCCGAAAATCTCGGTGATGGACATGGTCAAAAAGGCCCGCGCCTCGCGCGCCGCGTTTTCGCCCAGCGGCGCCCCGGCGGACAGAATGAGAGCCGGGCGCTGCGCGGGACTGACCGGCTCCAACCCTGCCACCCGGCTGAGATGCGCGGGACTAGTCACGAGCGCCGCGCCGCTGGGCATAACGGCCAGGACATCCTCCCACAGCGAAACCATGGGTCCATAGAGGATTCGCCCGCTCAGCAATGGCCATATCAGGCGAAAGGCAAGGCCATAGGCATGCTGGTGACTGACGGTGCCCAGCACCAGGGCCTCAGGGCCGAGGGTATGGCCGGCCAGCGTTTCGATGGACCGGGCTTCGTCCTCCAACTGGAGCAGTGTCTTTTCGATGCGCTTGGGTTCGCCGGTCGAGCCCGAGGTGAAGAAGATCACCGGCGTTGCGGGATCGATCTCCGGCAGGCTGTCCTTTGTGAGAGCGTCGCCGGCGCACAGGCGGATCGCGCGCGGTTCTGCCTCCAGGGCATCATCGCCTAGGAGAATATCGTCGTGCTCAGCTATCGCGCCCAGCGTTTGCGCCAAGGCATTGGGGGGCAGAACGATCTGCTTGCCGGAGGATGCGAGCGCGAGGAGCCCGACGGCGCCCCAATAGGCATCGCGCGTGACCAGCAAGGCCCGGCGTCCCCCGATCTGGCGGAGGCGGGCGGCACAGGCACTGACATCGCGCCGCAATTGGCCGAACGAGCGCAGCGCGCCTTCGCTAAAGGCCACCGGCGTTTTGCCCGGACGCTGGGCGAACAGCTGGTCCAGCGGCCATAGCGTCATGACACAACGGACTTTTTGCGGATTCGGCGCCGGATGGCGATCTCGCCCAAAAACAGCACCGCCATCACCGCATAGGCGACAATTCCGGTCCAGATGGCCCAAGCGGAATCCTGTCCCGTCCAGCCGAGAAGGCCGGCAATGAGGGCATTGAGCACCAGCCAGACTGTCCAGACCAGGGTCACCTTGCGGCAATAGGCCTGGCCTTCTTCGGAAAGATCTGGCTCCTGCAGGCGGGCGATTTGCTCTATCAGCGACGGCGGGGCGATCAACGACCCCCCGAACACCGCGGCGGCAGCCAGGCTTATCGCGACCGGATAGGCCTTGGCCGCCATGCCGGGCGCGACGAGCAGAACGATCAGGAGGGCCGGAATGGCCATCAGCAAGGGGCCGCGCCACAGCGGCGCCGAGGCCTTGTCCAGGGTCGCGACCCGCAGTGCAATCGTCGCCACAGCTATGGCGACAAAAGCCCCTTGGGAGAGCGTGGATTGCAGAGCATAAACAAGAGCCGGATAGAATACACCCAGCGCGATCGCAAAGCTTGAAAACGTGCGATTACTCATGGCTAATGAGTAGGACATGGTCGATCAAATCGCCGACAGTGCGCACTGATTTGAATTCTTCTGGCTTGAACTTCCGTCCCGTCAGATCCTGCAGCATCACGATGAGATCCACCGCATCGATACTGTCGAGATCGAGATCCTCGAACAGACGGGCGTCGCGCGTGATCTTTTCGGGAGAAACCTCGAACATCTCGACGAGATAGCGCTGAAGCTGGCTCTCTATATCTGCTTTCGAAATCATATCGGTCCGCTCTTAGCCCGCTTGTTGCGCCTGAACAAAAGCCGCCAGACTCTGCACATTGCGGAAATGCTGTTTGAGGTCGTCGTTGACGGTTTCGATCTTCAGGCCAAATCGTTTGCGCAGAGCAACGCCGAGTTCCAGCGCATCGATGGAATCGAGGCCCAACCCTTCGCCAAAGAGCGGTTCGTCCGAAGGAATGTCTTCGACCCTCAGATCTTCGAGTTGAAGGGCGCTAACAATCAGCTTCTTAATTTCCAATTCCAGTTCCTGCATCACTCAAGCGCACCGCAAAAAGTTCGTTCACGTGTCGTGTGAGCCGTCTGCTCGCGATCGAGCGCGGCTCTGTTCCAATCCATTCAGATGTTTTAATCAGCTCGCTAACGTCTACAACGAAAAGCGGCTTGTGAATAGGCACCGTCCACCATTTTTCACCCTTGGTCAGGGTTGGCGGATTGCAGGTAATGACGACGGTTTGAATTTCCGCTCCCAGCACCGTGGCAATATTTGCAAAGCCACGATGAAATGTAACCGGCTCGCCCGGAACACTGCGCGTTCCTTCGGGAAAAATCAGAAGCGTTTCTCCTGCGGCCAGCGAGTTGCGGCAGGCGGCGAGCATGGCTTCCGGCTCCAGATCGTTGCGAATGTAACCTGCACCGCGCACGAGGCGGCCCAATGTGCCGCTCTCCCACAATTCACTTTTGACGATGCATTGGGATCGGCGCACTAGCGCCATCAGCAAGACCACATCGAGCAAAGACGGATGATTGGCCACAATCATCCGGCCGCCAGCGGCGTTCAGCTTTTCGGCGCCGACGATTTTCACATCCGCCACTTGCAGCGCCTGGAGCAGGACGATGTAGATCTGGAACGCCTTGTGGATCGCCACCTGGTTGCGCGTGCGCCGCTTTTCCGGTGACAGCGTGGTGAGGTGAATGATCGGGAAAGCGGTCAGCGCCAGAATGGCACCGCCGCCGAACAGCAACGCAAAGAACATCCCGGTCGCCGGTACGCGCCATAGACGATTCATCTCACTGGCCCCGCGTCCATTGCCAGATCATCCGCTCGCCAACCGCGCGAGCATGATTGCCGCCATCCAGCATAAAGCGCAGGAAGATTTCGGCCGCGCTGGTCTCGGCCCCCGTCGCCGGCACGCTGGGCCTGGCGCTGAATGTCAGGTGAGGCTCATCGGGAAGAGCGCTCCGCAACAGCAGGGCCACCACAAGAGGCAAGCCCTTGTCGGTATGGGAGAAATCGGCATACGGGCCTGGCAGGGGCGCATCGCCATAACAATAGAGCACGGGGCGGCCCGGCTCCTCGTGCAGGCAGGCCAGCGCTTCCATGAAGCCATAGGCGAACGTATCCGGACCGCTGGCCAGGGCCGTATGGCCCAATGTATTCCGGCTATGGATGGACAGCAGGCCGGCCAGCGCATTGTGGACGGCGAGGCTGAAATCGGCGGGCGACACTTCGTTCTGACCGGTTACGCTGGTCAAAATCGACAACGTGCGCGTCATCTCGCCGTGGCGGGAGGCGAAAACATAGAGCGGCTCCGGCTCTGATCTGGCGCAGATCGCCCCGGCCTGTAACAGTCTCTGGCCGATCGGCGTAATACGCCGTCGCAAGGCAGCCGGCAGCGTGTTATCGCTCTCGCCGGCGACAGCATCTTGGCGCCCGATGGCCCAGTCTTGCCAAGACTTGCGCGTTTCGCGCCCGGCCGCCCACGCCCACCAATCCTCTACGGCGAAGGCAGGAGCCCCGTTAGACATTCCTTATCCCCCCAATTTCGCGAACCTAACAGCTCGTTCTTGGCAATGCCAGCGCCCGGCCTGCGGCCTCGTGTCGCGCGCATGTGTGCGACTATCTGGCACGGTGCTTTGCAGGAATTGCGGCGCGGCATCGATTCTACTTGCTTCCAGCCGGTTTCGAATCATCCGGATACAAAAGGGGACAACGCCGTGCCGCGGACGCCCGCGCCGGCCAACGGGCTGGCTCGCCATGACGGGCAGCACGCCGGAGGGCCAGAACTTCCGGTGGCTGGAATTAGTGTGGCGCGGCTTGGTTCGGTTGATGGCTGCCCGCCGCAGGGGCCGGCTGCGAGGCGTCTTTGGGGGCGGCGGCCTCGGTCAGCGTCGTTACTGCCGCATAAGGGCTCCGTTCGCCAGGACGGTACAGCGGCTCGGCGCCGGCTGAAATCCAAACGAAGCTGCCGTCCGGCCGTTTTACGCCCATCGTAATGCCGTTGCAGCCCCGCCCCGTTTGTAGCGCAACGTCGGCCGGATAATCGCCGGTTTCAAAGGACCTGCCGTCGGGACGGATCGCGTGCCAAGGCAGCGTCGCTGGAGTGAACCCCACCATCCGCTCGGCTCGCATACCCAATATCTTCTCCGCACGGGAGTTGGCCGCGTAAATCCTGCCGCCGGCAAGCTGCATGATAATGCCTTGCGGCATAGCGTTGAAGATCGAGTGGAACTTTTCCTCGCTTTCACGCAAGGCATTCTCTGCACTCTTGCGCTCCGTAATGTCGAGCACGGAGGCAAGCGCCACGAGCCTGCCGCCCATCTCCATTCCGCTGCCGTAGGTTTCGATATCGATAAGCGCGCCCTCTTTGCGCACGCCTTTGAACGTATCGTTGGCCCGCTTGATCTCCCCGGTAATGCACCGGCGTATGGTTTCCTGCATGAACTGCCGGTCGTCCTCCACCACGAGGTCGTATGGCGACAGCTTCAGGATCTCGTGCTCGCCATATCCGAAAATCTCCGCGAACCTCGGGTTGACGTAGACAAAGCCATCTTGATCGATGATGGCGAGGCCCAGCGCGGACTGGGTGGCCAGGTCGCGGAATTTCTCCTCCGATTCCGAGAGCGCCCGCTCGGCAGCCTTGCGTGCGCGGGTCCCTTGCTCCATGGCCAGGGCTCCCTGCATGGCCGGGGCGAGGCGCGCCAGGCGGTCTTTCAGGACATAATCCTTGGCGCCAGCCTTGATTAACTCGACCGCCTCGATGTCGCTCAGGGCTCCGGTCACGATGATTACGGGAATCTCGGGATGAAGCTGCTGTGCCAGTTTCAGGGCAGCCATGCCGGTGAAACCCGGCAGCCTATAATCCGAGAGCACAATGTCGGGACGGAATTCATTGAGGGCCGCCGCGAACTCGTCCTGGCGCTCGACGCGCTTCGACGTGAAAGCAATGCCTGCCTTCTTTATGGCATGCTCGGCCAGGTCCGCATCGGAGGCAGTATCCTCCAATATCAAAACGCGAATTTCCGCGCCCGCACTGTTCTGTTCCATGGGCGTTTTCACCTTGGTTATGCCGGCGTGTTCGGCGAATGGTTCACCAGCAGCCAGTAGAGCCCGGTTTCGGCGATGACCTTGTGAAAGGCATCGAACTCCACCGGCTTGCTGATGTAGCTGTTGACCCCGTATTGGTAGCTTTCGGTGATGTCGCGCTCCTCCTTGGAGGAGGTCAGCACGACAACGGGGATCGTCTTGGTTCTCGCATCGGCCTTGATGCGGCGCAGAACCTCCAGCCCGCTCACCTTTGGAAGTTGCAAATCCAGCAAGATGACCTTGGGCGGATTTGTTATCTGGCGGCCGCTATAAGCGCCTGTGCAAAAGACGAAATCGAGCGCCTCGGCACCGTCCTTCGTCCATACGAGCTTGTTGGCGCAATTATTCTTGCTCAGCGCCCGCATCGCCAGCTCGGCATCGGTCGGATTATCTTCCACCAGAAGAATTTCTACTTCTTTCATCGAGTCAGGCATGCTCGGCTTCCTCTTTGCTCGGGCGAATGGTTTACAAGCCGCCAGTAGAGCGCGGTTTCGGCGATGACTTTATAGAAGGCATCGAACTCCACCGGTTTGCTGATGTAGCTGTTCACCCCGCATTGGTAGCTCTCGGCGATGTCGCGTTCTTCCTTGGAGGAGGTGAGCACGACAACGGGGATCGTCTTGGTTCTCGCATCGGCCTTGATGCGGCGCAGAACTTCCAGCCCGCTCACTTTTGGAAGCTGCAAGTCCAGCAGGATGACCTTGGGCGGATTTGTTATCTGGCGGCCGGAGTATGCGCCTGTGCAAAAGACGAAATCGAGCGCCTCTGCACCGTCCTTCGTCCAGACGAGCTTGTTGGCGCAGTTATTCTTGCTTAGCGCCCGCATCGCCAGCTCGGCATCGGTTGGATTATCTTCCACAAGAAGAATTTCCACTTCTTTCATCGATTCAGGCATGCTTTTCTTCCTCTTTGCTCGCAGGCAATGCAAAATAGAATGCTGGCGCCCTCGCTGGGCTTGCGCTTCCGCCCACACACGGCCGCAGTGCCGGGTCACGATGCGCTTGATAATGGCGAGGCCGATGCCAGTTCCTTCAAATTCATCGGCGCCATGCAGCCGCTGGAACATACCAAACAGCCTGTTTGAAAACTGCATATCGAAGCCCGCACCGTTATCCTTGACGCAATAGACGTTCTCACCATCGCTGTTGCGCCCGCTTATATCGATGACGGCGTGTTCCTTATACTTTGTAAATTTGACTGCGTTCTCAATTAAGTTGGTCAATACTTGATGCAGCATCGCGGCATCGCCCTGCGCTGGCGGCAGCGCGCCGAGTTCGACTTTCACATCCCGCCCCTGCATCGAAGGCCTTAGCTCTTCCAGCGTTTCCTTCGCCAGTTCGTCCATATCCACCGGCTGCGTGGAGAGGTCTTTGCGGCCTGCGCGCGAAAAGGCCAGGATGTCGTCGATCAAGTGGCCCATGCGGGCGACATTATCCCGCACAATCGTGAGCAATCGCTTGCCTTCGTTGTCGAGCTTGTCCCTATATTCTTCCATCACGATGCGCGAGAAGCCCTCGATGGCCCGGAGAGGGGCGCGAAGGTCGTGCGAAACGGAATAGGAAAAGGATTCAAGGTCGGCTGTACGCTCCGCCACGCGCCTCTCAAGGTCCGCATTTAACCTCCGGATCTCCTCTCTGCTCTGGCGGAGGCTGGCAGTGCGTTCTTTAACCCTCTGCTCGATCTGGGCGTATGCCCGTTCAAGCTCCGCTTGCGCCTTGGCGCGCTCCTCGACGTTTTTCTGCAGCTCGGTGTTGGCCCTGGCGAGTTCTGCCGGTCCGATAAGCTGCAAGGCTTGCGGGACAAGTTTTACAGTAATGAAGAACGTGGCGATGGAAACAATCGCCGTGAGCGCCTTGATGACGCCTTCGATCGCGTAATCCGGATTCCATAGGACCCACACGCCAAATAGATGAGTTGCCCCGCACAAAAGGATGAACGAACTGTAGAGAACGAGTAGCCCCTTGAAGGGGAAGTCTTTCCTGCGCGACACAAAATATACGATGGCTGCCGGAATCGAGAAATACGCGAACGCGATGCCCAGGTCGGAAAGGACGTGCAGCCACAGGATTTGCGGTTCCCAAAGGAAGCAATGTCCGTGCGGCATGAAATTCTCTGAGTTGAAAAACTCAAGCATCTTAGCTTCCGCATTCTTTCTGGCTTTCAGGCAAAGTGAAATACAGCGCCGTGCTTTCGCCGAGCTTGCTCTCGGCCCACACCCTGCCGCCATGGCGCGTGACGATGCGCTTGACGATGGCGAGCCCGATGCCTGTCCCCTCGAACTCGCTGCCGCTATGGAGGCGCTGGAACACGCCGAACAGCTTGTCCGCGTAGCGCATGTCGAAGCCCACGCCGTTATCCTTCACCCAATAGATATTCTCGCCGCCCTCTTGGGACGCGCCCACCTCGATGACGGCCTCTGGCCGCGGGCCGGTATACTTGACGGCGTTGGAAAGGACATTCACCCACACCTGCCGCAGCAGCGCCTTATCGCCGCGCGCTGGCGGCAGTTGCCCCAGTCGCAGCACGATGTCCCGCTCCGCCGGGGCCGCGGCGCGCACCTCCTCGTAAACCTCCCGCACCAGCGCCGTCATATCCACGGGCGTCACCGCGATCTCTCGCCTGGACATGCGCGAGAAGTCGAGGATGTCCCTGATGAGCCGGTCCATGCGCGCGGCGCTGTTGGCGATGACTTCGGTGTAGTGGCGGCCTTGCTCGCCAAGCACGGCGTCGAATTCCTCGCTCAAGGTCCGCGAGAAGCCGCCGATGGCGCGCAAGGGGGCACGTAAGTCGTGGGAAATGGAGTAGGAGAACGACTCGAGTTCCTTGTTGGCTTGCTCCAGGGCCGCAGTGCGATCGGCAACGCGCTGCTCCAGCTCGCTGTTGAGATGGCGGAGATCCTCCTCCGCGCGTTTGCGCTCACTTCTGACGCGCACCACGTCGATGCCAAAGGCCAGATCGGCCGCGAGCGCCTCCAGCAGCTCGATTTCGGCGGGGGTAAATGCGCCGGGCTCTCCCGAGTAGATGGTGAGGGCGCCGAAGGTGCCTCCGTTTTCGTCCTTGAGGGGCAATGCGACAGAGGAGCGGAAACCGCAGCGCCGCGCTTCGTCCCGCCAGGGCGCCAGATTGGGATTTGTCTCGAAATCCGGGTCGCCTGCCGTTTTTCCGCAGCGGATCGAGATGCCGGTGGGACAGCATCCGCGCTCGCCGTTCGCCCAGCTAATGCCGGCGCTGGCCAGAAAGCCGTCATCCGCGCCGCTCCAGGCCGCCGGGCGCACGGATTTTTCCGCGTCGTTCTCCGCGTAGCCGACCCAGGCCATGCGGTAGCCGGCCTCTTCGCAAATTGCGCTGCAGATGCGGTTTAAGAGTGTCTGCTCGTCTTCGGCCCTTATGAGGATTTGGTGGCAGTTGCTAATGGCGCGCAGTTTGCGGTTGAGGCGCTGCAGGGACGCCTCGCTGAGCTTTGCGCCGGTGATGTCCTGCACGGTGGCGGAGATGCTGCGCGGCCGGCCGCTTTCGTCATGGACGACGGCTGCAACGCTGCGAAGGTAGCGCATCTCGCCGTCGGGGCGCACGATGCGGCACTCGACGTCGTGCCGCCCCTCCCGCAGGGCATCCTCGTATGCCTCCGCAAGGCGCTGGCGATCCTCCGGGTGAACGTACTCCCGGAGCCGTTTCCGCGGGGCATGTTCCAGGGAACCGCATTCACGCCGCGGCAGCCCCAGGATGCGCAAGGCCTCGTCCGAGATCATGACGCGGCCGGTGTCCAAATCGCGCTCCCAGGAGCCGGCGTGCGCCATGGCTTGCGTGATTTTCAGATGCCTTTCACTCTTTTTCAGGCTCTCAAGGGTCAGGAGGCTGGTCAGCCCGTCCGTCAGCCGCCGCCCGGCTTCCTGGAAGAGCGCCTTATCCTGGCTCGTCCATGCCCGGGTATGGGAGCACTGATGCAGGCCGAACATCCAGGGTTTCCCCGATTTTGGATGGAGGGCCATTCCCAGATGCGAATGGAAACCGTAGCGCTGAAAGACATTGGGTCCCAGGGGCACATCGGCTCTCTCGCCAAAAGTGACCGGCCCAGCGGTATCCAGCAGGACGCGGAAACCGGCCGTCATCTCCGGGGGTACCTCAAGCTCGACGCCCAAGGTGCCAATGCCTGGATATTCGGGAGCCGTGCACTCCATCGCAGCCCGGCAGAAGCGCGCGCCGGGATCGCACGGGTGTATGAGAAAAGCCCGGTCGCATTGCAGGACGTCCCGCACGACGCCCAGCACATCGCTCATCATTTGTTCGAGGGAGACCGCCCCCTGTATCGCCAAATTGACGCGATCGAGACTTTCAAGGAATTGCAGGTGATCCAGGCGCTCCTGCTCGGCCTGCTTGAGCTTCGAGCGGGCGCGCAGCGTACAGATGCCAAAGGCCAGGTTGCCCGCCAGATCCTCCAGCAGCGCGATTTCGCCGGGCGTGAAAGCGCCGGCGTGCTCCGAATAAATGGTGAGGGCGCCAAAGGTTTTTCCGTCCTCGTCCTTGAGAGGCAGGGCGATATTGGAGCGGTAGCCCCGCCGTAGCGCCTCCTCCCGCCAGGGCGCGGTTTGCGCATCGGCCTCGAAGTCTTGAGCGCAGGCCGTCTGTCCGCTGCGGATCGCGAGCCCAGTGGTGCCGCGCCCGTGCTCGTCCTCCGCCCAGCTTATGCTGGCGCCGGTGAGGTAGCCGTCCTCGGTGCCGGCCCAGGCGGCGAGGCGCACGGTCTTGTCCTCATCGTTTTCCGCATAGCCGGCCCAGGCCATGCGGTCGCCGGCCCGCTCGCAAACGATGCTGCATATTTCGGAAAGCAGGCCGTGTTCGCTGGAGGAATGCAGCAGGGTCCGATTGCAGCCGGCGATTGCCTTAAGCCCGCGATTTAGCAGGCTCAGCTCCGCGGTGCGCTCCGCCACGCGCAGCTCCAGCTCCTCGTCCGCCTTTGCGAGCCCATCAGGCTCCAAGGCCAAGTTCGCTCCCGCTAGTTTGGGGCTGTACAGCTCACGTTCGCCGGCTTCCTGCATAGCACGGCCTCAAGCGGGGTGCTGAAAGCGGCGGCGTCTCGGGAAGCCGCCCACCGTGTCACGCCGCGAAGCTTTGGAAGCGAAAGCGCATACTGACATAAGCAACCTATGCTGGTTACAGGTATACAGTCTACGCGCAAAGGTAGCGGTTGACGGTTAAATTCCTCATAATATCACCGGTCGGGCCGATACAATGCACCCTTGAAGCCCAGCCAGAGGCGAATCCGCTCCCAGAGGCGAATCCGCTCCCAGAGGGGAAACGAAGCTCTCAAGAGCTGGGCCATCGCGGTATGGCCCAGGCGCGTGGCAACCATCAAGGCCGTCTCGTCATAGTTGTTCTTTGCAGTGACGCAAGCCCTCGCCGCGAGCAGCGCCTCTACCACCTCCAGGTGGCCTCGCTGGGCGGCCTGGAGCAGGGCGGTATCGCCGTCGTTTCGCCTGGCGTTCACATCGGCCTTCGCTGCGAGCAGGGACTGCACCGCCGCGAGGTGCCCCTTGGACGACGCCTTGTGCAGGGCCGTATCGCCGTTCGGTGCCGCTGCATTCACATCGGCGCCCGCGGCAAGCAGCGTGCGCACCATCTCTAAATCGCCTCTCGACGATGCCACGAGCAGGGCCTGCTCGCCGTTCAGTTGCCCGGCCTCGACATCGGCGCCGGCGCCCAGCAACTCCTCCACAATCGTCAAATGGCCGGTTGCCGCCGCCAGGAGCAGGGCCGTCGCCCCGCTGTCCAGTTCGTCGTTCACATGGGCGCCCGCGGCCAGCAGTTCCCTCACAATCTCCACGAAACCGCTGGACGCTGCCCTGTGCAAAGCCGTGCTGCCATCGTTGTCCCGGGCGTTCACATTGGCCTTCGCGGCGAGCAGGGCCTGCACAATCTGCAAATGGCCGTTCGAGGACGCGATGAGCAGGGCTGTCTCGCCGTTGGGGCGTCTGGCATGCACATCGGAGTCCGCGGAGATCAATGCCCGCACGATCTCGATATTGCCGGCCGCGCACGCGATGAGCAAGGCTGTCTCTCCGTCCTGCCGCCGGGCGTACACATCGGCGCCCGCGGCCAGCAAATCGCGTACGATTCCGAGGGCGCCATCAGTGCACGCCATGTGCAGGGCCGTGCTGCCGTCATCGCGCTTGCCGTGAACGTCCGCGCCCGCATTCAGCAGGGCTTGAACCAGCTCCGTGTGGTTATTGGCCAGCGCCTCCAGCAAGGCACTGTCGCCGTCGCTGCGCCTAGCGTTGGCATCGGCCCCAGCAGCGAGCAGGGCCAGCACCACCGCGACGTGGCCGTAAGAACAGGCCCTCAGCAAGGGAGTGCCGCCACTGGACAGCCCGGCGTTCACATCCGCCTTCGCCGCGAGAAGGTCGCGCACTGCCTCCAGATGGCCATTTGTGGCCGCCAGGAGCAAGGCCGTTGCGCCATCGTCGCGCTTGGCGTTCACATCAGCGCCGGCAGCCAGCAGAATCCTGGACGATTTTCGAATGGCCGTTCGAGGCCGCCAGGAGCAGGGCCGTCTCGCCATGAACCAGCTTGGCGTTCAAGTCGGCGCCAGCCTGGATCAACTCGTGCGCCACCTCTGCATGGCCATTCGCAGCCGCCTCCACCAATGCCTGGCGGTTGTAGGCGCTGCCCCATAAATTGACGCCCGCCGAGATCAGGGTTTTCACGATCGGCAGATGCCCCTTGGAGGCGGCCGTCAGCAAGGCTTCCTTGTTCTGATACCAGGCGGCTACATCGGCACCCGCGGCAATCAGCTCCATCACCATCTCCGGGTCGCCGTTCACAGCCGCCCAGAGCAGGGGCGTTTCACCGCCGCGCATGCTGGCATTGGGATTTGCCCTCGCGGCGAGCAAGGCCCGCGCTATCTCCAGATTGCCTTTGGCTGTCGCCCTGAGCAGCGGCGTCTCGCCATCGTGGCAGGCGGCGTTCACATCGGCGCCCGCCGCGATCAAATCCCGCACCATCTCCAGATTGCCGTTGGCCACCGCCCGCAGCAGCGCAGGCTCGCCTTGAATGAGCCCGGTATTCACATCGGCCTTCGCGGCGATCAAAGTCCGCACTGCCTCCAGGTGATCGTTCGACGCCGCTTCCACGAGCGCGCGGCGGTTATAGGCGGAGCTTTTCATCTCGGCGCCGGCCGCGATCAAATCCCGCACCAGGGCCGCATCGCCATTCGAGGCCGCCACGAGCAGCGCGGTCTTGCTTTGATGCCAGGCGTTCACATCGGCACCGGCGGCGATCAGGGCACGAACGATCTCCGCATGGCCGTTCACCGCGGCCCTGAGCAGCGGCGCGTCGCCGTTGCGTATCTCGGCGTTGACATTGGCCTTGGCGGCGATCAGGGCTTTCGCAACCTCCAGGTGGCCGTTCGCCGCCGCCTCCGCCAACGGCTGGAGGTGCTGGGGAGGCCCCCGCAAATTGGCGCCCGCGTCGATGAGATCGCGCACGATCTCCGCATAGCCGTTCGCCGCGGCGCGCAGCAGCGGCGTCACCCCATTTGCGAGGCCGTCGTTCGCGTTGGCCTTTGCGCCGGTCAGGGCACGCACGATGGCGGTATGGCCCTTCGATGACGCGATGAGCAGCGCCGTCTGGCCATCGAACCGCTTGGTGTTCACATTGGCCTTGGCCGCGATCAATGCCCGGGTTATGTCCAGGTAGCCGTTGGCTGCTGCTATGAGCAGGGGCGTGTCGCCGCTGAAGCGTCTGGTGTGCACATTGGCGCCCGCAGCGAGCAAGGCTTGCACCGTCTGTAGGCTGCCGCTGGAGGCGGCCGCAAGCAGGGCCGTCTCGCCGTCGTCCTGCTTTGCGTTCACATCGGCGCCCGCGGCGAGCAAGGACTGCACGGCGTGCAAGTCTCCGCTTTGTGCGGCCTCAACCAGTGCCGTCGCGCCGCGCGCCTCCGCCTTCTCTGCGCCATGTGCATGGGCGCCGGCGCCGCCGTTCAGGCCCGCCGGCGGCTGCCGGTCCTCCGCCGGGCGTGCTTCCGCCGGGAGCGGCAATCGGGTTGAAGCCGGGTCCCGAGCGGTTTCGTGCCCCCCAGGATGCGCTGCAAACAAATGCCCGAACGGTGCCAAGCGAAACATCCCACACAAGCAAACGCCAAGTCTAAGCGAGAGTGTTACAACTACAGCGTGCACAAAGGATTAATTGAGCGGCCGGCAGGAGCGTGCCCGATACCGGACGGCATGGGTCCCGGCTTCTCCACGGAGTGGCGCGGGACGCCGCCCGAAGAACCCATCTCCGCAGCGCTGAGCCGCCGGTCACGGCGAGGTAAATCCTAAGAGTCTGTAAAAGGCTGTAAAACCCCTACGCCGGCGCCTCATGGTTAATAACGGCATGGTAAACGGCAACTTCTTGTACCTCCCCCAGCACACTTTTTGCGAAATTTTTGCCGTTTCGGGTCGATTTCTGCGTCTCAAAAATCCCTTTAAATATATTCGAAGAATCGAAATTAGCTATAAACGGGCGCATCCGGCGCAGGCCGGCGATCTGCGGCGAGGATGCTTTGCCGTTCTACATCAAGACACTAGGCGATGTTTAAGAATTTAGAAAGCGGCAGGCGTTATAATCGCACCTTAAGGCAATCGGCAGGTATTTCTCAAAATTGAGCGGGAAACCTCCAAGATTGCGGTTAACAAAGACTTACACAATGGCCAAAAGCTCCGGCCCTTCCGGCATACCGCCCGTCATCGCGAGTTTCGCACCGGCCGGAGCCGAGCCTACTGGACGAACTTTTGGCGCTGAATTGCTTTGGGGCTTCGCCCCTAGGAATGATGGCATAAGCCCGGAGCTTACGGCGATGGCGCTACCCTGGTTGAGGTCGAATGTTGCAAGCCCCTCGTCCCTGAAGCCGTTCGCGGCTAGTCGGGATTGTTGCAAACGCTTATGCCCGCTCGCATCCCAGATCGGACGCAAAGCGCGCGCTTACGGGATGACACGCGAGACTTTATACGCCTGGGTTGGATGCGAGCGCCCGATGGATTGCGGCCTCTGCCAGCGGTGCCATGACCTGGTAGCCCTGCGCCGTGGGATGCAGCCCGTCCTCGGACAACTCCGGCTTCACGAGCCCATCCGGTCCGCTCATCGCGCTGTAGTAATCGATGAACTCAAGGCCGCGCGACCTGGAGTAACCCTTGATCCATGCGTTCAGGGCCAGCACCCTGCCGAGCGGGTGCTTCAACAGGTTGAACCGCGATCCTGGCGTTTCCTCGTGCGCCGGCGGCAGGAGCGAGGAAAAGACGGCCCGGACGCCGCCCGCCTTGGCGATATCGGCCATGGAAGCGAGGTTCGCCGCTATGACGTCAAGGCTCATCTGACCGGTATTGCCGCCAATATCGTTGGTTCCAGATAGTATAACGGCCACGCGCGCCCGAAGAGTTATAACGTCAGGCCGGAAACGGATCAGCATCTGCGGGGTTGTTTGAGCGGAAATACCGCGATTTACGTATGGTTTTCCTGGAAAATACTTTTCGAGGCTCCACCCCTCGGTAATGGAGTCCCCGAAGAACACAACGCGGTCCTCGCCGGGAGCGGCCGGCTTCAATGCGGCGTTGGCCTCCCGGAAGCGGCAAAGCTCGCCGAAATCGTCGAGCAGCACCTCTGCCCGCGACTTCCGCCACGCCTGGAAATCCGCCTCGAATGCCTCCATCTCAGACAAGTGCCGCTCCTAAGCAATCATTCTTTGGCAGGCCAACGAATGCCCGCTTAGAGTCCATTGTTTTCGCAGAGTGAGCGCTTGCTGCTCACGATAAACGTTCGCATGGTTCTTGCGGTCGCTCACGATAAACGTTCGCTCCGTGTTTTATCGCAAAACCGGGAAGGCCACTTTTGCGAACTCTGCTTAGCTTTGCTGTGCCAGCAGCTTGGCGACGGCCTCGCCCTTGATGTCGAGCGTTACGGCGGCAAGCATCGGGTCGTCGGGATCGCGCTTTACCTCGTAGCCAAGCTCCTCGCACATCTTGAGCATGGTCGCGTTTTCCTTGAGCACCGTGCCGTAGAGCGTCTTGAGGCCCTCGGCCTTGGCATAGCGGATCAGGTGGCGCATGAGCACCCAGCCGAGCCCCATGCCCTTGAGATCGGAGCGCGCGAGCACCGCGTATTCGGCCTTTTCGTAATCGGGATCGGCGAAGAAGCGCACGACGCCCAGCATCTCAGGCTCGCCATCGGGACCGTTCCTCAACGCGACGAAGGCCATTTCGCGGGCGTAATCGATCTGGGTCATCCGCGCCAGGAACTGATGCGAAAATTCGCGAACGGGCATCATCATTCTGAGCCGGATATCGTCCCGTGTCACATGCGACATGAACACTGTGTAGAAGCGCTCGTCGTCGGGGCGGATCGGGCGGATGAATATCTCCTCCCCATTCAAGAGCGTCTCATGCGTTTCCCACTGCACCGGATAGGGACGGATCGCGGGCGGGGTTGCCGGGACCTTGGCCGGGTCCTCGACCTCGATCCGGGCGTCGAGTGCCAGCAGCCCCTTTTCGCTGGCGAGCAGCGGGTTGATGTCGAGCGTGCGTATGGCCGGGTGCTGCACGGCAAGCGAGCTGAGCTTCACCAGGCAAAGGGCGAGGCCCTCCAGATCGACGGCGTGCTTATCGCGGTAGCCTCTGAGAAGCCGGTAAATGCGGGTGGACTCGATGAGATCCTTGGCGAGCTTGAGGTCGAGCGGGGTAAGCGCCATGGCGGTGTCGCCAATGGCTTCCACGGCGGTTCCGCCCGCGCCGAACAGGATGACAGGGCCGAAGGTCGGATCGGACGTGATGCCCAGAATGACCTCCAAAGCGTCCCGGCGCCTGATCCTAGGCTGAACCGTGACGCCCAGGAGTTTGGCATCGGGCCTGAGCGCCTGGATATCCGCGAGCATCTGCCGCGTAACCCTCTCCACATCCTCGGCGGATTTGAGGTCGAGCCGCACGCCGCCGATATCCGATTTGTGAGTGATGTCGGGCGACAGGATTTTGACCACGAGGGAGGAGTGGCTGCCCAGCAGCTCGGCCGCGGCCCTTTTTGCCTCCTCCGGGGTTGCCGCGACAAGGGTCGGCACGGTGGGAATGCCGTAGGCTTCGAGCACGGTCTTCGCTTCCGGCTCGGTCATGAGCTGGCGGCCTTCCTGGAGGACAAGCCCGATATCGGCCTCCACCGCATCGTAGTTGAAGTGCATCTCGGCCGGGAGTGCCGGCGGCGTTTGCATCAGCTCGGCCTGGGCGGCGCCGTAGCGCGCGAGCTGGATGATGCCACGGACGGCGGCGCCCGGTGTCACGAAATCCGGTATTTTCGCTTCCCGGAAAAGCGGCTTCACCTCGTGCGACTTGCTGCGCTGGAGCCAGCTTGCCAGGACCGGTTTCGTCGAGCCGAGCTTCCGGCATTCCGCTACGGCCTCGACGGTCGCTTTTGCGGCATCCGCCGAGGAGGCGAGCGCGGTCGGCACGTTCATCACCAGCACCGCATCGGTATTG
This sequence comes from uncultured Alphaproteobacteria bacterium, assembly GCA_963760455.1. Taxonomy (GTDB): domain Bacteria; phylum Pseudomonadota; class Alphaproteobacteria; order Rhizobiales; family Rhodomicrobiaceae; genus Rhodomicrobium. The sequence goes on from CAVXDM010000030.1 coordinate 39,021, forward strand.
CCGTCGCGCATCACCTCGACGATTGCGGCGCGGTAGCGGTCAGGGCCGGCATCGCCGATGAGGTCGACGGGGTTGCCGCGGGACCAGGTTGGCGGCAGGATGGCATCGAGCGCGTTGATCGTTTTCGGCTCCAGATGTGCAAGCGAGCCATGCAAATCCGCGAGCGTATCGACGGCCAGAACGCCAGTTCCGCCGCCATTCGTAATAATGGCAAGGCGGTTGCCCCTAACGCTTTTCACGCGCGAGATCACCTCCGCCGATTCAAACATCTCATGCAAGTCGAGAACGCGCAGGATGCCCGCGCGGCGAAGTGCTGCGGTGAAGACATGGTCGGAGCCGGCCAGCGCTCCGGTGTGCGAAAGGGCCGCCTTCGCGCCCTCGGGATGGCGGCCGGACTTGATCGCGATCACAGGCTTGGAGCGGGAGCAGCGCCGTGCCGCGGACATGAATTTCGCCGCGTGCGCGATGCCCTCAATATAAAGAAAAACCGCGCGGCTCATGACCTCGCCCGCCAGGTAGTCCAGCATGTCGCCGAGATCCACGTCGGCGGCGTCGCCAATCGAGACGACATGGCTAAAGCCCACGCCTTCCACGGCGGCCCAATCGAGCATGGCAGTCGTCAGGGCGCCCGATTGCGAGACGAGCGCGATGTCGCCGCGCTTGGCGAAGGTTTGCGCGAAGCTCGCATCGAGGTTCAGATACGGCACCTGGATGCCCAAACAGTTCGGGCCGATGATGCGCAGAAGATAGGGCCGCGCCGCTTCGCGCATCTGCTGGGCCAGATCTCCGGTAACGCCGGCCGTTATGACCACGGCGGCGCGGCAGCCCTTGCGGCCAAGCTCGGCGATGACGCCGGGAACCGCATGCGGAGGGGTGGCCACCACGCCGAGCTGCGGCACGAAGGGCAGGCGCTCGCAGGATGAGTAGCACGGCTTGCCCAAAACGCTGGAGCGGTGGAGATTGACGAAGCCGATCTCGCCAGGGAAGCCCGCCCGCAGCAGATTCTCCGCGACATGCAAGCCGATCGAGCCGGGCCTCTCGCTCGCGCCGATCAGCGCGACACTCTTGGGCTGAAATAGGAAATTGAGATTCCGGACGGTCATGGAAACGCTCCAGGAATAGCACCGCTGCTCGTACCCGGCGGTGAATATTAACGCCTTCGCCGTGATCTGATAGTGCCGCTTACAATACGAAAGTTTGACATCGATCAAAATGGTTGTGCAATGCACAAAACCGTTGCCGCGGCGCACCGGAGCGCAAAACATAGGCGGCACCGGGCCGCATGGCAAAGCGCCCCGGCAACCTTAGCTGGAAGAATGTTGTGGATACCCTTAAATATTTACGTGGTTTATAACCCAGGCTCCGCCTGCCGCCACGGCGCCCGCAATCAAGATGTAAGGGAGCGTCTTCACGAAAACGGTCAAGAGGGTGACGAAAGCGCTCAGAAGCTTTTCGCCCGCTTCCAGAAGCTCCTTGCCCGCACGGTAAAGCAAATAGACGACCGCAGCCGCGATAAGGATGACCAGGATCACTTTCAGGATCGATAGCTGATCGAGCCTATTCCAGGGCACGGCGTTAATCTGCGTGATCGTCCACTGCCAAATCTGGCCAATTAAGTGAAAGATCGTTGCGAGACCTTGCTGCAAGAGCTGAAGTAGCTGATTGATGAATTGCATCTGGCGGCCCTCTTAAGCCTCTCCGGCGGTGTGTCGCTGCCCCGCAGCAGCTTGGCTTCCGGCCGCGATCATGCTGCGATTGCAGGGCGCTGTCCAGCGGGCAGCATTCAACAGGCGGTGACGCCGGTACAAAATGGCTAAAAATTTACGTTATTGATGATCCAGGCGCCGGCCGCTGCGGCTACCCCGGCCAGCACGATGATCGGCATGCTGCGGATGAACACCGTCGTAAGAAGTATCAGGGCGGTCAAGGCCTTTTCGCCTGCTTCCCAGAAGGCCCATGCCATCCGGTATAGAAAAAGCATGAAGAGAGCCATGATCGAGGAAAGCAGCATGACCTTCCAGACCGGCAGATAGCTTAGCGCCCCCCAGGGAATGGCGGCGACCTGGTCGAAGGACCAGAACAAAAGCATGCGTATAAAATGAAAGATTCCCGCAACCGCGGCTTCCACGAATCCCAATAAATCGTTAAGGAAGTCCATGTTTTTGCCCCCTGGCTGCGTCTCCCGTTTCCACTGCGCTTCGTTTCTTGCATAATAATATCGTTTCACCTGCTACGATATCCGCAGAAGTGTCTGCGTTCGCGGTCAAATACGGCGGGCTTATATCCCGTGACGTGGCCCTGTAACTCAGAATATGTCTTGGTTGTATTGGCCATAAGCTGGCATTAACCGTGGTGCGTATTATAGGGCGGGTAGGTTAATGGCCGCCGAACGGCCTGGAACGCGCGGCGCGTCTTTACCGTTATGCGAGTTAGGGTCGCCGGGCATCAAATTCGCCCTTCCCAAGAAGCTGTCAGAAGCGTTACGATTGACCCATGCCGAGAATGAAAGCTGGTATAGCCCCCTTAAGCTCAAACGGTTATCTCGACGGGCAACTCCTGCTCGCGATGCCGGCGATGACAGACCCGCGTTTCCATCGGGCTGTCATATATATCTGCGCCCACTCCGCCGAAGGCGCGATGGGACTGGTTATCAACCAGCGCGCGCCGCACATTACGCTGCCGAAGCTGCTTGAGCAGCTTGAAATCGCGCCGGGCGGCTCCCATCCAAGGGCGATCCGCAGCACGTCCATGGCCGTGCATGCCGGAGGTCCGGTTGAGACGAGCCGCGGTTTCGTTCTGCACAGCGCCGATTATTTCGCCGCCGACAGCACGCTGCCGATCAACGAGGGCATGTGCCTGACGGCGACTGTGGATATCCTCAAGGCCATCGCCAAAGGCAGCGGTCCGGATAAGGCAATCCTGGCGCTGGGCTATGCCGGATGGGCATCCGGGCAACTGGAGCGCGAGATTCAGTCTAATAGCTGGCTAAATTGTCCGGCCGATTACGATATTGTTTTCGATGGCGACCTCGAAAACAAATACGCCAGGGCGCTGCGATCGTTGGGCGTCCACCCGTCGCATCTCGTCGGAATCTCCGGCCACGCATAGGCTTAGCTAGGCGTGCATCGCCTCACGGAGCACCCTCTCCCCGAGTGGCAACCTGCCCGCAGTTCGCCATATATGTGGCGCGGGGGCCACAGAGTGCTGCCCGGAAGATGCCATAGTTCTTTGTTCAACATTTTAGCGCAAATATATAGGGCCTGCCTACGATGTTTCGCGCGCCCTTGCTGGCTTCGCTTCCGCAAGCCTCGCCCCGAGCATCGAAGGGGGCGTGTATCGTTAGCTAACTCGTAGGGTCATTTTCTGAGTTGATGATTATTAAACTTGCAATACGGAACCTGTTTCACGACCGGGCCCGTTTCCTAGTAACGCTGGTCGGAATCCTATTCGCGGTTTTGCTCGTGGCAATACAGCTCGGGATGTTTTTTGGTGCGCGCCAAATGATAACGGCGATGGTCGAGCGCGCGAATGGCGACATCTGGATCGGCGCATATGGCGCGGATAGCATCGAGCAGGGCTTGCTCCTGACCGGCCGCGAGCGGTTTGTGGCGCTTTCCGTGCCCGGCGTCCAGGAAGTGCGGCCGCTTCTCATCTCCTTTGCCGAATGGCGCAAGCCCGACCAGAGCACCGCTCATATCGTCGTGGTGGGGTCCAACGGGGGCGAGGATGGCCTGGAGCCCTGGAACGTCGTGGAGGGCAGTTCCTCCCCGGTATCGCCAAACGGCGTCGTCGTCGACCGTACCTACGCCAAGGCACTCGGCGTTTCCGGCCTCGGCTCGGTTGCTCAAATCGAAGGCCATCCGGTGCGTGTCGAAGGGATAACGGAGGGCATACGCTCCTTCACCACCTCGCCCTACGTATTCACCTCCCTGAGCAGGGCGCACACGCTGACCTCGGTGCCGCAAGGGCAGGCCAATTTCTATCTCGTGAAGCTTGCTCCTGGCGCAGACGCAGCGACGGTGAAGCATGAGCTGCAATCGCGCCTCGGCAAGGTCTATGTTTTCACGAAGGAAGAGTTCCGGCGGCAGAACCTGAACTACTGGCTGTTCGGCACGGGTGCGGGCGGCGCGCTTTTGGGCGGCACCGTGCTTGGGCTTATCGTCGGCACGGTCATTGTCGCGCAGACCCTTTATTCAAGCACCAAGGATCACTTGAGCGAGTTCGCCACGCTCAGGGCGCTCGGCTCCTCGGCCCAGTATATTCATAAGGTCATCCTCACCCAAGCTGCGGTCAGCGGGCTTTGCGGCTGGGCGCTCGGCACCGCGCTGACCGTCCTTATCACGTCCTTTAGCGGAGAGGCCGCGCTGCCAATCATATTCACGCCCGCTCTGGCGGCGTTCTTGCTCGTGGTTACGCTGCTCATGTGCGCGGTCTCGGCCGTGTCGTCCATTCTCAAGGTCACGAAGATCGACCCAGCCATGGTGTTTTCCCGATGAACCGTGCCCCAATCCTCGAAGCCCGCAACATCGTCAAGGAACTAGGCGAGGGCAACGCGAAGATCCAGGCCCTGAAGGGCGTGAATCTGCACGCTCTATCCCGGGGAGTTTACGTTGCTGATGGGACCATCCGGCAGCGGTAAGACAACCCTCCTCTCGATTCTCGGCTGTATCCTGTCGCCGACCTCGGGCTCGGTGATCGTCGCGGGCGAGGGCGCCAGCGGACGCTCCGCGGAAGAGCTTGCCGATTTGAGGCGGCGGCATCTGGGCTTTATTTTCCAGGCCTATAACCTGTTTCCGACCTTGAACGCTCTCGACAACGTCAAGATCGCACTCGACGTTCGCGGCATCTCCGGCGAGGAGAGCGAGAGGCGGGCGGAAGAATCGCTTCGGGCGGTTGGCCTGGGCCATCGCCTGCGCAGCCATCCAGGCACCATGAGCGGCGGCGAAAAGCAGCGCGTGGCCATAGCGCGCGCCATCGCGTCCTCGCCGTCCATCGTGCTGGCGGACGAGCCGACCTCTGCGCTCGATACCGAGAACGGGCACGCCATCATGGAACTGCTCTCAAAGCTCGCGAAGGACGACAAGCGCACGATCCTGGCCGTCACGCACGATCCAAGGACGATCCCCTATGCTGACCGCGTGATCGAAATCGAGGACGGGTTGATTAAGGAGCCGGCGGAGGATGCGGAAGCGCCAGCCGGGGCTGCTAGCGAAATACAACCCGCGGGCGGAAGCGGCAAAACCCGTCAAAAAAGAAAGCAATATGCAAATGCGTAAGACACCAATGAGTTTCAAAGACGTGTTCCGGAAGAGGGCGGGCTCATCCAAGCTTGTTTTCGGCATTATCGGTTGCGCGATTGGCGCCGCCCTGCTTTTCTTTGGCGCTATGGCTCCCGGATCGGCCGTTACCGGTGTCAGAGCCGCGGAGTCTGGCGCCGAGCCCGCCTGGGCTGCCGCCGCACCTGGCCGGGTTGAGCCCAAGGGACGCGAGCTTCGCGTCAGTGCGCCGTCGCCCGCCATCATCAGGGAGGTTCTCGTCCAGCTAAACGACCGCGTCAAAGCCGGCGATTTGCTGATCCGGCTCGACGACGCGGAGCTGAAGGCCAAGCTCGCAGCCGTGGAAGCCGAAGCGGCAGCCCGTGAAGCGGACCGGAACAGTACGGAAGCCAAGAGTGGGGCTCACGACCGGCGCAAGGCCGAGGATAGCGTCTACGATGCGGAGCGTGACGCATTCGATGCCAGGATTGAGCTGGACCGCCTCATTTCCCTTGCCCGTGTAAACCAGGCGGGAGCCAAGGAGGTTGAGAAGGGCCGCGCCGCAGTGGCAACGGCCGAGCAGAAAGTCGACCGCGAGCGCGCAAACCTGAAGCGCATTATGGACAAGAACCTTCCCGCACTTACCCGCCAGGAGGCGGCGCTGTCGGCAGCGCGCGCGGAGGTCGCGGCCGTAAGCGCCTCATTCGAGCGCACACACGTCCGGTCTCCGATCGATGCCTCGGTTCTTGAGCTGCGCGCCAAGCTTGGAGAGACGGCGAATCCGGCTGCGGAAACCCCGCTCCTTGTGCTCGGCGACACGTCCCGGCTGCAGGTGCGGGCCGAGGTGCAGGAACGCGACGTTCGCAAAATCTATCCAGGCCAGCCCGCGGCGGTTAAGTCCGAAGCCTTCCCCAACCGCTCTTTTGACGCAAAGGTGGTTGTCATCGCCCGCGCCCTGAGCGAGCCGCAGCTCCTGATGAGGGGACAGCGCAAGCACACCGATGCGGACGTTCTCGAAGTGATCCTGGAGCTTGACGATGGCGTTCCACTGCTGCCCGGCATGCGCACGGACGTATTGTTCAGGCAAGCCGATGCCACGCAAAAAGCGCCCGATGCCAAGACGGATTAGCCGGCGCGCCGTCCCCGAAGCCGCCTCGCGGCTATGCCGGGTCTGATATTCGTGACCGTCCTGCGCATGCGGCGCGCGATTTAGCGGCTCGCGCGCTCCGAATGGGCGTCACGTAGCCTATTCCAGCGGCGGCGCTGCCGGGGGCGCATTGAGGAACGGTTTCAAGCCATCCTCGGGCTCTTGCCGCTCTTGAGGCGGGAGCGCCTGATGGGGAGCGGGCAATGCCGCGCCATAGCCTCGGTGATAGGCCGGCTGGCCCGCCAGTTGGTCGACCTCGTCCGCCTTGAAGTAGCGGCCTTGGCAGGGCGGCTGCCAGCCAAACTGGTAACGGACCTCGATATCCCGGTAAGCAACGTTCACTTCCTCCCCGCCATAGTTGGCGGTCCCGAAGAACAGGTTCTGCGAGGTCAGGCAATATCCCGTTGCCAGCGGCTTCATCTGCCCGGCAAACGCGGTGAAACGATCTGCGAAGCTTCTGCCCACGCGATCGTAGGTCATTAGCGGGTTGGAGCCGGGCCAGACGAACAGAAACCGGAATTTGTTCGGCGATTGGGGGATGATATTGGTCAGCGCGGCGTCGGGCTGTCGCGGCAAAGCCTCGAAAAGCTCATTCATGCTCCTCGGGTCGAGCGAGTTTATTATGGTCTTTGCCTGATCGCCTGCCCATGCCCCGGTTGCGGTGCACGCCCAAGCTGCAATGGCGGCACATGCCGCTATATAGGATTTTTTTTGCATCATAATCGCGAATGTGGGGTTTCCTAGCCGTTTTCGTCAACATATTCGCTGGAACTTGCGCGGAAATCAGGCGGGTAGTGCAACGTTGCAATCGACAAGCCTGTTTTTTTGCCTTAAGTAGGCTGGATTCCGGATCAATTGGTGCGGCGGGCACGCGCATGTTTGCGCGGCAAGAGGCTCCTTTGATGTGCCGCAATGAGGATTTCTGTGATGAACATCATCGAGACGCTTGAAAAAGAGCAAATGGCGCAGCTCGAAACGAAGCGCCGGATTCCAACCTTCCAGCCGGGTGACACCGTGCGCGTGAGCGTGAAGGTGGTCGAAGGCAGCCGCGAGCGCGTGCAGGCCTACGAAGGCGTGTGCATCGGCCGTTCGGGCCGCGGCTTCAACGAGAGCTTCACGGTGCGGAAGATCTCCTATGGCGAGGGCGTCGAGCGCGTGTTCCCGCTCTATTCCCCGCTGATCGACAGCATCGTCGTCGTGCGGCGCGGCAAGGTCCGCCGGGCGAAGCTCTATTATCTGCGCGGCCTGCGCGGCAAGGCGGCCCGTATTCCGGAGCGCACCGACGCCCGGGCCAAAGCGCTGAAGGCCGAGTTTAAGGGCTTCAAGCGGCCCAAGGGCAACCCGGACGACCTCAAGCTCATCAAGGGGCTCCTGGCCGCCGACGAGAAGCGCCTGACCGAACTCAACGTCATCAAATTCGAGCAGCTCGCCAATTTCTCCGACGAGGAAATCGCACTGGTCGACGACTACCTGAAGCTTGGCGGCCGTATGGAGCGCGAGGATTGGCCGGGACAGGCGCTGAAGCTCATGGCTGAAACCACCGCCGGCGAAGTGCCCGCCCTTGAAGAGGCCAAGCCCGAGGCTTAAGCGCTTTCGCTTCGCAGCACACCACACCGGATGGCCGCACTTGCTGCGGCCATTTTCGATTCAGGGATGATCTCCGGGGCGTTTGGCGGGCATGGTGCGTCAGGACCGTAGAAATCCTATGCCGACCCGCCCGGCGTTTGGCTTACCCCTCATCCTGTCCCGCAAGGGGAGAAGGGACGCCTGAATTACCCTCCGCGCTGTGTACAGGGCGCACACCCTCTCCCCTCGCGGAGGGGTGAGGGGACAATCCAGAGCGCTCGTATCACGCCGCTAGCTGATCCTCGATGAGCTGATGCGGGGCAACTGGCTGGACGTAGTTCTGGGACAGGAACCACACGAACAGCGCGCCCTGTGCGAGGTAGGGATCGAAAGCCGCGCTGAGGACGTTTGTCCCGGCCGAGTAATGGCCCACCGCAGGCATGATAAGGCGCATCCCGTTGGTGACGAAGCAGCGGCCGCGCACGACATGCGCGTATTGCGAGACTTGCGCGACCGGGTGAAGCCCTCCCGCAATCTCGTTCGCTACTGGAGCGCGGATGGCCCGGGCGCGGAATTTGATGCCGCTCAGGACCAGTTGCGGAACCACCTCGCCATCGATCCCGGCAGGCAATTCCGCATCCTCGCCGCCCGTCACCCAATACCAGTCGCGGCCTTCCATCATGTCCTGGAGCCAATCGATTTGGTGGTGGCTCAGGCCGCCGGAGCCTAGCCCCTCGAAGCTGTTGCCCAGGACCACAACCCTGGCGGGATCGTAGCGGTCGAGTGCTTCCTCAAGCTTTTCGAAGGAGGACGCCGTGTCGTAAGGCGGCAGAAGAACGTCGTAGCCGTCGAGATAGGAGCAGCTCGAAAGCTGAAGGTCCGCGACGATGAGTGTGTTTTCAGCAGGCCAAAAAATTGCGCCGGTAGGATCGGCGATCAGGGACTTCCCGCAGAGAAGGACGCGCGATGCGCCAACGCCGGGAATAAAACCGGCTGCTGGCCGGTGCTCTAATGTTGTTGTCGAAAGCATAAGCTGTTGCCCTCTTGGTGGCGGCCTGGCGACGTACTCAAGCCTTGGCCTGCCCATTTCCGGTACAACTTCTTATCCGGATGCGCGATAATCGCGTTTACACTTATTAATTTGGCTGATTCGTAAGAATTGCGTTACCGGAAAATCACGCATTTGAGCATTCTCGATAAATAGGCCAGAATAACGCGAATTGCTGCGGCTGTGCCACATAGGGTTGCGTCGCGGACGCGCGCTTTTCGCGGGATCGCGTTGGGGCTAGCCGTGCGCGGGGATGCGATTCCGATAGTTCGCGGGCCAGTTCGCCTACAGAGCGCTCACCGCGCCGATGGGGGTAATCAACTCCTCAGCCGCCAAGCCGCCGGGATGGCCATGGAACGGATTTGCGAGCAGGCCCGGCTCGCGTCCTTCGCGTTAAAAGGCCGCTCGCATCGCCTAGCGTCTTATGTTTTATACCGGCATGGGCGAGGCGATGGGCCTGCTTGCCCGCCACCTCGGCGGCGACGCCGTGATCCTGCCGATGGAGGCGGCCTGAAGAAGGACTCTTCCGCCCGGAGCCCCCAGTGCCGAGTTCCGCCGCCGGCTTGGCGATATTCTTGTCCTTCTGGCAAATTCATCTGGTGGCGCTTCCCGCTGCAACTTTGACGATGGTCAAAGGAGCCGCGCGCGTTCTGAACCATGCTGACTAGTGGCCTGGGTCAGTCAAAATGAATAGTTATGACGCCGGGATTTTTGACGTGGTGAAGCTGAGCAGCGCAGGCTGTACTGGACGTACAGTCAAGACGCTCAGCTTTGCCGCGGCGAAAAGAACCAAGTCGGAACTACTTATTTTGGCTGACGCAGGCCGCTAGTACGCCCCCGCGGGAAATCCTGACCCATTTGCGGCTGGAGCTGAGAGGATTTTCCGCGGATCAAGCGTACTAGCAAACTATTGAGTTTAGTACAGCTTATCGGAGGCAAGGTCGCTCGGCGGTGTGCAGCAAGCGGGTGTGAACTTGCCTCCGGCTGTACTAGGCCTGAAACTCGAACAGTTGGAGACTGGCCATGGGTAAATCGCATCCAGCAAACCAAGGCGCCCACCTCGCCGGAAGCGAAGACATCCGGCGGCTCTTCCGTCACATCGACGATCACACCGTGGTGGCGGTTCTGGCGCTGAATCCCACTATGGCGCAGTTGGAGGAGGCGGTCGCAAGGGCGTCGGGCGCGGGCGACATATTTGCGGCTCTTGGACCGGAGCATGGCGTCGTGGCGAGCATCCTTGAACTGACCAAGGAGTTGGACGAGGTGGAGGACCCTCGCGAATAGGCGGTCGTGCCCGTTCAACGGCCGGGGCCGTCATCGCGAATTTCGCACCGGCCGGGGCCGGTCCTACTGGATGAAACCGCGAAGACCCCCTCACCCCCGCCCTCTCCCCGAGGGGAGGGGAGCAGGCTGCGGCCCCTTCGACAAGGTACCCGGATAACTCAGGCGTCCTCTCTCCCCTTGGGGAGAGAGGCAGAGTGGGGGGCTTCGCGAAGACCTTGACCAGATTTCATATCACCCGCCACCGCGATAAGCCTCCGCCGCAGAGAACGTCACGAGGCGATGTACTGCCCGCCGTTAACGGTCATCGTCGCGCCGGTCATAAACGCGGCGTCGTCGCTCACAAGGAAGGCGACGCATTTCGCGATCTCCTCCGCCTTGCCCAAGCGGCCTACCGGGATCTGCGCGATAATGCATTCGAGCACCTTTTCCGGCACGGCCTGCACCATTTCCGTGTCGACATAGCCCGGCGCGATGCAATTGACCGTAATGCCCTTTTTGGCGTTTTCCTGCGCCAGCGCCTTGGTGAAGCCGATCACGCCGGCCTTCGCGGCCGAATAGTTCGTCTGGCCCATCTGGCCTTTCTGGCCGTTGATCGAGGAAATGTTGACGATACGGCCGAAATTGCGTTCGCGCATGCCGTTGATAACCGGGTGCACCATGTTGAACATGCTGTCGAGATCGACCCGCATCACCTCGCGCCATTGCGCGGGTGTCATGCGGTGCAGCATGGCGTCGCGCGTGATGCCGGCGTTATTGACGATCGCCGAGACCGGCCCGGCCTGGGCCTCGACCTGCTTCAACCCCGCGGCGCAGGCCTCGTAGTCGCCGACATCCCATTTGAAGACTGGAATTTCCGTCTCCGCCTGAAACCGGTAGGCGGCTTCATCGTTGCCGCCATAGTTCGCCGCAACCCGAAAGCCGCATCTCATAAGCTCCAGGGAAATCGCCCGGCCGATTCCCCGCGTACCACCCGTTACCACAGCAACCCTGGTCATGTTCTCTCCATTGCAAGTTTCAACGGCAAGTGTAGTACATACCGTCTAATGTATTGTTATGAATTGGATGTGAAAGGTGTCCCATTTCAAAGACTAGCCTTAAGCTGAGCCGCTGTTCCAACTATCGAACATGCCGAGCAGCGTGTAAGCCGTGCTTACATCGGCAACGGTTAGCTCCGGCTCGACGGCCAATTGCTGGATCGCGCCATCGATTACCCACATCGCATAGCGCTTCGAGCGCTCGCCAAGTCCAAAGGGCCGGCCGTCGAAGAGTAGGCCAAGGCTCCTTGCAAAATCGCCGTTCCCATCGGCGAGAAAGAGAATGCCAGGGGGCACGCCAAGGGCAGTCCGCCAGGCATCCATCACGAACACATCGTTCACCATTGTGCATGCCACCACATCGACGCCGCCGGCTTTGAAGCTCTCATACTCCGTAACGATGCTGGGCAGATGAAGGTGATGGCAGGTTGGAATGAACGCACCCGCCACACCGAAAAGAGCGACGTTGCGCCCAGAAAACAGCTCTTGGCTCTTGAGAGAGGCGGGCCGGCCCCCCTCCATCACTTGAAAGGTTGCCGGTGGGATAAGGTTGAACGCCGCAGCCATCGCATTCTCAGTTTTTGTGCGTGTGCTATACCGACTGCCATAAGTTTTGAGCCTTGTCCGTCATCGCGAGGCGGAGGCCGGCCGCCGTGGCGATCCAGAATTAATGCTGGAATTCCGGCCTCTGGATTGCTTCGGGGCTTTGCCTCTCGCAATGATGGACGCAGTCAAAACTTATGGCTGCCGGTATAACACGTACGTTCCCGGACAAAGGGCTACAACCCGGGCACGTATTGCTAATAAGGCGTAAGCCTTAAGCGCAGCTAGACGCGCTCGACGCACATGGCGATGCCCATGCCGCCGCCGATGCACAGCGTGGCAAGGCCTTTCTTGGCGCCGCGGTGCTTCATCTCGTAGAGCAGCGTGGTCAGGACACGCGCGCCCGAGGCTCCGATTGGGTGGCCGATGGCGATGGCCCCGCCGTTCACATTTACTTTATCGAGATCCCAGCCCAACGCCTTGTTCACCGCGCAAGCCTGCGCCGCGAATGCCTCGTTGGCTTCGATCAGATCGAGATCGTCCTTGGTCCAGCCGGCCTTTTCCAGCGCCCGGTTCGAGGCGGGGATTGGGCCGGTGCCCATGATGGACGGATCGACGCCGGCGGTTGCGAAAGACGCGATGCGGGCGAGCGGCTGGATGCCGCGCTTTTCCGCCTCCGAAAGCTTCATGACGACAAGCGCCGCCGCGCCATCGTTGATGCCGCTGGCATTGGCCGCGGTGACGGTTCCGGCCTTGGGATCGAAGGCGGGGCGAAGCTTCGCGGCGTCCTCAATCGTGGCATTCTCGCGGATGTATTCGTCCTGGGCGAAGACCACGTCGCCCTTGCGGCTCTTGATTGTGACGGGAACGATCTCGTCGTTGAAACGGCCGGCTTTCCGGGCCGCGGCTGCCTTGTTCTGCGACGCAACCGCGAAGTTGTCCTGCTGCTCGCGGGTGATTTGCCATTGGCGTGCCACGTTCTCGGCCGTAGTGCCCATGTGATAGCCGTTGAAGGCATCCCACAGGCCGTCCCGGATCATGGTGTCGATCATTTCGAGGTTGCCCATCTTCTGGCCCGAGCGAAGATAAGCGGCATGCGGCGCAAGGCTCATGTTCTCCTGGCCGCCGGCAACCACGATGTTGCTGTCCCCGCTGCGGATCGCCTGCGCGGCCATTGCGACCGAGCGCAGGCCGGAGCCGCAGACGAAGTTGATCGTCATTGCAGTGGTTTCGATGGGCAGCGATGCCAGGATCGCAGCCTGCCTTGCCGGGTTTTGCCCCTGGGCCGCCGTGAGCACCTGCCCAAGGATCACCTCGCTCACGTCGCCGGGTTCGACATTCGCGCGCTTGAGCGCCTCGGTAATGACGATTTGGCCGAGCTGATGGGCGGGTAGGCTCGCCAGCGATCCGTTGAACGAGCCTACCCCTGTGCGCGCGGCGCTTGCAATCACGATGGCTTCTTGCCCGTCCATGCTTGTCTCCTCCTGCGAATTCGAAGTGTGGGGGTGTAACAGCGCTCCCCGCTTTTCGGGTGCGCATTAATGGCTTCATAAGTTTTGATTAAGCGATTTCTGGTTGCAGTGCAACATACCGGCAAACACGTTGCGTTGAGTGGCTGGCCAGGATCTGACCTCTCCGCGTCATTGCGAGTTTCACACCGGCCGGGGCGGCAGGCCCTTGTGGATGGCGGGGGAGACCGTGCATCGGCGTGAAACGCCTGGCGGCCGGTATCGGCATTAAGCCGCTCTCGCAAATTCCACCTGCGGGGCGCACGCATCCTCACCGGCTTCCTCGCCAAGTTCCGTGACAATCGCCGCAATGAAGTCTTTCACCGCCGTGGAGAGCTGCTGGGAAACACCGGAAAGTTTCAAGGAAACGCTCGAAACCGAGGCCGCCTGCTCCTTGGTCTGCACCGCGACCTGCGAAACCTCGCCCGAACTTTTCGCTGCCTTTTCGCTCGCGCCAGCGGCGAGTGAAACGTTGTTCGCGATCTCTTGCGATGTTGCCGTCTGCTCTTCAACCGCCGATGCGATTGCGCCTGTAAACGCCTGGATTTCAGCGACCTTGCTCGCGACCGATTGGATCGCGCCAACCGCGGTGCCCGTTGAGTCTTGGATAGCGTGGATCTGGTCGGCAATAGCGTCCGTGGCCTTAGCGGTTTGCGCCGATAGTTCCTTCACTTCCGCAGCCACCACGGCGAAGCCCCGGCCGCTTTCGCCCGCGCGCGCGGCCTCGATGGTCGCGTTCAAGGCCAGAAGATTGGTCTGATCGGCGATCCCGCGGATAACGGCAACAATCGACCCGATCGCGTCGGCGGCGCTGGCAAGGCCCGCAACATCCTCATTGGTTTTTGCCGCCTCATGCGTCGCAGCCTGAACGACGGCGTTGGTCCGGAGCGCCTGGTCCGAGATCTCCCTGATGGACCCGCTCAACTCTTCCGTCGCGGCAGCCACCGCGTGCGAGTTATCGGCAGCGCTTGCCGAAACATTGGCAGCGTTCGCAGCCTCGGAAGTCGCGGTTTCGGCTGCGTGCGTAAGGGTCTCGGCCGACCGGCGAAGCAGGTCCACCTGCTCATTGAGCGCGGACAAAACGGTGGTCACAATTTTTTGGAACTGCTTCACATGAGTTTGCACGCTGTTTCTGCGATTTTCTTCAGCTTCCTGCCCCTCGCTCATCTTTTCGAGCAGTGTGTTCCGTTCGACCGCGTTCTTCCTCAATATTTCGATCGTCCTTGCGATGGCGCCAAGCTCGCTCGTACTCCCCGCATCGGCAGTACGGATGTTCAGGTCCTCAGCAAGACGCGCGACCGTATTCGACAGCTCAGTCAGCGGTTTCGATATAGAGCGGCCTACGATGTAGGTCCAAGCCGTGATCGCGGCAAGAAGCAGGCCCGTCGAAATCGCTACCATCGCCAGCCGCTGAAAAAAGATGGCGTCGATATCTTCGATGTAAACGCCAGCGCCGGCGAGGCCGCCGATTTCCGGAACGTTTTGCACAAAGGTAAGCTTGGGGGTTATGGGGCCGCCCGCACCCTTTTCCATTGGATATTCCGCGAAGCCCGAACCGGAGGGGCTTCGGGCGATCTTAATGAATTCTTGAATCATCTTCTTGCCGTTCGCGTACACAGCGTTGAAGCGGTTCTCGCCGATCTTTTTGAGGTCGGCGTGGCTGAGTGTGACGCCATTATAGTCATAGGAAAAAACGTAGTTTTTCTCCGACTCCGCGCCAAACCGCGCCGAGCTGAGAACGGCAAGAAACGCTTTCCTCCCGGCATCGGTTGACGCGCCGCCCGCCGCCTTCATATCCGCCCGTGCGACAGACAGGGTCAGATTGAGGAGGTTCTGGAGCTGGACCTGCCTATCCTCGAGCAGTTGCGACCGGAGCGACCAAAGGCCGATGGCTGCCGAGGCCAAAATAGCCAAGGCGGCCAGAGGTGGAATGAGATTGATACGGGTTGCGATTTTCAGCCGCGCAAGCATTGCAAACATCCTGCACCGAGAGTTGCGGATAATAGATATGTGCACGTTCTGGGTTAAGCCGGTGTTATCCTGAGCTTGCCAATTTGCGCACGCGGACAGGACGGCGGCCGGCGGCGCCGGGCTTTCTACAACCGGCAACAATCTACGCGCGAATTATTAATCTTTGCGCGCTATCGGTTGTCTGACCACTGTAGGATCATGAGCAGATGACCATACATTCCAAATTGCCCGTTGCCAGCTCTCACCTAATCGAAACGCTGGAGCTTATCAAACAAGCCAGCAATCTGGTCAATCCCAGCTCGGGAATTGCGAACGATTTTTTGAACCAGTACAATGAGGTTTTGCTTCTAGTCGAGAACCTCCCGGTTCTTCTCCCAGAAATGGTCGATGAACTTCTTGCATGGAAGAAGAAGGATTACGAGGAATACTTCACTACATCGCCACTGCCTGGGGGCGATATCGCCATTAGGGTCTATAATAGCCTGGACCGCGCCTTCAGGGATAAGTTCGAGACCCAAATATCGAGGATAAATAAGATAGCCGACAAGGCCGTCGAGGTCATCGGTGATCGGCAGCGAGCCAGCCAAGAGTTGAACGCTGACGAAATCGAGTTGTTCTGCAGGCAGATATCGAAAAGGTTACGAGAAGAGATTGAGGGCGCGGCGCGGCTTGTCAATTATGGATTGGCCATGGCCCCAGAAACGTCGCAGGCCCTCGCGGATAGATTGATGCAGGCGTAGACCAAGCCGCATATAGAGAAGAATACCATGGATGAACTGCTTTCCGATTTCCTCAGCGAAACCAAGGAATACATCGAGGGAATTGAGACATATCTCGTTCTGTTCGAGCAGAATCCTCACGATTCCGATGCAGTCACGCATATATTCCGGCTCGTCCACACGATCAAAGGAACCGCTGGCTTTCTAGGGCTTCTGCGGCTTCAAACGATCTCCCATGCGGCTGAGACGCTGATCGATACCCTGCGTAGCGGCGCGCCCCCCACCGCGACGGCCGTATCTTTGCTCCTGGAGGGCATGGACCGCATCAAGCTTCTGGTTGTGAAGGTCGGAGAGCTTGAGCAAGAGCCTGAAGGCGACGACCAAGACATTATCGGCCGGATCGAGGCCTATTTGCAGGGCGGCGAGGAAGGCGCGAGCGCCACGGCGGACGAGCCCAAGGTTGAGGCGGCCGAGATCGTGCCCGAAGCAGCCGCACCCGCCAAGACGAAGCGGCGGCCGGCAAGAGCGAAACGCGCCAAGGAGCAACCTATCGGCGAAGGCGCAGCCGCTTCAGCGCCCGCAATCGTTGCCGCTCGCGAATCTCGAAGACCTGGAACCGGCCGAATTCGCCGAGTTTGACGACAGCGCCGATGCCCTGCGGAAGGCGAAAGAACCGCAATCGGCTCAGCCTGAGGGGGGTGAGAAGAAGGGTAAGGAAGCCGAGCAGACATCCGGCAAGGATAAGACGCCGGATACAATCCGGATCTCCGTGCCGGCCATTCAGCGGATCATGGACCTCGTGTCCGAGCTGGTTTTGACGCGCAATCAAATACTGGAGCTGTCCCGCCGGCACAACCTTGCCCAAGTCAAAGCACCGCTCGAAAGACTTTCCACGGTCACATCCGACTTACAGGACGCGGTGATGCGGGCGCGCATGCAGCCGATGAGCCGCCTGTTTGCAAGCATTCCCCGGCTGGTTCGCGAGCTTTCCCAGGAGTTGAAGAAGAAGTATAATCTCGTCATCGAAGGCGCCGACACCGAACTCGACCGGCAACTGATCGAAGCCATTCGCGATCCGCTCATGCACCTGATCCGGAATTGCGCGGACCATGGCATCGAATCCCCGCAGGATCGCCTCGCCCATGGCAAGCCCGAAACCGGAGAAATATCGATCGCGGCCTATTACGAGTTCGGGCCAGGTGCACATCGAGATCGCCGACGACGGGCGCGGACTGGATGGGGATCGGATCAGGGAAAAGGCGGTCGAGCGCGGGCTTGGCTCCCCGGAAGCGATTGCGCGGCTGAGCGATGAGGAGGTTTACCGCTTCATCCTCATGCCCGGCTTTTCGACCGCGGCGAAGGTCACGAACGTCTCGGGGCGCGGCGTGGGGATGGACGTTGTCATTTCCAGCCTGAGCGCCATCGGAGGAACCATCGCGCTTCAATCCTCCAAAGGCAAGGGCTCGAAATTCATCCTGCAAATTCCGCTGACGCTCGCAATCGCACCCGCCCTGGTCGTCAAGGCCGCGGGCCAGCAGTTTGCCATCCCGCAGCAATGCGTGAACGAGGCGGTTGGAGTCGACGCGGATTCGCACACGCTGCAAATCGTCGAAAACGCGCTGGTGCTCAAGCTTCGCGACGAAATCATTCCCGTCGCCGAGCTGGCGGGAATACTGGGGCTGCCAACGGCGGAAGACTACAACGACAAGCTGGTCGTTATTCTGGGCCTGCGCGGCAAGAAATTCGGCATCGTGGTCGACGACGTGGTGGGCATACAGGAAATCGTAGTCCAGCCTCTGGGCCGGTTGTTCTCCGGCCTGAAGATATACTCCGGCAACACGATACTCGGCGACGGCTCGGTCATTCTGATCCTCGATCCAGCCGGCGTCGCGGACATCATGAGCGTGGAACTGGCCTCCGAGGCGGTTCATCAGCAAGCAAGAGAAGAACTGCACACAAGCGCGATGGCTTCGAACCTTATTCTGTTCAAGGCAGGCTCCGGTGCTCCGAAGGTCGTTCCGCGCTCCGCGGTTCTGCGGATCGTACGGCCCAAGACAAGCGCGATCTACGAGGCCGATGGACTTTATCTCTATCGTTGTCAGGATAAGCTTGTTCCTGTGCTTCCCGTGGACGACGTCAACCGGAATGCGGACACCTGCCTGATCTTGATTATTACGCTGCATGACAGGACGTTCGGGCTCTGGGTGGACGAGGTCTTGGATATCGTGGAAACCGGCGGCGAGATCCAGCTAGCGAGCGAGACGCCTTCGATCATCGGAACAATCGACTTGCGGGGTACCGCGGTCGAGTTCATCGATACGGGGTACTATTTCGGCCAAGCCTATCAGGCGGCCCAGCAGGTTACTGAAGCGCACCACGCAAATCTCCTGCTGGTCGGCAACGACCCGGGAATGCAGGACATGCTTTCGCCCGTGCTCACCTCGGCTGGCCATAAGGTGACGGCGGCCGAGACTGCGGAGCAAGCTAACAAGCTGCTGCAGCAGTCCGATTTCGGCGTGATCGTGCTGGATGCGAAATCCAGGAACTCCCTCGACGAGACCGCGCTTTTGCGTCAGCGAAATGTGCTTCGCCTGATTCTCCATGACGGAGAGAAAACGGCCCGCGCGGGCGAGCACGAGGGCGACATCGTCATCAACCAATTCGACCGGCGCAGCCTGCTCAACACCATCGCGGCTCATCTCGAAGCGATCGCCGCGAATGCTCCCGAGGCTGCGAACTTGAACGATGCTCCCCTGGAGAGGAGTGCAAACTTTGGCTGATCCGGCAATGAACGCAAATGCAAATGTCCGTGGCGAGAGCAGCGTTGCAGCCCCTGCAGGAGCTTCCGGAAGGAAGACAAGCTTCTTTACCGTCTATGTCAACGATAGCGTTTTTGGCCTGGAGGTGAAGGAGGCGCAGGCGATTTTCCGGGTTGGATCGATCACGCCGATCCCCTTGATGCAGAAGGAGGTCGCCGGCTTCATCAATTTGAGGGGCAAGGTCGTCGTCGCGGTCAGCCTGCGGCGGAGGCTTGGAGCGCCCCAAGCTGAAGGCAATGGCGAAAGCGTCGCCATAGGCCTCGAAAAAGGGGGCGAGCCGTTTGCGCTTCTGGTCGACCGGGTCGGCGACGTTCTGACGCTTTCCGAGACGGCGCGAACGGATATCCCGCCCCATTGCGATGAATTGCAGGCGCGCTATACGCGCGATCTTTACGTACTCGATTCCGGGCTCATTCCAATCCTGGACGTGCAGCGCCTCTTCGATTTCAATTAGAAGCGGTTCCGCCCCAGGAATGCGTCGATTGCGGCTTCGAGCGCCTGCTTGGCTTCCTCCTTTTCGACCTTAGCGCGTTCGATCTCAACTCTCTGCTTGGCCACGCTTTCCTTTCTGGCAAGGTCCAGCGTTTGCGCCGTTTGCGTTTCCAAGGAAGTCTGCTGTGTGCGAACCTTGGCGCTCGCCGCCGCCGCCATGTTTGCAGCGAGCCGCGCAGGGACCAGGGACGGCTGTTCCTGGCTCAAGATCGAAAGGGCATCCTGTTCGGTCTTCCGCGCCTGCCACACCGCTTGCTGCTGCGCCTGCAACTTCGAGAGTTCCATGTGATAGAGCTGATGCTGCACTTCGAACAGCCTTTTCGCGCGATGAAGTCGATTCTTCACGAGATCACCCTGAGATAAGCCAATCGGAAAAGTGTAGCATGAACATCATAAAAAAATCCTGCGATATGAAATAGAACAATAGTAAGCCGCCCCCAATGACAAAAGGTGGGGAGATAAAGAACACCGGTATTTGCGGAGCCAGCTTGTTTAGAATGCCGAACAATACATTGACAACGATTGAAAAAATTATCAGGGGTGAGCACACTTGCAGAGCAAGGAAGGTTGCTGCCGTAAGAACTTTCGCCAATTCCGCCATCTCGCCATTCGTGCCGAAATCGGCCCCGAAGCGGAAGACGCTGTAAGACTGAACCAGTGCGCGCAGCAGTTCCAGGTGCTGATCGGTGATGAAAAATAGCGCCGTTGCGGTGAGCGTGATAAACACCGTGAGCGCGGGCATTTGCTCGCCATCCTCCACGGAAGCCTGGTTCGAGCTGAGGCCCAAAGCGGTGGCAGCGGCTTCGCCCACAAACTGCAGGGCCGAGAAAAAGAAGCGCACCATGAACCCGATGAACAGGCCTTTGGCGGTCTCCAGGCCGGCGAGCTTTGCGATGAAGGTGAGGTCGCTGGCGCGCTGCGCCACCCCCTCGAATTCTCCCAGGGCCGCAAAGACCGCGACGCTAGCGCCAAGGGAGAAGAAAAGGCGCGCTTGCACCGGCACCCTGGCGCTGCCGAAGCCCGGCACTAGCATCAAGCAGCCACCGATACGGCAAAACACGAGGAATACCGAAACGATTAAGCCGGGCAGCGCGTCGAGCCCCTGCTGTATCATGAGATGGAACCGGCTTGACTGATCGGCATGCCGCGCGCGATCTCAAGATGCGATAGCACCGGCAGATTTGGGAACATCCGCTCCGTGACCATGCGAACATAGGGGCGGATATCCGGGCCTGCGACCAGGACGAAAACCTCTCCGCGGTCCATCAGCTCCCGGACGACCCTTGACACATCCGTGCTGAACTGCTCGATCGCCGCCGGCTCGATATCGAATTCGACCACCTCGCCTTTGTTGTCGCGGCGCAGGGCCTGATGCAACGCCGTCTCCCAGCGCTGTCCGAGCCGGAGAATTTTCAGCACGCCATCCTGCGCGAAATCGGCGCAAATCTGCTGGGCCATCCGTGCCCGCACGTGCTCGGCAATTTGCTCGGTCCTGTGAACATGGGGTGCGATCTCGGCGACAGATTCCAGGATCAAATTGAGATTCCGGATTGAAATCCGCTCGGAAAGCAGCTTGCGCAGGACGGCATGAAATCCGGAGTTCGAGAGACTCGAGGGGACGACCTCATCCAGCAGGCGCTTGTATTCCGGTTCGAGGCCATCGAGCAGCTTGCGGAAGTCTTTGTATGAAAAAAGCTGGGCGAGATTGTTCCGGATCGCCTCGCCAAGATGCGTCAGCAAAACCGACATGATGTCGACCGGCGTGAAACCTTCGGATTTGAGCGTGGCGGTGAAAATCTCCGGCACCCAAACCGCCTTCATCCCGAAGGCAGGCTCCCGGGTCTCCTCGCCCGGTACCCGCGGCAAAGGTCCGTCGCCGGTGACAACCAGAACCTCCCCGATCCGCAATTCGCTGGCGGCAATGATCGCGCCGTGAACCTTGATCTGATACGACTTGGGCTGCATAAAAATATCGTCCGAAAGCTTTATTTCGGGAACGATGAAGCCATACTGCTTGGCGAACTTCAGGCGCATCTTGGAAACGCGCTGCGCAAGCTCGGCGTGCGCCGGCAGCAGCGCTGCGGCAACTTGCTTGCCGAGGCACAGCTCGATGCCAGGAATTCTTAGCGATTCCTTGACCGAATATTTGGCTTCCTGGTCCGCGTCGGCGCGAGCCCGCGCGGCCGTCGCTTCCTGCATCGCTTGTACCTCCGCCTTCCTGCGGGGAACGGCGTAAGCGATAAATGCCATGGTGCCGGCCAGGAGCGCGAACGGGAAGAAGGGCAAGCCCGGCGCGACGGCAAGAACCGCCGAAACAAGGCCCGCTACGAACAGAGCGCGGGGGTAATTTCCGAGCTGTCCTAGAACCGCCTTTTCGGCGGAGCCCCGCGTGCCGCCCTTGGACACCAGGAGGCCCGCCGAGAGCGAGACAATAAGGGCCGGGATTTGCGTTACCAGGCCGTCGCCGACCGAAAGTTTCACGAACACGTCAGCAGCGGCCGAGACGGACATGTCGTGCCTCATCACGCCAATGACGATGCCGCCAAACATGTTGATGATCGTGATGATAACCCCGGCAATCGCGTCGCCGCGGACGAATTTCGAGGCACCGTCCATTGCGCCGAAAAACGAGCTTTCTTCTTCCAGCTCACGGCGGCGCGACTGGGCCTCGGTTTCGTTGATGATCCCCGCGGCGAGATCGGCGTCGATGGCCATTTGCTTGCCGGGGATGGCGTCCAGCGTGAACCTGGCGCCGACCTCGGCGATCCTGGTTGCGCCCTTCGTAATCACCAGAAAATTCACGGTGATCAGGATCGAAAACACGATAATGCCGATGAGGAAATCGCCGCCCATGACGAAGTTCGCGAAGCCCGCGATCACGTAGCCGGCCGACGTGACGCCTTCGGCGCCGCTCGAAAGGATCAAGCGCGTGGTGGCGATGTTCAGCGAGAGGCGAAGCAGCGTCGCAATAAGCAAAATCGTGGGGAATGCCGAGAAATCGAGCGGACGCTGAATCCAAAGCGCAACCATGAGGATCAAGACGGCGAGCGCAATTGAAAGCGCCAGCCCCATGTCGATCAGTGCCGCGGGCAGCGGCAGGAAAAGCACCGTGAGCATGAACAAGATGCCCAGCGCAAAACCCACGTCTTGATTGCTGCTTCGCGGCGCAGTGCCCTGCGCTGCTGGTGCAGTCGGAGTCGCCATATTTTACCTGCGCAATAGCGCTATATAAATATTTGTGTTAGCAGCGTGCCGCTAACGCCTAGAAGCCATGCTCGATATGTGAGTACACCAGCTCAGAAAATCCGTACAACACGCTTCCTATGAACGGAGCAGCGATCATAGAAACCAAAAAAATCACGACGATTTTAGGAATAAACGTGAGTGTTGCTTCCTGAATTTGCGTTAGTGCTTGAAAAAGTGAGATCGCAAGCCCCACAATCATTGCAGCCGCAATGGCAGGACCGCTCGCCAATATGACGGTCCATATTGCCGAGCGCACGAGATCCAGAGCGTCCGCCTGATTCATCCCCCCTCCGGCAAGACTAGGAAATCGTGATGCCGCTGCTCAAGCTCATCGACTGGCCGTTCGTCAATGTCGCCTGGGGGCCGGACGAGGTAATCACAACCGTCGCGACCTGCCCCGATGTCGAACCGTCCGCTGAGGTCACGGTCTTGCCGATCAGCGAGCCGGCTTGCGAAATGGCCGACTGGGTCAGCAAGCTGTCGAGCTTTGAGTTCGTGTTGAGCTGCTGCTCTAGAGCCGAGAAGGACGCCATCTGCGAAACGAACTGCGTCGGATCGGAGGGGTTGGTCGGGTCCTGATTTTTCAACTGCGCGACGAGCAACTGTAGAAACGAATTGTAGTCGAGCGTGCCCCCAACGCCGGTCGCGCTTTTCGTGCTGCTTGAGCTTGTAGCGGTGCCGGCTGCTGCCGTTGCGGCATTGATTGCTGAAACCGTCATATTAGCGCTCCTATCAGGTTGTTTCTCTCGCCGCTAACGCCCCGGAGAATCTCCTCCTCTTTGGCAAAGCAGCCACGCAATGTCTTGAGGCACTCGAAGTACCGCTTGGCGTCGACGAGCCGCCTCACCTCCAAGAGAGCCGCGAACAATTCGGAGTCCGCGAGCAAGCCGCACAGGCTGGCGTGGGCGGAATTGAAGAGTTGCATCGCCGCACCGGTGTCGGTCGGGTTCATCAGCATCGTCTGAACGATGAAGTAGAGCTGCTTGAACGGCGTCGTCGTCTGCTCCGGCTGCATCACATGCGCTTCGAGCAAGAACGTCACGTCGTTTAGGAACTCAATCGACACCTTCCGGTCGGTTCGCACGACCGCACCGTTAATGTATATCCGTTCGCCTGACTTCAGGCTGATGCTGAATGGCTTAGTCATGACAATCCATCGGCAATAATTTGAGAAATCTCCTTCAGCGCGCCTATCGCCTCTATCTCCCCGCTCCTGACACGCTCGGACTCGCGCAGTATGGACAAGCCAATCGAAATGAGGTCCGCCCGCATTTTTTCCGGAAGCCGGCTTTCATCGCTTGCAAGGTGCACCAGGAAGAATTCCCAAAGCCTGCGTAAGAACATGAGCGCATCGATTACCTCTTTCGAATCGAGGCCCGCCTCTTCCGCGCGCTCCAGGAGCCGAATCGAGTGGAGAATTGCCGCACGCTCGTTAGCGCGCACGGTTTGAGGTGCGGCCTCGAGAACTTCACTGTAGGAATTCTGATACATCTGTTTTACCCTCGGCAATTTCCCTGTCGAAGCCTGGACTATAAGTAGTTCACCAGCCCAAGTTTGGAGATCCTGTTCGTCAGGCTGTATGCGGTCTCAAGCTGCGTTGTGAGATTAGTAAGCTTTTCGGCGGCCTGATACGGATCCACGCCGTCGAGCTGGCTAACCGTATTGTTGATTGTGGTGACTTGGGTTTGCAGCGCCTTGTTCGCGTTGGTGATCTGCGACTGCGAAAAGCCAAGCTTCGACTGCATGTCGGTAAGGCCCTGGATGGCCGTGCTGACCTGCTGAAGTGCGCTGTCGATGACAGTCTGCTGGGTCGAGCCATTTAGGTTATCGATGCCCAAATCGGCGATGCTTGTGTAAGCGGCTGCAATTTGCCGGAACGCACTCCCATTAGCGGTGACAGAGGTAGTAACGCTCTGCCCCGGCGCTATGACTGCCGATGTTGGGGTGCTCGATGCTTGCGACCAGGTGGCGCCCCAGGAGGGATCGGCAAAAATGCTGGCGTATGCTCCCGACAAGAAGGATTGCATGCTGGCGGCGGAGATCGTGCTCGCTTGCGAGCTGGATTGCGGGAAGCCGAACGTGGTTTGGAAGGCGTTGGCGGTTGCCGCCTGTGGGAGCCCCGAATAGCCTGCCATGGGTGTCACGGAACTATTCGTTCCTCCAAACACGTAGGCACCGGCCGAAGTCATGTTCGCGTTAGACGTAAAGGCATCCAAAAATGACCGCGCCTGGATTGCGAGTGCGCTGACATCGCCCGTGCTGCGCGCTGTTACAAGCGCATTCACAAAGCTCTGGGCGTCGGACGAAATGTTGGTCAGCGCATTTTGCGACGTAGTGAGTGCGGTGCTCAAGACAGAGTTCGTGCTCTGCAGATTGGTCAAACTGGTGGCTTGACTTCGAAGCGCTTGGTCGAGCCCGACTCGGCTCCCAATGGTTGCGACAGGGTCTGCAACCTCCCCGCTCGTTATCTCGTATTCGGCGGTGGTGAGCTTGCTCTGCAAGTCGCTAACGGCCGTCCTGGGGATCGCGTACAGGGTGTTGGTTGATACCGTGTTTAACATAGCGAATACCTGCTAGACTACTGCGAACAAGGCTGAGTAGAGCGTATTGACCGTACTCAGAAGTTTTGCCGATGCTTGATAGGACTGCTCCAGTGCCAGCATCTTGCTAAGTTCTGTGTCCAGATTTATCCCCGTCGCGTTTGAAAGGGCGCCCGACGCAGTGCTTTGCACGGCGGCGCTGTAGCTTGCCGCGTTCGAGGCCTGACTCGCCTGCGTTCCAAGCCATGAGGCCGACGCTGAAGCGTAGCCGGTAACGCTGGATTGCGTGCCAGCCCCCGCGCTCGAATCGAAGGTGAGACTTTGCGACAGGTTCGACACGAGTTGGTTCAGGCGATCGGAATAGCCGGTTTGCCCTGGCGACGGATTATAGACATAAGCGGGGCCGCTGCCCGAAATGCCGCCGTCCCGCAACAACGCCGGATCCCCGGTTTGGATGTTAACAGACGCCGCGACCTTGATGCTCGCGGCAAGCCCCGGCGTTAACGTCGACGTTGAAGGCACGGAGGTGCCCCCGTCTGTGAACAGACCTTGCCGGGCGGGCAGCGTTGGGGTTGCGCTCTGATCCGTCTCCTGGAATGCGGTGATCAACCCGCTCGCGATCTGATCGAGCTGCGCCTGATAGGTCACCGCGAGACTGTCGCGAACCGTAACCAACCCGGCAAGTGCTCCGCTTTGGGCCTTGAATGGCGAGTCCTGACCCGTGACCGGCACTCCATCCACATACACCGCTTGGCCTTGCGTGGAGGCAGTGAAAGCAGGTGTTTGTTGAAACGTGACCTGCATCGGGGATTGATCGAAGAGCGTCAGGCCGCTGTCCGTATAGATTTTGACGTCGTTATTGGCTCCCTTGACCGTCGCGATTCCGATCTGGTTGCTCAACTGCTGAAGCAGGCTGTTGCGCTGATCCACGGCATCGGTAACGTCCGCGCCGGTCTGTGTGCCGGCAACGATGTTCTGGTTGACCTGTGTAAACTGATTGAGGATGTCGTTGATTTTGGTTACGGAGTCCGCGATGCCGCTGTCGGCTTGCTCCCGTGCATTTTGTACCGTGGTGCTGGCATTGTTGAGCCCGGTAGCCAGATTTGTCGCTGCGATGACAGCGGCCTGGGCGCTGATCGGGCTTTGCGGAGAAACCGCATAAGTCTGCAGCGCGTCCCTCATCTGGCCAATGAGCGCCGACGGAGAGTTAGTGTCGCTCACCGACGCCCCTAGCGTGCTTTCCAACTGGGTCATGGCACTCGAAATTGCGGACTGTTGAGACTGCTTCGAGTTCGCCGACAGTAGACTGGTCACCAGAGCCGAATTCGAAGCTTGAGAGATCGAGGCCACCGACGGCAAGCCGTTGGTGGTGACCACGTTCGCAATCTTCCGGCTTGCGTTCGGGTTGCTCTGATTCGCTATGTTGCGGGATACCAGGGCGATTTGTGCCGAAGCGTTAGATACCCCCGCGTTCGCGCCATATAAGGCAGAACTAAGATCCATGACCGGCCTTCACTACTAGCAACTCACTGCTTAAGGTTGATGAGAACCTGCAAGAGCTGAGAGCCTGTTTGGAACACCTTCGAATTAGCTTGGTAGTCGTTTTGCGCCGAGATCATCTGCGCGAGTTCCGAAGCGAGATCGACCGTAGACGCTTCAAGTGCGCTGGACTTGATCGTGCCCACGCCGCCTACTCCGGCCTTTCCGATCTGTGCAGCCCCTGAATTCGAGTTCGGCAAGAACGCGTTACCAGTAACAATCGTCATGTTGTCGGGGCTGACAACGCTCGCGATTGGGATCGTATATTGCTGAACCGTCGCTCCATTTTGATAGACTGTAGAAAGTGTGCCATCGGGAGCAATGTTGACGCTGGCGACTTGACTCGGCGCATTGCCATTGGTGCTGGCCTGCAAGATCGTATATGTGGTCGCAAGCTGCGTCGTCTGCGACATATCCAGGGTCACCGGCTTCCCATTCGGGATCGTAAAACTGACCGGACTTCCACTCTTAAGTGCACCGGTGTTGGGGTCGAAAGACAGATCTGCGACCGTCAGCGGTTCGGTATTTGTGGCGCCCGCCAGTGGCGTGTAGGGGAACGGGGCGTTTGGCGCGGCTGCATCCGCAGCGTTGAAGATAGCGACCTCCCACGTGGGATCTGTGCCCGCAGGGGTCATAGTTGCCGGATCCCGCTTGGTGAGATACACATCCATCGTGACCTGATTGCCAAGGTTGTCGTATGCCACCAGGGACGTCTTCTCGGTGTAAGACACTGGGCTGCTTGGGGCATTTGCACCATTTGTCGAGGGCAAATTCGCGTCAGCGACAATTTGCGAATTCGATGGAAGATTGAGATAAAGCTGGCCAGCGGTTGTAGGGGATGCTTTGAGCCCCAAGGTGCTCAGATTAATCGGAACCAGCCCGTCATATCCGTTCGCGGCGCCCGTTGTGCCCGCGGGATATCCCATCAGCGTATAGCCTGCGGAATTGACAAGACTGCCACCGGCATTTTCCGTGAAGGAGCCGGAGCGTGTCAGCATAGGCTGGCTGCCGGAGTCCTCGACAATAAAGAAGCCATAGCCCTGGATCGCAAGGTCGGTGGGGCTGGTTGTGGCGTTTATGGTCCCTTGCGCGCTAACCGAGGTTCGCGCCTGCGCCTGCACGCTTCCAGAACTCACGCCGCTCGCGTCTAGGACCATGGAAGCGAAATCTGCCGACGAGCCCTTGTAGCCTATCGTATTGATATTGGCGATGTTGTCGGCGACAGTGCCCAGCAGCGTGGATTGAGCGTTCATTCCCGATGCGCTGGTCGTCAGCAATCCGTAGAGGCTCATGCCTGTTCTCACAACTTCATGTTGATTCCGGTGGTGCACACTACGGGCAGCGCCTTGTGCGGAACTGACTGCCAACGCCCGCTATTGGCCTAGGGGCATTGTAACCTAGGACCCGTTAAGGTTGTGTAAATATCCTTGAACTACCTTCGGCTGCGATCTACAATCGTGGCGGTTAAAGCGATGAAGTACCATGTCGAAGCAGATTTCGATGCGCCATACCTTGAACAATTCGGTGAGCGGGTCGCGTCGCTCGCCGAAGCTGCGGAGGATGTCATGCTGGATCTCTCCCGCGTGAATTTCGTCGACAGCTCAGGCATAGGTGCTCTTGTAGCGCTCCACAAAAAGCTTGTGGCCAGGGGGCACAGGCTAAAAGTATCGGGTCTGCGGGGCCAGCCCCTGCAGCTCTTTATTAATCTCAAGCTTGTCCCGCTATTCTGCAATTGATATCAATGGCCACGCCTAACCTCAACTTGCAAGCGGAAGCCGGGGGCAAATCGTGGCAGTTGGTAAACGTGCCCTTATATTAGATAGATCAAGTATGACGAAAGAAGACTTTCGCGTGGGCTCACCCATTTATTACGTCCCGGAGTGCGACAAATCGCTGGCGCAATACGTGCCGGTCACGCACGTACATACCTCTCTGAGGCGGCCTCTCCTGACCTTGGGGAAGCAACTCGTGATCGAGCTGAAACCGAAGGCGAACGGCATGCTCGCCCGCGACAAGGGCGGCAGCTACTGGGTTTCCAAGGAAGCATTCGAGGCCAGCCAAGGCAACGCGCCGGCCTTCGAACCGCTGAATAACGGCCCGAACACCCTGATCCCGGCTCAATAATCCGTTCGCCGCCCGCGCCTCAGGCGCGACAAGAACTTGCGGAATGAAAGGCGCGCATTTCTGCCCCAAATCGCGGCCGCCCGGTAGAGCCTTGAATTCCTGATCCAATATTTTCCATGCTCGGCGTTCAACCAGAGCCAGGCGTGGACGCGCGCCACGGACCAAATCTTGCGGCTTTGAGGGCGCACTGCGACCCACGTCCGGTCGATAAGCACGAGGCTCACGAGTTGGAGCGCGAGCCAAAGCACAATCCCGGCTTTGGGCCGCTCCGCGACCAGAATTGTGGCGCCGAGTTTCGCGGGCTCAAGAACCGCGAGCGGCAGCGCGATACTGAAAGTAGCCCATAAGGGAGGCAGCCGGCCCAGGAACGCGAAGTAGGGGTCGTAGATATACACGGCTACTGTTCGCAGGCTTGGCTTTACATAGTCCTTGAAAGCCGCGGATTGGACGATGAGTTCGAAAAGCGACTTGAGCTGCGGATGAAGAAATAGGACGAAAAGTGCAAACAGTGCCTGGACGGTATGCTGGACCAGCTTTGCCGCGATCTTGAGCGGCAGCATCAGCGTGAAGCGCAGCGCTGTGGCCGCCTGTCCGGACAGGCTATTCCGGCGTTCCCCGGAGACAGTCTCTTTCGAGGTGCCCGTCATGAATGCCCCCAAAGCGCCGTTTCGAAGAGCAGCGGTCTTGCTGGAAGCGGGGTTGCGCGTTTCAAGGTTCCCTCAATGTCTGTTGCGGCGCCCCCGAGCGTGGCCCGCTTCGCCAGTCCCCCGCCCAGGCCGCTGCCGCTTTAAAGCGCCGCCGAAGCCATTCAAAGCGCGGTATTCGAACACTACCAGCGAACCCGCGAGCAGCCTAACATGCTTTGCGCTGCCGCCGCCGCGCCGGTTTCTCTTGGGCGGCGGGGACGGCCCGGAGAATAAGTAATCGATTTCCGGGGGTGCTGCAATTGTACGCAGAGCGGCCGCGACCGTGGGGGTGCACCTTGTATGCCCATGTAAGCCGTGTTAGCACCGCTAGAGCTTGGATGATTCGGCTGACAGGGCGATGGGCTTTTGCTTGCGATGGCTGGGAATTCTACTGGGGGCTGTATCGCTATTTAGCCTCGCGCAACAGCTTTACGATTTTGCCACCGCGCCGGTCGTCAGCGACTTACTCCCCTATTACCGTTCGACCGTCCATCCACTGGTAAGCGTAGTCTCTGGAGCCTTGGAGCGCGCCTCCCACGCGATAGGTTTGGTGCTGCCCTGGCTGTCCGCGGACTTTGTCATTATTTACTTTGCACTCGGGTTCATATTGCTTGTGCTTTATGTCGGCGACGATTTGGAATGGAGACGGTCGGGAGAAGAGCGCATAACCTTGGTATCTCTGTTCGGCAGGCTTGCGATTGCTTGCTTGTGGCCGGTGGTCCTTCCTGTTGCGCTCTATTATATCTTCGATAGGAACCAGAACACCTTGCGGACCTGGGTGCTGGCAACCGGCAAGATGCTCGCCTCGGCCGTTTTCCTGCTCGCGGTCAATGCCTGCTTTTCCACGTTGCTATAAAGCCGCGAACGGATCGGACGAAGGGGCGCCTTATGCCAGCCGCCGGGTTCCGGCCATTCTGGTGCCCCGGCGTCATCGGCGGTGGGCGCCGTGCGAAATCCGCCTTGGCGGCGGCCCGGTTGCAAGCCTTTAACGCATTATCAACTCTCCCCAGTAACCTGGCTGCCCGTTGGAGGGCGTCGTTCGATCTTGAATCAATATAGCAGAGAAGTCTTGAGAAAGCGTTCGCACGCTATGCTATTGATATGGAACGCATAATGCACGAGCGGCCGGCCGCGTTTTGGTAAATCCGGAATGCCGCTTTATATTTAACGGGATTTTTGAAACGCTGAATTCGACCCCAAAACGCGAAAAAAACGCAAAAATGCGCGTGTTAGAGACACTACGTCTTTGCGTTTACTGTGTTTGCATTAAGTATAACAGGCTCATACGGAAAAGTAACTCTTTGTTAACCCGCGGGACAAAGCTCCGAGATGCGCCTGGAGGGATCTCTTCGCTTGCTGGAGACAATGCCACGTAAACGGCTGAACCATCCGGTTTGCCGAGCGACTCAAGAAGCCGGAGCAAAATTCGGGGAGGGCGGAGCGCCCCGGACAGGTCAAATCCTTTGGCGGCTGGTAGAGGAATACGCATAGAAAAACGGCGCCCGAAGGCGCCGTTAGTCCCTCCTCACGACAGGAAGACGCTATTTGAGCGGAAGCGGCGCCGGCGGCGCGTTGAAGTAATAGTTCAAGCCCACGCGGACGGTGTGGAAATCGACGTCCTTGCTGGACGTGAGATGCAAACATCGCGGACAGTGGCACGGCGGAGCGCAGGGGTGTGCATGCAGCGGTCGCCGTGGGTATGGTGATATCGCCGGGACCGCTGAGATCGTGCCAAGATTGATAAACTGGTACTCTCCCTTGAGCGACCAGGACGGGCTGAGCTTAACTTCGATGCCGGCACCCGCAGTCCAGCCGGTATTGGTAGCCGAGTTCGAAGACCCTGCCGACTTGCGGGGATTACCGCGGTTGCAACACCCCCATCGGGCCGCCATATTACGATGTTATTGTCAGTGTATAATAGGTTGCTTTGACACCACCAGCGGCGAAGCCCCCGGTGCCGTAAAGCAGGATGTTGCCGAAGGCCTAACCAAGACGTCCGCGCACGGTGCCAAACCAGTCCACATCGAAGATCGTTTCTGCCTTCACAGACGCCTCCGGCGAAGCCTGCTGGATGCAGTCGTTTGCTTGGCAAACCGAGCGATCCGGCGGTCTGATGGTCGCCGTCCAGATTGATTGAATATCGCGTTCAGACCCGCTGCCCCGGATCCCCGCGCCCTGAAGATCGGCCTCGGCACCGAGCACCAAGGAGCCAACTGGAAGTTATAGCCAAGCTGACCGCCGCCGAAACCTCCCGCTATGGTGTCGCTGCCCTTGATGACGGAGTACGGGTTTACGAAAGGTGCCAGGGCGGTGTGCCGGAAATAACACATCCTCCCGGAACGGCAGGCCGCTATTGCCGCCATAGCCGCCGTTGATGCCGATGTAGAACCCGCCCCAGCTTGGCGGCAGGGCCACGGCCGCGTAGGCCGGAGCCATTGGAGTATAGATGTCGGCCGCGAACGCCGATGACACAAGCGCAACACTGCTAGCTACGCCCAACAACAAACTGCGATACATGATACTCCCCGTGAAGACTTACAAAACTGGCCACCACGCGGGAATATGAGGTATCCACCGGGGGTTGTACACGAACCGATGTGTCGCTCCGGTTGTAAACTGCGTTTTCTTCCTGAAATAGTGCCGGAGACGGTCTCACGGCGGCTGGTTGCTCGCCAGGTGCACGCAAAAACGGCGCCTCGCGGCGCCGTTTCAGGCAGGGAACCACAGTGGCGGGGGTGCAGGACGGCGCAGGGAACTATTTGAGGGGCACGTATTGGGGAACGAGGTGATAGTTTATGCCGATACGCGCCGTGTTGAAGGATTGCTTGGACTCGAACTCGGAGCTGAAGCAGGCGCAATTATTATCCCACTGCCTGAGGTGCGTGGAGCCCAGGTCCATGAATTGATATTCGAACTTGACGGACCAGGCGGGCGACCAGGCGTATTCCACGCCGGCGCCTAGCACGTAGCCCACGAACGTGTCGTTGCGGCTGACCGCCGAGTTGTGGTGGTCCCAACCGAGGTTTTGATTCAAATCGTCCTGGATGCCGCCGAAGGCCACGCCGCCGGTCGCGTAAACGAGCCAATTCTGGTAAACTGCGAGGCCAAGGCGCCCGCGAATGGTTGCAAACCAGTCGAGTTGGGAGGAAGCGGTGCCAAAGCTGTACCGGCTTGGATCGGCCCGCGACGACGCCGTGACGTCCGCCCCCTGGATATCGGCTTCAAGGCCGTAAACCAACTGGTCGCGCTGAATATTGAAGCCGATCTGGCCGCCGCCGAAGCCGCCGTCCATCTGATGCTGGCCGCGTGCCTCCACCCAGCCGTCCCCGCAGGGTTCCGTGGCGAGGACGCTTTCGCCGCCGCTGTTCCAGGCATAGCCGCCGTTGGCACCGATATAGAAACCGGCCCAGGTATAGAGCGGCGGTGCAATCACGGTTTCCTTCATGGAAGTTGTACTGAGATTGGCGGCTTGCGCGGGCGCGATTAAGGCCATGGCGCTCACGGCCCCTAGAAATACACTTCGTTTCATTGTTCGAATTCCCCCGAATATTGCAACCGGCCGGGCGCTCGGTCTTACACAACCAGAGGTGGAGAGATTCGGGGCGCCGCTACACCAACCGGCCGGCGCGCAAAGTTGAAACGAAGACGTTTTCCTGTGGTGGTGCACAATTGCAACACCGCACGCCACCGATCCCGCCGGGCTTAACTTCCACCGGCTGGGCGGCTTCCCCAAAAACAAAAACGGCGCCCTGAGGCGCCGTTTTCAAAAATCTCTTAGCCGGAGACTACTTCAGCGGATCGTAACCGCCGCCGACGAAGAAGTTCACGCCAAGGCGGAGCGTGTCGACGCCTTCGGATGGGATGAGGTTCTGCAACTCAAGGTGCTGATACTCAGCCTTCATCGACCAAGCCGGGCTGAACTTGTACTCGACACCGCCGCCGGCTACCCAGCCATCGACGTTGCTGCAGCCGTTGCAGTTAGAGCCAGCGTATGCGAAACCGCCCGTGCCGTAAACCAAGGCGCGATCGAAGGTAAAGCCAGCGCGTGCACGGACTGTGCCGATATAGTCAAGGCCATTGCCGGCTGCATCGACATCGGTTTCCGCGCCGAACACCATGTTGCCGCGCTGAACGTTATAACCGATCTGGCCGCCGCCAATGCCGGTGTTGACGGACGAGTCCTTGCTGTCCCAAGCGTAACCGGCGTTGGCGCCGAAGTACAGGCCGCTCCAGTTCACGCCCACGTAGGGAACGTCCTTGTAGCCACCCGCAGACGGACGATACATGTCAGCAGCGTTGGCTGCTACGCTAAGCGCCACGATGCTCGCGGCGGTCAGGATCACTCGATTAAGCATAGTCATACCCTCCAATGTAGACACTAGCCCCGTGTTAAGGAACTTAAGTACAGGAGGGGACGGACCATCAAAACCAACCGGGGGTTGAAATGGGGCTTAAGCTTTCTCTTGTTGCCATTGAGCAACGGAATCTCCCGGCAATTCAAGCGGATCGGGATAGAGCGGCGCCCAGGCGGCGCCGTTCCAGCACCAAGATGGAGCACGGAGCTATTTCAGCCTAAAAACGGCAGTTGAAGCGGTAAAACGTCCGCCGCTGTCATGGCCGGACTTGATCCGGCCATCCACGCAAGACGTTGAAAACGCAAGCTATTCCGTGCTGCATGGATGGCCCGGGTCCGGCCATGACAGCTTGTGCGTCGCCTGCCGGGTGTGCCAGCAAAACGCCGGGACACGATATG
Source organism: uncultured Alphaproteobacteria bacterium (assembly GCA_963760455.1). Taxonomy (GTDB): domain Bacteria; phylum Pseudomonadota; class Alphaproteobacteria; order Rhizobiales; family Rhodomicrobiaceae; genus Rhodomicrobium. The sequence goes on from CAVXDM010000030.1 coordinate 73,295, forward strand.
CCAACCTGCGTTTTCCCAGCCGCGCGGGCTCAACTGCCGTTTTTAGGTTCAGCGGATCGAAGCCGCCGATAAAATAGTTCGCGCCAACGCGGAAGGTGCTGAATTGGGGTGCGCTCACCCGTGCCAAAGCCAAGCGGTCCCAAGCCGGCGCTAGCTGGAGCATCGAGTTCGAAATATTGGTATTCGGCCTTCGCAGGCCAAAACGGGGCGTAATCTTGCACCCGGTGCCGCCGCCTACGACCCAGCCGGTCTGCGTCTCGGCAAGACCGGCGTTCGTAACTTGCCGATAGCCGAAGCCAGCGGCCGGCCCTACTGGATGAAACTGCGAAGCCCCCTCACCCGCAGCCGTATCCGCAGGCGGATACGGCCGCCACGAGTGGCAAGCTCGCCAAGGCGAGCTTGCGGGGAAGGGGCGCTTGCGGCACGGGGGGAGGCTGAAGTCGAGGGGGTCAATTGCAACGCGGGTTTCTTCGGATGGGGCGGAAGCCGCCGAAGAATCAAGAGTTCAGCGCGTAGTTGCAGCGCTAAAGTTCTGGATCGCCTGCCCGGCCGGAGGCCGCCTCGCGATGACGGAGGAGCTACAGGCCGGCCTTACTTCGTAACGCCAGCTAAACGCACCGGCGCGGGAGTTTCACTCAACCCTTGCTGTGCCGCCAGCCGGTACATCTGGATGAGCCCGGCCAACGCTTTCGAACTCGACGCTTTTCGCGGTCAGGTCGCGATCCGAAGCATCGAGACCAACAAACGTTCGGATTCGCCCGGAGCCCCGACAGCAGATGGGAACTGCCGCGAAGGATGGAGCCTTGCTGTGCGCCGATGGGGTGCACGGGGGTAGCAACCCCTTTCGTGCCCATATCGCCGTTCTCCTGGAAATCCCCCTCCGCGATGCCGAGCGTTGGCCCGGTGAAGGGAGAAGCTCCGGATTCCTGTACGATGAACGCATTCGCCGCCAGGATTTCGATAGGCAGGGCCTCGGCACGCGCCGTTTCGAACATCTTGCTCACCCAAACCTTATCGGCAGGAGAAGCATTGCGCCGTGCAATCGCGAGCAGCCCGAGCCCTTCGCCGGGCTTGCGCTTCAAGACGTCCCCGCGCCAAAGCATGTCGCCAAGCAAGGCTTGGGCGGGCGCATAACCCTTCTCGGTAGCTCTCCTCAGCCAGGGCATGCCAGCGCGGCTATTCTTGGATACGCCGTCGCCATTAATAAGCGCCTTGGCAAGCTCGTACTGAGCGGCTGGATCGCCGAAATAGCTTGCGGCGTGGTGCAGAAGGTCGAACGCGTAGTTTGGGTTGGCGGCGATATGAGCTGCCGGCACGCCGCGCCGATGGAACTGCGCCAGAAACCGGTACGCCGTAGCGGCGAGCGGCGCGCGCTTATCGTGCGCCCCGATATCGCCCAGCCGATTGACGACCGACTGGAAATAGCCCGCGGCCTGTCCCTCGTCCTTCTTTACGCCCTCGCCCAAAGCCAGGCGCCGGGCCATTTCGAACTCGGCCGAAACGTCGCCGCTCCTGGCGGCAGGCGCGAGAGCCTGAAGCTTGAGGCCGGAGAGGCCGCCGGGAAGGTTGGCATCTTGCACCGCAACCGGGTGCCCGGCGGTCATTTTGGCGCGCGCGGCCTTGCGCTCGGCCGAGATGTGGACCGTCGCGAGACCCAGCGCCACCGCCGCGAAAAGCAGGGGAACTGCCGTGATTTTTAGTGCCCGGAACGCTCTAGACATTGGCTTTGCCCGCTACTCCTACGCTCGAACTCCGGACAACTGACGGCGCCACCCAAAACGCATTCCGCTTTCCGTCCACGGCCTAGGTATGATCTTGAGGTGTAGTTATTTTTAGGCGAACGCCGGGCAATATGGCGGCAAATATGTTCGCTTTGCGGCAACCGCAGGTTGTAGAGCCCCCGGCTGAAGGCCGGCAGGCAGCTCGCAGCGCAAGCGTGCCTCGCTCGTGCCCATACCTGCCTAAGAGGTGAAAGTAGTGCCCCCGCTGTGACCATTTTGCTACATACCCCGCCTTCTCACTGTACCCGCAGGACAAGGCGCAATAACAGCACCACCCGCGGAATGTTCCCGGTTGTAGTTCCAATCTGATTGTTTTTTGATAAAGAAGCGCCGGAAACACAGTACCAACGGTCACTTCACTGGCATAAGCCGCTTTTCGCTTCCCGCCCGGACCCCTTCCGGATTCCGGTGATAGCAATCTGTTTGGCGTTTATGGCCTAAACTGGGCAGAGAAACCTCAGTCCGTGGCATTCCAGCAACAGCTGCGGCGAAACCCGCTAACGGGCGCGCTAGGCAGACATTCCTTGGCAGGCCAACGAATGCCCGCTTGGAGTTCTTTGCTTTCGCAGAGTTTGATCGCAAGACCGGGAAGGCCACTTTTGCGAGTTCTGCTTAGGAGCGGAAAACGGGCGCGAATAGCCGGGTAAAGAAAACGTCCCGGTCCAAGGGTCTTAGCATAACCCTGGCTTGCGCAATCCAGGCCGGCGTGGACGGCCCGAATGCCTTTATACCTTCGTCGAACAGCTCAGATGTAACCGGAATCTCGGCACTCACGGCCAGCGCCTGGGCCAGCGCAGCATTGTTCGCCTGGCCGGCCAGCGCACGCAAATCCGCACCGGAATAGCCGGCCGTCTTGCGGGCGAGGCGGTTCACATCGACCTTCTCGTGGCCTGGAACGCCCGAAATCGCGTCCGACAGGATTTTCGTTCGCGCAGCCAGATCCGGCGGAGCGATGTAGATCGTGCGCTGGAAGCGTCCGGAGCGCAGCAGCGCTGGATCGACGGTCCAGGGCGCATTGGTGGCAGCGATGACCAGCACGCCGCTATTGTCGCGCAAAGTGCCGTCCAGCTCGGAGAGGAACGCCGAAATCAAGGCAGGCGCGGCGTCGTTATGCGATCCGCCGCGCTTGAAGGCGAGCAAGTCGAAATCGTCGAAAAACAGGATCGCTGGCGGCTCGGCCCGTGCCTCGTCGAAGAATACGCGCAGGCGCTTCTCGGCGTCGCCCGCATATTTGTCGATGATCTCCTCGGGATTGACCGAAAGGAAGCGCGCATCGCTCTCGCCCGCCGCTGACCGCGCGATGAGCGTCTTGCCGCAGCCCGGAGGGCCATAAAGCAGGAGGCTGCCGCCGGGCTTCTGCCGGTAGCGCTCGAACATCGTCAGCTTGAGGTATGGCAGCACGATCCGGCGGCGGATTTCGTCCTTCACGTCATCAAGGCCCGCAACGTCGCCAAAGGTGACGGCGGCGTCGTCCAAATCCTCAAGCAGCGTGTCGGGGAGCAGGTCGAGGCGCTCCTGCTGGCTCTTGCTCTCGCGCCGCGCGGAATAGTTTATGAGCGAGATGATCTTCGCGGGCTGTGAAAAGGCCGTTCCGGGCCGGATGCCCAGAAAGCGCTCCAGGTCGCGGTTGCGCATCGCGGGGTCCTGGGCAATGGCCTGCCGGTAAAGGGCCTGGGCCTCCTGATCCCGTCCCAGGCCGTGCAGGGCGCGGGCGCGCATGGTCCGGTCCTCGGGCTGCTCGGAGGTGCGGGCGAGGCGCTCGGCCAGCTCGAACTCACCTGCATTGAGGCAGAACTGGCAGGCCTGACGGCGCACGGGCGCGAAGCCGTCGCGGCAGAGCGTTTCCTCGGGCTGCAAGCGCAACAGATCGAGCACCGCCGCGCGGCCCGGCAGCCCCTCGGCTTCGTCAATAACGATCGAAAGGAGATCGGCGCTGGCCCGGTCCTTGTACACTTCAATGAGCGCTTGCAGCGTCTCGTGATCCATACGGGGACTGCCCATCACTGCCAGAGCAAACCCGGGATTAGTCCTACTAAGAACGCTGGCATGTTCTCTACCCCGTCAGTTGCGTGCCGATTAACAAAGGCCCGGAACACAAGGCAAGTCACAGCGCTCCTGAGTGCTGGCAAAACCCAATATTTACCTGCGCTTGTGGCAGGAGGGCAACGCCCCGTCAACGCCTGGGTGCAACCATGGTTGCC
>CAVXDM010000031.1:0-3665 GCA_963760455.1 uncultured Alphaproteobacteria bacterium
CGATAACGCAACCTGATGTCTGGACTTTAATCAGTGGACGTCAATCGGCACCGGCGTTGTTGAAGTTGAGATAGGGTAGCTGGGATGCGGCCCATTGCTCGTCGATCTCGACGAGGATGGCGGAGACAAGACGGACGAGCGAAGCCTCGTTTGCAAAGACGCGTATTTTCTGGGTTCTACGTTTCAACTCCTGCTGGATCGAGCGCTCGATTGGGTTGGATGTACGCATGCGCCGCCAATGGTCTCTTGGCAGCTTGAAGGCGGCCAGGCCCTCGGGGACATTGTTTTCGAGCCAGCCGGCGAGCTTTGGCGCTGCGGTGCGATATTTAGCCACGAGGCGCTTGAGTTCCTCCTCCGCGCTTCCCAGGCTTGGGGCGTCCCACACGGCCCGCAGCTCCTCGCCGATGGCCTTGCGAATGGCCAGATTGGGGGCGTGGTGGATGGCGTTCTGGGCAAGGTGGAACTGGCAGCGCTGCCAGCGGGCGCCGGGCAGTACGGCTTTGCGGGCTGCCTTGAGGCCCGAATGGTCGTCGGAGGTGATGAACTCCACGCCCTGCAGGCCGCGCGCAACCAGGCTTTCGAGGAAGGCGCGCCAGTGCACCTCGGCCTCGGAGAACGCGACGGAGACGCCCAGCACCCGGCGCTTGCCGGAGGGCTCGATGCCGATGGCGGTGAGCACGGCGCAATCGTCCGCGACGCCGTACTCGCGGGTCTTCTCATAACGCGCGTCGAGGAAGAGATAGCGGAAGCGGCCAAGCCTGCGGTTCCTCCAGGCTTCGAGTTCTTCATCGAGCATGGCAGCGGCGCGGCTGACCTGGGTCGAGGACAGGCCCTCGATACCGAATTCGGCCAGCACCTTCTCGACGCTGCGCGTGGAGACGCCCTTCACGTACATCTCGGCCGCGCATAGCATCACGGCGCGGCAGGAGCGGCGCCCGCGTTCGAGGCTCTGCGGGAAGAACGGCTTGGGCGCGCCCGCGGTCTTGGGCACATCCAGGGTCAGCGTGCCGGCCTGGGTGTCGATCTTCTTGAGCTTTGTGCCGTTGGCATAGCCGCGCCGTCCGGAGCTGCGCTCATAGTGGCCTGCCCCCAGGAACTGGTCGCGTTCGAGCCGCATGGCAGCGTTCATGAGCGCGGTCATAACCTGCGCCATGGCTTGTGGACCCTCTGCGACGAGTTGTTCCATGACTGCGGCAATCGTCGTATCGTTGTTGGCCATCGGTGCTTCCTTCTTGGCGGTTGGAATACCGATGCGCAATTCGCTTCAGTCCCCCACGCGTGGGGGACTGAAGCGTCCACAGCCTCCTCGCCCTGCGGGCCTCGGAGGTAATTTCCAGACATCAAGTTACACGGAACCCGGGATTTCACGGCATGAGAGGACACGGCATGGCAACGCTTCGCAAAGAGATCGTGACACAGGCGCAGGCCCCGGATGTGTGGGCTGCAATCGAGGATATTCGCGCCCTCCACACCCGCCTCGTTCCGGGTTTCGTCACCGCCACGCGGCTCGAACTCGGCGCCCGCGTCGTGACGTTCGCCAATGGCATGACCGTGCGCGAACCGATTGTCAGCATCGATCCGCCCGCGATGAGGCTGGTGTGGACCGCCGAGAGCCAGCTTACCTCGCACTACAACGCGGCTGTGCAGGTGTTCGCGCAGGCGGCGGCGGGAGCCGCGTCGTGTGGACCGTGGACTTTTTGCCGGACGATGCCGGGGCGAAGATCGAGCCGATGATGGCGGCGGGGATGGGGGCGATGCAGAAGGCGCTCGATAGCTTGGCGTAGCACGCTCGCTCGGGAACTCCGGATTACAGCGCGCCTGAAGCTGGCGCAGCAGCATTACGAGGCGGAATATGGCGAAAAATGCAAACGCCAGCCTGGAACAGATCGAGCAAGGAAGCGGTAACGTCTTCGCCGATCTTGGCTTGGCTGACGTCGGGGAGCGGAAGACGAAGCTGTGGCTTGCTTATGCCCTCAATCAAATGATTGAGAAGGAGGGGCTGAGCCAAACCGCGATACCCGAGCGTCTGGGCCTTACCCAGCCCAAGGTGTCCGCTCTTCTCAATTACAAACTGCACGGTTTTTCAGCGGGGCGTCTTATGCAGCTCTTTTTTGCATGGATTGCGACGTGAAGATTGTTGTGGGCAAAAAGCCTGAATCCAGGGCGGCAATGATTTCCGTTGTGGCGTAGCGGCAAATCGCTCCCCCATCGTGCTCAATCCTCCTGGGCAGGCCCTCGGCTTCGACCTGGAGCAACTCCCTGGAGCAACTCCCTCGCTTTCGCCGCGGATATTTGGTATATTTACTCCATGAGCACAAGCAAGCCGCACGCAATCTCCTCCTTCGCAGCGCCAACCCAGCGGGATAAGGCGGCCTTCGAGCGGCTTTCGCTTGAGGAAAAGCGCGAGGTGCTGGCCGCCGAAATTGAAAAGGGCTTGGAAGGCACGCCGCGCAAGGTTCCGGCGGACGAGATCATGGCCGCAGTCCGCGCGCGCTTGGCATATGCCTGACTACCGGCTGTCCCCCAAAGCGATTGCCGATCTCGAAGATATTTACACGCAAGGGCTTGAGCAATTCGGCCCCGCGCAAGCAGACCGTTACCTGAACGAGCTGTACGGCCGGTTTCAGCTTCTCGCCGAGTTTCCCGGCATCGCCGGACCGTCGCGGAGGGCGGCGCGCCCATCGTCAAGGCGCTGTTCCTCTCCGGCCGCAACGCGCTGGTGCTGTTCGAGCGGCGCGCGCGACGCGCGGATTGCGCAGGCCTATCGGTGTCTCTATGGCGGCGACGGCGAGCCGCATATCCCCGACAGCGTGAGCTTCCTCGAAGCCTTCGTGCAGGCGCCGCTGAGCGCGGTGCTGATCTTCCTGCTGCTGCTCGCGATCAAGAATAGGTTTAAGATTAAGTAGCGGGCTTCGCGGCGTCATTCCGCTTCTGCGCGTGAAATACATGCTTGAATGCGTTGGCCCCAAGTGTCACTGAATGCAAGCATCGCGTGCGCGGCCAAGCCCCTCACCCGCGAAGCAAAACCGGTGGGGCATGGGCCTGCGCTCCATTGTGGAGCAAAAGACTCACACATCTGTATATTTACACAGAACTGTGTAGGGCTATATCTTAGATGACATCGGCCGAATCGAAGAAGTTGCTGGCCAAATATGGGTGCACTTTCGAAACTTATCGCGGCGGCAGCGGGCACGTTACGGTCAGGCGCGGCGCGCGGAAAACGGTGATGCCCGTTCATGGGAGCCGCAAGGAACTGGGAACCGGACTGGTCAGGAAAATCCTGAAGGACTTGGGGATCGAGAACTAGCATGTGGTACGAGATCGTCCTCGACGCCGATGACAACGGACCCTTTCTTGTGACCGTTCCTGCTTTTCCCGAAATCGCGACTTTCGGGGAAAACGAGCTTGACGCGCTTCCCAGGGCCAGAGACGCAATCGAAGAAGCCATTGCCGCTAGAATTGCGGAAGGCGAGCGAAGTTCCGAAGTTGACAAAGGAGGCGCCGCCGTTGAAGGTGAAGCTTCCCTGGCTGACGTTCCTTAAAACCGCGCTTTACATCGTGTGCCGCGACAAGGGGATCACAAGGGCGGAACTTGGCGCGGCGGCTGAATGGAACCGCGAGCAGGTCGAGCGGCTTTTCAAGCTCGATCACAACTCCCGCCTCGA
>CAVXDM010000032.1:0-17288 GCA_963760455.1 uncultured Alphaproteobacteria bacterium
TTCAGGAGAAAGCGCGTCGCACCCCAGGAAAGCCAATCCACCGAGGCGTTCACGACAGGCAGCAGCACGAAGAAGAGAAAGAGCAACAGTGTGAAGTCGCTCGCGAAAGCCAGCGCCACGCCCGCAAGGATTGCTATGGCGACGGAGAAAAGCACCCCCCCGGCCAATGCGAAGGCAATCGCGAAGCCGAAGGCCAACGCAAAGCCGCCTGCCATCGAGCCCAGCACTGAGCTGGCGTTGGAGACCTGGCCCGAGAAGGTGGCGGCGATGGCGAACGATATCGTGAACGCCACCATTATGGCAAAAGCCCCAAGCAGCAAGCGCGAGATCGTCTGCGCCATGTCGCTGTCTCCGCCGAACTGTGTCCATGCGTGCCGGACGATCCGGAGCAAATTATTGAACGCAACGGCGAGCACGTAACAGAAAACGGCGAACACCAGGGCGAACAGCCCGAGTTGGGGAAAAGAAATGAGATTCCTGTTCAGTCCGTTTGCCGCCAATGTAATCACGAACAGCGCTATCGGAAAAAAGAAGGCGATGGCGACGCAGCGCTCAAACGCCTGTACGCTGAAGGCTGTGCCGAACCATTCCGCGAGCCATTCGCTGAAGCGTTGGGCCGTCTGCAGATAGGTGTGGAAGGGGGACGCCGCACCGAGCCTGTTCTTCAGCGCACTGCGGTCTTCGAAGCGTGCAAGCTGGCGGTCGAGCGAGCGATCCGGAAACGGGAGGAGCCAGGTCAGGAGTATCGCCAGGAGCGCGGTCAGCAAGGCCATGACCGAAAGCACGCCCCAACCCTGCCAAACCACGAGAGAAAGGCCCGATCCGTGCATTGGATGTCCCCTGTTGTCTTTTGCCCTTGCTTGGTTAGCAACCTGCGCTGTCACGCGCAAGTCGCGCTGCAGGATTAATGGCCTAGCCGGGGGCTGGACGGAGAAAAAGCACCATTTTCTTACTGGGAGGACTTGCGGCGCACGGGGCTCAGGCCGGTGAGCGGCGGCACCGGCACGAAGGCGCGCTTTTTCACGGGAACGCGGACTCCAGCGTAGACTTGCTTAATTGCCTCGACGATGACCACGCCCGCAAACGCAGGCCAAAGCCGGTTACCGATTCGCTCCCAGAACAGCGCCGCCCACGGCAGGGCCTGCGCCCGGAACGGCGGCGCAAACAGGCATGGCGCTACCCCCGCGGGCTCAAACGAGGCCGCGCGTAGCTGCTTTTCGATCTGGCTCACGCTGTAGGGCCGGCCATGGCCGAACGGGGTCGTTTCGAGCGCGGCCCAGGCTCCACGCCTGTTCGGAACCGCAACAATGACCCGCCCCTGTGGCATAAGTACGCGCCAAATCTCGCGCAGATAGTCCTGGCGGGCCTCGACATGTTCCAGCCCATGAACCACCAGCACGCGCTCCACTGAATTGTCCCTGAGCGGCAGATCGAGTTCGGGCACGAGCGCCGCGCGGTAGGGGCCTTCATGCGGCCACTGCACGACGCCCTGGCTTTGGGGCATCAGCGCCGCCGTCGTGCGCGCCTCGCCCTGAAACGTGCGCAAATAGGGCGAGGCGTAGCCCAGGCCAACCACATCCATTCCCGATACATTAGGCCAGCGCTCGCGGATGCGCCGGGCAATGATCCGGCGCGCGAGCTGGCCGAGCGGCGTCGCGTAAAAGTCCCGGAGGCGGGCAGCATCGTCATACATTGGGGAAGACAATAGCATTTTTCAGGTCCGGGTTTAATGCTCGCGTGTTTTCTATTAAGACTGTCTTACCGAACAACTGGAAAGAAAACCATGGCCGCACTGGAAATCCTGCAATTCCCCTGCTGGAGCGACAATTACGGAGTCTTGATCCACGACGTTCAAGCGGGCGTTACCGCGTCTATCGATGCGCCAGAGGAAGGTGCCGTCCGGGAGGCGCTGCGGGGCGCGGGCCTCAAGCTTACCCATATTTTTACGACGCACCATCATCACGATCATGTGGAGGGGCATAGCGGGCTCAAGCGCGAAACAGGTTGCAAGATATATGGATCTGCGCAGGATGCCTCGCGAATTCCGGGCATCGATGTGGAAATCGAGGACGGCGGCAGGCTCCAATTCGGAGCGTTCGAGGTCCAGGTGCTGGAGACGCCGGGACATACGCGCGGAGCGCTCACTTATTACATTCCGGATGCTCTTGCTCCCGGACAAGGCGTCGCTTTTACGGGCGACACCATGTTTTCGATAGGGTGCGGCCGGCTGTTCGAGGGAACGGCCGCCCAGATGTGGCATTCGCTCCAAAAAATAGCAGCGCTGCCTCCCTCCACGCTCATCTATTGCGGCCATGAATACACGCAATCTAATATCCGGTTCGCGCTCGCGGTCGAGCCTAAGAATGAGGCGCTGCTCAGGCGCAAGGTCGAGGTGGACGCACTGAGAGCCCAGGATAAGCCCACGCTCCCGGTGCCGCTTGCCACCGAGCTTGAGACGAACCCGTTTCTGCGCGTGAACAGCCCGGCGATCCGTGAAAGCCTGGGTTTTGGTGCAGACGCGGCACCTGAGACGGTGTTTGGGGAGTTGCGGCGGCGCAAGGATACGTTTTAGGGCGGTGTTGGCCTTGACGGCGTCGTCCCGGAAGCGCGGCCTGAGGTATCCGGGACGCGTTAGGAACGCTCATTTGCTTACGATCCCGGATAGCCGCACGCGGCTTCCGGGATGACGATACCTCGGGTATCGAATTCGATCTTGCTCCGCCAGTGTGCGCTTATCGGCGACAAGGCTGGCGGGTGCGCCGCATAGCCGCTGTGCCGGCGTCGCGTTCGCTATTCCGCCCCCGCCGCAAGCCGGCTAGGGTCGCGGCACCGGCGTTGCCGGTTCGCGGCAAGGAGAAGCGTCAGCATGATATCGTTCGGAAAATTTTTGTTCGCGCTGGCGATGGCCATCGGTCTTTCCGTGGCAGTGCCTGCAAACGCGCAGCAGTCGAGCCTGAGCGACGCGGCCATGGACGGCGATGTTGCCCTGATAAATTCGTTGATTTCCGGCGGCGCGGACGTGGAAGCTAAGACCAAAGGCGGCTACACGGCATTGTTTTTGGCTTCGGAACGCGGCCGCCTGGAGTCTGTGCGCGCCTTGATCGCCGGCAAGGCCGATGTGAATGCCAAGGCAGTTACCGGCGCCACCCCCTTGATCGTCGCCTCTTCGCGCGGCCACGCGGATATCGTGCGGGCTCTGCTCGCGGCGGCGCCGATATCAACGCCAAGGCCGCCAATGGCGCGACGGCGCTTTTCATGGCCGCACAGGGCGGGCAGGCGCAAGCGCTCGAAGCCCTGCTCGCCGGGGGCGCCGATGCAAACGCTAGGGCAGCCGACGGCCATACGGCGCTGTATCTGGCGTCCTACAACGGCCACTTCGACGCGGTGAAGGCCTTGCTCGCCGGGAAAGCCGATGCGAACGCCGCGGCGGCAAACGGCGTCACACCGCTGATGGGGGCTGCCCATGCCGGCCGTCTGGATATCACGCGTGCGCTGCTCGACGCGGGGGCGGATGTGAACGCGAAGACAAAGGACGGCAAGTCGGCCTTGTCGCTTGCCACGAAAAACAGCCATACGGAGGAGGCCGAGTTGCTGCGGCAGCGCGGCGCCAAGGAATAGAGACACGCCGTTTGAACCAGTCCCTTGGTCATCGGGCTATAGTCAGGATTCTCGGCGCTTCTTATCTTGTATTAGGAGAAAACCTTGCGGCAGGCGGGGCTGAGCCTCGCCCTGTTATGTCTGAGGCAGGCGACAATCTTGCCCTGGCTCGGTATCTGGGCGCTGCAAAGCCGGAAAACGTCGGGCGTGCAGGCCAATTCGGCGTCGGCGCTGTGCTCTGCGCTTGCGGTTGCCGTGGCAAAGCAAAACGTAGCGGCTATTGCCACTGGCACGATCCTTCGAAACATGTGTAGTTCCCCCTGTATTAACCCAACTTTTGCCATCTACTTAGTATTGGCGCATCGATTTTAAGGTGATTCGGTGTTTTGTCTGCCGCGACTTTCGTAGCGCCGCTTAAGCTGCGGCGATTAACCGCTAAGCCTGCGCCGGAACAGCCAGGTCGCTGCCGATAGCGTGAAAATGGCGATGATGAGCATCGGCCATATCCGCTGGGCAACCAGCGCCATCGGCATGTCCCGCAAGAAGACGCCCCGCACGATAACCAAGAAGTGCGTGAGTGGGTTCAAGAGCGCCACGGGTTGCAGCCAATCGGGCATGTTCTGCACTGGGCTCGCAAAGCCCGAAAGCATCATCGCGGGCATCATGTAGACCATCGCGCCAAGCATGGCCTGCTGCTGCGTGGAGGCGAGCGAGGAGATAAAGAGCGCCACGCCGATGATCGCCAGCAGGAACACCAGGAGCCCGGCGTAAAGCACGAAAATCGAGCCGGTCAGCGGAATGCCGAACACCAGCGTAATGATAAGGCAGATGCCCGTCGCCACCCCCACGCCGATGATGAGCCCCGGCACTGCCTTGCCGATAATGATCTCGATGGGCAGGAGCGGCGACACCAGGAGCTGCTCGAACGTGCCTAGCTCCCGCTCGCGGGCGACCGACATGACGATGACGAACAGGACCGTCGTCATGGTCAGCGTGCCCACCAGGGCCGGGACCATGGCCATGCGGTATTCGCGGTTGGGATTGTACCAGGAGCGGTCCACGGCGTTGCTCACCGCGGGCGCCTGCGCTTCGCCTAGCAGGTAGTCCACCGAAAATTGGGTCAGGATGGTGTTGAGGTAGCTGTTGAGGATTTGCGCGCTGTTCGACCGGCGTCCGTCGAGAATGATCTGCACGGGCGCCTGCTGTCTTGCCGCGAGTTTGCGGGAGAAATCCTGCCCGATGTGTACGGCGACCAGGACGCTCTGGGAATCGATGGCGTCGCGCAGTTCGGCGTCGCTTTTCAGGTAGACGACCTTGGAGAAGGCCGAGGCCCGCTCGAAGCGGTTTATCAGTTGCCGCGAGGCCTGGCCCCAATCCTCGTTGTATACCGCGATGGGGACGTTCGTGACATCAAGCGTTGCCGCATAGGAGTAGAGCAGGATCTGGATCAAGGGCGGGACGATGAATGCCATCCGCGTCTTGGGGTCCTCGAAGGCGGCGATCAGCTCTTTGATAATGAGCGCGATGAGTTTGGGCGGGATCATGCGCACTCCGTCGAACTTTTTGTGCAGGCAGGGAAAAGTCCCCCCTCACTCTGTCCCTCTCCCCGAGGGGAGAGAGGGACGCCTCGAATTATCCTCGGCGACAGTTCTGGCGTCCCTTCTCCCCTCGGGGAGAAGGACAGGATGAGGGGGGACTTTCCCAAGCGTTCGAACTGGGTTCGGAATCATCAGTCCAACCTCATTCTGGAATTGCGGGCGGTCAGCACCAAGACCACCGCGCTCATCAGCAACAGGATCAGGATGTTTGGCACGAGCACCGAGGCGATATCGCCCGCGAGGAACACGGTTTGCAGCGCGGAGACGAAATACCGGGCGGGTACGAGCATCGAGAAGGCGCGCAACGGGGCCGGCATGCTCGCAACTTCGAAAATGAAGTTGGAGAAGAACAGGCCCGGCAGGAACGAGGCGAGCATGGCGATCTGGCTTGCGACGAACTGCGTGCGCGCGACCGTGGAGATCAGGAGGCCGATGCTGAGCGCGACCAGCAGAAACGCCGCCGTAACCGCGATAAGCATGAGCGCCGAGCCGCGCAGCGGTACGTGGAACACGAACAGCGCGAAGGCCACGGAAACCGCCATCGCCACGCAGCCCAGCGCAAAGTTCGGCACGACCTTGCCGATCAGAAACTCCGGCACGCTGGCAGGCGTGGCCAGTAGCGCCTCGATGGTGCCACGCTCCCATTCGCGGGACACGACGAGCGCGGTCAGCAGCGAGCCGATCATCATCAGGATGAGCGCGATCGAGCCCGGCACGAGGAAGCGGCGGCTTTCAAGCTCGGGATTGAACCAGACACGCGGCACGGGCACGATCAGTCCGCCGGGCGGCGCGCCTGGCACTCAAGAGCCGCTGATTGAGCCAGGATTGCCACGCGCCTTGGACATAGCCCGTGACAAGGCTCGCCGTGTTCGGGTCGCTGCCGTCGGTGATGATCTGCACGGGCGCGGTATCGGCGCGGCCAATCCGCTGCGAGAAATCGCCGGAGATAACCACGATGCCGTCGAGGCGCCCGGCCGTAAGGTCCGCCAGGAAGGCTTGCCGTGCCGGGCTCACGCGCACATCGAAGTAGGGCGTGTTGGAAAGGGATTGGCGGAACTCGTTCGTCGCGGGCGTCGGATCTTCGATCACGAGTCCGATGCGCACGCTGGTGACGTCGAAGGAGACGCCGTATCCGTAAAGAAACAGCAGGATCATCGGCAACACGACGGCCACGATCAGGCTGCTCGGGTCGCGAAGCGTCTGCAGCGTCTCCTTGCGGGCGAGCGCCTTGATGCGGCGCAGGCGGCCTTCGCGTGGGTCTGGGATTGCGGCTGGCTGGAGGTGCGGGGTCATGATGGAACCCGCAGACGGTCTAGTGATTGTTAGGTTGCTGATTATATGGAGCGAATCTCCCCTCACCCTGTCCCTCTCCCCATGGGAGAGGGGACGCCAGAATTCTCGCTGCGGGCAGTTCAGGGGTCCCCTCTCCCTGAGGGAGAGGGACAGGGTGAGGGGTTGAACCCGAGAATATTGTGCACTCCCGTGGGCCTGCGGTCATGCGGCCTCCCGCTGTTCTTGCGCTTCGATCAGCGCGATGAAGGCGTCCTCAAGCGTCGGGGCCGGCAGCGCGGCGCTTTTCACGGAGGCTTGCAACTGGTCCGGCGTGCCGATGGCGATGCTCTTGCCCCTGTAGATCAGCGCCACCCGGTCGCAGTATTCGGCCTCGTCCATGAAGTGCGTCGTGACCATCGACGGTGATCCCGCCGCCGATCATCGCGTTGATGAAGCCCCAGAATTCGCGGCGCGTGAGCGGATCGACGCCCGAGGTCGGCTCGTCCAGGAACAGCACGGGCGGGCTGTGCAGGATGGCGCAGGAGAGCGCCAGCCGTTGCTTGAAGCCCAGCGGCAGCTCGGCCGCGTTGGTCTTGAGATGCGGCTCCAGGTCGAAGGCGGCGATCACGCGGCCGATGGCGTCGCGCTTTTTCGCGCCGGTCAGGCCGTAGACGCCGCCGAAGAACTGCAGGTTGTCTTGCACGCTCAGATCGCCATAGAGCGAGAACTTCTGCGCCATGTAGCCGAGGCGGCCGCGGGCGACGGCGGGCGCGCGGTAAAGGTCGTAGCCATCGACGCGCGCGGTTCCGGCGGTTGGCCGCAATAGGCCGCACATCATTTTGAAGGTGGTCGATTTGCCTGCGCCGTTCGGCCCCAGCAGCCCGAAGATTTCGCCGCGCTTGATGGTGAAGGAGATGTGGTCCGCCGCGGTAAAATCGCCGAACACCTTGGTCAGGCCCGAAGCCTCGACGGCGTCTCCACCGCCATTGGCGGCCCGCGCGGGCGCCTCGAATGCCTGCGTGCGCTTCGGCTGGCCGCCGAGCAGGGCGACGAAGGCGTCCTCGAAGCGCGGTTTCGCCGGGGTTATGCTCGCGGTGGGCGCGTCCAAGTCAGCGGGCTCGGGCTCCTTCGCCCCTTCAGCCATGACTAGGCGCACGGCCTCGCCCTGAATCACGCCGTCGATGATTTCCGGCCTGGCAAGCGCGCGTGTCAGAAGCGTGCGGCGTTCGCCCGCCACGCCCCGGACCAGAAAAGCGCGGTGCTCGATGCTTTCCGTCATGGCCTTGGGATTGCCCTGGAACAGGAGCTTGCCGGCATTCATGACCAGCACTTCGGCGCAGTTTTCGGCCTCGTCCAGATAGGCCGTGGTCCAGACAACGCCCACGCCATCGGCGGTCAAGTCGTTGACCATGCGCCACAATTCGCGCCGGGAGATCGGATCGACGCCCACGCTCGGCTCGTCGAGCAGCAAGAGGCGCGGCGAGCGCAGCATGGCGCAGGCGAGGCCGAGCTTCTGCTTCATGCCGCCCGATAGCCGCCCCGCCAGCCGGTCGGTAAAGCGCGCGAGATCGGTGAAGGCCAGGAGCCGCTCGAAGCTTTCGTCGCGCTCCTTGCCAACGACGCCGCGCAGATCGGCGTAAAGCTCCAGGTTTTCAAGCACCGTGAGGTCTTCGTAGAGGCCGAAGCGCTGCGGCATGTAGCCGATGGCGTGATGCAGGCCCAGCGCGTCCTTGATCGTATCGTAGCCGCAGACCGTGGCATGGCCCTGGCTTGGCGCCAGGAGCCCCGCAAGCAGCCGCATGAGCGTGGTTTTGCCAGCGCCATCGGGGCCGACGACGCCCGTCACCCGCGCCCCGCCGATCTCGAAGCTCAGTGCATCGAGCGCGGGCGGTCCATTGGGCGCAAAGCGCTTGGTGAGGTTTTCAATGATCGCGAGCGGCTGGTTCATGGTCAGTTCCGGCTGGCGACTGGGGTGCCTTCTTGGCCGGCGGCTCGGTTATGACCGTGACCGGCATGCCCTGGCGCAGGTAGCCGGTGTCGTCGTCCACAACGATGCGCAGGCGGTAGACGAGCGAGGTGCGAAGCTCGGTCGTCTCGACGGTCTTGGGTGTAAACTCCGCCGTGGTCGAGATGAACCCGACCTTGCCGGTGTAAGTCTTGCCGCCCGGCGTATCGGTCTTGATCTGTACTTCCATTCCGGGTTGAATGCGGCCTAGATCGGGCTCGGACACATAGGTTCTGACCCAGACCGGCGTCGTAAGGCTCAGCACGTAAACCGTTTCGCCGGCCTGGACGATGGCGCCGGCCTCGCGCACGCGGCTCAAGCACGGTGCCCTTGCTGGGCGCGATCAGATCGGCATCGGTCAGATTGCGCTCGGCAACCAGGACCGCCGCGTTTCGCTCATCGAGCTGGCCTTTTCCGAGCGCGATGTCCTCCTTGCGGAAGCCGGCTTCGTGAAGGCGCAGAGCCTCACGGGCGGAATTGAGCAGCGCGTCTGCCTGCCGCTCCGAGGCTTGGGCGTCGTCGCAGGGCTTTCTGGGAACCGGCGGGCGAAGCTTCAGCAGCGCCTGTGCCCGCTTCAGAATGACGCGCGCGTTGGTCAGCGTGGCCTCGCGCTCGGCAACCAGCGCCTTGGCCTGCGCGATTTCCTCCGGCCGGTTGCCGGCTGCGCAGCTTGTCGTAGTTCGCGGCCATCTGCTCGCGCTGCGCGCGGATTTGGGCGAGGGCGTCGTTAAAATAGATCTTTTCGAGCGAGGCGAGCGTTTGGCCGGCGACGACAACGTCGCCCTCGTCGACGTTGAGCTTCTCGATGCGGCCGGCGACCTTGAAGCCGAGGTTGACCTGGCGCACCTCGACGTTTCCTTGAAGTATCAGCGGGCCACCCGCGGGCTTGTGCAGGTAGAACCACCAGTATCCGCCGGCACCTGCTGCGATAAGCAGAACAAGCAATAAGACGCGCTTGGACTTCATGATTTACGCTCCCCGCGAACTGTGCAGCAAGATGTCTTTGTGGGCCGCGATAAGGGCGGATACATCAAGTGGTTCGAACTGCTGGAACATGCTGCGCCACATGATCGACATGAGCAGCGGCGCGAAAATGAGCTGCGGAAACCGCGACAAAGCTTCTGCGTTGAAAGAGCCGTGCGCTTCCCGCGCGGCGATGGTGCGGATTGCGGCCAGCCCCTTGCTGATTACCTCATCGTAGTAGAACTTGGCGAGACGGGGGAAGCGCGGCCCTTCGGTGACAATCAGGCGGATGACTTTTTCGCGTGGAGTTCCAATGACTTCCGTCTCGAAGAAGGCGAGCAGCGCGCTGATGGCGGCAGCCGGGGGCACGGTCTCTGCCTCGGCGAGGCGCGCGAGAAGCTCCAGCGCCGGGGCGGCGACGCTTTGCAGCATGCGCTCGAACAGCGTCTCCTTGTCCGGGAAATAGAGGTAGAGCGTGCCCTTGGCGACGCCCGCGCGGCTGGCCACGTCTTCGAGGCGGGCGGCGGCGAAGCCGTGCTCGGAGAACACGTCGAGGGCGGCCTTCAGGATGGCTTCCTGGCGCTCTTCGGGTGCGCGGCGGCGCGGGGGCTTCTCCGCGGCGGGGGTGGCTGCAGCTTTGGGTGGAGCATTGCTCTCCATGCGCGCCTCACTGACTGTCCAGTCAGTCACTAGCACATCCGGGGCGTTAAGGCAAGCGTAACCCTGGCGTTGCGCCCACGCGAAAGAAGGCAGGCGCCGCCAAGCCCGGGGAGCTAGCCCGCGGACGGCCTGCCAAGTTCGCGTCTGTTAACGCTGCTGGACGGCTTTGGTGCTAGTCCGCGCGCTTTTCGGTGTTGAACTAAATTAGCAGAAAGGTATTTAGGAAACGTTAAGCTGGGGCAAGTTCTACTAAGCGGCTGATTTAACGTGATAAAACTTCGACTCACTGCCGGCGCGATGTGCGGATTCAAGCCATTTTTGGGTTAATTGGAAAGTTGTTCGTATATTTAACGGGATTTTTGAAACGCAGAAATCGGCCCGAAAACGCGAAAAAAACACAGAAAACAGCGTGCGCGAGACATGGCGGCCTGCCGTTTACCAAGTTGTCATTTACTATAATGGCGCCCTACTCGAAACTAACCTCTCATTAACCTGAGAAAACGCGCAGAAATTGTCCTGCTCGCTAAGATGGGCGGAACAGCGCCCGCGGTTAGCCGGGGATCGCGCCGATCAGGTCGAAGTCCCCACGCAGCACCGCGTCGAGCCTCCCGCTGCGCCACCCGGCCTTCATGTCGCGCACGGACGGCGTCACGCCATCCCGGTAGCGGCGCACGAGGATGTTCGAGGCCGCCGAAGCCGCGAAGCCCCCGGCCAGGGCAACGCGCAGCTTGGCCGGCGCCAGCTCTCCGGCCGGTGCGGGCGCGACCCGGACGCGGGCCGTAATCCGGGGCGCATTCTTGGCGCCGTGGGGCGGCTCCAGCACATGCAGGCCGATCTCGCGGGAAAGCGCCCGATGCGCCCCAAACCCGCTCACCAGCAGGATGGGCGCTTCCCCCGCGCGGCCCGGAACGTTCGAAACCTGCATGTTCCGCGCAGCCGCCCAGCCCCGGTACATGTCCAGCAACTGCGCGCGCCAGTCCAGCGCATCGCCGCTTTCGGCACCGCCATCGAGCGCCGTTTCGATGGTGATCGCCGTCTCGATGGGCGCCGCCTCGAACACGTCCTTGATGCCTTCGCCGGTCAGGTGAAGCTGCAGCGCAAGCCGGCCGATCAGCTCCTTCGAGGATTTCCCGCCGCGCGACGGGGCCTTGGCGAGCCGCGCGCGCAAAGCCTCGGCCGTGCCTGCGGCGGCGCGCACCCGGTCCATCAGCGCGATGCTGGACAAGACCTCGAACCGCTCCGGCCTGGCCCAGAAATCCGGGGCCATCATCATCTCGGCGTGCTGGGCCTTGAGCTGCTCCCAGGCCTCCGATTGCAGCGCCGCCAGCACGCAGCCAAGCTCCTCGTCAAGCGTTGCCACCTCCGCCTCGGTGCCGCTTGCGCCAAGGATCATGGCGGCCAGCGGCACGCGCTCGCCAGATGCTGGGGTGGCAGCCGTTTCGCCGCCTTCGCCGCCGCTGTCCGGGTCGACAAACTCGGCCTGAACGGCCTTGCCGTCGCTGCGGATGAACAGGAACTGGTCGCCCTCCGGAAAGCGCCGCTCGACGATGGTCGCGGCCAAGGGCGCGATCACATACTGGTCGATGGCGCGCTTGAGTGGCCTGGCGCCCATGTCCGGCGAGAAGCCCTTTTCCAGCAGGAATTCGAGCGCCGAGGACTCCCATTCCACGGCCCATTCGCGGTCCTTGAAGCCGCGCCGGTCGAGCACGCGGGTCAGCTCCTTCTTCAGGATGCTGCGCATCAGCTCGCGCGTAAGCGGCTGGAATACGATGACTTTATCGAGCCGGTTCTGGAACTCGGGCCGGAAGGTCTGGCCCACCGCGCGCATCACCTGATCGCTCGTGAAGCCCGCCGCCGAGGGCAGGAAGCCCAGATCGCCGCCGCGATGGGAGGTCGCGCCCAAATTCGTGGTGAGGATGACGATGCAATGCCGGAAATCGGCCTCCTGGCCTCCCGCATCGGTCAGCCGCGCGTCGTCGAACACCTGCAGGAACAGATCCCAGACATTGGCGTGCGCCTTCTCGAACTCGTCCAGCAGCACCACCGAGAACGGCTGCTTGCGGACACGGCCGATTAGCGACTCGGTTTGGGTGTGGGGGTCGGCGGTTCCTAGGATTTTCCAAGTCGAATCGTGGGCTTGGTATTCGCTCATGTCGAGCCGGACGAGCCGGTCCGGCGAGCCGAACAGGAACTCGGCGAGCGTCTTGGCCAGCTCCGTTTTGCCCGTCCCCGTCGGTCCCGCGAACAGGAACACGCCAATCGGCTTGCCTGGATCGTTGAGCCCGGCTTTGAGCATGGCGATCCGGTCGACGATGGTGGACACCGCCTCGTCCTGGCCCATGACGCGCGCCGCGAAATATTTGCGGATCGAGGCCAAATCCGCGCGCTCCTTGCTGTCGAGGATGCCCACGGGAACGCCGGTCGCCTGCGAAAGGCTTGCGATCACGCTGCTGGGCGTGACAAGGCGCGCATTGTCCTTGAGCGCGCGGGCCAAAGCCGATTTCAGAAGGTCGAGCACCGAGCCTGGAAGGCTTGTGCCGCTCAAATATTGCCGGGCGGCACTCAGCGCCGTCTCCGCGCACGCCGGATCGACCTTCAGGTTGGATTCGGCCGCAACCTGCGTAGCCAAGGCACTGGCGATCGCGAGCGTCTCCTCCTTGGACAGCGGCTCGAAGCGGATCACCTCGAAGACGTTGCGAAGCTGCGGACGCATCCGGAGCAGCCGGGTGGCCCCCGCGGCGGAAGCCTCGCTCCAGACGATCAGCCGGCCGGAGGAGATCGCGGGCAGGATTTGCTCAAGAACGCTTGCCGCCTGGCCCTGGTGCGTGCCGCTCAGCGCGATCTGCAGGATGTCGGGAATGTACCAGATCAGCTTCTTGGAGGCGGAAAGCTCTTCCACGGCCTTCTGAATCCGCCCTTCAAGCTGGCCGAAATATTGCTGGCCGGCCATCAGCTCGGCGCCGCCTGCCTCGAACACGGTCCAGCCTTCGCGCTCCAGGCGCTTGCCGAGGAGCTGCAGAAAGGACGTCTTCCCGATCCGCGTCTCGCCGGTTACGAGCAGTGGGCGGAATGGCTGGCCGGTGACAGCGGCTTCGGCCTGCCGGAGCAGTTCGCCCCAGGCCCCGGGCTCGACGAGCAAATCGAGCTTTCCGGAGTCGCCCCAGAAGCGGCCGAAGGACGAGAGGTAGGTCCGGTCGATGACCGCGCGCTGCTTTGCCTCTATCTCCCAGACGAGACCGTTTGCGTAATCGTGGTGCAGGCGTTCGAGAAACTTGCGGATGACAGGATAGGCGTCCGCCGGAACGGTATCGAGCGCTGTGCCGAACGTGGCGGCGTCTCCCCAAAGCTCCACCTCGTCGAAATACTCCCGCGCAACCGTCGCCGCCACGGCGTTGTCACCCCACCATTCCTTTACGCGCACGAACGGGGCGCCCGCCGCCGGCCGGTTGGGCAGGGTGAGGAAATAGTTGAGCGCGTAGTGCAGCGCATAGGGGGCTAGCTGATCGAACGCGGCGAGCACCCGGCTTTCCGCCTCCGCGCGGTCAGCCCGCTGGGAGAGCGCGGCAAGGCCGGCGCAGGATAGCGCCCAGTTCGTTCCAAGCGCATATTGCAGGACGATTTTCAGCGGCACCGTTTCGCTGCCGAGAAGAGCGGTCATCTCCTGAAATTGCGGGTGGTCGAGGAATTCGCGCGGGTGCGACGCATTCTCCGACACGGGCGAAAATCCGGCTTCGAGCCTTCCGAGCTTGACCGTCATTGGCTCGCCGGCGTTCTCCGGCGGGGCAGGCGCTGGGGCAGGACCACGTGCCGCGGCTTCCGCGCCTTGCCGGATCGCGGCCAGAAGGGCCTCGATGCGGTCCCGGAAGGGAGCCGCGCGCACGAAATCCGGCCAGCGCCAGAAAGCGCTAGCAATAACAACGCCGATCAGGATGCCGGCAAGTAGCGATGCCATCTATCTCCCCCGGCTGCGCTAGCCTGAAGCCTGTACGCCTGTGGCAACGCGGGAAGTCCCCCTCACCCTGTCCTCTCCCCGTTGGGGCGAGGGAACCCCAGAATTCTCGCTGCGGGCAATTCTGGGTTCCTTCTCCCCTCGGGGAGAAGGACAGGATGAGGGGGGACTTTCCGGCGTTTCCATCGAAAGCAGGCGCCTTCAAAATGTACCTAACCCGAAATCGCATGAGCGGAGATTTCGCGCAACTCCCGCGTAAGCCTCTGTACCATCAAGCGGACATAATGGCGCGCGAAAGGGATGCGGCTTCAAATCCCGGCACGGAGGAAATATGTCCCGGCGCGTACTACGCATTTTCAAGGTTCGCGAAAGCGGCAATGCCGAGTTCTGGCTTTCGAACCTCTTCATCATGGCATCCACGATCATCGGCGTTTACCTGGCGGCGCAGGCAGGCTTCACGACAGCCATGCAGTTCGAGATCGCCCGGAGCGACCGCGACGGCTATTACATGCGCCGCGCGCTGCTCGACGAGGTAAAAGACAATCTCGCCGCGGTCGACGAGTGGAGCGGCACAATGGAAAAGACGCTCCGCAACCGCATATCGGCCGACTATTTCCTGCCCACCGACCACTGGGCCGATTACTGGGGCGACAAAGGTGGATGGTCGACCTCCAGGATCAAGCCGGAGGAAGTCAAGATGAAGACCTTCGTCTGGGAGACCATGAAACAGCAGGCCATCACCTTCCAGCTTACGCCCGAGCTGTTGTCTGGCGTGCGCCGTTATTACGACAGCATCGATGGCAACATGAAGGATATGCTTGGCACTGACTGGAAGTCCGGACCGGCGGCGAAGACCATCCTGGAGGACACCAAGCGCATGCGCGAAGTAACCGTGCCGGCCTTCGAGAGGGACATCGGCGAGCTGCGCGCGAACCTTACCCGTGTGGGCGTGCCGGTTAAATAGCTTCCGCGTCCCCAGAATATGCCCCAGCATTGAACTGCTGAGCCGGAACGCCAGATCCTGCTCTAAAGCAGGGCCGTGCCGCTCCCGGCCGCTAGCATTGGGGAAAAGGGAAATGGCAAAAGCGTTAGACGGGGTGAGAGTCCTGGACTTCACGCATGTGCAGTCCGGGCCGACCTGCACGCAGCTTCTGGCTTGGCTCGGCGCCGATGTCATCAAGGTCGAGCGCCCCGGCAGCGGCGATATCACGCGAGGCCAGCTCCGCGACGTGCCTGATGCGGACAGCCTCTATTTCGCGATGATGAACCACAACAAGCGCTCGATTACCCTCGACGCCAAGAATCCGAAGGGGCTCGAAGTGCTGGCCGCACTTGTCAAAGCCTGCGACGTGCTGGTGGAGAACTATGCGCCGGGCGTGCTCGACCGCATGGGGCTCGGCTGGGAGCGTATCCAGGAGTTGAACCCGCGCATGATCCTGGCTTCGGTCAAGGCTTTCGGCCCCGGGCCTTTTGAAACCTTCAAGATCTATGAAAATGCGGCGCAATGCGTGGGCGGCGCGGCCTCCACCACGGGCTTCAGGGATGGCGTACCGCTCGTGACCAGCGCGCAGATCGGCGATGCGGGGGCGGGCCTGCATTTGGCGCTTGGCATCGTTTCGGCTCTATATCAGCGCGAGCGGACCGGGCGCGGGCAGAAGGTCGAATGCGCCATGCAGGACGCCGTGCTCAACCTCTGCCGCGTCAAGCTGCGCGACCAGCAGCGCCTGGCGCACGGGCCGCTCGAAGAATACACGCAACATGGCGAGGGCATTCCCTTCGGCGATACGGTTCCGCGCTCGGGCAACGATTCTGGCGGCGGCCAGCCGGGCCGCGTGCTCAAATGCAAGGGCTGGGAGACGGACCCGAACGCATACATCTACTTCATCACTCAAGCCGCCGTGTGGGACGCCGTTTGCGACGTGATCGGCGAGCCCGGCTGGAAAACGCATCCCGATTACGCCACGCTCAAAGCGCGCCTCCCCCGGCTCAACGGGATTTTTGCGCGCATTGAGCAATGGACGCAAACCAAGACCAAGCTTGAGGCAATGGAAATCCTCAACCGGCACGAAATCCCGTGCGGCCCGGTGTTGTCGATGAAGGAGCTTGCGGAAGACCCGGCGCTCAGGGTTACGGGCACCGTGGTTGAGGTCGATCACCCGGCGCGCGGGAAATATCTGACGGTGGGCAATCCGATCAAAATGTCGGACAGCCCCTCGGAGGTCGTGCGCTCGCCGCTGCTTGGCGAGCATACGGGCGAAATCCTCCGGGACCTGCTTGGCTTGCGCGAGGACGAAATCGCGGAGATTGTAGGCTCAGGCGCGGTTGGAGCTGGTATAAGGAATTTGTGATCCAAACATGGGCGTTGCATCCCCTCACCCTGCCTCTCTTCCCATGGGTCCCTTGGGGAGAGAGGCAGGGTGAGGGGGAGAGAGCCGAGTTCTTGAGCGATGCGCCGTCAGAGGTGGCTAGACCACAATACCCCGCTCGCGCGCTGCCGCCACCACCTGCGCCAAGATCGACACGGCCACCAGCGGCGCGGATTTCAGCTCCGGAATGAGGCCGGCGGGGCTCAGGATACGGGCGAATTCGGCCTGGGAAAAGCCGGCGCTTTCCAATGCGAGCTGCCTTGCGGCGTGCGCCTTCCGGCTACCGATGGCGGAAAGGAAGAAGCACGGCCCCCTGAGCAGTTCCGAGAACACCGGAAGCTCCTTCTCATGGTCGTGGAACGCAAGCACGGCAGCCGTCCAGCGGTCGGCGGGAAACTTCGTGCTGGGCAGAAGGCCATGAACCCGCACCCCGCCAGGCAAGGCCGGCAGGCTCTCCGCATCGGGGGCGTAGAAATGCGTCTCGAAGCCGATGCCGGCCGAAAGCTCCGCGAGCTTCACCGCAATTGGGCTTGAGCCAACGATGAGGCAGCGCAGGGGCGGCATATAGACCCGGACGAAGTCCTTGCCTTGCGTGTGCGATTGCGGGGTCTCGCCGCCGGCAGGCGCAGCTTCGATGCTGGCGGCGCCGTCGTCGAAGCGAATCCGGAGCGCGAAGGGCTCTCGGCGCTCCATCCGGCCGCGCATTTCCTTGATAAGCGCCTCGTTCTCGAACGGCTCGACGAGAACGTCCAGGCCGCTGCCGCAGGGCAATTGGATGTCGAAATAGGGAGAGCCCTTGCCGTAGCGCAGCAGCCGGGGCTTGCCGGCCTTGATGGCCTGCACGGCCTCAAGGGCGATGGCCTGCTCCAGGCATCCGC
>CAVXDM010000033.1:0-61439 GCA_963760455.1 uncultured Alphaproteobacteria bacterium
TGCCCCTTGACTGAAACCGGTTGCACAGATCCACAGGCACATCCTCCGGATGCTCGTTCTCTTTAGCAGAGCAATCTAGAAGACAACGAACAGTGTGCCTGTTTCTGGATCGCCACGGCCGCCAAGACAGTTTCGCGATAGCGGGGAGTAAGTGGGAAAAGCGATCAGGACCTTTGACGGCTGGTATAACCGCACAATACCGCGTCCGTTCTGCCGGGCTTGAGGATCAAAAGCTCCAGCGCCGCGTTAAAGTTTGGTGTAGCCCCTTAAGCGCCACGTCATAGTTAATCGCGGCATGGTAAACTCGCGCATGGCATGTTTTCTACTCGCCACTTTTTGCGTCTTTTTTTCGCATTTTGCGGCCGATTTCTGCGTTTCAAAAATCCCCTTAAATATACGGCGATTTTAATCTTAACCATAAAACGGTGCATCCGCCCGGCGCGCGCGCTGAACCTCAGCACATTTTTCTTCGCTTTATCAATGCCTTATAAAGGCCTTAAGGGTTTTGGAAGGAGTATCGGCGACAATGATTCCTAAATGACGCGGCGGCATTTTTGGAAAACGCGCCGGAATGCGCAAAACTACGGTTAACAGCAAGCTAAGCCGGGCACGCGGCAGAGACGATGAATTACCGCCATATCTACCACGCCGGGAACTTCGCCGATGTCTTGAAGCACGTCGTGCTCGTGCTGTGCCTCACGTACCTGCAGCGGAAGGACAGCGGCCTGTGCCTCGTCGACGCGCATGGCGGGGCGGGTTTTTACGCGCTCGATTCAGAGGAAGCGGCCAAGACCGGCGAATGGGAAAAGGGCATCGGCTGCCTTGAGGCCCGAGACGGCGCGCCCGCGGACCTCAAGACCTATCTCGATCTCATCGGCCCGGACCTCGCCGCGCGCCGCTATCCGGGCTCGCCGCTCATCATGGCAGGTCTCATGCGCCCCCAGGACCGGCTTGTCACGGCTGAGTTGCACGAGCCAACCTTCGAGGCCCTGCAAGTAGCACTCAGGCCGTACCCAAATGCACGCGCGCTGCAGATGGACGCCTATGAATGCGTGCGCGCGCACATCCCGCCCAAGGAGCGGCGCGGGCTTGTGCTGATCGACCCGCCCTTCGAGCTGAAGGACGAGTTCCAGACCCTCACCCGGCAGATGCGCGAGTGGAAAAAGCGCTGGGCCACCGGCGTTTTCGTGGCCTGGTATCCGATCAAGGCACATCTGCCGGTGGCGGACTTGAAGGAGGCTGCGAAGGCGCTCGGGCTTGGGCAGACCTGGTGTGTCGAGGCGCTCATCCTGCCGCGCGAAGGCCCCGATAGCCTCAACGGCTGCGGCTTGATCGTGTTCAACGCCCCCTATGGCGTGCCCGGACGCGTGGAGGCGCTCCTGCCGTTCCTCAAGAACGCCCTGGCTCTTCATGGCACTGCGGCGGAATGGCTTGTCCCCGCAATTTGATTCAATACGAAGGAGTTCGCCTTAAAATTGCTAAAGCTTGGGATTAAACGCATAGTTCCGGCACGTTTAGCGGATAAGCCAGAGACCGGCCGAGGGCACCGGGCGGTTTCTGGCTTGCCCGGCGGAATAGCCAGGAGTATGGGCGCTCCAGGCTGGCTCCCCGGCGCCAGGAAGCTCAAGCGGAGGGCGTTTGCGCCACACGCAGGAGAATCCGAAGCCGGGGCCGCCGGGCGCACAGTACAAGGAGGGATGGGTATGATGTTTTCGAAACGAATGCTGCTGGGCTTGGCAGCGATGGCGGCGCTTGCACTGTGCTGGCCGGTGGCCGGGGCTCGCGCTGGGGCCTATGGGATCGAGGCCGATTCGCGCGCGGCCCTCGACAAGTTCTTCTACCAGGTGCCGTCGTCGAGGGAGCTTGCCAATAAGGCCGCCGGAATCCTCGTATTCCCGATGGTGGTGAAGGCGGGCTTCGGCTTCGGCGGCGAATATGGCGAAGGCACGCTGTTCATCGGCGGGAAGGCGGCCGGCTATTACAACGACGTCGCCGGCTCGTTCGGCTTCCAGCTTGGCGCACAGGCGCGCTCCATCGTCATCATGTTCATGACGCGGGACGCGCTCGATAAGTTCCACCACCGCGACGGCTGGAAGGTCGGCGTGGACGGCTCCGTGGCCATCGTGGCCGTGGGCGCGGGCGGCACGATCGACACCAACAACATCCAGAGCCCGGTCGTTGGCTTCATCTACGATCAGAAGGGCCTGATGTATAACCTGACGCTTGAAGGCTCCAAGATCAGCCGGATTTACCGCTAGGGCCGTCGTCGGCCAGGATCGCGGCAAGCCGGCTTAGGAAAGGCGTCTGCGCGGGGTTCATCTTCGCGCGCGCCTCGTCCAGAGCGAACCACCCGGCGCGGTCGGCCTCGGGGATCGAGAGACGCTTGCCGCTCTTCCGGGGCCACTCGATCTCGCAGAAGTTGGAGACCTGTTTCGCTGGGTCGAAATCGCCCGCGCAAGCCCAGGCGGTGACGACCTTCCCGCTCTTCTGCACGATCTCGCCCAGGGGCCGGAATTCGCCCGTGGGCTGCATTCCCGTCTCCTCGCCGAACTCGCGGATGGCAGCGGCCAGCGGCTCCTCGGGCTTCCCGTACTCGCCTTTGGGGATCGTCCAAGCGCCCGCATCCCTCCGCGCCCAGTACGGCCCGCCCGGATGCACAAGCAGCACGCGCGGCTCGCCAGCCACGAGCTTGTAGAGGAGGATTCCGGCGCTGCGTTTCATCTGCTTCGGGGACCGGTGCGCGCTTCTTATTGACGCATTCTGCTCCCCATTCCGGGCTTCGCGATATTGAACTAATTTAGCACGCAGCTTAAATCCGCCACACATTAGCTAAGCCGCTGCCACATAACGAAAACCATTGGTCCACCGTTGACCGGCCCGCAACGTCCAGTTGCGACTGCACATCAATATTGAGCACAATAGGCGCCTACGCCAAATATGGTGCGGCTGTCCCTTGTATTTGGCCCTTATTCGGTTAGTTTCGCTATCCACGGACAGGAGCTGTGCTCATTTTCACCTCTCACATAAAACAGCGCGGGCCGCATCCCTTTTTACTACAGCCCGAGCCGGGAACTGCCCGGGATTGGATCTCCCGGACTCCACGCCGTGTTCCTTGCGTTATGAGAAGCGGCTACTCCCGCTCTTTGTAACGGCCAAGGCCCCGGCCATTCAAATGATGCCGGCATTTACGGCCGCTTCCTCACGCGCACAGGCGAATGAACCGCGGGCCGGCCTTCCGTTCTGCCGGTAAACCTGTAAATCCAGGCATCCAGCTCCTTCCCATCGCCGAGCACAACCCGCACGCTTTCCCTTCGAAACAACGGGACGGCGTGCTCATAGGCCCCGCAGCCTTCATACTGGTCGATGGCGGCAATCAGCATGGGGTCTCTCAGAAAATAGACGTTTCCCCATATCCGCGACTTCGAGGCCTGGTCCGGCACCGCACCGGGGAAATGTCCGAGCCTATAAAGCCGGCCGCGGAGCCACGCATTGCCGATGTAGCGCGCCCGCGCCTCAAGCAGGGCGGCGAAAGGGCTGCGGCTGCCGCGCGTCAGCGTGCCATAAACAAAGAGGTGCTGAGGGCAGTTTTCGGGCATGTGCCTCTCACAGCTTCGAATTTGAAATCAGGTCCCTACCCGGGCGATGTTGGCGCCTGTGGTCCGGCACCCGGTTTGAAACCAAGTCGCAGCGTCTTGGCCGTTGAGGTTAGGACGGCTCACCGGATTGCGCTTTTTACCGCGCCCCGCGATGACGGGCAACACGCAGGAAAGGCCGGAACTTCACCTTATCCCAGCAGTTTCGCCACGTTCAGGAACCAGGCGGCAAGTGCCGGCGGCATATAGACTCCCGCAGTGAACACCAGGGCGAGGTGCGCGAACATCGGAACGAAGGACGCCTCGCCTCCGCGGTCGTGCCGCGCGGCTCGCCGAAGGCGATGCTGTTGAGGCGCAGGAACAGCGCTCCGACGCCCACCAGAAGCCCAAACACCAGCGGGATCGCCAGCCAGGGCTCGCGCGCAAAGGTCGAACTCACGACCAGAAACTCGCTCATGAAGATGCCGAGCGGCGGCAGGCCGGCGATTGCCACGACGCCCAGCACCAGCCCCCAGCCAAGCACCGGATTGGTCTCGGTGAGCCCGCCCATTTCGGAAATGCGCTGCGTGCCCTTCACCTGTGCGATGTGGCCGACAGCGAAGAAGATCGCCGACTTGGTCAGCGAGTGCATGGTCATATGCAACAGTCCGGCGAAGTTGGCGAGCGGCCCGCCCATGCCGAAGGCGAAAGCGATAATGCCCATGTGCTCGATCGAGGAATACGCGAACATGCGCTTGATGTCGCGGCGCTGGTACAGCATGAAGGCGGCAAAGATCAGCGAGATCAGACCCAGCGTCACCATCAGCGGACCGGGCGCCAAGGCGTTCGGGTTCACGGCAAGCAGCATCTTGAAGCGCAACAGAGCGTGAAGCGCCACGTTGAGGAGCAGCCCCGACAGCACCGCGGAAATCGGCGTTGGACCCTCCGCATGGGCGTCCGGGAGCCACGCATGCAGCGGTGCAAGCCCTACCTTTGTGCCGTAGCCCAGCAGCAGGAACACGAAAGCGATGTTGAGGAGTGCGGGGTCGAACTTGCTCGCGTGCGCGACCAGCCCGGTCCACACCATGGCGTCGAGGCCCTCGGCGATGACCGGCCGGGCGGCCATGTAAACGAGGATCGTGCCGAACAGGGCGAGCGCGATGCCGACGCTGCCCAGGATGAAGTATTTCCACGCCGCCTCGATTGCCGCATGCGTGCGGTAGATGCCGACCATGAGCACCGTGGTCAGCGTGGCGAGTTCGATGGCCACCCACATCACGCCGATATTGTTGGCGAGGAGCGCCAGGTTCATCGCGAACATCAGTATCTGGTACATGGCGTGGTAGAAGCGCACGAACACCGTCGTCAGCCGGCCGGTTTCAAGCTCGTGGCCGATGTAGCTCGCGCTGAACACGCTGGTGGTGAAGCCGACGAACGTGGTGAGCACGATGAAGACGATGTTGAGATCGTCGACCAGCAGAAACCGGCCCGGCTCCGGCCTCCAGAACACCAGCGACGACGACGCGAGAAAAGTCGCCAGCGCCGCCAGCACATTGAGCCGCGCGCCGAGCCGGTAGCCCCGGATGTTCGCCAGCACCAGCGCCGCCAGCGCAGGCGTTATGAGGACGGCCATCATCGCATCGAAAGAGCCGGTCATCTGCGTTCTCCGCGGAAACGGTCAAGCGCCTGTATATCGACGGTATCGAAGCGCTCGCGGATGCGAAACAGGAAGACGCCGACAACGAAGAAGGCGATGAGGATTGAGAAAGCGACACTGATCTCGACGACGAGCGGCATCCCTTTGGCGCCGGTCGCGGCTAGCACCAGTCCGTTTTCGAGCGACATAAAGCCGACGACCTGGCTCACGGCGTTGTGCCGCGTCACCATCATCAACAGCCCGAGCAGCACCACCGCCAGCGCGAAAGCGAGGTCCTCGCGTGCCAGCGGATCGGCCTCGTGCGTGACCCGCAGCATGACCACCATGGACAAGGCGACGAGCCCCATGCCGAGCAGCATCGCCGTTCCGACGCCCACCACATTCTCGATCTCGCGGTGGATTCCCAGCCGTATGACGATCCGGTGCAGCATGAACGGGATGATGATCGCCTTGAAAAGAAGCGCAATCGACGCGGTGACATAAAGATGCGGCGCATTCTGGATGTGGGCCTGCCACGCGACCGACAGCGACAGCACCAGCGCGTGGAGCGCGAAAATGTTGAGGAGCGCATAGAGCCGGTGCTGGTAAAGTTGCAGGAAGCTCATCAGCACCAGCGAGCCTGCCAGCATGTGGGCAATGTCGAAAGCCAGATGACGCATCTCAGATGCTCCGCGAGACGAACAGGAGAAGAGTTGCCAAGAGGCCGAGCATCAGCGCCGCTCCAAGAAATTCGGAAACGCGGAACACCCGCATCTTCGCGATTGAGGTCTCGAAAAAGGCCAGCAGGCATCCGGCGGCCGCGAGCTTGACGGCGTATACGGCGGCTCCGGCCGACAGCGCTTGCAATCCAGCCCCAGGCGGGGCCAGGCCCCAGGGCGCGAACAAGCAGGCGATCAGCGAAACGTAGAGGAGCAGCTTGAGCGACGCGGCAAGCTCGATCAGCGCAAGATGGCGGCCCGAATACTCCAGCACCATCGCCTCATGCACCATGGTAAGTTCGAGGTGCGTGGCCGGGTTGTCGACCGGTATGCGCGCGTTCTCGGCAACCGCCACCATGGTCAGCGAAAACAGCGCCAGACCCAGCGACACCCGCAACCCCACATCTGGCGACGTCATGTATCCGGCCATGGTCGAGAGCTGAGTAGAGCCGGCGATAAGCGCCAGCGCGAACATGGTCATCAGCATCGCGGGCTCCGCGAGCGAGGCGATCATCACCTCGCGGCTTGAGCCAATGCCGCCGAAGCTGGTGCCAACGTCGAGGCCGCCGAGCGCCAGGAAAAAGCGCGCGCTGCCTAGCAGTGCGATAATGGCGATGAGGTCCGCCGACCAGCTAAAGAGCAGGCCTTCGCCGAAAGTGGGCACGAGCGACGCCGCCACCCAGATGCGCGGCGAAGATGAGATAGGGGATCACCCGGAACAGCCATGAGGCGTTCTCCGCAAGCACGGCGTCCTTGCGCATGAGCCGCGCCAGGTCGCGATAGGGCTGAATGAGCGGCGGCCCCTGCCGGCGCACCAGTCGCGCCTTTACCTTGCGAACCAGGCCCGTGAGCAGCGGCGAGAGCAGCAGCACCAGAAGCATCTGTGCGCTCTGGATAGCGATGTCGAAGATCATGGCCATATCGCGAGCACCAGGAGCAGGAGTACGACCGCGCCGAGGACGAAAGCGAGATATTTGCGGATCGTCAGGAATTGCAGGAGATTGAGCCGGACGCTCGCATATGTGACGCTGCCGGCGACTGGCGCGTAGAGCGCCTCCCAGATGAGGTCGCGCAGTCTCGACCGAGAAGCGCGCCGGGCGCAAATCGCCGGGTGGCGGCATCTCGCAAGTCTCGTGCGCGCGGAACACGATGGTGCCGAACACGCGGCGGATCGGTTGCGCGAAGCTTGAAGCCGTGTACTGCGTCGCCGGGCTCGGATCGGGATAGCCGCAATCCCAGGCTGGGCCGCGCCGCACCTTGTTGGACGCGAAACGGTGAATCGCGGAGGCAGCGAGCGAGCCCGAGATGACCATGAACAGGAACACGAGCAGGCCGTTGTAGGAGCTGCGGCTCTCGGCAATCGGCACGATCGAGAGCCATGCCGCGCCGGTCTGGAGCGGCATGCTTTCGCCGGCCAGCCCTTTTACCGCTGGCGACAGCGCATCGATGAACAGGCCCGGCAGAATTCCCGCAAAGAGGCAGAGCGCAGCCAGGACGAACATAGAGGCAAGCTCGAAGCGGCCGGTTTCTCCTCCGCTCGCGGCAGCGGGCGTGCGGGGGCGGCCGAGAAAGGTCACGCCGTACACCTTGACGAAGCAGGCGGCGGCGAGTGCCGCCGACAGCGCCAGCAGTGCGCCGGCCGCAGGCACCAGGAACTTCAGGCCCCAGGAGGGCAATTGCGGGCTTAGCAGGATCGCCTGGAACGTCAGCCATTCGGACACGAAGCCGTTCAGCGGCGGCAGCGCCGAGATGGCGACACAGCCCACGAGGAACACGAACGCAGTCTGCGGCATCCGGTGAATGAGGCCGCCAAGGTGCTCCATGTCGCGCTCGCCGGTCGAAGCCTGCACGGCGCCCGCGCCGAAGAATAGCAGGCTCTTGAACACCGAATGGTTGAAGACGTGGAGGAGGGCCGCGGTGAGTGCCAGTGCGGCGGCGAATGCCATGCCATACGCCTTGAAGGCGAGCGAGAGGCCGAGACCGATGAAGATGATCCCAATGTTTTCCACCGTATGGTAGGCGAGCAGCCGCTTGAGGTCGTGCTGCATCAGTGCATAGAGCACACCCATCACCGAGGTGATGCCGCCAAGTGCCAGCACCAGCATGCTCCACCACCAGTCCGGCTGCCCGAGCAGGTCGAACACGATCCGCACGAAGCCGTAGACGGCGACCTTGGTCATGACGCCGCTCATCAGGGCCGAGACGTGGCTTGGCGCCGCCGGGTGCGCGAGCGGCAGCCAGACATGCAGCGGCACGATGCCTGCCTTCGACCCGGCGCCCAAAAGTGCCAGGACGAGAATCAGCGCGGCGAGCCCGGCGGACGGATGGCCCGCGCGCATGGCGTCGAAGACGTAGCCGCCATCGGGACCCGCTAGCATGCCGAAGGCAAGCAGCAGCGTGAGCGTGCCGAAGGTTGCCATGACGAGATAAACGTAGCCGGCGTAAGCGTTGCCAGGCTCGCGATGGTGCGACATGACCAGCGCCCACGAGGTCAGCGACATGAACTCCCAGGCGCTCAGGAAGGTGAAGGCATCGTCGGCGAGCACGACCATGTTCATGCCGGCCAGGAAGGCCGGATAGAACGGCACCACGCGCATCGGCGCGCTCTCGTGCGTACCGTAGCCCAACGCAAACAGGCTGGCGGCGGCGCCGCCCAGGTTGACAACGGTTAGAAAGAAGGCGGCCAGCGCATCGATGCGGAAATGAGTGCCGAGCCAAGGCAGGCCGAGCGGCAGCGTCACGGTCAGCGGCGTTGCCCGGACATGGATAAGCTCGCCGAACGAGACGGCAAACAAAATCAGCGAGACCGCGAGGCATACGCCGTAGATCGTGCGGATCGCCACGTGAGAGCGGCCGGCCGCAACAGCGGCGGGTGCTGTGCCAAGCAAAATGGCGATGCACGAGAGAATAATGGTCAGCGCCATTGCGGCACCCTTTCCCGGCGCGGCGCTTCGCGCCAGGAGAGCGGCGTCGCGGCGCTTGAAATCGCGGTCGCTGTCTGTTGTGTCCGAGGCCCCGCGCCACAGCCGCCGCCTTGGCTGGAAACGCTGTCGCCGATAAGCCCGATGCGGGCTGCGTCTGGGGCGGACGCGAGTTTTACCGGCGCGTTAACATGGCCGGGGATCGTCCCATCGCGTGCTTCCACCCGTTGAACGGCTAGTAGCGAAAGTCCCGGCACTCCGGCAAGATTACGTGGATCGGCGCCTGTCAAGACAATGACGGCGCGCAACTGTGCTGCAGTTATCATGGTTTGAACATGAGACATCGTGCAAATAATATCGAGCTTGGTATTACGCGCATTATTGTGCCGATGAAAATCATTTCGTTCTGAGCTGTGGATAAAGCCCGGCGCCCGGGCTGGGTGCCGCGCAGTAGGCCGCCTCGTTGAAATTGCTTACAAAACTTCCGGCAACGGACGGTCCAGAAGCGTCGAATGCGAAAATTCCAGTGCTTCCGGCATCAGCCCGTTGAGAGCGTTCGCCGGACCGCGTCTTTCCAGCCCCGGTATTTCCTTTCGCGCGCCTCGGCACCGAGCGCCGGGGAAAAGCGGCGGCCGAGAGCCCAGCCCCCGGCGAAAACCTCGGGCGCGGGCAAAATGCCGGAGGCAAGCCCGGCGAGATACGCGGCGCCGAGCGCGGTCGTTTCCATCGCCGTGGGCCGGTCGACGGGTGCATCCAGGATGTCGGCAAGAAACTGCATGGCCCACTCGGACGCCGTCATCCCGCCATCGACGCGCAGGACCGTGTTTGCCGGAGCCGCCCAATCGCCGTGCATGGCTTCGATGAGGTCGCGCGTCTGGTAGCCCACGCATTCGAGCGCGGCACGGGCAAGCTCGCGTTTTGTGGTGCCGCGCGACAAGCCATGGAACGCCCCGCGTGCGTCCGGGTCCCAGTAGGGAGCGCCAAGGCCGGTGAAAGCGGGGACGAGATAGACCTGCTGCGCTGGGTCGGCGGCCGCTGCCAGGGCGCCGGCCTCCGCCGCGGTTCCGATGATGCCCAGGCCGTCGCGGAGCCACTGCACCGCTGCCCCGGCGATGAAGATGGCGCCTTCCAAGGCATAGGTGCGCCGCCCTTGAAGCTGACAGGCGATGGTGGTGAGGAGCCGCTTCTTCGACGCCACCGGCGTCGTGCCGGTATTGAGCAGGGCGAAGCAGCCGGTGCCGTAGGTCGATTTCATCATGCCGGGCTCGAAACACGCCTGCCCGGCGGCGGCGGCCTGCTGGTCGCCCGCGATCCCCCGGATTGCCACCGGCCCGCCCAGGATGTCCGGAACCGACGTGCCGAAATCCCCAGCGGAAATCCTTGACCTCCGGCAGCATGGCCATGGGGACACGGAAAAGGCGGCAAAGATCGCTATCCCACTCGCCGCGATGGATGTCGAACAACGCCGTGCGCGAGGCGTTGGTGGCATCGGTGGCGTGGACGGCTCCTCCGGTCATGCGCCAGAGCAGATAGCTGTCCACGGTGCCGAAGGCGAGTTCGCCAGCTTCCGCCCGCGCCCGCGCACCTGGGACGTTATCGAGGAGCCAGGCGGCCTTGGTTGCCGAGAAGTAGGGATCGAGCAGCAGCCCCGTGCGAGCGGCAAGCATGGGCTCGTTGCCTTCGGCCTTGAGGCTCGCGCAAACGTCCGCCGTGCGCCGGTCCTGCCAGACGATGGCATTGTGGATCGCGCGTCCGCCGGCCCGCTCCCAGACCACGGCGGTTTCGCGCTGGTTGGCGATGCCGATGGCTGCGATATCCGCCGCCCGGATGCCGGCCTTGGCCACGGCATCGCGCATGGTCGAAATCGCCGTGCGCCAGAGGTCTTCTGGATCGTGCTCGACCAGGCCCGAAGCCGGATAGCTTTGCGGAAACTCTTCCTGCGCCATTCCCGCGACGGACAAATCGGCGCGGAAAACGATAGCGCGGGTGGAGGTGGTCCCTTGGTCCAGGGCGAGGATGAAGGACATAACGCTATGCTCCAGCTATGGCCGCGGCGAAAACGCTTGCCGCTCCCGGCTGTCAAATTGCCGCCCGCAGGCTAACACGGAGCGGGTAGCAGGCGATAGAATTCCGGCGTGGAAGCTCGCGCCGATTCCAAGCCCTGAACCGCCCCGGCTGCCTTCGCGAGCCGCCGGGACGTCCGGCGATTGCCATCATTTCTCCGGCTCTTTAACGGAGAGCGATTTGAAGGCCGCGCGCCGCTTCTCGATAACGAAGCTCGCCGCGGGCTCGCCGCCCTTATACAAGACGGCCAGCGTGAAGGCCTTCCAATTCGCCACAGCCGCAGGCCCCTCGGCGGCCGGACCGATCCGCACGAAATCCGCGCCCGGATCGCCCTTCAGCGCGAACCAGGCTTCCGAGGCGCCGAAACGGAAGGCTTGGCGAACAAGCCTGCCTTGGGCCGCGCCGAACAACGGAAGCGCGCCGTCCGCAGTCCGTGGCGCCTGCCCTTCGCCCGCGCGCACCAGGGCGGGATCGCCCACGCTTCCGCCCCCCGTTGCGAATTCCGCGGCCCATTTCGCCGCCCTGGCCGCGAATGCGGTGCAAAGTGCCGGCTCCTTGCAAAAGCGCTCCGCCGCCTCGTAGGCCATCCCGTAGCTCGCGCCGATGGTGCAGGCCTCTGCAAGCACGCCCCCCTTGCGCGCGAAAATTTTCAGCTCGTCCGTCTCAAGGCCGTCGTTTTCCGTCTGCGCGTAGAACGGCACCCCCTCGGCTTCGCCTAGCGCCACGCCGCCATAAAGGCATAGCTCGAAGGGATCGCCGGGCGGCGGGACCTTCAGCGGCTGCAGCGAGCCGGAAGCGGTCGAGAACAGCAGCGGCGAGTGGCAGTTGGCCGTTCCGCGCACGGCATCCAGCATGACGAGCCCGTTCAGGTTGCCTGCGCGATAGATCGAGGCCACGGCGTTATCGAATTGCGCGCGCTCGTCCTTGGACAAGGGAAAGCCGTCCAGTTCGCCGTTATCGAGCTTCGTGCCGGAATCGAGGCTGAACGCCTGGCGCTCCTGAACCGCGGCGGCTATCGAGATGCGCGTCTCCGAGTCTTCGGGCTCGAAACCGCGCAGGGCGTCCTCGATGCCGGCGGCGGCGGCCCTGCAAAACGCGGGGGCGGCGCGGGCGGCCAACGGAGCCAGGAGGAGCATCAGGCAGGTCAGGATGCGAATCATGCGCGTATACTTCTTTGTAAGCTTCGGAAACGCGAGCGCAGTCCGTTGGGCT
The DNA here is from genome assembly GCA_963760455.1 of uncultured Alphaproteobacteria bacterium. Taxonomy (GTDB): domain Bacteria; phylum Pseudomonadota; class Alphaproteobacteria; order Rhizobiales; family Rhodomicrobiaceae; genus Rhodomicrobium. The sequence continues at coordinate 12,125 of CAVXDM010000033.1, forward strand.
TCGCGGGCGGAAACGGACCCTGCCGGCATGCACGCCCTCTTAGGCGGGCCATCGCCGCCAACGGTTCAACGCCACCTGCAGCTTTGTATGCCTCGGCCCGTGCCGGGCATAGCGCATCTTGATTACCCCGATGTTTCCGCCAAGGCATCTCCATTCGCATGCAATCGTGCCGCAGCGCCATTCCGGCGAGGGCGGCAATCCATAGACCGTGCTGGCAAAAGGTTATCGTGGGGCATCGCCTTCGCGGGCGGCGCTGCGGAAGGCCACCGAGGGTTTGCTCACCGGAGGCAAAAGCAACTGCCGGATTTGGGGTGAAAGGCATTCGAAAGCCGGCTTTGCAAACGGCCAATGAACCTTATTCTGGCATGGTGCGTCTAACCAGCGGAGTGCTGCTTGCGAACTGCGAAGTCTCGCGAGCCCGGCCGCCTCCGGACGACACGCATTCCGGGAATTCCCATGCGCAACATCGCCGCCGCCGCCGTTCTTGCCCCTTTCGTCCTCGCCCTTTCCGTTCTTGCGCACCCTGTTCAGGCCGCCTCTCCCGGCTGCGGCGCCGAGACTCTGCCGGAGAAACGGACGCTCTCCGATGCGGAGCTGAAGAGCCTCGATGCGCAGGAGGTGGTGAAACGCCACGATGAGCTGGAAAGCGCCCGCAGCAAGGCGCAGATGGAGCGGCTGGTCTGCTCGGATTCTGAACTTTCCAATCTCAACTCCGATATGAACAAGGCTTATTGGGCCGCCCTCAAGCGCGCGGGCCGGTACAATACCGTGGCACTCCGCGCCGATCAGCGGGATTTCGACGAAGGCTCCATACAGGGCGTGGACTACCGTCTCAACGATGCCCTGCCGGATGCCGATCCAAAGGGCGAGGACGATCACGGGGAGAACCGGGGTTACGGCCGCAAGGCTGCGATCAAAGACCTGCGAGCGCGGATAGCGGATCGCATCAACGCGCTGAACGCATTCGAGCCGGATCGCGAAGGCTTCGTGGGAGAGTGGCGCAGTCAGTCCGGGCGGCTCGAAATCGCGAAGGACGGCAAGGGCTACAAAATCTCGGCCTTTACCAGCACCTTTGGCTGGACGCGCTACTGGTGCCGTGTTGAAGGCACCGCGCATCTGGAGGATGGGGGCCTCGTTGCCGATGCTCTGGGCGCCAACGGCAAGCCGCAGCAATTGCGCTTGCGCCTTAAAGGGGCGGGACTCGCGAGCGAAACGCTGCGCTCCGGCGATGGGTATTTCTGCCCGCGGGGCGGCGAACTCGACAGGACCGCCCATTTCATCCCGGTGCGGCACGGCGAGGCGGATGCGGAGAAGGATAAGAATAAAGATAAGGCCAAGAGCAGGGACGCGGCCGGTGCCAAGAAAGATAGTGCCGGCGGTTGGCTTGGACTAACCCGTCCAGGGAGATCGCGATAATATCAAGGGTCATAAGTTTTGACCGCTTCCGTCATTGCGAGCGAAGCGAAGCAATCCAGCTAAGCTGCGGATATTGCTATGGTTCTCCGTGCGGCGGCCAGGGCCGCCCCGCGATAACGGGGAACACGCCATGCCGCCTCGCGAGGCGCGGAACACGCCGTGGCGAGCCCAAAACAGGCCCGGCACGGAAGCTTTAACTAAAGCTGCTCGGGAAATCGAAAAGCTCCTTTCACACGGCGGTGCGACCCTTTTTTCACGGACCTGCTCTTCGAGTTCCGCAAGCATAGTCCTGCCTATGCCACACCGCGGCACGCGAGAGACTGGCCTGACAGTTCCGCGTTCGGAAACAAGACTGTGGCTGGGACAGCATCGAAAGAATGGCTTGCGACCAGGAAGACTATGGTCATGCTCAAGGAAAAGCCAACCCCTGAGCCGAAGAACGTAAAGATAGTCAGACGAAAAAACTTATATATTACCGAAGACGACGATCATCGCTCCATATGGAAAATAGCTTACGCCGATTTCATGACCGCGATGATGACCTTTTTCCTGGTCATGTGGCTCATCAATATCACATCCAAGGAAAGGATCATCAACCTTGCCAACTATTTCAACCCGGTAAAACTGGCCGACCCCTCGCCCTTCAGGCCGGGCGTCCGCGAGCCCAAGCGCGGTGGCACAGCCAACGACAATGTTGCCATGGCAAGGCCCGGTAAGCTGGCCGGCGAACGCGGCGGGATGCATGGGAGCCAGGCTCAGCCGGAGCCGGAGGAAGAGACGCTCTTCCGCAATCCCTTCCCAATGCTTTCGCAACTCGCCTTGCAAGCGGAAACCGCAATCGTGGCGGCGACGCACCCGGACAAACTGAGCGGAACCGGCACATCCCACGATCCGTTTATCACCGAATACATTATCGGCCCGGTGGTTGAGTGGCTTACCGCCGCATGGCGGCATGAAACGGGCTCGGACACCCGCGCCACGGCTCCGCCAGCCTCAAAGCCCGAAACCGCGGGAGAGGCCAGCTCAACAAACGCTGCTGCACCGCCATCCCAGGAGGCTGAAGCCATTGCCGCTCAAGAGCGGAAACAGGTCCCCGCCAAGACGGAGCTTAGTGCCGCTGAACAGCGCCGGCGCCAGGAGATTCAAAAATCGGCCGCGGAGATAGAAAAAGAACTTGCCAAGCTCGTTGAAACCCTCCCGCAATCGTCCAGGCCAAGGGTCGAGGTCAAAGGCGTGGCTGACGGCATTCTCATAAGCTTGACCGACGATACCAACTTCAACATGTTCAAGATCTCCTCGGCCGTGCCGTCGCCCGAGCTTGTATATTTCCTGGAAAGAATGGGACGTATCATGAACCAATATTCGGGAAAATTAATCGTCAGGGGGCACACGGACAGGCGTCCTTTTGCGGGAGACCGCCATGGCAATTGGCGTCTCTCCGTCAATCGCGCCACGATGACCTATTACATGCTGCTGAGAGGCAAGATCGACGAAACCAGGTTCCTGTCGCTGGAAGGCTACGCGGAGAGAGACCTCAGGAACAAGGCCGATCCGCTGGCCGGGGAAAACCGGCGCATCGAAATCCTTATACAAGTTCCCGAGGGGCAATGACGTGAAGCGGTCAAAAGTTCTGACCGCTGCGAGTTTCATACCGTCTGGAGCTGCCGGCCCTTTTGGATGAAATTGCGAAGCCCCGAAGCAATCCAGGAGTTGGAGGCGCTGCGGCAGTTCCTGGATCGCCGCGGCGGCCAGGGCCGCCTCACGATGACGATGGTGCGGCAGAACGCTCAGGACTTCTGGCTGCCCCCTCAGGCGTTGCAATCGCGGCTGCTGAGCGCCCAGAGCTGAATATCGCGCTTGATCTTGGTCAAAAGCTCTGGCGGCAGGGACACGTTGCGCGTCACGATGAGCGTGTTCTCGTTATATTTGTGGAATTGAACCTCGAACGCCTCCGAACCCCCGCCCTGGCCATAAATCGTGACGTTGGGATACCCGTCGGCGCTGTCGCCCTCTCCGGGCGCGCGCTCGCCGGTCTGGAAGCGATAGCCGGCCAAGGCGGCGCTGGAACCGTTGAACCAGCAAATCTTCATCTTCTCGACGAAGCTGTGCAGCACCTCGGGCGGCGCGCCGAACGAGAGCCTTTGCGGCTCAGAGCCGATGAGGCTCTCCACAGCGGGGTCCCGCTTCGCGCAAGCTTGCGGTAATAGTGCTAGTAAGCACAAAATGACGGCCCGGAATCGCAAGCGAGCGCCCCCTCATAAAGCGTTGCCTCAGTGCCATTGGGGGTGTTCGTGGCAAAACTGAGGCTAGCGCTTCAGGACGCTCGCACACACACATGGTTTTTATGCGATAGCGGCAGCTTAGCGCAGTCCCGCCACGCCCGGCATTGGCTTTTGCGGCTTGCGCCGGATCGCCGGCCGCACCTGCCGGTGAGCCTCCAAGCCGCCCGCCAATTCCGCAAGCTTGAGCGTCTCGAATGCCTCAAGCGCGTCCTGGCGAGCCCCCTCGAGCCGTTTTTCCAACTCCAGGATCGAAGCTTTGAGGTTGTCGCGCCGGCTGATTGCAGCCCTCGCAAAAGTGGGGTACGCGAAATGGTTGACGTCGCTTATCCCTGAGGTCTGCTGTTCGATCTTGATCTGCTGATCGAGGTCGTTCGCCATACGGCGGAAGTCAGCGATCATCATTTCGAGGTCGTTGACCTGCTGCCGCTTCTCGTCGTAATCAAATCGTTGATTATGCACGCTATTACTGTTCTCAATCATTCCTTTTACAAGCCCCCTTACTCCACCTGCACGTTTTCCGGGCCGCCCTTATCGAGCCCTTTGAGTTTCACCCAAAACCATTAATTCGGAGTAAAACGTCGCCGCTTTGCAACAGCCGTCTCTTTAATGCAATCCTAGCCAAATTGCTGTTGGCCCGTCCCACGAATTGCGTCAGAGTACCCAAGCCATCGATTCGCGGGGGCCTACTATTGTGGCGAATGCATGGCGCGTCCAGGGGCTTCACTTCGTCCAGCTTGCTCCTCCAATCCGTGATCCGTAAACGAGTGCCGTGGCCTAAGCGATTGATATAAATCGAACGCTTACCGTCGTGCCGCGTTGTGGGCTTAAGATTTATTAACCTTTCCTGCGTTAATGTCTGTCCTGAAGTTAAGCTTCACGGCGCGGAGTTGGCCATGCCTCGCGTCAGAGCAAATTAGACTTGCAGCAAGCGAGGGATCACATGCGAGTGCTTCTTATCGAAGACGATGCCGCAACCGCCCAGAGCATCGAGTTGATGCTTCTTTCCGAAGGGTTTAACGTCTTTCAAACCGACTTAGGTGAAGAGGGCGTCGGTCTCGGTAAAGTATATGATTACGATATCATATTGCTGGATTTAGGCTTGCCCGATATCAGCGGATACGAGGTTTTGCGCGCGCTCCGCGTGAACAAGATCAAGACGCCAATCCTCATCCTTTCCGGAATGGGCGGCGTCGACGAGAAAGTTCGCGGCCTAGGCTTCGGCGCCGACGACTATCTTACCAAGCCGTTCCACAAGGACGAGCTTGTCGCCCGGATTCACGCCATCGTCCGCCGCTCGAAGGGCCACGCCCAATCCGTTATTCAGACTGGTAGCCTCCGGGTCAACCTCGACACCAAAACCGTTGAGGTCGACGGCCAGCGGGTGCATCTCACCAGCAAGGAATACCAGATGCTTGAGCTGCTTTCCCTGCGCAAGGGCACGACGCTCACCAAGGAGATGTTCCTCAATCACCTCTATGGCGGCATCGACGAGCCGGAACTCAAGATCATCGACGTTTTCATCTGCAAGCTGCGCAAGAAGCTCGCCCAGGCGAATACTGGCCAGCACTACATCGAAACCGTCTGGGGTCGCGGCTATGTGCTGAGGGACCCGAAGGATGAGCAGGCCGCCGCCTGAAACTGCACGGGCGGCCATTCAGACCGCCCCGCATTCGCCTCGCTGACTTGCTGAAAGTGCGCCCGGTCTTTCCGGGCTTATTTCGGTTCGACTGTGTAGACAGCGTCATCGCCATCTTTCGTGGCGCTTATTTTATAGTGGGCTTGAGCTGCCAGGCGCGAAGCGTAGTAGGCCACCACAAGCTTGGTGTCGGCCACCTTCGCCTCTTTTCCCCCGAAAATTTCCGCCACGCCTTCCTGTATCCGCGCCGACCGGCCCCGGCAGACGATAGCCAGCTTGAAACGCGCAGCCCCCCGGCCCCCGGAATTGCTCCCCTGGACCGCCACATAGAAGTCTCCGCCGGCGGGCAAGGACGTGAGCGCGACCGACAGCACGGCGAGCAGCATCCTGCCGCTCTCCTTTTCGATGTCCTGCAAGTTGGCCTGCCAATGCAGCCGCCGCTTGCCGTTCTCGATATAGCGGCGCGCCACCTGCTCGACATGCCCCAGCGGCACCACCGCTCCGAGGCTCGACGAGGCACCGAAGGCAAGCCGGTGGAAATCCAGTTGCGCCCACGCCGCTTTTGCACTGTTCTGAATCAGCTCGAGCGCGTAATATCGCGTATCTTCGTCGTTTTCTTCCTCCAGGAGTTCGAGCCCGTTATTGATGGCACCGATTTGGCCCGCGAGGTCGTGAAGAATTTTGCTGGAAATCAAAGCAGCGAGAGTTGTGTCTTCGAGCCGCGTTTGTGCTGTCATGCTAAATTCTCCTGCCGCGGCGCGCCGCGCCCCAATTCCGTTGTCATCGTTTCGAATTCGTTAACGAACCGATTTTAGGCATCATGATTTGCCTGTGGACTTCAACATGGCCTGCTAAAAAAATGCCGGAGCGAGCACAAAAGCTACAGCGCCGGTGTGGAAAAGCCAAGTGCAACCCTAAATTCAAGGACGGCGTGCATCGTGACACTAGCTGCGGATAATTACAAGGATTTCGGGCTTTGGATCATGGCCGCCGCCCAGCGGGCGGGCGCCGCAATCATGGACATCTACGGTCCGGACATGAACGTGCGCTACAAGGCGGACAGCTCTCCCGTGACCGATGCCGACCACGCTTCCGAGGACATCCTGCTCGCGGCACTTGGCGAGCTTATACCCGATGTACCGGTCATTTCGGAGGAGCAGGCCTCGGCGAACAACCTGCCCGAAACCGGCAGCACCTACTTCGTCGTCGATCCGCTGGACGGCACCAAGGAGTTCGTGAAACTCAACGGGGAATTCTCTATCAACATCGCTCTCGTAAGCGGTGGAAAAGCGATTTTCGGGCTGATCTTCGGCCCGGCCAAGGCCGATTGCTTCATCACGCTGGCTCCTGGCAAGGCCTTCCGCTGCGAGTTGCATCCCGCGCACGATCCCGCCCCCCGGCAAAATTTCGATTTCGTCCCGCTCGACGGCGAGGCCACGGGCAGGCCTTTCACCGCGATTGTCAGCCGCTCCCATCTCAGGCCGGACACGGTGGCCTTCCTTGAAAGCCATGGCGATCCGCAAAAGTTGACCATGGGGTCGGCGCTGAAATTCGGCATGCTGGCGGCGGGCGCAGCCGACGTTTACCCCAGGCACGGCCCGACGAACGAATGGGACACAGCCGCGGGCCAGGCCATTCTCGAAGCGGCCGGCGGCACCGTGCTAACGCTCGACGGCAAGCCGCTGCTCTATGGCAAGAAAGAGCAGAACTTCAGAAATCCGCCCTTCATCGCCTGGCGCCGGCCGCCCGAGAGCTTATCTAAGCGTCCATGACGGCCGCTCCCAGCCCGGCGCGGCCCGGCACCATTGGGAGCAGGCGGTCATGCACCAACCGGAACATCTCTTTCCGTCCTATACGCGGCTTGAGCATTTTGCCGACGCTTGCGTCCACGCCGCGGGGCTGGTCTTTAGCATCGCCGCGACAGTTTTCCTGCTCGTGGTGGCGCTGCGCACCCTACCCGCGGCCGATACCGCAGGCCTGATCGTCTATTGCACCGGGCTCATCGGCATGTTCGGCGCGTCGGCAGCCTACAATCTCGTCTCCCACGGCAAGCTCAAGGAGGTGCTCCGCCGCCTCGATCATTCCGCCATCTTCGTCATGATCGCGGGCAGCTATACGCCCTTCGCAATCGTGGTGGGCGGCAATGCGGGCGGGTTCCTGCTCGCGGCGGTGTGGGCCATCGCCGCGACCGGAGTAGCCATCAAGCTGCGATTTCCGCGGCGCTTCGACAGGCTGACGGTCCTGCTCTACCTCGCCCAGGGCTGGCTTGTGCTGGTGGCGATCGGGCCGGTGACGGAGACGCTGCCGAACCAGGCGCTGTGGCTCCTGGTCATCGGCGGCGTCGTCTATACGGCTGGCGTGCCGTTCCACCTCATGGAGTGGCTGCGCTTCCATAACGCGATCTGGCACCTGTTCGTGCTGGGCGGGGCGGCCTGCCAATTCGTTGCCATCAAGGGCGCGGTTATCCGGGTCTGACGGTAAAGTAAATTCAGATCCGTCCTGGCAGGCTGCCAAAATCGTCATTGCGAGCACAGCGAAGCAATCCAGTAAAATCAACAAACCCCTGGATCGCCACGCCAAGCTCCGCCCTCCTCGCGATGACGGCAGCGGGATTTGCTACTGTTCCGTCTCCGGATTGCGGCGCCGTTGGGCGCGCGGGGCGCCGCGCTAGAACTGCCAATGAAACCGGCCGGCCAAGAGGTTAACCGGGCCGCGGTCCGTATTGTAGGCGGGGTTATCGATGAACTGGTAATCGATGCTGAGTTTCGTCGAGGCTGACACGGAGTAGCTATAATACGCTTCGATGATCTTCTCCAAGCCGGGATTCGGCAGTCTCCCGTCGCCAACGAGGATGCCCAGGCCTCCGGCGTTGAAAAACGCTTCGTGGACGCTGGAAATACCGTTGATGACGCCCGCGACTTCAACCCGGTCGTCAGGCCTGCCCCATTGCTTGCCGGCCACAGAGACGCCTGCCGACACGGTGCGGTCGATGTCCGTGAAATCCCACGGCTCCTTGGTGCCATCAGCCCAGCCGGCGCGCGCGAACACACCGATGTCCTCGCTTACCTGCTGCTCCAAGTTGGCGCTCACTCCCGGCCGGCTCTGATAGTTGCGCACCGCGGCGATGTCGGCGGGCTGACCAGTCGCCCGTGCTAACTGAATGGCATCCGAATAGCTGCCCATGCTGCCGCGTTCGAGATAGCCTGTGACCTTGAGCTTGCCGGGCTGCCCCCATAGCTCATGCCGGTGCTCGACCTCCCCAACCAGCTGGAAATTATTGAAGTTTGTGTCGTTAGAACCACCCAAGGGGCTGTTCCCGCCTGGGCGGGGTTTGCGACAGGTCGAAAGCCCCGCCCCGCAGCGTCCAGCATCCCTGATACCATTCGGCGGCCGCGCCGTAGGTATAGCCCCAGCCGTCGCCGGCATAATCGAACGTGCCGGCGTTGATCAGCGACCAGTTCAGGAAATCGCTTTTGGGATTGTTCGCGTATTTGTTGGTGTCGAATAAATCGGTGATCGTATACTTGCCCACCGTCAGCACCAGCCGGTTCGCCGTCTGCGAGCCGGCGAATTCGATCGAGGTCGGCTTCAACCTTCTCGGTTTCACCGCCCAGATCAATCGTTTGGCGAACGAAATAGCGCTGCACCCGCGCATAGGGGTAAGTGTCGCCGAGCTTATAGGCCTCACCGCTGGGATATCCGCCAGCCCCATGCGTGTTCCCGACGCCGAAGCCCTGATCGATCTCCGGGTCGATCCATAGTTCCGCGCCCTTCCACAAGCGGAAGCCCGCAAAGAGCGTCACGTCCACGGTCTCGCGGCCCTGCCCGCCGCCTGGCAGGCTATTGGGACCCTCAAAGGGCGACCGGATCGCGGGATACCCTTGCCAGACGAACGTAGTCTGGGCGTGGAAGTTGATGTTGTCCGAATTCAGCGCGGCGGCTACCTGGTCCTTGGCCGATGGCGCCGCATCGTTGCCAAATTGGTAGTTCAAGCCCACCCGCAGCTCTTGCATCGAAAGATCGGAATTGAACCTCTGCGCCGCAGCCGGAAAAGTCACGCTGCCAGAGCCATAGTCCTTGAATAGATATTCGAGCCGTGCTGTCCAATGGGGCGCCACGGGGGCCTCGGCGCCGGCCCCCGCCGTCCAGCCCAATCGCCACGCATTCCGTGACTTTGACGTTCCGGCGGTCTGTTGTGTCAGTGTGAATTGGTCGTAGCTCCAGGCGAAGCCGCCCGTCGCATAAAAGAGCCAATTCCCAGGAGCATAACCTATGCGGCCTCGCACGGCGCCGGAAGAGAGCACGTTCTCGCTATAACTTTCCGTGCCATTCAACAGGTCCGACCTTCCGCCGATACCGAGGCCACTGATGGGACTTGGATAGCTTGGAAACGATACATCGGCCTCGCCGCCGATGACAAAGCGGTTCGCGAGCATGTAGTTGTAGCCGGTTTGAAGCCCTTCGAAAAAGCTTCCCGAACTCTTTGAAGCTATCGATGGGTTGCGCCAAGTTGAACGAACCGGTCGCGATAGCGCCCCCCGGCGCCCCCGCCCGGCTGGCCGTCCAATTCGAGTTCCCCCAAGCGTAACCCAGATGGCCGCCCAGATAGAAACCGGTCCAGTCAAATCCAGACGGTTCCGGATACGAAATCGCCGCCTTCTCCGCGGGCACGATATCCGCGGCTACAGCGTTCCCTGCGGAGAGCATGGCAATCGTTGCAGCAGAGAGCGCCAGCCTGCCCTTCATAAGCGCACGCGGGCCGCACATTGCAGAGGAAAGGTGGTTAAGTATTTGCCCGCGCCAGCTAATTGACGGCGGCATAGCGCCTGCGCCGCGCAGCCACGCACCGCCCCCTGCCCGACCCGCGAAAGGACGAAATTATCGATGCGCATGCAAATTCCCCAGTAAATTCTTATGCCCCAATTCGCTGCAACCGCCCAAAGCCCAATAACCCCGATTAAGGCAAACTCAAACCGCTAAGTTACGAGTTATCTGGCCAAAAACCTTTGGCCAGCCTTGCAGGGCGGTTTCGCGAGACGCTTGCTAAGACGTAGTAGGTAGCGCGATTTACAGCATTGTGTCAGCCAAGCAGCTTTGCGGATTGGGCTTTTGGCCAGATGAGTTGGTACGGCTCCAGCCGGTATGATGTATACGACAAAAGCTCATACCGCATCCAGGCAGCCTGCGAAAGGCGAAGAGCGTGTCTGGAGTGCCACTGCCGTTCGGACCTCCATCGGATTGCTTAAAGTGTAATCAAAAGAAACATCACCCGCGCAACTAAACACTAATCGAACCGCCAAGTTAGAATTGCTCTAATTAAAAAAGAAAGAGATTGCATTTGCCAAGCGTGGATCATAGCTCTACGCGAAAGGGCGCGGTCTTTCGCCGTTTCTGCGCCAGAGGTTCGATTGTAGCGGTTTAGATGGGGCCAATATTGGCTCTGCGCTGCCGTGGGGGTTAATTGGCGATGCTGCACTTAGGGATCTCATGCGCACAATAGTTCCGGCGGCCCTTCTCGTGGCGGCGTCCATCGCCCTGCCCTGCGCGGCTTGGGCCGAAGATCCGTTCGCGATCGGCCTCACGCTCAAGGATCATCAGTTCCAGCCCGCCGAAATCAAAGCGCCCGCCAATAAGCCCATCGCGATCACGCTGAAAAATGAGGACGGCGGCTTCGAGGAGTTCGACAGCACCTCGCTTCATACGGAAAAGATTGTCACGGGGCACGGAACCATTACCATAAAGCTCAAGCCGCTAGCCGCTGGCCGTTACCCCTTCGAGGGCGAGTATCATGCAAAGACCGCACAGGGCGTGCTGGTCGTCGAATAGGAGTGAATAATGCTTGGGGCCGCAATTATCGTTTTCCGTGAGGTGATCGAGGCCGGCTTGATCGTCGGCATCGTGCTGGCCGCCACCGAGGGGGTCCCCGGCCGGATACGATATGTGAGCGGGGGCATCGCGGCGGGCGTTCTGGGCGCCTCGCTGCTGGCGCTCTTCGCCGGCACCCTTTCATCCGCGCTCGAAGGCATGGGGCAGGAGGTGTTCAGCGCCTCGATCCTCGCCATCGCGGTCGTGATGCTCGCCTGGCACAACATCTGGATGGCCAGTCATGGGCGCGAGCTGGCGGCGGAGCTTAAGGCCGCGGGCCACGCGGTCGCGACCGGGCGCAAGACGCTGCTGGCGCTCGCCGCCGTTGTCGGCATCGCGGTCTTGCGCGAGGGTGCCGAGGTCGTGCTGTTCCTCTACGGGATCGTGATCGCCAACAACGACAGCAATTTGAGCCTTACGATTGGCGGCCTGCTCGGCCTGGGTGCTGGCGTGGCGCTGAGCGCCCTGACTTACGCGGGCCTCATTATCATCCCGTCCCGCTACCTATTCAGCGTAACAAGCGTGCTTATCGCCTTCCTGGCGGCGGGCATGGCCTCGCAATGCGTCCATTTCCTGGAGCAGGCGGATATGCTGAATACGCTGAGCAGCACGCTCTGGGACACGTCGTGGATACTTCCCGGGAATAGCCTTGCCGGGCGCATCCTGCACACGCTGGCGGGCTACGACGACAAGCCGTCGATCATGCAGGCCATCGTCTATGCCGCGACGCTCGCCGCGATTTTCGGCGCCATGCGCGTCTTCGCGACGGCAAGCCGCAAGCCCCGGTGGCGGTAGGCTCGCAAGTCGCGGCGGAATAGCAACGGCGGGCTAGGCGGGAAAGGTGCTTATAGCGCCCGCCGCTAAAGGTGCCTCATGCCTGGTGACGGCGCTTTCGCTCTTATCATCCAGTAGGGTCTGCCCCGGCCGGTGCGAAACTCGCGATGACGGCGTTGACCGCTGCCCTACTCCGCCGCCTGCTTCTCCTCCGCCTCGTGATATTTGCGGCGGATCTCATCGATATTCACCCTGGCCGGCGGCAGCTTCAGCTTCATCGCCTCCATGGTATCCGCGACGATTTCCGAGATTGCCAGGTTCCGGAACCACTTATGGTTGGACGGGACGATGAACCACGGCGCATGCCCGGTGCTCGTCAGCGATAGCGCATCCTCGTAGGCGCGCTGGTACTTGTCCCACAATTCGCGCTCCGAATAGTCCGTCTCGCTGATCTTCCAATGCCGCACGGGATCGTCGAGGCGCTGCTTGAACCGCGCCAGTTGCTCCTCCGGGCTTATGTGCAGGTAGAATTTGAGGATGCGCGTGCCGTTCCTGGTCAGCAATTTCTCGAAATCGCCGATGAGATCGTAGCGCTTGGACCAGACGGCCTTCGGAACGAGCTTGTGCACGCGCCCGACCAGCACGTCCTCGTAATGCGAGCGGTTGAAGATCGCGATCTCGCCATCGGCCGGCGCCTGGGCATGCACGCGCCAGAGAAAATCGCGGGAGGCCTCGGCGTGAGTTGGCTGGCCGAAGCGGGCGACCTTGACGCCTTGCGGGTTCAGGCCGGAAAATAGGTGCTGGATAACGCCGTCCTTGCCCGAGGCGTCGAGTCCTTGCAGCACGACCAGCAGCGATTGCCCGGCATCCGCGTACAGCAGGTACTGCGCCTTGCGCAACCGTTCGAGGTGCTCCGCGATCTCGTCCTTCGATTTCTCGTGGGACTTGTGCTTGCCAGTGTAAGCCGGATCGATCTTGCCCAGGTTCACCTTGGCTTCGGGCTCCACCAGGAATTCCTTGCGATAAGCCATTCCGGCTGCTCCTATGCCTCTAACCGGGCCGACGCCCCGGTGCAATGCAATCTTAACTATCCCTGTTGCTTCCAGACCCCCTTTTTTGGGGCCTGAAGGCTCTTTCGATTTTGGAGCAATATAGCAGAAAGATCTTGAGCAAACATTAAGCAGAGTCAACGCATTGATATTATACGGCTCTTTGGCAACCCCCGCGCGGCTTCGGAACATAGCTCTGGTTAATTTCAAATAGTCCCGTATATTTAACGGGATTTCTGAAATACAGAAAACGGCCGGAAACGCGAAAAAAATCGCAAAAACGCGCGCATTGGAAGCAAGGGCTCTGCGCGTTTACCATATCCGTGTTAACCATGATAGACATCTACGCGAAGCGAACGTTCTGTTAAACCGGATGGGGCTCCCAAACTCCAAAACAAAGGAGTTTCCAAATCGGACATTCAGCGGGCAGCCCACCAAAGTCCGATTGGAACGCCGCAATGGAGGCATAATGACAAGATCGCGCCTGACCCCGATACAAGCCCTCGAAGGCGTCATCGATCCGGCGGGCAAAACCGTGGTCGATGTGGGCTGCGGGGATGGAGCGCTCGTCCGCCATCTTGCGCAGCTCGGTGCCCATGCAATCGGTATCGAGGTTAGCGAGGTCCAGCTCGCACGCGCCCGCGCGCAGGCAGGAACCGCGGAAACCTATCAGGTGGCGAGCGGCGAGAACCTGCCGCTCGCGGACGGTTCGGCCGATGCCATCCTCTACATGAAGAGCTTCCACCACCTGCCGCTCGCGGCGATGCGGCCGGCGCTTGACGAGGCCGACCGGGTGCTTGCGCTTGCCGGGCGGCTCGTAGTGATCGAGCCGCTGGCCGAGGGCAGCTTCTTCGAAATGACGCGCCTGGTTGAGGACGAGACCGAAGTACGCGCGGCGGCTTACGCGGCATTGCTGGCGCCGCCGCCGGCCTTGATCCCCGGCGAGGAGTTTTTCTACGAGGCCGTGGTGCGCCCTGGCAATGCGGCCGAGGTTCTCGAAAAGGTGGTTGCCGCCGATCCATCGCGGCGCGAGCGCCTCGCCGGCGCCGAAGCCGAGGTCAGGCGGTGCTATGAAGCGCTCGTGCAATACGATGAGCAGGGCGCGTTCTTCATCGCGCCCATGCGGCGTAATGTTTTCGTCAGGGCCGGGTGACGGGCAAGGCCGAAATTTCTAGCTTCCCTGACAGCATTCCGATATCCGAAGTGGCATTGCGGGCTGTCTAAGGCAAGTTTTAACAGTCACTCGCTGTCAGGGCCGCTCTTCCAGATTTCGTCCATATCGATCTGAGCACCGGCGGGAGGCAAGGGTAAATCATCTAAATCCAACACCTGAGGACCGCCTGTCCCTACCAGCGTCTTAAAATGGGCGTCGTGCAAATAAATGCGCCTGCTGCCCGTCACTCGTGCGATCGCGATGATTTGACGGTCAAACTTTACCTTCCCCCAGTCCTTCAGCCCACCTTTTTTGTCGCCGCCCGCAATCGCCGCCTCTGTCATCAGCGCGGCCTCCACAGCCGCCAACGTCTCGAACGCCACGATACGGAAGCGCGCTGCCACTAAGAATCCGTATCCACTCGGGTCCAGCTGCGCCGGCCTTGGTCAGGAGCTCGGACAGTGCAGGCGTCGGTACGGCAATGACCTCCTTCGCCTTCTCCAACTCGTTTGTTAAGTGGCGAATTTTCAGCCGTGCTGCCTGGACAGGCTCCGGCGCCTTTGGATCGAGCAACGGGATAAGAAACGACGTATCGAACACAGAGGTGGCCCCGGTTAAGGGGGCGGGTTGTAATAGAAGCGGTCGCCGTCGCGGGCGGGGTTTCTGCTTCGCGGAGCCGTGGAGGTCGCGGGCCATACCCACGCCATGCGTGGGTCCGCGATCTCCACGGAGGCCGTGCCCTTCGAACCCCGCTCGCGGCGGGGACTGCTTCGTGGTGAGTGGCTGGGAGCAGACGGCGCAAAAGGGATTGAAGCCCGAAGGGCCGAGACGCGCAAAGCGCGGCTCGGTGCTTGCACGAAAGCCCGGCCCTGCCCCTCTGGGGCAGGGCTGCCCAAACCTAACGGGACAAAACAATCAGCCGCCGCCGAAGAAACGAAGCTTACCTGAACCGATTATCGGTTCATCCATGCCGGATGTGCTGATAAAAGTTTGGCGGCCGGTAGGCGGAGCGCACCGGCTGGTTGCGCGCGTTGCGATCTGCGCGCTGCCGTTCTTGCGCGGCCCGGACGGCCTGGGTTTTCTCGGTGTGCAGATTGCGGATATAGGCCGCAGCCTCATGGGGTCGCATGGTGGCCCGCGCCGCAGCGATCAGCGCCGCGTAGTAGCCGTGAATGGAACCGATCTCGCCGCCACCGGCCTCCCCGTCGTTTTGGCCTAGCGGGGTTCGTTCTGCTTGAACTTGTTGCAGCTCGCGATGTCCTCCAGGATCGGCTCGCGATCCACCAGACACCACACGATTGTCGCGCCCTTGGTGGTCGTGCGCACGAGCCCGCCCTGACAATTCATGCAATGCGTCTTGCGGAAACCTGTGGGCGTCGATGATGGCTGTGGTTTGTTGTGCATGGGAACTCTGCCGGGCGGAGCGGGGTGAAGAAGGTTTCTTTTTACCTTTATCCATCCAGCGTTGCAAGTCGCTGAACGGATCGCGGCAAAGCGCGAGATAGTCGCGCCGCGCTCCGACATGGCCTCGATGGAGCATCCGATTTTCTCGCTCTCCACCAAGGCGGAGACCCGGCCGCTCAAATACACCCACGGCGAGAACTCGGTCGAAATCATCCCCAGCACGCTTGGCTTGCCAACGGTGTTCGACAAGGATGTGCTCATCTATTGCATCTCGCGGCTGATCGCGGCGCAGAATGACGGCAAGGCAATTTCGCCATGCGTCCGTCTCACCACGCACGATCTGCTGGTGCAGACAAACCGCACGACCAACAATTTAGGCTACGAGCGTCTCGGCGCGGCGCTCGACCGGCTGAAAGGGGGCACGATCAAAACCAACATCAAGACCGGCGACGGCGTGACAACGCGCGGTTTCGGCCTTATCTCAGAATATGAGTACAACCGGAAAGGAAGCATGTTTGCCGACCGGCTACGTTATCTCGAAATCGAGCTGTCGCCCTGGCTGTTCCGCGCAATCGAAGCCTTGCTTCCTGCGCTGCGTCTTCGCTTACGGCTTCGATATCGTAGTAGTAGTTCCGGCAATCCGTGAAACTGACGCGGTATTTCTTGAGAGCCTGAGTTTGGGCAGGAGCTTGCGCGCTGCCTTTCTCTGTGCTGAATGCCGCAACGGTTGCTCCGTAACTGCATGCGGGACACCAGCAGCGGTTGTCGCCGTCCCAGAAGAGGTGATCGTCGTTGTCGATGCCATCAGCGGTAATGGTGGCATCGGAAGAAATGACGATCTTGAGCGTTTGCGCTTGACCGCATTGGGGACAGGCAAGCCCGTATTCGCTGCGCAAGTCGCGATGCACCACAGCCGCTCCTTCCGGAGCGGCTGTGGTAACGAGGTTCTCAACGGAAGCATTCATGACTGCACCTCCTGGCTTTCGAGAACCGTGGTGCAGTCGATGGCGCGATCCTCCTTCGTGAAGACGCTTTCGTCATCAGCCCAGAGGCTTTCCGCCCGCCGGATGGCGGCATCTTCGCTCGTGGCGGCGAGCCAGATCTGGAGCGTCGAATGGGCTGAGATACTGACAAGATAGACTCGTTTGTTACTCATGAGCGCACCTCCTGAGCATCGGCGATGGCCGTATCGATGGTGTGCGCGACCGTGTAGGGGTCGTGCGGCGGACAATCGAACCGCCGTCCCGAACGCAGCATCGCGTAGCGGGCGAGTTTCAGGGCATCGATCAGCGCCGCATAGCGGCGCCTCTCGATGGTGATGACGGGCATCTGCGTCATGCGGCACCTCCAGTGCCGTAGGCGTCGAAGTCGAAGCCACGGTTGGAGCGCGGGTCGCCATCGCAGATGACGGAGAGGAGTTCGGACGCATCCTCATCGGTATCGCCGTCGAGGAGGTAGCGGTCATCCGCGTAGCGGGAGCTTGCGAGGGAGGTCATCATTAGAAGCCTCCTTCGTAATCGGCTTCAGGCGCGGACGCGTCAGCGGCATTGCCATCCGTTTTCGGCTTCGGCTCTCGGATGACGAGTTCGCCGCCATTGAGCGGAAGATAGCTGAGCTTGAGATTGAAGCCCTTGCCGTCCTTGTGCGGCCAGGCAGCGCCGATGTCGTCCCAGTGGGTTTTGTCGCCGCGCTTGACGACGGCATAGATGCGGTGCGTCGGTTTGGTGGATTGTTTCGTCATGATGTGACCTTTCTTCTTCGTGCCCGAGGGCCGGAATTGGCGGCCTCGTTGCCGCTTGTCCCCTCACAGCGCCGCATCGCGGTCACACGGTAAAATTGCTGGGGGACCGCGAGTTTGTGCTTGAGGGCGGCTTGCTTAAGCCGCCCGGCGCGGGGCCCCCGTGCTTGTCACGGGGTGCGCAAGCGCAAAGTCGTGGTGGGTCCAGCCATTTTGCCGTTGAAGCGCGGGCCGCCACGACGGCGTAAGCCGGCGGCGCGCGCGTCCGCGTGAGATGCGGCGATGTGAGACAAGCAAGGCAACATCGAAGGCCGCTATGACGGACATCGGCATCGAAGAAGATGAAAAGGGAGCAGCCACGAAACCATCCAAAAAATAGATGCTAGCTTCTTGATGGCTGGCGTCTGCCATGGCAGCAAACCACAAAGGCGGGTGCGTCTGCGCTGCAAGCGGGCACGAGAACTCTGGCAGGCAAGGAGATGGAGCATGAGCGGCTTCGAGAAGCGGCTGCAGACGGAGCTGCTGCGCGGCGTGGCGGGACAGCCGGGTGCGCTGGTCGATGCGATGTGGCTCGAACCCGCAAAGCTCACCGGTCCCGAATGGCAATACCGCACGGCATCGGGTCAGATCGGCGGACTGGTGCTTGGCTACCGGGATGGCCGTGGCATCGGCACGCTCGACAATCGCCATGTGCTGACGGTTGCCGGGTCGCGCGGCGGCAAGGGCGTCTCGCTCATCGTGCCGAACCTGCTGCTCTACGATGGTTCGGTGCTGGCCATCGATCCCAAGGGCGAACTCGCGCGCATCACCGCGCGGGCACGCCGGCAGAAGGGTCAGAAGGTGGTGGTGCTCGATCCCTTCGGCGAGAGCGGCGTCACGCCGGCGGGCCGCTTCAATCCGCTCGATGAGCTGGATGCCGGGCATCCCAATGTGAAGGACGATGCTGCGCTTATCGCCGATGCGCTGATCATCGGCAATGACCGCGATCCGCACTGGACGGATAGCGCGCGCATTCTGATCAAGGCGCTGATCCTGTTCACGCTGACGCTGCCGGAAGGTGACCGGCATCTGATTACCGTGTGGCGGTTGCTGGCCGGAACCCATCCCGCTGTGGTCGACGTGGCGCGGCGTGGAGGAATGCAGCAAACGGGCTGCGCTGTTCAAGCTGATGCAGAACTGCACGGGCGTATTCGACGATGCGGTTGCCGGGGCTGGCTCCAATTTCGCGCAGATGGGCGACCGCGAGCTGGCATCGGTATTCTCGACAGCCCTCACGCAGCTGGAATTCCTCGACAGCAACGCCATGGCCGATGTGCTGCAGGGCAGCGATCTGAAACTATCGGAGCTCAAATCGCAAAAGGCTACGCTTTACCTGTGCCTGCCCGCCACACGCATGGGCACCCATGCGCGCTGGCTGCGCGTCATCATCAATCTGGCACTCGTCGCCTTCGAGCGCACCAAGGTCGCTACCGATATTCCGGCGCTGATGGTGCTCGACGAATTCGCGGTGCTCGGCCACATGAAATCCATCGAAGTCGCGGCCGGGCTGATGGCGGGCTTCGGCGTCAAGCTCTGGGTGGTGCTGCAGGATGTGACGCAGATCAAGCGGCTCTATAAGGAGAGCTGGGAGACCTTCATCGGCAATGCCGGTGTGACGACGGCCTGGTCGAATTCGGATAAGTCGACGCTGGATTATCTGTCGGAAAAACTCGGGCAGACCGGCGTGCGCTTGCAGCAGAGCAACGACATCACCCCGCACCAGCGCCTCAGCGGCGCGCGCGGGCAGCGCGAGGAGCTGCGCGTCCAAAAGCTGGCAGCGCCGCACGAATTGGAGCAGATGCTGGAGCGCGGCAAGCGGCGCATTCTGGTGATGGCGGCGGGTCAGCCGCCGGTCATCCTGCAGCGCGTGCTCTATTATGAGGACCCCCACTTTGCCGGGATGTTTGATCGGTGAAGGCATGCGTCGGCGGGGCTGCGCTTATGCTGCGCATCACATTCCGAAGCCGCCCGGAAATGGATGCGGGCAGGTTGGTTGGCGTCCATGTTACGTTTTGTCGGGAGTTCTATATTAAGCCCCGACATTGCAGCACCGATGGCTCAATAAAGCGATACCCTACAAAAGGTAACGCAACCACGGTCATTAAGGTTTTTTGTGCCAAAACGTCGGGTGTTATTGATAAGCGCTGGCCTTTTGAAACATCCGCCCTCCAGTATTCACCGCAAAGGCAAGTCGTTGCTGTGCGCATGATCGAGCCGCCAAGCCTCAGGCTCTGCGTGCGTCACCGAATGATGATTGCTCGCCTATCGGCCTTGTGCTGCCAGTCCTCGGAATAAAGCTCGCCGAAAGTCGGCGCGACGGCATCCCCGGCGATCCCGAGGATCGAGCGGAAGGCGTTGAAGGGGTAGAAGCGGCGGTTGAACCGGAACTGGTATTCGTTTAGGTAGGCTTGCAAATGCTTGGCACTGACGCCGTGATGGGTTCCGTTGAGCCATGTCTTCAGGTTGGCGAAAACGAGGTGGATGATCGGCAGGAACTCCTCGGCCACGTCGGGATCGCCCCGCTCGGCGACGGCGAGGTGGTCGTAACCGCGTTTGCCGAGGCTGGCATAGCTGCTCCAATCGTCGGTTACCACCATGGTCTTCGGCTCGACCGCATCCGCGACAAAGCCGCACAGGGACTCTGCGGAGCGGTCAGGGACGATGGCGAGGCGTAGGCGGCCCGCGTAGCGTCCATACTTCGCGTTTGTCGAGCTTGGTGCCGGGCTTGCGCTGACGCACTTCGACGGCGGCGGCCACCAGAACCTTGTGGTGGACACCAGGGCCTTCGCCGCGCGTTCTGCCGCCTACCAAGGTCTCATCCACCTCGACATGCACTTTGGGCAGGCCGCCGATCCGGTCGCGGTCAGGGCGCACCATGCCCGCGCGGAGCTTGTGGAGAAGCTGGAAAGCCGTCTCGTAGCGGCTCAGGCCAAGCTGGCGCTGAAACTGAATCGCCGACATCCCCGGCGTCTGGCTGGTGACGAGGTAGGCGGCCCAGAACCAAGTGCTGAGCGGCACATGACTGCGCTCCATGACCGTGCCGACAGTCAGCCCCGTGTCCTTCCGGCAAGCGCGGCAACGCAGCACTCCAGGTCGGTTCTCGAAGCGGAACGGCTCGCCGATGACGCCGCAATGCGGGCAAGCAAAGCCGTCGCTCCAGCGGGTTTTCTCCAGATACACGGCGCAGGCCGCGTCGTCGGGAAAAAGCCGCTGAAACTCTGGCAGGGACACCGGAAACGGCAGGTCTTCGCGGGCGAGAACGTCCATAATCATGCCTCACCTGTCGTGCGGCGTCCCGCCATAAGCCAGACGGTCGTAGACCTCCCGCAGCAGGGCTTCGTCTCGAAGCTCGGTCTCCAGGCAGTGAAACGGCCTATTCAGGAACCAGGATTGATCGTGCTTGCCAACGTCGATGAAACGCAGGTCGCGCACGGGAAACTCTCCTCCAACGAATTCCAGCACTGCGGTGATTCGCTGCTGTCCGTCGATCAGCCAGCGGTCATAGCGGTAGGCTGCCTCCAAGTCGCAGTTCATGACATAGGGCGGAACCGGAAGCTCATCCAAAATGCTCTCAATGAGCTTCGTCTTCTGCTCCAACGTCCAAACGGGCGGGCGCTGGAAAGGCGGAAGAATAAATGCGCCGAGCATCCGCTCTCCAGGCAACAGATCGCGGTAGAAACCGCGATCCCTCGGAAGAACCTGATCCAGGGTATAGGCGCGCTGCGTAGCGCGGAACCAAGACCCTCTCCATTGCCGCGTAGCGTCCATTTCAAATCCCCTCTGTATCCGCTTTACACCCACACATTACCCCGGCCATTTGTGGGTGTAAAGCGGATATTAACACATTCCGGCCACATCAATATCTAGCGGGTGTGGGTGAAGGGCGGATAGGCAAGCTGATTGAGCTGCCGTTCAGTCATAGCGGTATGGCGGTTGGCTTTGATCGTCCTCGGTCCATGGCACCTCGCAGATGACGTAGGCGAAGCGATTGACGAAGCGGAAGCCCGGATTGAGATAGAGGTGGCCATCGTCGTCGGTGACGGTCCAAACCAGATGCGGATCGATGCCTTTAGGCAGTTCGAAGAGATCGACAAGCAGCGTGTCGTCGGGGTTCGTGCGTGGCTTGAAGCGGCGATTAAAGGTGTTCCAGCTTCCGGTGCGGCTGCGGATCTTGGCGGTGCTCATGAGTGCACATCCGATGCTGCCGCGTAGGTCGTTGGCGGCGTGTTATTGTGATCGGTCAAGGCCATGTCATCGGTGACAGCGACAAACAGCGGCGCGATGCATATCTCTCCGTTGCCGGCCTCGGTGATTGCGACGATTGCCGCCGTGGGTGTGGCGCCGATGAAGGAGGAGAACAGTGCAAAGTTGCTGGTGCCTGCAAGCAAGGCTTCAAAGGCGCGGCGGTGTTCCGGCGTGATGTGGGTGCTCATGGGAAGACTCCTTTTGATGGGATGCGCCGTCCCGATGACGGCCCCTCACCGAAGGCTGGGGGGCGTCATCGGGCGGCGAGCGAACGGCGCATCCCTGCGCCGAACAGATCGAAGCGCCGATCGAGCTGCGCGTTGGGAACGCGTTTGTCCGCGTTGGACGCGTTCTGCGGAACTGCGATCAACATGCTAGCATCTTGATTGCTGCTTGCTGGCTCGCGCCTTGCCGCGAGTGGGCTTACTCCTGCTCATGGATATGAGCGGGAGGCCGCAGCATGAATTTGATGTTACACGCCATGACCATCGTCGCCGCGCTGCTGTTCATCGGCGTGTCGGCGACTATGAACGCGCTGTTTCTTTCTTCGCTTGGCCGCTCGTCGCTGGAGGTTGGATTATTGGCGGCGGTCAGTATTGCCAGCGACATCAGTAAAGCGGTGCTGCCCGTGCTGATGGTGCGGTCGTTAACTTCGCGTGCCTGGGGCAACGTTGCCGTCGCTGCGCTTTTGCTGCTGGGCGTCGTGGCGCTGTCCCTGGCATCGGGGACGGGATTTGCTGCGCTGATGCGCGATACGGTCACGTCGGCACGCGGGGCTCACTCTGAACAGATTGCGGCTGCGCGGCAGGAGCTGCGCGAAATCGATGCGCGTCTTGCCGGCCTCGTAAGTTCGCGCGGCGCACCCATCGTCGAGGCTGACATTGCTGCGCTTCACATCGACCGGCGCTGGCAAACGTCAAAATTCTGCGCCGAAGCGAATTCCGCCACGGCCCGTCAATTTTGCCGCGAGGTATTGCGGCTTCAGGCGGAGCTCGCGGCGTCACGCGACCGCGACGATTTGACCGCCGCGCGGCAAACCAGGCGCCGCGCGCTCGAAGCGCTGCAAGCGACAGGAAGTAGCACCGAAGACGATCCGCAAGCCCTTGTGCTTGGCAGGCTTCTGGGATTAGATACAAGACTAGCACGTATCGTCTTAACGACGTGGACGGCGGTTATTCTGGAGCTTGGCTCTGTGATCATGGTCCTGCTCGCGGCAGGCCCAGCCCTTGGCGGCTGGCGCGAGCGTGGCAGGATAGAGCCAACACCTCTGATACCCGCCGAGTTACCTGTTCAGCCGGATCGCCATCATTGGCAGCGGCAGCGTAGTGGCATGACTTTTGGAGCAGCAACCGGCCGGGTTGGGCATCATGTCGGCAAGTAACGGCGAGGAGGAGGAACGCAAGCGGCAAGAACGCGAACGCTCCCGCATGTCGTTCCTTGAGCGCCTCTACGGCAGCGAATACCGAACCACAGCGAGCGGCTTTACCGACGGCCGCAGCCTGAAACGAACCGGACGAGTGATCCAGCTACCGCTGCGCGTCCATCCGCGCATCAAGGCGATGCTGATGGCAATCGTCGAGCGCGACAAGGTGCCGAGCATGGTCGTGCTGTTCGAGGAGATGGCGCACGCCTATCTCGAAAAGCATGGCGATATCGACTGGTCCAATCTTCCCAGCGATGAGGATCTGGTACGGCGGATCGAGCACGAACGGGACAAGCGCGATGGCGAGTGATGCACCGATGAATCCCGGCAACACATCCGATCAGGAACTCGCGCTGTGGATGCTGGAGCGCATGCGCGACAGCGAGGAATTCCTGGGCGTGATCCGCGCTGCGCGAACTGCGGGCAAGCGCGACGTGCTGGATATGCCGGATTATGTCGCGCGGCATAAGGGCCGCCTCAGGAAGCTGTACCAATCCGATAGCGACGACACCGAGGAGGTTCCGCCGGCACTCGCCAGTCTGATCGACGAGATCGTTGAACGGGACATGCTGTCCAGCCGCGAAGACCTGCTGGAAAAAGCGCTCAAAGCCTATCTCGACAGCCATCCCAAGGGCGCCGAAGGCTTGCCCGCCGAATGGCAGACAACGTTCGATGCCGCCCGCGCCGAAATCGAGGGCAAAACGCAAGGCGCATTTGAGCCGGGGTTTCTCGCGGGGCTCGCCAAGGCAGCCCGCGAGGAACTCGTGCGGCAGGCATCTGCCGAACGAGACCTTGATCGAGGACGGGAGGAGTGATCGCGGGTTATCGAAAGCGGAGGCGGGGTCAGGACAACATGTGCAACGGGGTGTCCTGATACAGTCATTTCAATCAAATCACGTAGTCAGGCTATGAGCTGCCGTCGATTGAATTAAACCTGGGGGTGCCACCATGCGATGGTCTAAAATGCGCGTGAAAACTGGAGTTTTCGTGCTCGCGATCATGTCCGTCTTGGTCCTATTGGTTGGTAAGGGGGTGTGGAACGTAGCGAAATATGATCGGGGAGGTGCTGACCAGCCCACACCGGCACAGGTTGCTGCGATTGAGGCGGCGAGACGGCAGGCTACACAGGTGCAAGAAGATGCCGTCGATGCGTATTTGAGGCCATTGCCGCCAGGCGCAAAGCGCGCCGAAGGCCGGCCGGGCAAGGCGATCAATCAGATAAGCGGAAGGTCGATTGACGTCGATAAGGTGGTCAGTGCCGCCGGCGAGTGCCAAGCCGTGTTTCGCATTACCAATCAGGGTATTACAACGAAAGAGGTGGCAGGTTTCCAGGTCGGTGGGAGAATTGTCACGCCTCTGCATGTCGCTGGCTTTAGGGACGCGATGACGCCGTGCGCACCAGTTGGCGAAAGCATTACAATGATCATGCGTGATCGAAAAGGCGTGGAAACAGTGTTCATTTTGTCTCCTTGATTGACGCGACGCTGGCCGCCTCACTGTGGCGGAGCGGGAGATCGACTGGCAGTTTCGCATCGCCACGTAGGAGGGCAACTAACTCAGGTGGTGACGATGCCGCACAAAGCAGACCTCGCTGCTATGCTGGGCTGGTTATTGGTAGATGATGCGGAACTCGGATTGCCGGCTGGAACAAGCATGCATCGCTAGACGGCAAGCCTGGCCAGACGGTCGGTCGGGAGGTGCCGACTAGCATCCAAAGTGGGAGAAGACATGCGCACCGCACGCGTTTTTGTCGACGCAAGCCTTTGGTGGCTGCTGTCAGACGGGATGGTGGCGTTCTGTCTCTTGGCGGGGGGATATTTTTTTATTGCCCTCGAGCCTGGTGAGCGCATTCCCGAAGTTTTCTTGTCACTGGAGCAGCTAGGGCGCCAGCATGTCTGGTTGGGCATAGCGCTGTGGACGATCGGATTAGTGGTGCTTCCATGGCTACAACGACGTTGGAGTGCATCCCGAGCGTTTTTGGGTCTTGGCCAGAGGATCAGATTGTCGGCGGTGCCGCCGATCTCCGGGGTTGAGGCTTATGGCTGGTGGGAATGGTTCCCTGACGCACCGCTGCGCAATGTTGCTCACGATCGGCACTGGCATGAGGTTCCAACGCTGTTGCTTCCGATTTCGCTAGGGTTCTGTTTGGGTGCGTGCGCTTGGCCTGAATTCTGGATCAGTTTCGGCTTGTTCATGGCCTTTTGCGGGTTTGTGCCAGGGGTGATTTTGGCACTAGCGAACCGGCCTCACCCCAATGAGAGTCCGAAGTCGGTCGTCGGAGTTTCCGCCTGGCGTGAGGCGCGTGTTACCCAGGGACCCAACGGGACGTTGGCTTTTATCGTGACGTCGAGACCTGAACCGTCATCGGTCGAAGCTGTGATAATTGCCGATCTGTGTTGGGCATCGGTTACGGAGTTCACTGCGGACACATACAGGCGGTTTTTCGGCCTTCAGCCTGATGAGATGGCTGGACAGGATTGGAACATTGTAACGATGGCGCCCGCCGTTGGCCGGCCCTTGCTTGTCACCGAAAGCTTCTATGGCGTTGCCCACGTGTATCAGGTGGTTACGGAGCTGACGGCGCGGTTTGGATCGATCGCGCGCACGAAGTTCGAGCGGGAGGCGCAGGAGCAAGCAGAAAGTGTGGGAGGCGGCCCGATGCGCAGCGATGTTCCGATCCGCTTGGATTGAGGTGGATAAGCGTTGTTCGTTCCGTTTCTCGTGGTTTCCATTGTGGGCATTGGGTGTTGCAGGAGTTGGGCTAGATAACGCTCCAGCACCGGTAGCGGCGGCGCTCCGTAATCTCGCGCGGAGTTGATCCAAGGCGTGGGATCATGATCCTCAAGGCTTGCTTGCTGATGCGGAGTTCCTTGCAGGCAAGAGGTATGGAAACGATGGGCTTGGCCACCATCAGATCCGCCAACGCCGGAAGCCGGGAATTCTTCGGCGCATCCCTTATCTTCAAACGCATGCGCTCGTTGGCACTGCTTAGGCTGTCGAGTTCATGGCCTGCGGCCTGAACCGCGCATGCCACCATGTCGAAGAACATCGTCATGCGCTTGGCGTGGTCATCGCGGAGTTCCCAGCGTTTGCGCGATAGCCGCTGGCCTGTGTCGACCGGCAAGAGCAGATGCCGCGTTTTGCCTCTGGCGCGCAGACGAGGGCGGCAAGAAGGGTTGAGCGCCAGGTTCCTTGTTGTTCGGGCGACAGAGTGTGCCATGCGTCCCATACGATCGCGGCGGCAAGCAGAGGGGGAAGGCGGTCTGTGGCCTGCCAAACCCGCCGCCATTGTTGTAATCGCCCTGGCTCGTCCCAATCCGGGTCCCAGAAGAAATCCGGTACGTCTTGCGCAGCCGTGGGATCGCCAAGAACCTGACTCGCCAGCGGGCGCGGCATTTCACCTGGCATCGGCGAGCGGAGCAGCATAGCGGCATCTTCCCGTAACCCTGCTTGCCAGAATTTGAGGATGCCGAGCGCGGCAGACAAGTCTGGATACATGGTGCCGGAAAACGCATGGCCGTCGAGGAGAACAAGGTCTTCCAGATGGACGACGCAATTCTGGGTGTGCATCGCGGCGCAGGCATTGCGGTAGAGCAGGCGCTGGGACCAGGCCGCCTGGAGCGAAGACAATCTTGCCCGCTCGTCCAGTCTGGAAAGAGCGTCGTCGACCCGAAGAAATGCATCGAAGAGCGAGGGTTCGAAGGGGTGTTCAGGAATTTGATAAAGTGGCAGTTTTGTTGGCATTTGTCATTTTCTCAGCAATAAGATTAAGGCGATAGGAGTTTACTAATTAGGAAAAATCCGTCTCGATCGGCAAAAGTCTACTAATTGAGGAAAAACGACATGAAGTAACTGTCGAGGAAATCGACAAAATCATGATTTGCCCTGAGTCATGCATTTAAGGGACGAGTTTTGTATTTAAGGGACAAACTCGCAAGCCGAATTCACTGAAGAGCAGAAAGTCCTGCTTTTAAGGGAAGATGACATTGTTGGCATTCACAAACTCAAGACAACAGGTTTCATAATATAGTTGTCTCATTCTACGCCTATTATGGACGTACCTGGAAGTCCTTTTTGCAGTGACTTGCAGGATAGGAGATAATCGCTTTTATCATCTATCTGTTTATGCCACACTTCGCTGCCATGCACTGAACTCTACTTCTGATCCATACTACCAAACTCTATGACTAACCTGCAGCCTGCTTCGACCGTCGACGTCATTGAGCCAAACCAAAGCCTCGTCCCTTTGGCGGCGGCGCAACTGCCAGCCTTGGCTTTGCCATGCATGGCTTTGCCCGCCCTGGCTGCCGCCGATCCACGCGCCCGTTACGCGATCCTGGAATTCTTCAAGGCCAAAATCCGCAACGCCCACACCCGCAGGGCGTACCTTCGCGCCGCTGAGGATTTCTTGCGCTTCACCGGCGAGCGGCCAACAGGACAGCGCCTTGAAACCATCCGCTCCGTCGATGTGTCGGACTGGGTTGCCGCCATGGAGCCCACTGGCCTGGCTGCGCCCACCATCAAACTGCGGCTGGCGGCGGTGCGCATGCTGTTCCGCGCGTTGATGGAAGCCCACAGTGTCGACACCAACCCGGCGGCGGTCGTGAAGGGGCCGCGCCACAGCGTCGATATTGGCAAGACCTCGGTGCTGACCGGAGAAGAGGTCAGAACCCTTCTGGACAGCATCGATTGCACCACGCTGATTGGGCTTCGCGACCGCGCGCTCATCGCCTCCATGGCGTACACCTTCGGCCGTATCGATGCGGCGCTCAAGGTTAAGGTCGAGGACGTCCTTCATCAGCAGTGCCGTCTTTGGCTGCGTCTGCATGAAAAGCGGGGCAAGACGCACGAAGTGCCCTGCCATCGCCAGCTCGAACTCTATCTCGTCGCTTATCTTGATCGGCTGGGTATCGGTCACCTCGGCAAGCTGCCGGTGTTCCAGACCTTCAACCGCGAAGTTGAGGAAAACGGAACCGTCACTCTTCGGCCAACCGGCAGGGCCATGACCCAGGGGATGGCCTGGGCGATGCTGCAGCGGCGCGCCAGGCGAGCCGGCATCAAGACGCATATCTGCAATCACACCTTCCGGGCGACCGGCATCACCGCGTTCTTGCGCGCGGGCGGTCTCCTGGAGCGCGCGGCCATCATCGCCGGTCACGCGTCGACGCAGACGACCCAGCTGTACGACCGCCGGTCGCGGGAGATCGCCTGGGCCGAGATTGAGCAGATTTCGTTTTAGGCTTGTGGCTATCCGGGGGCTTGGTCAGGGCATCGGCGACCCGTGGGGGCAAACTGGTCAAAGGTGTGCGAATGAGCGGAGTCGATTGGGATGCGATGTAGGGTGGTTCCCAAAAAGATGTTATTCGCTCAACGCTCTTCACGTTGATTGGCAGGTGCCTCCGGCATGAGGGCGAAGCCCCTCTTCTACCCCAATTTTAAAACCCCGCTTTTGGGTAACGGTTAGATATTAACGGTATCTAACGGTATTAGGGGGGGAGTAAACCGCCACGCAAAAGGGGGGCAAACCGCCACGGTCTTGGGGGGTATTCCGCCACGCAAAGGGGGGTAAACCGCCACGGCTTTGTTCAAGCGAATCATGCGCTTAGGTTTTCGAAGGAGCATGACTTCCGCGTTTTGCCAAGCTAGGCTTGCCTCACTGCGAAGGTGTGAGGATGGCGAAACGGCCCCATGAAACGAACTCGAAAATAGCAACGATATCGCGCCGCGTGACCGACGCGGCGGCGACGCTTGCCGAGCCCTTGGGAACCGAACCCGAATTCATGCACGCCGTTCTGTGTCAGGTCGGGATGCCGCGCAGCGAGGTCAAAGCGCGGGAGTTCACGCGCACGACGGGCGGCGCGTCGATGCTGATCGAGGCTGGAAAATGGTTCGATGGCTTTCGCTATCACGATATGCCCCTGCCTTACGGAACGCGCCCGCGCCTTGTTCTATTCCATGTCTGCTCGGAAGCCATCCGCCGCAAATCTCCCGAGGTGGAGGTCGAACGAAGCGCCAGCGGCTTTCTGGATCGGCTGGGCATTGCCAAGGGCGGCGAGAGTATGGCCGCGTTCAAACGGCAGATGCTGGCGCTCGCTGCTTGCCGTATGCAAATCGGCTACCGGACTGAGACCAAGGTTGTGAACGTCAAATGCGATCCGATCTCGCGCTTCGATGCCTGGATGCAGCATGACAACGGGCAGCTTGGTCTCTGGCCCGGCAGCATCACCCTATCGGGCGACTTCTACGAGACGCTACGCGAACATGCCGTTCCGCTCGATCCGCGCGCTATTGGCGCCTTGCAGAATTCAGCGCTGGCGCTCGATACCTATACGTGGCTCGCGCATCGCCTGTGCCGTGTGAAGCAGAACAAGGGTGTCACGCTCTACTGGAAAAATCTCAAGGATCAGTTCGGCCAGGAATACCGCTGCGACAAGGATTTCAAGCGTGAGTTTTCCGGCGCGCTGCGCAAGGCGCATGCGGTCTATCCGGATGCGAAGATGGAGTTCGTGCGCGGCGGCTTGCGCTTGTTTCCCTCCCCGCCTCCGGTGAAACGCCGTCAGGTTGTCGTCGCACTGCCGCCGCCCGCACCCGTTGTGCCTGCGGCAACCAAGCCTGCGGATACGCGATGGTCACGAAGCGCACCAACAGCTTTTGATCGCGACCGTCTTGTTTCACTCGATGCGCTGGAGCAAGTACGTGAGGTGGCACCCGGCTGGGACAAGTACTACCTTGAGGCCGCCTATAAGGAATTCGTCTCGCGGCTTGGTGAGATGCCGCGCAATCCGGATCGTGCATTCCTCGGTTGGGCCAGGAAGTTCACCAAGGGAAAGCGTCCTTCATAGTGCCCGAAGGGCCCGTTCCGGGCTCCTCTTTTCGGAGTTGCAATTCGAGCTAAATTTTGGCCGCTGAGCGGCCTTCCAGGATTTCAGGTAGGGTTCCAGCCGCACAGCCGGATTTCCGATTTCTGCCTCATCCTGTGCGCGCTGCGATGGCGGCATGTGGCGGCAACTCGCTGAAGCCGCTTGTTGGCGGCATGAACTGCAAACATGATGTTTGCTGCAAGAAAACCGATAGAAAACTTACAGCAATCCGCGTGCAATCTATCCGCACACGCTATGAAAACAATATGTGCGCATGGTGCAATCTATTGATTGCATCTGGAAAACAGCTTGATTGCAAAAGCACGCGAGCAATCAAACTGCAAACATGATGCGCACAGCTTGATTGCATGTGCGGGCCGAGTCGCGCGAAGCATTTGACAAAACCGTCTTTACTGCAAACACTCTGCATGCTGGCAAGTTGGCGATTTGTTTTCTACATGTTTGCAGTTGCATTTCTATCTATGGGGCGTTTCATGGCGATGGTGATTGGGCTCGGCAGCCACAAAGGCGGCGTTGGCAAGACGACATTTTCGCGGGCAATCGCATTGGTGGGCGCCGCACAGGATTTGAGCGTGCACATCGCCGATCTCGATCAGGAGCAGCAAAGCGCCTTCGAGTGGTCGCAGCGCCGAATTGCAGCCGGCCGCAAACCGGACATATCGGTCGATGTCTATTCCAATCCCGGACAAGCGCTGCGGCGCGCGGATGAGTTCGATCTGATCGTGCTCGATGGTCCCGCGCGCGCCAAGGCGATGGCGCTCGAAATTGCGGAAGCAAGCGATCTGTTCATCCAGCCGACCAAGGGCGTGATCGACGATATGGCGCCGGCGGTCCGCATGTTCCATGAACTGGTCAAACACGGCATACCCAAGACGAAGATGGTCTTCGCATTGCACGGCGTCTTGGCGGCGAAAGAAATCGAAGACGGTATCGAATACCTGGGAGGCGCCGGATACGAGGTCCTCAAGGGCGCCATGTTCATGCAGCGCGGCTATGGCGACGCGCAGAACTTCGGTCTGACAGCATTGGAGACCAAGTGGGACACGCTCAACGCAGATGCGGCGCGGGTCGTGGCGCAGGTCGTGCGCCGTTTGCGCACGCTGGTCGAAGACGAAGCTGGCGCTAACGGCGCGGCATCGAACGTCATCGCAAGAGCAAGTTAGAGAGAAGAGGGGAAGCATGGCACTGAAGCAACTGGTCGATGTGGGTGAAAAATTTCCAACCGTGAAACGTGCTCGTCTCGGCGCGGCGCCGCCGATTGAGGATGTGCTCGACAATGTCGGAGCACCGGAGCTTCCGCCGCCAGCTTCGCCGCCGGATGCTGCTATTGCCCCTGAACAATCCACAAGGGTCACAGACCGATGACGCGCCGCGGGCGAAGACGATGGCGAAGAAGAAGGAAAGTACGGCGAGGCGAGGGGGGCAGGGCATCCACAAAGGTCGCGGAACGGATGCGCGCCGCTACCGCAAATCGGGGCGTACATTTCCATGGGGTGTGCGGGTGCATCCGGATATGGCTGAGAGAGTGAAAGTGATGGCGGGAGAAAAGAACGTGACGATCGGTGAGCTGCTTGAAGAGATGGAAAAAGTCTACAAAGCTATCGACGTGATCGCCGCTGGCAAGAAACTGACGCCCGTCGCGGCACTCGATGATTTGCTCAAAGTCTGCAAGGCTATTTGAGCTGGGTAAGGCAGTACCGCTGCACATGCCGCATATTTCTGGATTATCCGTGACGCAAATTCTTTCGCGAGAATGGGGGCATCGCAGAATCTGTTCCAAATCGTACGCTAAGGCCTAGACCCAACAGTCGTGTCACCAGCCGCCATTTGGGGTCGGCTCACGAAAGGGAAAAAATCGTACGCTAAGGTTTTAAAAACGGCGGCAATGGTCTGAATTTACCCCTTTTGCTCTCTCGGTTCCTGGTGGCCAGCGCCAGTCGGTGTGGCGTTCTGGCCATCATCAACACGAGGCTGCGCAAGACCTCTCACATTACCTGCTAGCATCTTGATTGCCCGATGCAATCTTCCTGGTTTCTTTCGAAACCTGTTGAGCACCCTTACGCCTGTTCGTGGAAGCACGGACAGGCAAATGGAAGAGCCGCTCACAATTATGCTGGAAGGAACGCTGGCCGTCGCAGACGCTGCCGTGCCGGCGCATGCCGGGCAGGCCGATGCATCGAAAGTCGCCGATGCCACCCCATTGATCGTGATAGACGATTTTCCAAGCAAGCGGCGCATCACGGAAGCAGAGCTTGTGGTCATCGAGACCTACCTCGCGGAAATTCTTGACGAAGTGCTGGGCGGTGCCCAAGGCACGGCTTCGGCTTCTTCGCGCCACACCCGTCTGACATGATGCGGGCAACGATGGAATGGACATGGAGAGCACGCCATGGAATCGCAGCCGGGACGCTTGAATGCGAACGGTGAAGTGACGGCAGCAGGCCTGCGCGCTGCACTTTATCTTCGGGTCTCGACTGGCAGGCAGGCCGAACATGACTTGTCGATTCCCGATCAACGGTCCCAGACGGCGATGTGGGCGGTCGCGCGCGGATTGCAGGTTGTTGCAGAGTACATCGAGCCTGGAGCGTCGGCGACGGACGACCGGCGGCCGGAATTCCAGCGCATGGTGGAGCGCGCTTGTGATGGCGAGTGCGCTTTTGACGTTGTCGTCGTGCACTCCTTCAGCCGGTTTTTCCGCGATGCGTTTGGCCTTGAATTTTATGTGCGCAAGCTCGCCAAGCACAACGTGAAGCTCGTCTCCATCACGCAGGAACTCGGCGACGATCCGGCTCAAGTGATGATGCGGCAGGTGATCGCGCTGTTCGACGAATATCAGTCGAAGGAAAACGCGAAGCACGTCTTACGTTCGATGAAGGAAAATGCACGCCAGGGTTTTTGGAACGGGTCGACGACGCCGTTTGGTTACCGGACCTTCGAAGTCGAGCGGCGCGGCGCCCGCATCAAAAAGCGGCTTGAGATCGACGAGGTCGAGGCGGAGCAGGTTCGAATGATTTTCAAGTTGCTGCAGGGCGGTCACGGCGGACAGGGGCCGCTCGGCGTCAAGAGCATTGCAACGTGGCTCAATGAAAGAGGTTACCGCACACGCCGTGGCGGGTTATGGGGGCTCGGCACTGTGCACAAGCTCGTTACTAACCCTGTTTATGGCGGCCGCTGGCGTTTCAATACAATCGAGGCGCGGACGGGCAAACGCAAAAGCGATGCGGAACACATCTATGCCGACGCGCCAGCCATCATTGAGCCTGGCACCTTCGAGGCGGTTCAGCAGATCTTGAAGAAAAGGAATCCGAGGGTCGAAGCGCCGCGGGCGATCACTGGACCGATCCTGCTCACGGGCCTTGCCTTCTGCAGCCTGTGCAATGGTGCGATGACGTTGCGAACCGGCACATCGAAATCAGGCAAGATTCACCGTTACTATGCCTGCTCCACCTGTGCTCGCAAGGGTAAGAAGGCGTGTGCGGGCCGCACGGTGCAGATGGATCGCCTCGATGCGTTGGTGACCGGGGCATTGGTTGAGAAGCTTCTGTCCGGCGATCAGGTCTGGGACTTGCTGTCGACGTTGGCAGCGAGGCGTGCAGAGAGGGCTGCTGCTGTAGATGGGAGGCTGGCGTCTTTGGAGCGCGAGGCCGAAACCGCCGAAGAGAAATTGAAACGGCTTTACAAACTCATCGAGGATGGCGTCGCCGAAGTCGATGACCTGCTTAAGGATCGAATTGCCATTCTCAAGGCCGGCCGCGACCGGGCGAAGGAAGCACTGAACCGGGCGCGTTGCGGCGTTCGCGCCAAAGGAGATGTGTCACAGGAAGCTGTGGAGAAATTCGGCGCGTTGATGCGTGGCCGTTTGTTAGAGGGCGAAACACCGGCGCGCAAGGCCTGGATCGGCGCCATCATCGACCGGATCGAGGTCGATCAGGGCACCATTCGCATCATGGGCCGGAAAGACGTTCTGGAACAGGCGGTTGCGAACGGCGGCGAGATTACGCCTGGTGTTCGCACATGTGTACCGAAGTGGCGCTCCCTAGGGGAGTCGAACCCCTCTTTCAAGATTGAAAATCTCGCGTCCTAACCGATAGACGAAGGGAGCGCAGCCGTGCTGTCCGGCAAGGGGAGGATATAAAGCCGGATTGCGCCGCTTGGCAAGAACGAAGGCGATGTTTTCACGCGGCGATTTCACCGCGCCGCCGCGACATCCTCGATCTGGAACTCGACGCGGTTCCGGCCGCCCCATTCGTCGCGCGTGAGCCGCCCGGCGACGTGGCAGCCAAGATCGCGCCCATGCGCGAGCGCCGCGCCAAGCTCCGATTGTGCCGCCCGGAAAGCGACCGCGCCGATTTGCGCGCCATCGGTGGATTGCAGCGCGCAGCGAAGATGGCCGCCAGAGAACTCCTTCAGCATGGTGAGGCGCACGGACGGCAGGCAGAAACGCGGCGCGGGATTGCCCTGGCCGAAAGGGCCTGCGTGTTCGAGCTGCTCCGCGAATTCGAGCGTGGCCGAACGCGGCGTCAGCGCGCCGTCCACGGCAAGGGTAGCCGAAGCCGCCGCCGCCCGGTAGGACGGCCCCAGCGCCTCGCGCATATAAGCGGCGAACTCTGTCATGCCGGCCTGCGGCACGGTTACGCCCGCCGCCGCGGTATGCCCGCCGCCCTTTTTCGCCAGCCCTGCCTCGACCGCCCCGCGCACGGCGGCGCCGATGTCCACACCGGCGACGGAGCGCGCCGAGCCGGTGGCTTCGCCCGCGTTCTCGTCGTATGAAAAGATCAGGCTGGGGCGCTGAAAGCGGTCTGTCAGGCGGCTGGCGGCGAGGCCCACGAGGCCCTTATGCCATTCGGCCGAGCCCGCGATGATGATCGGGCAGGCAGGGTCTTCGATCAGCGCACGATCCGCCCAGGCCGCCGCCTCCTCCACGGTTTTGACCTCGATCTCGCGGCGCTCGCGGTTCAGCCTGTCAAGCGTCGCTGCGATGTGGCCGGCTTCCAGAATATCGTCCGTGGCGAGCAGGCGCGCGCCGAGCCCCGCGTCGCCGATCCGCCCGCCAGCGTTGATCCGGGGGCCGAGCATGAAGCCGAGCGTGTAAGGCGTGGGCGGCTTGTTGACGCCGGCGGCGTCGCAGAGCGCCTTAAGGCCCGGATTGTGCCGGTTCTTGAGCACCTTAAGCCCTTGCACGACAAAGGCACGGTTGACGCCCTTTAGCGGCACCACATCGCAAACCGTGGCAAGCGCCACCAGGTCGAGCCAGCCCAACAGATCCGGCGCCTTGGCCTTGGCGTAGAAGCCCTTGGCCCGCAGGCTTCGCTGCAGCGCGATGCAAAGGAGGAAGGTGACGCCTGCCGCGCAGAGATGGCCTTGCCCGCTCAGGCAATCCTGGCGGTTGGGGTTGACGATAGCATGCGCGGCGGGAAGCTCGTCGTTCACCTGGTGATGGTCCACCACCACGACGTCGATGCCGCGCTTCGCCGCAACCGCAAGCGGCTCGAACCCGGTCGACCCGCAGTCCACAGTGACGATCAGGCTGGCGCCGTCGTCGATCAGCGTGGCGATGGCTTCGGAGTTCGGCCCATAGCCCTCGGTGATGCGGTCGGGGATATAGATGCGCGGGGAAAGCCCGTGGCTGGCCAGGAAGCGGTACAGCAGCGCAGACGAGGACGCGCCATCGACGTCGTAATCGCCGAAAATCGCGATGCTCTCCCGCGCCGCGACGGCACGCGCCAGCCGCTCCGCCGCCTTGTCCATATCGGTCAGCGTTGCGGGATCGGGGCACAGCGCGCGGATCGTCGGGTTGAGCACATCCGGCACTTCGTCGAGCGAAACGTCACGCGCGGCCAGGAGGCGGCCGATGATCTCCGGCAGATTGTGGCGCTGGGCGATGGCCGCGCCGAGATGGGCCTGGGAGGCGGGAAGCCGCTCCACCCATCTGAGCCCGCGCGCGGAACGCTCGACGCCAAGGTACGCCGCATCCTTGCGCGGCGGCTGCTGCAGGGGCAGGGTAAGGGGACGCAAACGGCGGGCTCCATGATCGAGTGGAGCCTTGAGCCTATCTGATTCGCCTTATCCGGGGCTCATTATCCCCAACAAGTTCAGTCAGGCCCGTCCCGTGAAGCCGGCCTGGCTGCCCGCGCGGTCCAGAGGCCCGAACGGCGGGCCGCAGACACGCAATAGAAGGGGTCGCCAGCATTGGGGGCGAAGTCCAGCGTTGCGAGTGTGGAGAAGCATCGTCTCACCTAGATACAGAACTCGTTAACCATGCCGTGGTCGATTTCCGGCTCAAAAGCACGCAATGCGACCGGTTTTCTTTACGCAGCCACTATACAGGGAGACTATTTCTAAAGTTTTAAGCGTTATCTAGTGCACTGAAAATGCGTAATAAAAGTCAGTTCCAGAGACCAGTCCCTGCGGCGCAGATGCACCGTATTATAGTTAAAAACAAATCGGCACATATATTTAACGGGATTCTGCAAACGCCGAAATCAAGCCAAAAGGGGAGAAAAAACGCAAAAATGTGCGCGAAAAACACCTGGGCTCCGCGTGTTTACTATACCTGAGTTAATCATGATACTCCCCTACGCGAAGCGAACGCTTCATTAAGCAATCCTGCCCGTCGCCACTCCCATCGTCTGCTGCGGGTCCGAAAGCGGTAATACTCATGCTGAGCAAATACGGGTGGCTGAACTTTCAGAACCGGACCCATCATGAAGGGCTCTAATTTCGCCGAGGTAGGCAAGAGCTGTCCGGTCAATTAGCTACATGTGAGGACAGCCGTTGCCCCATTGCAGGCTTCGGAGGTCGCTCAAATCAGAGAACTATTTGCGTGCTGGACGACCCGCTTGCCCCACTCCATCAGGGCTTTCGCTAGGCTCCATTGCGGCCGGGCTTAGCTCTGCTTCACCGCCGAATGGAAAAACGGAAGCGGTGGGTACGCATTCTTTTTCCCCCAACTTTATTAGCTCGCGGCCCGTGAGGGTGTGTTCGGAATCGAACGCAGTACTGTCGAGCATATGCCGGCGCAGGATTTCGCTGCGCACACGGGGTGGATATGCATCAATCAGGACAGCATTGCCAATTGGCGAGACAACAGGACCTTGGGTCGCCGAATGGAACCACAAATCGCGTTCGGCCTAACGCACCGGCGCTTCGCAGCCAGTTTAATCGTGCAGGCGGATAGGCATGTACCTTCAATCACAACAAGGGTCCCGGCCCTATTCGCAGCGGCTATCGCGATGATATAATTCGGCAAATCTCCGCCCTTATCGACAGGCCACGGCCCGAAAAACCTTTCCCATTCAGTTACTTCGTTATGCGACGATGCTAGAGACGGTGCTGAGAGCGTCAGAAAGGAAAGCAGAAATCAAGGCCAGTTTAGCCAATTGTGCCAATTTTCTTGCAGACATGAGGCTTCGCCACATCAATTGAACCGGTCGAAGGCTCAGCGCCTCTTCACCGCATTCGGCGTAGAAAACGGGAATCGAAATCAGGGACTCACGGGCAGCTCGCGGGGTTTAAGTTTGGTCAGTTTGTATAATTCATAAACTATGAACGCAGTTGCGCCGGCTGCAGCCAAAATCGCCCAGATTTGCCACTGAGCCTCAGCACCGGTCACGAAATTCAGGCAGTAGTTTTCGGAGACGGTAGCTAGCGTACCTGTAGGCAGCGATGCTGGCCAATGCATTTGCCGGCCGGGAAGGACACGACCGCATCCCCCTCAGGACCAGTGGCAATGCGGTCTCCGTATGCAAGAGCGGTTCCCGGAACAGCACGGGAAATGCCTTTTTTATTTTGTACCGCAACCTGCTGGGAAGCGTCCTGAAGAATGGCAAAGGGTTCGGCCACAGCCTGCTGAGCGGGTCCAGCGATGAGTGCCGCAGACAAAATGACGATAAAGACCCTTTTCATGATATTTCCATCCATGGAATACGGAGGCCCTTATGAGGGGCTAGTTGCTGTCAGCAGTTGTGCAGATTACGCTGGCAGTTTCCATCCCGTCCACCAATCAGGCAGATAGGAAAGTGGTATCGCTGGTGGCCGGTTTCCTCGATCCTCAGGAGGGCCAGCTCTAGCAAGCAAGCTCGATAAGCAAGCGGCGCTTTCCAAGCACCTGGAATGGCAGGTTTTGGCCCCAGGCTGCCCAACCAGAAATTAGTTGTGGAAAAAAGACGGCTGGGGTCCGAGCGATGGGTCCACGCCGGGCGGGAACGGCGGCTCATCCCTCAACAGCGGGCACTCTCCGAAATCGGCGCGACGTCCGGAATCGGCCTGAAGCAACTCGGCCAACCAGTCCCTATTGCGCTTGCCTGGTTGAATTCGGCTCAAGCGCTCCATTGGCCAGCTTCACCGTATTCTTTGGGACAAAGATGCACTGGCCTTTCTTAATGGCACCGCGGCCAGGCAGAAAAGCCGGCTCCACCGCCTCGATTTGGAAATCTTCTTCCGTCTCGCCTATAACGGTCACGGGTATTTTCTCACAGCCGCTCCAGCCGCAAACTTCAAGATAACTTCCCATGTTACAATCCTCCCAGCGCTGCGCATTTTATTTGGGGAGCGCTGGCTTTACATTATAGTTCCTTAAGCGGAGCGGGCGGTTCACACCTGATCGCAGCTACCACACAAATCTGTGTACCCAGTTCGGCGGCGCTGGACGCATTGTGCCGGACGGCGCGTGGTTCCGGCGGGTCTGCCGGGAGCGTTAATTCGGCGTTGCACTGGCCGGAATCGACATGGCTCGCACTTTGCGGCGAGGGCGGCGGAACAGCGAATTTCGCCGGATGTTGCTACGGGTGTGAACCGCCGGCCGCCAGTAAAGCCAAGCCTTGGCTTCGGAACGCCCGCTTCGATCCGGGCCGCGTGGTTCCCCAGCAAAAACTTAGGAGTCTGCGATGAGAGTCCAAGAATGCATGACCACGGATGTTCGCATGGCCAGTCCAAATCAGTCCATCGCCGCCGCCGCCAAGCTGATGGCGGAATGCGACTGCGGCGCCATACCCGTGTCCGAGAACGATAGGCTCGCCGGCATGATTACCGACCGCGATATTGCCGTTCGCGCCATAGCCCAAGGCAAGGGACCCGATACGCCCATCCGGGAAGTCATGAGCCAGGGCGTTTGCTACTGTTTCGACGACCAGGATATCGGCGAGGTGACGGCGAATATGGCGGAGGTTCAGGTCGAGGCGGCTTCCCGTTCTGAACCGCGACAAGCGCCTCGTCGGCATCCTCTCGCTCGGCGACATTGCCCTGTCCGATAGCGAGGCTGAGACCTGCGCGCAGGCGCTCAGCGGTATCTCCGGGCACGGCGGCCAGCACACGCAGGCTATGTGATACGAAATCCGGCCGATTGGTTCACGGCCGGCGTCATCCCGGAGAAGCCGCGGGATTTATCCGGGATCGTTACAAATGACGGCGTCCGTTACGATCCCGGATAGCGCGCGAGCGCTCTTCCGGAATGACAGCGAGAGACGCATTCAGCCGGCTTCGGTATGACCGGCCTGGCGGAGGCCTAGTTCTTTGCGGCCGAAGCGTCGCCGCCGATAGACCAGGTTTCGCCGGAGCTGAGAAGCATCTGGAGATCGCGCTTCTTGCTGGCCGCGACCTTCTGCTGCTGGGCGACGACGGCGCTCTCATAAGCGGGCAGCGGATCGCAATAGATCACGCCAAGCGCGATGGGGAAGGCCGGCGCTGGCATGTCGATCAGAAGCTGAGCGAGCGCCCTGTTGGTTTCGTCGTGGACGATCACGCCAGCCGCCTGCCAATCGCCACCCTCGACGTCCACCACCTCAAGCCGCAGCTTTTCGCTATTGAGCCGCAAGCCTTTTGTGCCCTTGGAGAAGAGCAACGGCTTGCCGTGCTCAACCCAGACAACGGCATCGGCTTGCGCCTTCTTGGCTGCGAACGCCTCGAACGCGCCGTCGTTGAACACCGCGCAATTCTGGTAGATTTCGACGAAGCTCGTTCCCTTGTTGGCGTGCGCGCGCTTGAGAATGGCGAGCAGTTCCTTCTGTACCACGTCGATGCCGCGGGCCACGAAACGGCCGCCGGCGCCGAGCGCGAAGCTGGTCGGGTTTACCGGCCGCTCAAGGGAGCCATAGGGCGTTGAAACGGTGCGCTTGCCTTGCTTGCTGGTCGGCGAGGCTTGTCCCTTGGTCAGGCCGTAAATCTCGTTGTTGAACAGGAGAAGCTGGCAGTCGAGATTGCGGCGCAGAATATGGCCCATGTGGTTGCCGCCGATGGACAGGCCGTCGCCGTCGCCAGTGACGATCCACACGTCAAGCTCCGGATTGGCGAGCTTAACGCCCGTGGCGACCGCAGGGGCGCGGCCGTGGATGGTGTGATATCCGTAGGTCTCGACATAATAGGGGAAGCGGCTGGAACAGCCGATGCCCGACACGAACACGGTATTCTCCGGCTTCGTGCCGATTTCGGCCAGCGCCTGGCGGACCATCTTGATGATCGAGTAATTGCCGCAGCCAAGGCACCAGCGCACCTCTTGGCTGGAGGCAAAATTGGCGGGCGTCAGGGCCGGGGCGGGAGCTGCAGCGGTATCGATAGCGGTCGTTTCCATGGAAGCCTTCCTCCTACGCCAGAGCCTGTTCGATCGCCGCCTCTATCTCAGCGATACGGAACGGCTGGCCGGAAACCTTGTTGATGGACTTGGCGTCGACGAGATACTGGTCGCGCAACAGCGTCTTGAGCTGGCCGGTATTCATCTCGGGCACCAGGATTTTTTCATAGCTGCGCAACAGCGTGCCGAGGTTGCGCGGCAAGGGCCAGATATGGCGGAGGTGGATGTGGCTGACATCGGCTCCGCCAGCGCGGGCGCGCAGCACGGCCTGCTCGATGGCGCCAAAGGTCGAGCCCCAGCCTACGACGGCAAGCTTGCCGCCAGGAGCGCCGCCGCTTTCGACCTTCTGCTCCGGGATGAAGTTGGCGATGCCTTCGATCTTGGCTTTCCGCGTGTCCGTCATTTTCTGGTGGTTGGCGGGATCGTAGGAGATTTCGCCGCTATCGTAATTGCGTTCTATGCCGCCGATGCGGTGAGTAAGGCCTGGCGTGCCGGGTCTTGATCCAGATGCGCTTCAGCGTCTCGGGATCGCGCATATAGGGATTGACCCGCCCTTCGGACGGCACCTGATCGTAAAACTCGACCGGGAACGGTTCCCACGCCGACAGGTCCGGCACCTTCCACGGCTCCGCGGCATTGGCCATGTAGCCGTCCGTCAGCAACACGACCGGCGTCATGAACTCCACGGCGAGACGCACAGCCTCGATTGCGGCGTCGAAGCAATCGGACGGGCTCTTGGCCGCGATAACTGCCAGCGGAGCATCGCCGTTGCGGCCGTAGACCGCCTGGTAGAGGTCGGACTGCTCGGTCTTGGTCGGCAAGCCCGTGGACGGCCCGCCGCGCTGCACGTTGACGATAACGAGCGGCAGCTCCGACATGATGGCGAGCCCAATCGCTTCGGTTTTCAGCGCCATGCCGGGGCCAGACGTGGTCGTCACGCCGAGCTTGCCCGCGTAGGAGGCGCCGATTGCCGCGCAGACTGCCGCGATTTCGTCCTCGGCCTGGAAGGTCGTAACGTCATATTCCTTGAGATGCGACAGGTTGTGCAGGATGACGCTGGCCGGGGTGATGGGATAGGAGCCCAGGAATATGGGCAGCCCACAGAGCTGGCTGCCTGCGACGAGGCCGAGCGCGGTGGCGTCGTTGCCGGTGATCGTCCGGTAAAGGCCGGGGGCCAGCGCTGCCGGCGCGACCTGGATCTGGCTTAGCGGCAGTCCGATCTCGACGGTATCGCCATAGGAATCGCCCGCGTTCAGCGCCGCGATGTTGGCGCCGGCAAGCGCCTCGCTCTTCTTGCCGAATTTGCTGTTGATCCAGGTCACTACGGGATCGCGGTCGCGGCCGAACATCCACAGTATCAGGCCGAGCGCCCACATGTTCTTGCAGCGCAGTGCGTCGCCGCCCGCGAACCCAAAGGGCTTAACCGCATCGAGGGTAAGCCGCGACATGTCCAGGGCGACCACCTGGAATGGCGCGAGCGTCCCGTCTTCCAGCGGGTTCTCAGCATAGCCCGCCTTGCGCAGGTTGCGTTCATTGAAGGCGCCAGAATTGGCTATAATCAGGCTGCCCGGGCGCATAACCGGCAGGTTCACCTTGAGCGCCGCCGGGTTCATCGCGATCAGCACGTCGGGTTCGTCGCCCGCGGTCCGCACGGACGCGGAGCCGAAATTGATCTGGAAGGCCGAGACGCCGAACGTCGAGCCTTGGGGAGCGCGGATTTCCGCGGGATAATCCGGGAAAGTGGCGAGCGCATTTCCGGCAAGACCGGTGGAAAGCGTGAATTGGTTGCCGGTCAGTTGCATACCGTCGCCGAACTCGCCGGCGAAACGGACAACGGCGGATTCGCGCGCCGTGGCATGCTGCGTGGGATGGGTTATGGGATCGGCGGCATCTAGGGTCATGATAACCTGCCCTTCTTTAAACAAACGGCGAAGCGAAGCTTCCGGCATCACTGCAATCAGCAGGCGGCCGGAACAGGTCAGAGCACAATGCGCAGCTACGGACGTCGGCTCGCTGGACGGCGACCTGGGCGAGGGTGACGCTCCCTCAGGGTGCCGGAGATGGCCGAATGGATTAAGCTCTGGCGCAAGCCCCCAGGAGGTTGCCGGGCAGACCCGGCACCAGCCTCAGCCAAGCCGGCTGTGCGATGCGTTATAGCCAAGCTACGCGCCGTCAAATGCGATACTCTCCACCGGCCGGCGCGCGATCATGGGTTCTGGTTTGGA
The DNA here is from genome assembly GCA_963760455.1 of uncultured Alphaproteobacteria bacterium. Taxonomy (GTDB): domain Bacteria; phylum Pseudomonadota; class Alphaproteobacteria; order Rhizobiales; family Rhodomicrobiaceae; genus Rhodomicrobium. The sequence goes on from CAVXDM010000033.1 coordinate 54,819, forward strand.
CAGGGAAGCTTGTTTCGAAGTCCGCTAGCGTCTGTTTACTAAAAAGCCGCGCTCAGGGCAAGAAATTCTTAACGCCTAATTAACTTTGTCTTAATTGTGGTGGGGATCATTGGCACGCGGCCTTCGAGTTGGTCCTCGACGCCTGAGACCGGACGTCGAAAGTCCAGCACAACCTCCATCATCGGGAGGTCGCGTTCGCTTGTGTGGCGATCCAAAAGCAAGCACTACGTTTATGATCTTGGATTGCTTCCGGCCGCGCTTCGCTTGTCGTCGCAATAACGGAAAGCGGGAAGATTTTGCCGTCGCCAAAGTAGGCTTCCCGCACCTCGTCGCGGGCGGCAAGCTCGGCGGTCGGGCCTTGGGCCACAACGCGCCCCTTCGACAGAACATAGCCGTAATGGGCGATGGCCAGCGTCTGATGCACATTCTGTTCGGACGAGGAAGACAGTGATGCCGCGCGCATTGATGTCGCGGATGATGCCAAAATTCTCGGTCACAAAGCGCGGCGAGAGGCCAAGGGATGGCTCGTCGATCAGGAGCAGCTTTGGCGCCCTCATCGAGCCCCGCCCGATGGAGACCATCGCCTGCTCCCCGCCCGACATCGTGCCGGCGATCTGCTGGCGGCGCTCGCCCAGCCTCGGAAACTGCTCGAACGTTGCCTCAAGCCGCGTCCTGATGACGGCTTGGACGCCTCCGCATAGGCCCCAAGGCGCAGGTTCTCCTCTACGGTCAGCTTGGGGAAGACCTTGCGCCCCTCGGGGATGCAAGCAACGCCAGCTTCGACGATTTTGTGCGTCCGGAGCCTGCTGATGTCCTTGCCGTCGAAGACGATGCGGCAACCTTGGGCGTGTGAGGCCGAGAATGGACCGGATCAGTGTTGTCTTGCCGGAGCCGTTGGAGCCCAGAAGGCAGGTGATGCGCCCGGGTTCCGCCACAAGCGAAACGTCCTCAAGGACGTCGGCCTTGTCGTATGCCGTGTAGACGCCGGTAATCTCCAGCCCGCCACTCATAGCCCGGCTCCAAGGTACGCCACCTGAACCTCCGCGTCGCTTGACCTCGCGATATGTACCCTCGGCGATCTTGCGGCCGAAGTTCAGCACGGCGCAGCGGTCGGTGATGCGTTCGATATGCCTGATCGATGCTCGACGATAACGATGGCGAGAGAGCTGCGCATGGCCCTCACTTGCAGGATGTTGTCCATCAGGGCGCGCGTTTCCTCATGGGTCATGCCTGCGAAGGCTCATCGAGAAACAGCAGCATCGGCTCGCTGACCAGTGCCCGGCAGATTTCGATCCTCCGCCGGTCGATCATTGGAAGGCCCATTACCGGCTCGAACAGCCTATCGGCGAGTTCCGGCTCGAAGACTTTTAGCAGCGCGCGGGCAGCTTCGAGCATTCGCTCCATCTCGCGCTTGAAAACATCGCGGCAGACGAGGTTCAAAAACAGCCCATTGGAACGGTGCGTGTGTGCGCCGATCATGATGTTGTCAAAAATGGATAGCGGGAGCGACAGGCGGGAGCGCTGGAAGGTTGGAATCGGCCCGGTGAATGGTCTGCGGCGAGGCGCCGGCGAGGTTCCGGCCCAAAAAATCGCCCAGCATTAGGCCTGTAGATGCCAGTTGTAACGTTGAAGAACGTGGTCTTGCCGGACCCGTTCGGGCCGATCAGCCCGACAACCTCTCCGCTTCCGACGGATAGGGAAAGGGCATCCAGGGCAAGAACGCCTCCGAAAGTTTTCGTCAGGCCTTCAACCTGGAGCAAGGGCGCTGGAGCTTGGTCCGTCATGGCTAAAAATACCTGCGTACTGGACGGGGCAAGAGCCCCTCCGGCTGGAACCGCAGCACCAGCACCACCATCACGGCGTAGAGCAGGAAGCGGTATTCCTGAATTGTCTGAAGTTTCTCCGGCACGATCACGACGAAGGCCGTGGCCACGATGGCGCCCCAGATGTTGCCGATGCCGCCGAGGAGCAGGATCGATACGAGGATGAAGGGATTCGCGAAGGTGAAATTTGCCGGTGCGACAAAGCCCCGACAATGCCGCGAAGCGCCCCGGCGAGCCCGATCAGGAAATTGCCGAGCAAAAACGCGGTCGCCTTCCAGCGGGCAATGCCCAGCCCGAAGCAGCTTGCCGCCGTCTCGTCGAGGCGGATCGCATCGAGACTTAGCCCTATCCACGAGCGTTCGAGCCTCCGGACGAACACGAAGGCGAAGATCAGCAGGATCAGGCTGAGCAGGAAGTAATTCATATAGAAGGAAATTTCGTAGCCGCGAATGGTAATGTTGTCGTTGAAGGACCATCCGAGAACTTCGAGGGAGGGAAGGTGGATACCCTGCGGGCCGCCGAGGACGTCGTTCACTTCGATGAAGCTCTTGAACAGCAGCGCGAAGGCGATTGTGACGACGGCGGCGTAGTGTCCGCTCGTTCGAAGGATCGGGGGAAGCAGGACGATGCCGGCGAGTGCGGCCGTTACCCCACCAGGAACAGGATTGCAAGATGCGGCAGGGCGGTGTGGGTGGTGAGGACCGCCGAGGTGTAGGCGCCTGATGCCCTGAAACGAGGCGCCCGCGAAATTGACCACGCCCGCATAGCCGAATTGTATGGCGAGCCCGAGTGCGGCCACGGCGTAGAGCATGAACGTTACCATGAGCAGCAGCACAAAGTGCTCTTCCCGGAATACCCCCGCAATCAGCAGCATCGCCAGGATCGCCAGGACGTTGAAGGCCGTCTCGTGGCTCGAAAATGACCGTCCGATGGGCTTGAGCAGCTTGAATAGGCTTGCGAGAAGCACCGCCGCTACGCCCACCCCGAACAGGATCAATATCGTGTTCTGCTCATCCGCGAGAAGGATGGCGATTACGTAAGCTGTGACGGCCGCAAAAACCGCGGCACCGGGCAAGATGGATGCCCTCTTTGCTTCCCCCTGCGCCACGCTCAAACCCTCTCGCTGATTTTTTCGCGGATTAGGCCGGTTGGCCGCAGCGTCATGATGAGGATGACAACGCCGAACGCGAACACGTCCTTATAGGCGCTGGCGAACGGCAAGGCCACCGCGCCAATGGTTTGCAAGGCAGAACATGAAGCCGCCCAATATGGCGCCGTAGATGCTCCCCAGACCGCCAACGATTGCCGCGCTGAAGCCGATCACCCCCAGCAGCAGGCCCATGCCGAAATTGATCTCGTTATAGAACAAGCCCGTCCATGATGCCCGCGAATGCGGCGAGCGCCGAGCCGATGGCGAAGGTGATGAGCACGACCATCGTGAAGTCGACGCCCATCGACCGCGCCGTTTCCTCGTCCTGGGCCATGGCCCTGATGGCAAGCCCTAGCTTTGTGTGCTTGAGGAAAAGCTGGAGCGCCACGATGCTGAATATGCCAGCGGCGAACATCAGGGCATTGTCGGCGCGCAGGTTGAATTGTCCGATGTCGATGGAGGCTTTGGGTAGAAGCGCCGGGAGGGTTCGGATTGGCGCCTTGCGGATAGAAAGAGGCGCACCGATTTCCGCAAAGCCGTGCCGAGCATCAAGGTAATCAGCAGTGTATCGAGTGCGGGGGGGCGGCGCGAAGCGGCAGCACGAAGGCTTGCGCAATCACCATGCCGAGCAGCCCCATCGCGAGGACGGCCGCGGCGAGAATTGCCAGGAGCATGAGCCAGGAGGGGAGCGCCAGCCCCTCCAAGGCGAGATATGTGGCGAGTTCAGCGAACGCACGAACCGTCAGCACATCGCCATGAGAGAATTTGATGACATCGAGGACGCCGAAGAAGAGTGTGAACCCCACGGCGACCAGCGAATACATCATCCCCAGCATAAGCCCGTTCATAACGTGCTGCGCAAGAAGACCTGCATCCATCGGGGAAGCCCGACCGCAATACGCTGAGCGCCGGAGCGCTGTGCGTTACTTGGGAAACGCCGTCATTGCGAGCCCCGGGCCGGGAGGCCGGGGCGAACTGCGCGAAGCGATCCAGCAAGACCGTGGATTCTGCTGAGGCCGCCTCGCGATGACGGTTGTGCATGATGTGAGCGCCCGCCGCGCTAGTGTTGCCCGGGCAGTTTCCGTTTGCCTGCTGCGTACTCGCTGTCTTCCCAGACAACGAATTTGCCGTCCTGAATCACATACTTGGTGATGAGGGGAACGGTATTCTGGCCGTGATCGTCGAACGTCACCTTGCCGACGACGGTGTCGCGGTCCTTCACCTGGCCAAGCTCCACGACGACCTTCTTGCGGTCCGGACCGGTCTTTTCGATCGCATCGAGGATAATGCCCATTCCGGCAAAGGCAAAGGCGCCATACGCCTCGGGCGCGCCGTCATATTTCTGCTCGCCGTACTTCTCCAGGAAGTATTTGCCGCCAGGAAGCCGCTCCGTGGGAGCACCCTCGCGGAAAGCCAGCACACCTTCCGCCAACGGCCCAACGCCCTGAACGAAAGCGTCGGAAACAATGCCGGAGGTGCCGTCGAAGACGGCCTTCATGCCGAGCTTGTCCATTTGAGACCGGATGCGAACGCCAATGGGCGTCAGGCCGCCGAAATAGAGAACCTCCGGGTTGAGCGCCTTGATCTGGGTGAGTTCGGCGGTGAAGTCCTGCTGATCTGCGCCGACGCCGAACGCGCCAAGGATTTTTCCGCCCTTTTTCTCAAGCGCGTCGAGAGAAATATTGCTTGTGCCCTTTGCCGTAGTCCGTCGTGTCGTGAATGATCGCAAACGTCTTGTAGCCGAGCTTCGTCAAAAGCTCCGCGTTCGTCTCATTCTGGTTGATCATCGTGCCGTTGACGCGGTGAACTTCCGCATATTTGTTGCGGTAGGTGACGTCGGGCAGCACGGCGCCCCAAACCACAATCGGCAGGCCGAACTTATGATAGGCGTCGACGGCGGCGATGGCGGTCGATGAGCAATAATGGGTGGCGGCTGCACCATGCTTCTTTCGGCCGCCATCTTCGTCGCTTGCTGGACAGCGACATTGGGCTTGCACTCGTTGTCGAGAGCAACGAGTTCGTAGGTGTATTTGGCCTTGGTTCCGCATTGCGGAGCCGGGACGGCGAGTTCCGCCTGATTACGCCCCCCGATCCCGATCCCGGAGTTGCCCCCGGTCAGGGGACCGATGAAACCGACTTTCACGGTTTCCTTCGCCTCGGCGCCAGCGCCGATTAATGACGATAAGATTAGAATAGGAAGAAAGCGTACAGTTTTTCTGGAGAAAGGTAGCATTTGGATCTTCCCCACGAACCGTTCCGTGGAACGCACCAGCCCGCATTTCCAGCCGCACAACCGAAGCTTGTGGCGGCTGGAGCGTGGAGATGCATCAGGTTGAAATTGGCCTCCGGTCCATGCCGCAGCCGTGTTGAGCAGCAAGTGCTTCTTCAGTTGCCCCCCGAGCCCGGGCCGGGGCTTAGAATAGCCGTTAATCTTCGAAGGTCAACCTTGGCGGTTCCACTTGGCCGTTATCTTTCACCGGCATGGGCGTTGTATAAAAGCGATCGAGCAGCAGGCGTTTAGGTACGGGTCTTGCGGCAGGTAAAGGCGCCAGTGCGCAATGCTGCTACTTTTGGCCGCAAGAGCAGTCTTGCGCGAAACAAATAAGTAATTCATTCGCTTAGATGAATGCAAAGGGGCTTTGTATTTACATGCCGCAGTGCTACTTGCATGGCATTTAAATTGGGGAGAGTGGTTATGTGGAAGCCGTTTCGTTTAGCGTTGGCAACAGTCCTTTTGGCCTCTGCATCAGGGGCCGAAGCTGGCGACAAGACCGGTATCACCGATACAACGATCAAGATCGGGCTATTCGGCCCTCTTAGTGCTCCTCAAAGCCCGGCCAAGAAGAATGTCTACGGCGCCGCCGCAATCTACAAGGACATAAACGACAAAGGCGGGATAAACGGCCGGAAGATTGAACTCATTATTGAGGACGACGCTTGCGACGGGAAAGGGTATCGCAGCCTACACCAAGCTTGTCGAACAGGATAAGTCTTTCTGGCGCATGGGGCCTGGTGCACAAAGGTTGCATTGGCGGTCAAACCTGTAGCCGCCAAACATCCCGGTATCCCCTACATGATCCTCGGCGCCGCCAGCGCCGAAATCTCCACGCCTTTCCCAGAAGAACCTCTACCACCCTGTGGGCGATAACGCAACCGCTGGCAACAAGATGGTCGACTTTGCGCTTTCGAAGCCAGGCGCGAAGAAAGTAGCCATTATCGGCCACACGGACCAATGGGGTACCGCCTATCGCAAGGCGACGACTGCCAGACTCAAAGAGCACGGGTTCACGCGGGTTGTCGATGTGATACTCGAACGCGGACAAAAGGACGCAGCGGAGCAAGTCCAGAAGATCAAAGCGGCGGCGCCTGATGCTGTCCTGGCGCTGTTGTACCAAGAAGAAATGGTGGATATCTTCGCGAAGCTTACAAGCAGGGATTGAAGGTCGCAACCATCGGCGCAACCGCTGCGTCTATCGATGATACGAACAAACAAGGCGATCGGGATCCCAGAAGCCATCAACGACGTCTACATGTGCTTTCCGCTGCGTGGAACGATCACATCGCCGGAGATGCGCAAATACGCCGACATATTTAGAAAGTACTATCCAGGTGAGTTCTGACTCGATGAGCTTTTACTCGATGGATGGT
>CAVXDM010000034.1:0-81746 GCA_963760455.1 uncultured Alphaproteobacteria bacterium
CCCGGTCCCAGGGTCTCGCATGGCCTCCCGCTTGGCGCCGAAGCCATGCTCCGTCAGCGGCCTGATCGTCAGCATGATGTGCGCGTGGATATTGCCGTTGCGCCCCTTGATGGATGGACCAGTCTGCCGCGAACCCGCGGCTGGCGAGCTGTTCGGTTACGAACAGCCGCGCGAGCCCGATATTCTCCTCAAGCAAAAGTTCGGCTGGCAGAGCGATCTCGATCTCACGGGAAAGCTGCGCGTCCAGCCGCTTTTCATGGGCTTCGACGCGGTTCCAAAGCTCCTCCGCAGCCGCGACGGGTTCGCGGGTGTGGCGCTCCAAGAGCGCTTGTGCCCAGGAAGGTGCGCCCTCTGGAAGGGTGAGTTCCGAATGCAGCACATCGCGCTTTTGGACATAGCTGAACGTCTCGCCGGTGCGCCCGTCATACATGCACGCGCCGCGCCGGTAAGCGGCGGCGTTGACCGCGTTCCGGCCCGCGCCTCGCGAAATCACCTGTGCGGACAAATGGTAGATCGCCATGCCGTGCAGCGCATGCCGTCACGAAACGTGACGTATAAGTGCGCCGTCCCTTCCTTCGGTTGGTCCGGATTTTTCTGCGGAGCGCTTCCGCGCCCTCTTTTCCTAGGTACAAGAATACGCTAAACTATTGTTAAAGTCATATAAAATGGAGTGATCGGCATGGCAAGAAAACCGTTAGGTGCAGATGCGTTCCGATAAGCTTGCAAAGCTTGATGACTTGAAATCGCAGATTGCAAAGATGGAGGGAAATGCTACCAAGCGCTTTGGCAGGCTCGCTATTCGTGCTGGTCTTGCCGAATTACACCTGAGTGATGCCGACCTATTGCGGGAGTTACTAGCTATCGCGGCCCGATTTCGAAACGGGTCCGAAATCGCAGCTGGCGATGGCGCGCATGCGCCTCTGCCGGGCGGACAGGACGGAAAGAAGGCTCGGCATGGATGCTAGAAAGGCGGATACCCGCAACAAAATTCAGCTGGGTGGCCTCATTGTAAAGGCAGGGCTCGGAAGCGAACCGGCTCCGGTGCTGCTGGGCCTCTTTCTGGCGGCGGCCGAAGCTCTATCCGGCCCGGATGGTACCGCCGCCCGCGAACGCTGGCGCAAAGCCGGAGAGGACGCCTTTGCGGTCTCCAGTGGCAAAAAGTGACGATGCTCAGCGTATGCGCCTCGCATTGAATCGCACAGAATTCGCGTAATTTCGCATAAATTCGCAGGGTGTTACCGTTTTCACACGCTTTCTGCCGGGAGCGTCCAGGCCGGGGTCAGCTAATGTGCGTGTTCCAGGCAGGACAGCTGCTTGGATGCTGTCCTGCGCCATGCCGTGTCCATGGTATCAGCTAGCTTGTAAACAACCAAGAAGCTAGCCCAAAACGTCGAGGAATAGATAGCTTGATCAGCGCTCGTGAGCTGGCCCGGCAGCCGGCGGACAGTCGAGTAAGGCATGAGTGCACAGCTTGCCGGAAAGCGAAAGCGTGCCGTCATCCATAGCCGCAGTCACCTAGCATCAACAGGGAATGGTATATAGCTGCTACCTGTTTTTATGTCATCGCGATGAATCATATAGCTGCTATCCTGCAGGGTTTGAAAAAGCTATAGCAGGTAGCATCTATCTGCATTTCTCCGTCCGTTAGGCGGAAACACAGATAGCAGCTATACGATGCTGCGTCTCGGAATTGGCCGCACTGTGCCGCGGGAGGGCCCGCAACTCCTCCTCCTCCGGCCTCCTCCTGGGTGTCCGGAGCTTGGACATCCGCCCGGACACCTTCTGGAAGCCCTCTCGGACACTGGGCTAGACGCCTCCGGACAGTTCAACGATAGCTGCTATCTAAAAACAGTTGAAGCATTAGACAATAGCTGCTATCTGTCCACGCACATAGTAGCAGCTAGCTGGTATATCGTGTGGCCGCACAAACGGGAAGCGATCATGAAGACGATCACGATTGCGTCCACCAAAGGAGGTTCCGGCAAGAGCACGATCATATCGGCGCTTGCCGTCCGGGCCGCTCAGGAGACGCCAAAGGTAGCGATGATGGATCTGAACTTCGACCAAGGGTCGCTCACACATTGGTGGCATGTGAGGGGTAAGCCGCAATCGCCGTTCCTTGTCCAGAACGTCGAAAACATCCCGGGCGACGTGCGCGTGATCGCCGCCATGGGCTACGAGTGGCTGTTCATCGATTCGCCGCCCACGGGTATGGATTTGGTCGAGCAGGCTATCGTGGTCGCGGATGCCGTGATCGTTCCTGTCCGTCCCGGCTTCTTCGACGTGATCGCGGTTCAAACCGTAACCTGGATGTGCCGCCAGCACCGCAAGCCTTTCGCGTTCGTCCTCTCCGCGGTGGATAGCCGCTACAAGGTGCTCACCAGGCAAACGCTCGCGGCGCTTTCCGATCTTGGGCCGGTGCTCAAGACGCAAATCAGCTACCGGCGCCCATGGATCGCGGCGCTGGTCATCGGCAAGACCGGGCCGGAACTCGACAAGGACTTGCGGCCGGAAATCGACGCCCTTTGGGGCGAAGTTAAAAGCCTAGCAGAGAAAGGGAGCGTGCAGTGACTGATACCATCGAAGACGGCAACGCCGCTGCCGAAGAGTCCGATGCCATGCGCGAAGCCATGGCCAGGCTCATGGGCGATTTCTCGCTGGCCTCGCCGAAGAAAGCGGAGCGGAAGCAGCGGGAGAAGAAGGCTCGCTCGCTGGTGGATGGCCGCACACTCAAGGCCAAGGGCCGCACCGAACAGCTCAATGTGAAGGTAAGGCCGGACGTCAAGCAGGCGCTCACCGCGCTTGCCGAGGCGGACGGTATCAGCATCACGGATTGGCTGGAGCGGACCGTGGAAGAAAAGCGTGGAGCGAAGGGGGGCTGAGCATGCGGACATTTGCACGTTTTTTCAGCCTTGGCTGCGGAGCCATCGTGATTGTCATCGCGGCCCGGTACGGGTTCAAGACGAGCGATAACGATTTCGACGGGGGCATGTGGGCGTTCACCTATGGCGCCGTCACGCTGGCCGGGCTGTTCGGCCACGCCCTTGGCGTGCGCGCCTGGCCGAATTCCAAGCTTGTTGGCGCGCTGGTCTTCGCGGCAAGCGCGTTTGCCTTGCTGATTAGCCTATCGAACAGCATCGGAGCGATGGCGGGGCGCGGAAACGTGCAGCAAGCGGAGCGCATGCGGGTTGCCGATATCGTGCGGGATGCAAGGCGCAGCTTGAAGCGTGCGGAAGACGAACGCGAAGGGCTGAAGTTCACGCCGGCCGACGGGGCAGCTGTGGCAGCCGCGAAAGCCAAGGCGGACGCCGCAACGCTGGACAAAGATGCCGCCCACCGGGACTACGACGCTGCGAAACAAGCTTCGGATACCGAGTGCCTCATCCGCGGAAAAATCTGCCTGGAAAAGGAAAAGCTGACCGCCGGAAACGCCCTGCTTTGGCATGAGAGGGAGCAGGCGGAAGCCTCAGCGCTCGCAGCCCTTGAGAACGCGACCCAAAATAAGGCGATGACCGATCACGCTGCCAAGCTCGATGCCGATATCGCCGCCCTCAGGGAGAAGATCGAGAAGGCAGGTCCTATCCTCGAAGCCAACAGCCAGGGCTCGGCCCTTGCCCGCTTGTTCGGCCTGCCCGACACGAAGGCAGCCACGCTTTCCACCTATCAGAACCTCGCCATGGCGGTGGTGATCGAGTTCCTGATTGCGATTTCGCTCGTGGCCTCCGAGGTGATCGGCCTGCCCGAAAAGGGGCCTGCGCGCGGCTGCGGGCCCGGTAGCGGCAGCCCGGAAAGAAGACGGGAATATAGAGAACGAAATGGTCAAACCTGCCCAGCAGATCGAAGCGGTGCCCGCCGCCAAGCTGCCCAAACCCTCCCCCGTAGCGCCCAAGCCGCGGCTGATTGCGTCGCAGCCTAATCCGATCGGCAACGTGGCGCAGATAATGGCCGGCATCCTTGTGCCCGGCCGCGGCAAGGTGGAAATCGCGGCCCTGTACGCGGCCTATTCGAAAGCGTGCGCGGCGGCAGGCAAGCGGTCCGTCGCGGCAAGCGACTTTCCAGCCGCCCTGGCCGCGTTGTGCAAAACGCTCAACATCAGGATCGAAGTAACGGATACCGGCGTGTATTTGCTGAAGGTCAAGCTCTTGACTGCGGCGGCAAGCGCAGGAACCTAATATCCCGGCGCCTCAACGCGCCACACGCGCCTTACCCTTTTTGTAAGTTCGAAAACTGTGATATACATCCAATGCATTCAATGCCAGCTGGGAATAGAGACGCACCGACGGCGCAACTTAATGCGCCTTGCCAGGCAGGAGCCTAGGCCGCAGGGGCTCACGTAGAGACTGTGTCCTTAGGAGCGGAGATCGATGACAAAAGCCACCGCAAAGAATCGGATCAGGGAACTTCGCCAAAAACTCGGCCTATCTGCCAAGAATTTAGCGGAGCGGGTTGACACAACCGAGGCAACGATTTCTCGCATTGAGAGCGGTAAGCAGAACCTGAGCCAAACCTGGCTTCAAAAAATATCACAAGCTCTTGGAGTTCATATCGCTGCCCTGCTGGATGAAGGTCCCCAAATAGGTAGAGACATTGTGCCAGTTATCGCCAGGGTTGAGAATGGCAAATGGCTGGAAAATCACTTTTTCAAAGTAGAAAATATATATACGATACCAGTTGCGGCGAAGCTTGAAGCCCTTGGTCTCTCAGCGCAAGAAGCCCCCACACTCTCGGCATTTGAATCGTACGACTCGACCAGAGGTATGCTCGTAGCCGCTGAATTAAGCAAGCTTAAGGCTGCGAATTACATTGGGAAACCTTTTGTAGTCCTCCGCACCGATCACGGCGGCCGCTCTGAACTCAGTTTGAGAATTTTAGAGCATCGGCAACAGGGCCTCTTTCTCGTTTCCAAGGACGACAATCTTTCCCAGCAGGCTGTCAGGCTCGACGACGAGAACGTCGCAACGGTGTGGCGGGTCGCAATGGAATACCGGATATGCTAGTTGCATGTTATGTTAGCACCACCGCGCTCCATTACGATACTCGTCTGATTTTTCGATTTGATTGACTGTCGCTTACAAGCTTCGTAAGGTATGTCGGTTAGCGCAAGAGAATCGTGCTTTCCTGAACGGTGACGAAGTGCCAGGCGGCCTGATGCCCATCGCCTCGCGCCAGAAGCCTGACATGCAAAAACCCGCCTATGGCAAGGATTGGCCGGGAGATTCGGAATGAGCGCCGCGAAAAAGACGGCATCGCCTTTTGGAGTCCGCGAGTGGGTCTCGACGGCCGAGATAGCGGCAGTGTATGGACATTCTGTGGACTTTTGGCAAAAGCTTGCAAAGGCTGGCGCATTCGAATTCTAAGCGCAACGGCTTTGGAGAGCGGGCTCGCTATAGCGTGAATGTAGAAAGTTTCCTAGAGTATTGGAGTACCAGAGCGGACGGTAAGCAGTGTCAAAAAAGCGCGGCGAATTTACCTTATACCAGCGTCCACCCAGCAAAATTTGGTGGGCGCGGAAGAGGCGCAAAGGCAAGGACTTCCGCGTCTCCCTCGATACAGAGGATAAGGGCCTTGGCCGGGAAAGGGCTGAGAAGTGGATAAAGGAACTAATCGCCAGTGAATGGGGCGAAAAGCCTGCCAAGACCTTTTCGGATGCGATGCTGCGCTATGCCGAAGAGCGGTTCTCTTCCCTGGGAGATGGCGGCAAGCGTTATGCGACTTCCATCGAGCACCTGTCAGCACATTTTGGCGATGTGGAAATGGACAAGATCAAGTCATCGTCGCTATCGGATTTCGTAAACAAGAGATTACGCGAAGTGAGTCCCTCGACAATTCGCCGCGATCTGTCAACCCTTTCAGCAATTTTCGTCCAAGCACAACTCTGGGAGTGGGCTTCCTCTAATCCTGTTCGTCCGTTCGTCGAGGCACGGGGCAAGATCGACCTTGTCGAGGGAGAGCCGCGGACCCGATATTTGAATTCCGACGAAGAAGATGCGATCCTCCGGTATGCCGGCGACACGTTCCGCATGCTGTTCGCCTTCAATATCGATACGGGCTTGCGTCTGAGCGAGCTAAAAAACTTGAGATGGGCGAACGTCAAGCTGGCTCTGCCAAATTCCGATCTCATCCCGTCACGCGGTCAAATCCTCGTCGAAAAAAAGAGGACAAAAACGAAGGGGGCAAGCCGCAAGGTGCCGCTCCTTGATCGATCTTACGATTTTCTGAAACAGGCCGAAAAAAAATCTCTGACTGTCTTCGCTACGGTTGACGGGTACGGCTATTCGCGCAATTCGCCCACAATCTGGGAAGCGTTGCAAAAGGCCGCACGCAAGGCTGGCATCGAGGATCTGACAACCCACGATCTCCGCCGGACGTGCGGCTGCCGCCTGCTTCAGGATTACAAAGTTAGCATGGAGGTCGTAAGCAAGTGGCTCGGCCATTCCAGCGTGCGAGTGACCGAGCGGCATTATGCCTTCCTAGAAGTCGAGCAGCTTCATCAGGCAGTCGAGGAAGGCCGGGAGAATGTCATTCGCATTGCAGAGATGCGAGCCAAAATAAAGGCCGCAGGGCACAAATAGGGGCACATGAGCAATCGAAGCCCCAGCGCAAAAGCATTACTTTATCCGCAAAAACAATGGTTTGAGTGATGACAACCGCCATAGAAGAAAAGGAACTGCAAATCCGCGTACCCCGGTTCGATTCGCGATTCCGGGCGTGGCCTCCATTTAAAATCAATGGGTTAGATAGTTCGCAGACGTTCTTCTAGACAAATCCGTCCGCTCTTCCAGACACCGGCCCGGCTTTTTCTCCCGAACGCGGCCGGGCTGATGCAGCATTTCGGCGCAGCGCGGGCTGGCAATGTTGCAGCCGGGCAAGGCGGCCGCTTCACTTTCAACAATGGCCATTCAATTCCATATCCGTGATTTGTGCGCGCCTGCCATGCGCGTGGTTCATAGCGAATGCCCTCGCAAAAGCCAGCCGCCAGCGTCTTTGAATGGCAGGGATTTCGATCCAACGCCGGTTATGCCCACGTCCCGCAGGCATTCCCGATGCTTCTCCCTCACGCGCGAAGGCTTGTCCCAAGCAGTGAGCCAAGCCGGTTGGAGGTCCCCCGGCGGCGCGCTGTGCGACACCCTGTCCCGCGCGCATCGTTTTAAAATATGTTTGTTCAGTTTGGCGTCTGTACCTTAGCAGGAGGTGCGTTCATGGTTTCAGTGCATCCAGCCATCAGTCCGTGCTCGATAAGCATCGCCACGATAGCGGACGCCTTCTCCAAATCCTTCGCGACGTGCAAGACGATCTTGGATGGATTGCGCCGGAAACTGCTGCATCGATTGCTGCCGGCCTCAACATTGCCAAGCCGCGCGTCGACAGTCTGGTCCAGTTTTACTCATTTCTCTACGATAAGCCGGTCGGACAATACCGCATTTTATTTTCGGACAACATAACCGACCGCATGCAGGGCTCGGTTGCCTTGCGCGACCACATGCTGCGCCGCCTTCATCTCAACCTTGGAGATGTTTCGGCAGATGGGCTGGCCAGCGTCGATACAACATCCTGCACGGGCATGTGCGACCAAGGGCCGGCACTCTTGCTCAACAACCGGCCCATCGCGCGGCTCACACTGCGCAGGATCGACGAAATCTGCGAACTGATCCGCGCGCGCGTGCCCGTTTCAGAGTGGCCAGGCTACTACTTCAGGGTCGAGGACAGCATCCGCCGCGCCGACAAGATGCTAGGCGCCGCCTATTCCATCGGCAAGGCGCTGCAGATCGCGGTGGCGCTCGGGCCGGACGGCGTGATCGAGGAGATGAAGAAGTCCAGCCTGCGCGGCAGCGGCGGGGCCGGTTTCACCACGGCGGTTAAGCTCTACGTCTGCCGCAATACGCCGGAGGGCCAGCGCTACGTCATCTGTAACGCCGACGAGGGTGAGCCTGGAACCTTCAAGGACCGCGTCCTCCTCAACTCTTTTGCCGACCGCATTTTCGAAGGGATGCTGATCTGCAGTTACGCGATTAGCGCCACAAAAGGCATCGTCTATCTGCGCGGAGAATACGAGTATTTGCGCAGCCAGCTCGAAACCCGGCTTTCGGAGCTGCGCGCGAAGCGCCTTCTGGGCGCGGGGATCTGCGGCGTACCCGGATTCGATTTCGACATAGAAATCTGCATGGGCGCCGGCGCTTACGTTTGCGGTGAGGAAACAGCGCTCATCGAGTTGCTGGAAGGCAAACCCGGCCGGCCGAGAGTTAGGCCTCCATACCCGGTGACAAACGGCTACAAAGGCAGGCCGACGGTCGTAAACAACGTAGAAACCCTTTGCAAGATCACCGAGGTGATGAGGCTGGGGGGCGCTGCCTATGCGGGTCTGGGAACGAAACAGTCGACCGGGACCAAGCTGATTTCCGTCTCCGGCGACTGCGAGCGGCCCGGCATATACGAGTATCCTTGGGGGGTGCGCGTGTCGACCATCCTGGACGAGTGCGGCGCGGTGGATACCGGCGCTGTGCAGGTCAGTGGCGCGTCCGGCACCTGCCTCGCTCCGCACGAGTTCGGGCGCCGCGTTGCGTTCGAGGATATTCCGACGGCCGGCTCCTTCATGATCTTCAACAGCCACCGCGACATGGTGGACATGGTCAAGAACTTTGCCAATTTCTTCGCGCATGAAAGCTGCGGTTTCTGCACGCCGTGCCGCGTGGGCACATCCTTGATGCGCGATCTGATCGAGAAGGTGGCGAACGGACACGGCGCCCGGTACGAGATCAACGAGATGCTGCGCCTGCGCGAGGTCATGAAGGCTTCCGCCCATTGCGGCCTGGGCCAGACTGCAACGAATGCATTTTTCGACACCATCCAGAAATTCCGTACCGACTACGAGCGGCGCCTCATACCCGGAGATTTCGAGCCGGCCTTCGATATGGACGCCGCGCTGGAGCGTGCGAGACAGGCTGCGGGCCGCGACGATGCCAACGCTCACTTAGGAGCTAACGCATGACCATCGAACGGTATTTCACGATTGATGGCGAGATCGTGCACTTCGAGGCGGGACAGACGATCCTGCAGGCGGCCCTGGCTGCGGGCGTCTTCATTCCGCATCTGTGCTTCCATCCCGATTTCGGCCCGCACGCCAGTTGCAAGCTCTGCACCGTCACCGTGGATGGCCGCAACAGCTCGGCCTGCGCCACACCCGCCATGCCCGGGCAGGAGGTGCATAGCGATACGCCCGAGCTGAATGCGCGCCTGCGCGTGCTGTTGCAGATGCTGTTCGTCGAGGGCAATCACTTCTGCCCCGGCTGCGCCAAGAGCGGCAATTGCAAGCTGCAGGCGCTGGGCTACGAGCTTGAAATGTTCAATGCGCATTACGCGCACTATTATCCCGCCCGCGGGGTGGATGCGTCGCACCCGGATGTCATTCTGGAACGCAACCGCTGCATCATGTGCGAATTGTGCGTGCGTGCGAGTAGGGACTTCGACGGCAAGAACGTCTTCGGACTGGCGGGCCGCGGGCGCGCCTCGCATCTTGTCATCAACTCACCGACGGGCAAGCTTGGCGACACGGAGTTGGCACTCTCCGACAAGGCGGCGCATGTCTGCCCGGTCGGCGCGATCATGCCCAAGAGCACCGGTTATTCCGTGCCCATCGGCGAGCGCCTGTTCGACCATGAATCGCTTGGTCAGAAGGTCAAGAAGCACACCGAATGGCGCTCAAGTAGCGAGGAGCGCGATAGCGCAACTAAAGAACTCGTCAACGGCACCGGCGCCGTTAACTCCGTCAAGGAGGGCTGATCCATGGTCACGGCGGCGCAAAATGCCCCCCAGCGCAAACTCAAGGTCGCGACAACGTCGCTCGGCGGCTGCTTCGGCTGCCATATGTCGCTCCTGGACATCGACGAGCGTATGATCGACCTGGCCAAGCTCGTGGAATTCGACCGGTCGCCGATCGACGACATCAAGCATTGCGGTCCCTGCGATATCGGCATCGTCGAGGGTGCTGTGTGCAACTCCGAAAATGTGCATGTGCTGCGCGAGTTCCGGGCCAACTGCAAGGTTCTGATCGCATGCGGAGCCTGCGCCGTAAATGGGGGCTTGCCCGCACAGCGCAATCATTTGAATGTTGGGGAGATGCTTAAGTATATCTATGGCGATCCGGACGCGAAGACCTCAGCTCCAAGCGACCCCGAATTGCCGCTTCTGCTCGACAAGGTGCGGCCGCTCAATGAGGTGGTCCGCATCGATTATTTCATCCCTGGCTGTCCGCCGTCGGGCGAAACCATCTGGAAATACCTGACCGATCTCATCTCGGGCAACAACCCGCGCCTCGGTTTCGAACTGCTCCGCTACGATTGAGGGGAAAGACATGCCGGATTTGGAAACAGCCACGTCTCCTCAAAAGCTGCGCCGTATCGCCATCGATCCGGTGACACGCGTCGAGGGACACGGGAAGGTTACGATCCTGCTGGACGAAGCGAACAAGGTCCATCAGGTGCGGCTGCACATCGTCGAAGTCCGCGGATTCGAGAAATTCATCGAAGGCCGGCCCTATTGGGAGGTGCCGGTCACCGTGCAGCGCCTCTGCGGTGTTTGCCCCGTTAGCCACCATCTGGCAGCGGCCAAGGCGATGGACATCATCGCGGGATTCGGCCCCCTGCCGCCGGCGGCAGAAAGTTGCGCCGGCTAATGCACTACGGGCAAATCCTCCAGTCGCATGCCCTGCATTTCTTCTACCTCGCCGCGCCCGACCTTCTCTTAGGCTTCGACAGCGATTTCACGCGCCGCAACGTTATCGGCGTGCTGCAAGGCTATCCCGAACTGGCCAAGCAGGGCGTGCTGATGCGCAAATTCGGTCAGGAGATCATTCGCCACACCTCCGGCAAGCGCATCCACGGAACAGGCGCCATCCCCGGCGGCATGAACAAAACGCTCACCGCCGAAGAGCGCGATCTCATGCGCAAGGACGCCGATCAGATTATCGAATGGGCCAAAGGCGCGATACGGCTGGTCGAAAAGCTGCATCAGACCAATCCGCGCTTCTATAACCACTTCGCCGAATTTGACACGAACATGATGGGGCTCGTCAGCAGTGGCGGCGCGATGGACCTCTATCATGGGGGCTTGCGCGCCACGGACGCTGACAACACCGTCATCTTCGACCACGCCGATTACACAGGCTACGCGCAGTTGTTTCAGGAAGAGGTCAAGTCCTGGAGCTATATGAAGTTCCCCTACATTAAATCGCTGGGTCCAGAGCGTGGATGGTACAAGGTCGGCCCGCTCGCGCGCGTGCAGATTTGCGATTTCATTCCGTCGCCCGAAGCGGAGATCGAGCGTAAGAACATGATGGCCACCGGCGGCGGGCGTCCGCTGCACGGCACGCTGTTCTTCCATTGGGCCAGGCTGATCGAGCTTTTGCACGCCGCCGAGGTCATTCGCGATTTGCTCGACGATCCGGAAATCCTCGGCAAGGACGTCATGGCCGATAAGGGCGCCCGGCGCGAAGAGGGCATCGGCGTCATCGAAGCGCCGCGCGGCACGCTGTTTCATCATTACCGGGTCGACAAGGACGATATCGTCACCTTCTGCAACCTGATCGTTTCGACCACGAACAATAATCAGGCCATGAACGAAGCGATTCGCGCCGTGGCCCTGCAGTACCTGGATGGACGCGAGATCACCGAGGGGCTGCTCAACCATATCGAGGTGGCAATCCGTGCTTACGACCCTTGCCTGTCTTGCGCGACCCATGCCCTGGGGCAGATGCCGCTTGAGATATTGTTGCGGGACGCCACGGGGGCAATGGTTTCACGTTTGTGCAGGAACAGCGATGGCACCCTTGTTTGACGCGGCGGCCGCCGGGATGCCTGGCCTTTTCGCTATTCCAGGCCGATGAATACGGAAAGCGCAATACCGGCGGCCAGAAGTCTTGACCGCTCTGCGTGATCGCGAGGCGCGGAACGCGCCGTGGCGATCCGTAGCGATATCCGCAGCTTGACCCGGATTGCTTCGCGTAGTTTACCCCGGCCCCCGAGCCGGGGCTCGCAATGACCGAAAGGGGCAAAACTTATGGCGGCCGGTATAACGCCTCGCGTGGTTTTGCTCGGGTGGGGGAATGTCACGCGAACCGACGACGCGCTAGGGCCACTTTTGATGGAGCGTGCCCGGTGCGCGCGATTGCCGCATGTAACGCTTGTTGAGGACTTTCAGCTCCAGATCGAGCACGCGCTCGACCTTCAAGGGCACGCCTTGGCGCTTTTCGCCGATGCGGGCCTCGATCGCCGGCGCCCTTCACTTTCTATCGGACAGAGCCACGGGCGGACACGGCGTATTCGAGCCACAAATTGGCGCCGGAGGCTGTGCTCGATATTTACCTGAGGGTGCTAGGTGAAACGCCGCCGCCGGCGTTCGTTCTTGCCCTCGCAGGCGAGGATTTTTCCGTTGGCGACTCCCTTTCTCCTGCTGCGGCCCAAGGGTTGGAACTTGCTTCGGATTTCCTGTTGCAACTCCTGCGCTTTCCGTCACTGGAAAACTGGCAGGCAGCGGCATCAAAAATGCCGGGGCAGCGTTGAGTTGACGCCGCAAGCCTGCGCCAAAGGAGGGGACGAACTTCGGCGCATCTCCAGAAGGATCATCTTTTCGAGGAGGCGCACTGCAAATCCGCGTACCCAGGCTCGAACCCAGGTGCGGCCTCCATCTGTCCTGGCCTCCTTGACATTTGCCACACGGCTGAACTAACTGCGGCAGGTAACGGCTAAACGGCGCTAGAACATGGTTTCTCTGCAGTACAAGGGGCGCATTCACCGGGGAAAGTTCACCGCGCGGAGCATCCGCTACATCCTTTCCGACCAGGCCGCGCGTCTCTTCCCCGCCCTTCAACGCCGCTGGCTTCTTCCGGTCGAATCGCTGCCCATAGCGGAGGCGGCACGCGAGGTATTTCCGTTCCCTTCGGCTGTCATCGAGGCGGGGCTCCCAGAGTGCCACACCGCGCTTGGCATTTCGTGGCCAAGGCCGGTCCAGCAAATCCGCCGCGTCTATTCCGTTGACGATGTGGTAGTCACCGGATGGGCGGGCGCGATGATAAAAGATGGCCTGCTCTTGACCGTGCGCGCCAATCACAATTGGGTGAGTTCGCTGCGTGCACACCCGCACCGGTTGCGCACTCTCTCCGCCGGCCGGACGTATTTCAACTTGATGGCGCCGATCCCGGCACGCGGCCATATGTTTCACTGGCTCTTCAACTCGATCGTTCCGCTCATCGCATTTCTGGAGAGCGGACAGGCCGGAGCGGACCTCGGGCTGATCGTCAACGCGGCGCAAAGCGAAATCCAGATGCGCACGATAGGCTTTCTCAAGGAGCGGTACGGTGTTAGCGCCATTGAGCCTGTCGCGGAAAACGAGGCCTTGTCCGTGCCGCACATCCAGGCCGTCGTCGCCGACTATTCCCGCCCTGGCGGGTTGCGAGTCGCCGCTCGGGCTCGCCCGCCTTGACGATCTTGGCCGCTTCATCGCCAAGAACGCGGGGCAGGAGCAAACGCCAAAGCGGATTTACGTGAGCCGGAACGACGCGCGGCTGCGGCGTGTGCTGAATGAGGATGTCCTTCTGCCGGAACTCAAGGCCTGCGGTTTCGAGCGTGTGAAACTTGCGGGGATGCCAATTGCCCGGCAGGTCGCGCTATTCCTGAACGCCGAAGCCGTAGCAGGCGCACATGGCGCCGGCCTTGCGCACATTTGCTGGTGCAGGCCGGGAACCAAGGTCGTGGAGTTCTTTCCAAGCCCTATTGGCGCGAGCCGCAGGGTCAAGAACGCCACCGCCGACTACTGGTTCATCTCAATGCAGTGTGGCCTGGATTACCGGAGCCATTTCGCCGGACCGGTGGAGACACGTTCGGATGGTTTCGCCATCCCGCTCGAAACGCTCATTCGCGCGCTCGATGCTTGATTACGGACCCATGCACATGCGGATTTGGTTCAGCTGCAGCGCATCTTCGCTAACCGGGCGCTATTGGCGGGCAGGTGAACGCGGATGGCTTTTGCATCCCGCTCATTTCGCTCGTTCGGGCGCTTGAGCGCCTGATTGCCTGGCTTACGCCAATGCGGCGAGCGCACCTGCTGTCGCGGCAATCAAGGCCACGAGCAAGACCGGAATCCTTGCCACCGTCAAGCGCGGCAAAGCCGAGGATCGCCAGGCCTGCGTCCAGCGGCCGGAGCACAGCCGAGGTCCAAACCGGCTCGTAGAGCGCCGCCGCGAGAATGCCCACGACAGCGGCATTGACCCCATCCAGCGCCCCTCGCGCCGGCCCCTTCACCCGCAGCCGGTCCCAGAATGGCAGCGCGCCGTAAACAAGCAACAGCCCCGGCAAGAAGATCGCCGCCACGGCCACGGCCGCGCCCGCCACGCCTCCAGGCCCCACGCTCGCCTTTGCGCCAAGAAATGCGGCCAGCGTGAACAGTGGGCCGGGAAGCGCCTGCGCCGCGCCATAGCCGGCAAGGAAGTCGCCGCCGGACACCCAGCCCGGCCGCACCACGGCTTCCTGCAGCAATGGAAGCACTACATGGCCACCGCCGAACACCAGCGCACCGGCCCGGTAGAACGCATCGGCAAGTGCGGCGGTGCCGTTTTGCGAGACGGCGGCGGCGACGGGAAGGCCCGCGAGAAGCAGAAAATATGCAGAGATCGCTATCCAGGCGGCCGTGTGGCCGGTCTTCACCCCAAGTGGCGTCGCGTGAGGACGCTCCAGGCCGCGCAGGAACAGAAAGCCCAGCGCTGCGCCCAAGGCGATGGCGGCAAGCTGCAACGATCCGTTCGGCACCGCGATGAGCGCCGCCCCGATGGAGAGGGCGAAACCCGCTCTGAGCCGGTCCGGGCAAAGCGAGCGGCCCATGCTCCAAACGGCCTGCGCCACCACCGCCACCGCGAGCAGCTTCAGCCCGTGGAGGGAGCCTTGCGCCGCCGGGCTTTGCGCGTATTGCAGGCCATAGGCGGCGAGCAGCATCAGCACCGCCGATGGCAGCGTGAAACCTACCCAGGACGCGATCCCGCCCGCGAGCCCGCCGTGCAGCACGCCCAGCGCGAACCCGGTCTGCGAGCTGGCCGGTCCCGGCACGAACTGCGCCAGCGCCACGATGTCCGCATAGGCTTCCTCGCTCAGCCATTTGCGGCGGTTCACGAACTCCGCACGGAAATAGCCGAGATGCGCAATGGGGCCGCCGAAACTGACCAGCCCCAGGCGGAGGAATGCGAGAAATATCTGAAGGGTTTTCATTTTGGTTAGCTACCCGAAAGTCAGCGATCCATACGATGCGCATTACCCCTCACCCCAGCCCTCTCCCATGGGAGAGGGGCAGGCTGTGCCCGCTGGGAGATCGTCCCCTCTCCCCATCCGCATCCGCTTGCTGCGGGCACATCAAAGTTGCAAGCTCGCCAGGGCGAGCTTGCTGGAGGGACAGGGGAGGGGTAACGCCCTATGCTTATGCCCCATACTTCAGCGCAAATTGCCCCCAGCTTTCCTAACCCGCTTTGCGCGCGGGCTGCTTCGCCGTGAGGGGAAACGGATTTCCCGCCCCCCTTTGCGCCCTTCGCATCCGCCTTCCCCTTATCCTCCAGCCGCCTGGCTTTCTCCCGCGCCGCCACCTGCCAATCTTGCGCGAGGATCTCGGCGAGTTCCTCCGAGCGCTGCATCGCCAGCGCCGCCATCCTCTGCGTGTCGGTGTAGTGCGCGTAATCCTCGTAAAGCCGCGTTTCGTCGTGCTCCTTGAAGGTGTCCACGGTGAAGCGGATCTCGCCCTCCGGCAGCCCGAGCCCTCGCAGCACGTTCTGCGTCAGCGCGAGGGAGGACAGGAAGGTCTCGCGCTTGATGTACTTGACGCCCAAATCCATGAGCTGGTGCACGTGCCGCCGGTTGCGAGCCCGCGCGTAGATCGGCACATGGGGAAAGTGCGTCTTTACAAGCTGCGCGGTCTTGAGCGAGGCGTCGATATCGTCGATGGCGATCACGAAGGCGCGCGCTTTGTCTGTCTCCGCGGCCTCAAGAATGGTGAGCCTGCTGGCATCGCCGAAATAGCTCTTGTTGCCAAACTGGTTGACGAGTTCGACTTGATCGGGATCGTCATCCAGAGCCGTGTACGGAATGCCCTTCGCATTGAGGACGCGGCCCACCACCTGGCCCACCCGGCCGAAGCCCGCGATCACGACATGGCCACGGTTCGCCGGTAGCTCGTCGAAGTCCGGCTCGCGCTTGCGGATGTGCCTGCGGAAGAAATCGTCGAGGCTGAGCAGGATTGGCGTCGTGACCATTGAAAGTGTCACGATCATGCCGAGCGTCGAGCCGTAGCCGGGCGTCAGGATGCCGCCTTGTTCCGCGCTCGCGAAAACCACGAAGGCGAACTCGCCGCCTTGCGAGGTGACGATGGCGAACCGCCGCGCCGCCGCGTTGCCAAGCTCCTGCCAGCGCCCGATCGCATAAAGCACGGCCATTTTTACCGCGATCAGCCCCGCCACACCCGCAGCGATGAGGCCGGGCTGGCTCAGCAAAGCGTGATAGTTCAGCCCCATGCCCACCGACGTGAAGAACAGCGCCAGCAGCAGCATTTCAAAGGGCTGGATGTCGGCTTCGAGCTGGTGGCGGAACGGCAAGTCGGCCAGCAATACGCCCGCGAGGAAGGCGCCGAGCGACGCCGAGAGCCCGATCTCCGTCATGAGCAGGGAGACGGCTGCAACGGTGAGCAGCGCCGCCGCCGTCATCGCCTCTCGCACATGCGTTAGGGCGAGCAGATGATAGAGGCGGTTGAGAACGTAGCGGCCCACGCCAACGACAAGCGCTATTGCGCCCACGACCTTGGCCGCCCCCAGCCACATGGCGGCCGCTTCGGCCGGCACCTTGGTCGAGAGCAGCGGCACGAGGGCGATGAGCGGAATAGCCGCGAGGTCTTGAAAAAGCAGCACCGAGAAGGCAAGGCGGCCGTGGCGCGCGGCTAGCTCGCGCTTCTCTTCGAGCGTTTGCAAAGCGAAGGCTGTGGACGAGAGCGCCAGCGCCAGGCCGATCAGGAGCGCTTTCGGAAAGGAGAGCCCGGCCCGAGGGGCAAGCCAGAAGATCAGGCCCGCCAGCAGAACGCCGCTCACGGCGAGTTGTACGGAGCCCACCCCGAACACCGCGCCCCGCATCTTCCAAAGGCGCTTGGGCCGCAGTTGCAGGCCGACCAGAAACAGGAACATGGCCACGCCAAGCTCGGCTGTGTGCCGTAGCGTTTCCGGATCGGAAGAGGAAATACCGAGGAATGTTGCCGCGCCGTAAGGCCCGATGAACGCGCCCGCCAGGAGATAGCCCAGGATGGAGCCGAGCTTGAGCATCCGCGCGATGGGGCCGGCGAACGTCGCCACGCCCAGAAAAACGGCGAGCTGGATCAGAAATTGGCCGTCCATGGCGCTATCCTCCGCGGGGGTTCGGGGAGAGACGTCAGGCAAGTCTCTGAGTCACAGGTTGAAGCAAAAAACCGCCCCTGCCAACCTTAGCGAGCAGGGACGGTTTAATTCGCATCGCAGCTATGCTGCCGTTCGCCTATCAGCCAACCAATTTCGAAAGAGCGATCAGGCCGAGAGCGAGAAAGAGCGCCTTAACCGCGCCGTCCGAATACGCCTTAATCTGCGGAACCAAATACGGCACATCGTAGATGCCGAAAACGCTCAGTCCAACGACCACGGCGATAGCGACGCCGATAAGCCAAAGAAGCCAGCCCATGTGGACCCCCTACGGTTAACGAAAGATTTCTACGCCACCCAAGAAGTAGAGCACGCTTTCTTGGCTGGCAAGTGACGGCCCTGCCTATTTCATGACCCGCCGCGACGAATTTGCACCAAAGCCGGTGAATTCCGTTCGCGGACGGTTGCAACTACATCGACTTCACAATTTCCTCGGAAGCCGCTCCCGCATGCGCCTGCACACCGGAGAGACTTATGCCCTGTCATTCAGGCTCGATGTCAGCCGACGTGCTTCGACACTTCGTCCAGCATTTTCTTGGCGTCGCCGAACAGCATCCGGTTGTTCTCCTTGTAGAACAGCGGATTGTCGACGCCGGCGTAACCGGAGGCCATCGAGCGCTTCATCACGATCGAAGTCTTGGCCTTCCACACTTCCAGCACCGGCATGCCGGCGATGGGGCTCGTGGGATCGTCCTGGGCGGCCGGGTTGACGATGTCGTTCGCACCGATCACGATGGCAACATCGGTGTTGGGGAAGTCATCGTTGATCTCGTCCATTTCCATCACGATGTCGTAGGGCACCCTGGCTTCGGCAAGGAGCACATTCATGTGCCCTGGCATGCGGCCCGCCACCGGGTGGATGCCGAAGCGCACGTTGACGCCCTTGGCACGCAGCTTCTGGGTGATTTCGTTTACCGTGTGCTGAGCCTGCGCCACCGCCATGCCGTACCCCGGAACGATGATGACGTTGCGGGCTTCATTGAGCAGTTCGGCGGTCTCTTCCGCGCTTATCGGATTGACCTCGCCCTGCGGGCCTGCCGCTCCGGGGGCCGCCACCGCGCCGCCGCCGGTGCCGAAACCGCCCGCGATCACGGCGATGAATCCGCGGTTCATGGCTTTGCACATAATGTAGGAGAGGATCGCGCCCGAAGAGCCGACCAGCGCGCCGGTCACGATCAAGAGGTCGTTAGAGAGCATGAAGCCGGTTGCCGCGGCTGCCCAGCCTGAATAGCTGTTCAGCATCGACACCACCACGGGCATGTCCGCGCCGCCGATTGCCATCACCATATGCACGCCGAAGGCCAGCGAGAGCGCCGTCATGATGAGAAGCGCGCCCATGGCCGCTTTCTCAGCGGGCATGCCGAAGGCGTGGGAGAAACCTTCCGGCGATACGAACACATATCCAGCGGCGATCACGATCAGAAGCCCGGTGAGGTTTATCAAGTGGCGCCCTGGCAGCAGCACAGGCTTGCCGCCGATCTTGGCGGACAGCTTGCCGAAAGCGATGACCGAGCCGGAAAACGTCACGGCGCCGATGAGGATGCCGAGATAGATTTCGATCTCGTGGACCGCCTTGTCCGCCCCCGTGAAGGTCACGGACGTATCGATATAGCTGGCAAACCCCACGGCGCAGGCGGCAAGGCCGACGAGGCTGTGCATCAACGCGACCAGCTCCGGCATTTGCGTCATCTGCACTTTTTTGGCGGCGTAGAGGCCAATGCTGCCGCCAACGGCCATGGCGGCGACAATGTATGGCAGGCCGGGAGGCGCCACGCGCGAACCGAACACGGTGGCCAGCACGGCTATGCCCATGCCGAAAATGCCGAACCAATTGCCGCGGCGTGCGGTTTCGGGGTTGGAGAGGCCGCCGAGGCTCATGATGAACAGGATCGCGGCGCCGAGATAGGAGATCGAAACGAGGCTATCGGGAAGCATATCCGTCTCCTTACTTGCGGAACATCGCCAGCATGCGCCGCGTCACCGCGAAGCCGCCGAACATGTTGATTGCGGTTAGCGCGATGCTGACGATCGCGAGAATGCCAATGAGCGTGCCGGTACGCGCGCCCACCGAGGGAGGCGCGATTTGTACCAATGCGCCGATGGCGATGATGGAGGAAATGGCGTTGGTCACGCTCATCAGCGGTGTATGCAGCGCGGGCGTCACGTTCCACACCACCATGTAGCCGACGAAGCAAGCCAGCGCGAACACGGTGAAGTGGCCGATGAACGCCGCCGGAGCGTAGCAGGCCCAGAAGCAGGAACACGGCTGCGCCGATGCCGGCCGTCACCGCAAGCTGCGAGGCGGACGATTGCCCGCCGCCGCCATGGCCGTGCCCGCCTTTCTTCTCCGCCACGCGCGGGTTTCGCGGCCGCGGGTTTGGCGGCTGCCGCGGGAATCTTCGGCGCCGGCGGCGGCCAGGTTATCTCGCCGGACTTGATGACCGTGAGGCCGCGGATCGCGTCATCGTCCATGTTGACATCGATGACGCCGTCCTTGGTCTTGCACAGCTCTTCCGTCACGCGCAGGAGATTGTTCGCGTAAAGCGTGGAAGACTGCCTGGAAAGGCGGCTCGGCAGATCGGTAAAGCCAACGATGGTCACACCATGGCGCACCACCGCCTCGCCCGGTACGGTCAGCTCGCAGTTGCCGCCTTGCTCCGCGGCAAGATCGACGATCACGCTGCCGGGCTTCATCGACTGCACCATTTCGGCAGTGATGAGCTTGGGTGCCGGCTTGCCGGGGATCAGGGCCGTGGTGATGATGATGTCCACCTCCCTGGCCTGCTTGGCGTACATCTCGCGTTGGGCCGCCTGGAAACCCTCGCTCATGACCTTGGCGTAGCCGCCGCCGCCCGAGCCCTCTTCCTCGTAGTCCACCTTGACGAACTCGCCGCCCATGGACTTGACCTGATCGGCCACTTCGGCGCGGGTGTCATTGGCGCGCACGATGGCGCCAAGGCTCGCGGCCGTGCCCAAGGCTGCAAGACCGGCGACGCCGGCACCGGCAATGAACACCTTGGCCGGTGGAACCTTGCCCGCGGCGGTGATCTGACCGGTGAAGAAGCGGCCGAAATGGTGAGCGGCCTCGATCACGGCGCGGTAGCCCACAATGCCAGCCATGGAGGTCAGCGCGTCCATTTTCTGAGCGCGGGATAACTGGCGCGGCAGCGAGTCCAGGGCCAATACCGTCACCTTGCGGGCCGCGAGTTGCTGCATCAGCTCCGGGTTCTGCGCCGGCCAGATGAAGGAAATGAGCGTGGTGCCCTCTTTCATGAGCGCCACTTCGTCCGTGGACGGCGCGCGCACCTTGAATACGATATCCGCCGTGGACCACAGATCCGGCCGCGCTGGCTGCAATCGACGCACCTGCTGTCACATAGGCGTCATCGGCGAAATTGGCGCCATCGCCGGCCCCGCTTTCCACCGTTACCGCAAAACCGAGCTTAATCAGCTTTTCAACAACTTCCGGAACGGCCGCAACGCGCCGCTCGCCCGGAAATATTTCCTTGGGAACTCCAATGGTCATGCCCATCGCCGCCTCACAGTCAAAAAATGGGCGCGACGCACACCAAGCCCCCGATACAAACTGTTGAAGGAGACGCTGGGGGATGACGTGAACACCGCGCACTGGTGAATGGCCCTCCGGCCGCCTGGCCGGAAAGAAATAAGATACCCTAGTAGAAGCCTACCCTGGTATCGGTCAAACTCATGAAGACGTTCTTGCACTGGGTGTAGTGATCGAACATCGTTCTGTGGTATTCCCGCCCTACGCCTGCGCCTCCCCTCGCTTTTTGCGTCCACGGCCGGCGAACCGGGCTTCATGAAACTTGGCGCCCAGACTTCTAAACTTCTTCACGGTTTCGTGGGTAAGGGCAACTCCAGGTTCGCCCTCGGCCTCCCGCGTGGAGGAGATTGTGATCATGAGCCTTTGGTGTGAATGGAGCTTAGGTTAGAAAATTTGTCATGCGGGTCTGCAGGAAAACGGCGGGATCGATGAATTAATTCATCGGTGTTACGAAATTGCGGCAGGTTGGGACATGGATGTCCATATCCATGTTCTTTGTTTGTGCCTGTTTCTTCCCCCATCGCGCCTTCCGGCTCAACCGCCGTAACGGTATTTTGCACAAATTTGCGTTGACGCCAAGCGTTGTAAGTTCTTCAGGGCATGGTACTTAAGATCGAATGCACGTCCACCAACGGGGATGTATTAGGGGTTATGATCGATTACACCCGGCCAGCATTATGCGGCGCGATCCTGGTGCTCGGCTTATGCGATTCCGCCCAGGCCGATGACGCAGCGGAAAAGGAAAAGCTCGCTCAGTGCGCGAAGCAGCTTTGCGCCGTCATCATTTCCAAAGATGCGAAGGGGCCGGATTTGACCTGCGACCTGGAGAAGACCTGGCAGAAAGAGGACATACAAAAGGGCGCGGCCTACAAGCACCTGTCTTGGGGGTTCGGCTCGGCGAGGTGCACCGCCAAGCTTGACGCCAAGCGAGCCGATCTCGTCGCGGCCCTGACCTTGCACCAGTACAAGCTCAAGATCGGCAAACAGCCAATTGCTTGCGATATCGGCGAGGAGAAATATAGCATCCGTGCCACACTCGCGCCCGAGCTTGAATTCAAAGATGGCGCAGTCGCTCATGGGGGGGTGCATATGAATGACATTGAGGGCTCAGCTCTGATAAAGGGTGCGGTCTGGACGGCGGCGGCGCTCGAACGGAATTTCGGCCTTTTCGAGGGCGATCTGGTCCGCGAGGTAAACCGCTTCGTGCAAAAGGAATGCCCTAAAATTATGAGTAGTACTCAGCCGCCTAAAACAGGAACGCATAAATAGAGTTCGTAAGCTATGCGACCTACGGTTGCAGTTTAATGCCGCAATATAGCCGCATCTTTGTCTAAGATTGGGCGCTGGGCACAATATAAAACAAACGCCTTCGGGCATAATATATGAGTATGCGGCGGGTGGGCCGTTGGGGCGATGGAAGACGAGCGGGATTATTATGCAATACTTGGCGTGCCTGCGAACGCGCCAGAGGCCGAAATCCGGCGGGCTTTTCGTGCGCGCGCAAAGGAGCTGCACCCCGATAGCAAGCCGGCGAGCGAGCGCGATCAGGCGCATCGCGAGTTCAATTTACTTTCCGAAGCCTACGATACGCTGAAGGACGCGGAGCGCCGCGAGGCTTACGACGAGGATCTCAGGGCCTCGCGCCAGCTCACCCGCGTCGAGGCAAAGGGCAAGCCTCCGGGCGCTTTCGCCCTGGGGCTCACATTGGGCCTTCTCCTCGCCGGCGCAGCGATCAGCGCCCTGTTTTTTCTGGATCGTGCGGGGCGGAGTGCGCCAAAGAGCCAGGACTCCCTGAGAATCACCAGAGTTCAGCCGCAGCCGCAGGCCCCGCAGCCCGCCCCATCCGTGGAGATGCGCCAAGCGGCGCCAGCCAGGGCGGCGGCCCCTTATTCAATGGACACCGGCAGCCCGCGCTTGGCGCCAGCGCCAGACTCCGGCGAACCGTTCGCGGCCGGAGATCGAAGCAGAGTTGCACTGCAGGAGCCCGGCCCGGCCGCATCGCCTGTTGCCCCTGCGGCGAGTGACGGCAGCGCGGTCATGGATCACTCCCGGCAAGTGCGGGCTCCGCGCTCCCAGTTCGCCAGGGACGTGCTTTCCCTGGAAAGCCAGGCGAGTTCGGACCCGGACGGCGTTTTCATCTACAAGCTCGTTTCGTTCGTGAATTCCTGGACCGCCATCGAGGAGCTTTCCGAAGCGGCGGCCCTTGCCTCCCGGCCAGAAATAGCGAACCTGATATGGGCGCGCATCGCGACTTTGAAGGAGGACCAGGCAAGGCAGCTTGCCAGCAGCGCCCGGCCGCAAGAGCCCGTCGCTTCTGCCGCGCCAGCCGTTCCGGCAGCGGGTGGCCCCGCAAAGCCGGACGGCACCTTGGATGTGGCAACCGGCGCCCGGGCGACCGAGACGGTTTTGAGGCTGCGTCCCGGCGGCGGCTTGAGGGAGAGCTTCTCGGACTGTGCAAGCTGCCCCGAAATGGTTACGGTCCCTGGCGGGCAGACGCTGATGGGGTCGCGCCCGGAGAGTTCCGGCTACCGGCCGGAGGAAGGCCCCGCGCACAGAATTAATGTCCACAAGCCGTTTGCGGTCTCGAAGCACGGCATTTCGGCAGAGAACTGGCGGGCCTGCGTCGATGCCGGAATATGCCGGCCGATCCTCGCCTCATACCTGTCCGCCGGGCCGGGTGTTCCCGCGACGAGAGTTTCGTGGTTCGACGCCAAGACCTACGTTGAGTGGCTGTCCAAAAGTTCGGGCCGCCACTACCGGCTTCTGAGCGAGGCCGAGTGGGAGTACATGGCACATGCGGGCAAGGCCACCGATCCCGGTCTGAAGCTCGACGGGCCGGCGGGGCGCGGCGGCGTTTCGAACGTTCTCCGACTCGGAGGCGCTGGATTGAAACAGCTCGGCGAGACGAAGCCGAACGCATGGGGCGTGCATCCGCTGCCGGCCAATCTGCTGGAATGGGTCGAGGACTGCTGGCATCCAAATTACGCGCAGGCGCCGCAGGACGCGGCACCCTGGCTTTCCGGAGGCGGTGGAGATTGCGCCTATCGCGTCGTCCGCGGCGTTTCTGCTGCCGGCGGGGAGTTCGGGGGCAGGCGGCTTGCGGGAAGAGCCAGGGAGTCCGCCGATGCGCGCTCGCCAGCCCTTGGATTCCGCATCGCGCGGGACCTCGACGCATTGTCCAAGACCGCGCTCGACGCATCGGGCGCCGGCGGCGGCAGGGCTATGCGTGGCGAATAGCGGCTGCCGGAAGGCTCCCGCTAGTACGCCCCGCCGGAAATTCTGACGCACAACGGCGTCATCGCGAGGCGGCCATAGCGATCCAGATGCCGGCGCTGTGCTTCCAATTTCTGGATCGCTTCCGGCCGCGCTGCGCTCGCCGTCGCAATGACGGGGCAAGCTTTCCTCCGGAGTGTCCTAGCCTTGCTCCCCTCACCCTGCCCTCTCCCATTGCTGGAGAGAATGGCCGCATTGAGCGAAACAATTAACCAGAATTGGCAAAAGGGGTTCGTTCCGAAAAGTTGCGCGGCACAGCAAAGGCTTAGTTTAGAGAATCCGGCGTCAATCCTTGTGTACCAGCGTTTCCTGTTGACTCGTAGCTGGGGCGCTCCTATACGCGGCGGCGGGACACCTCCCCCCACCGGGAGGCAACTATCTGAGAGGGTAGACCGCAATGACGGCTCAAAAGCCTGCTGTGCGCCCCCATGTGGCGCATTTTTCATCTGGCCCCTGCGCAAAGCGCCCCGGCTATTCCGTCGAAAATCTCAAAACCGCATTCTTAGGCCGCTCGCACCGGGCGAAACCCGGCAAGGCCCGCCTCAAGCTCGCCATCGACGAGACGCGCGCGGTTCTGGGCGTACCGGCCGATTACCTGATCGGCATCGTCGCGGGCTCCGATACCGGCGCCTTCGAGATGGCCATGTGGTCCATGCTCGGCGCGCGCGGCATCGATGTGCTCGTCTGGGAGAGCTTCGGCAAGGACTGGGCCACCGACATCACCAAGCAGCTCAAGCTTCCGGATGTGCGCGTATTCGACGCGCCTTACGGCTCGCTGCCCGATCTTTCCAAGGCCGATTTCAAGAACGACGTGGTCTTCGCCTGGAACGGCACGACCTCGGGCGTCCGGGTGCCCAACGCCGATTGGATTCCGGCTGAGCGCGAGGGGCTGACGTTCTGCGATGCCACCTCCGCCGCCTTCGCGCAGGAACTCGACTGGACGAAGCTCGACGTTATCACTTTCTCCTGGCAGAAGGTGCTCGGCGGCGAGGGGCAACACGGCATGCTCATCCTGTCGCCGCGCGCGGTGGCCCGGCTTGAGAGCTACACGCCGTCCTGGCCGATGCCCAAGATCTTCCGCATGACGAAGGGCGGCAAGGTCAACCGCGACATTTTCGAGGGCTCGACCATCAACACGCCGTCCATGCTCTGCGTTGAAGACTATCTCGACGCGCTGCGCTGGGCGAAGGACTTGGGCGGCTTGCAGGCGTTGCAGGCGCGCTCGAACGCCAACTTCAAGGTCATCGCCGGCTGGGTTGAGCGCACGCCTTGGGTCGATTTCCTGGCCCACGATCCGGCCACGCGCTCGAACACCTCCGTCTGCCTCAAGATCGTCGATCCCGAGATCGCCACTCCCGAAGCGCAGGCGGCGGTTGCCAAGCAGATCGCGTCGATCCTCGATAAGGAGGGCGTCGCGCTGGACATCGGCGCTTACCGCGACGCGCCCGCGGGCCTGCGCATCTGGGCCGGCGCCACGGTCGAGGATTACAACCTCGAAGGGCTGCTGCCCTGGCTCGACTGGGCCTTCGAAGCCGCCAAGACTGGCCTCGCCCAAGCGGCTTAGGCAAGACCCCCTCATCCTGTCCTTCTCCCCAAGGGGAGAAGGAACGCTTGAATTTTCGGCAGCGGATGTTCGAGGGTCCTCTCTCCCCCTTGGGGAGAGAGACAGAGTGAGAGGGGCTCCATTTTCACCCCGTTCGAAATAGGGATACCCCCATGACAGCTCCTCGCGTTCTCATCGCGGACAAGCTTTCACCCGCCGCCGCCGCCATTTTCACGGATCGCGGCATCGTGACCGACACCAAGACCGGCCTCGACAAGGACCAGCTCGCCGAGATCATCGGCCAGTATGACGGCCTCGCCATCCGCTCCGCCACCAAGGTCACGGAGAAAGTTCTCGCCAAGGCGGGCAACCTCAAGGTGGTGGGCCGCGCCGGCATCGGCGTCGACAATGTCGACATTCCGGCGGCAACGGCGCGCGGCATCATCGTCATGAACACGCCGTTCGGCAATTCCATCACCACCGCCGAGCACGCCATTGCCATGATGATGGCGCTCGCCCGCCAGCTTCCCGAGGCCGACCGCTCCACCCAGGCCGGCAAATGGGAGAAATCGCGCTTCATGGGCGTCGAGGTGACGGCGAAGACGCTCGGCATCATCGGCTGCGGCAATATCGGCTCCATCGTCGCCGACCGCGCGCAAGGCCTCAAGATGAAGGTCATCGCCTTCGATCCGTTCCTGAGCCCCGAGCGCGCGCTTGACCTGGGCGTTGAGAAGGTCGATCTGCCCGAGTTGTTCCGCCGCGCCGACTTCATCACGCTGCATACGCCGATGACGGAGAAGACCCGCAACATCATCAACGCGGAGTCGATCGCCTCCATGAAGAAGGGCGTGCGCATCGTGAACTGCGCGCGCGGCGGGCTGATCGTCGAAGCCGCACTTGCCGAGGCCATCAAGGCCGGCCACGTCGCAGGCGCTGCCATCGATGTGTTCGAGGTCGAGCCAGCCAAGGAGAACCCGCTGTTCGGCCTGGCGAACGTGATCTGCACGCCACATCTGGGCGCCGCCACTGGCGAGGCGCAGGAAAACGTGGCGCTTCAGGTCGCCGAGCAGATGGCGGATTACCTGCTGCAGGGCGCCATCTCGAACGCGGTCAACTTCCCATCGATCAGCGCGGAAGAAGCGCCGAAGCTCAAGCCCTTCGTGAAGCTCGCCGAACTCCTCGGCTCCTTCGCGGGCCAGCTCGTCGAAGCGGCTCCCAGCATGATTCGGCTCGAATATGCGGGCGACGTGGCTGAGCTGAACACCAGGGCGCTCACCTCCGCCGCCGTTGCCGGTGCGCTCAGGCCGCTGCTGCAGGACGTCAACATGGTCTCGGCGCCAGCCGTCGCCAAAGAGCGCGGCATCCA
Organism: uncultured Alphaproteobacteria bacterium; assembly: GCA_963760455.1. Classification (GTDB taxonomy): domain Bacteria; phylum Pseudomonadota; class Alphaproteobacteria; order Rhizobiales; family Rhodomicrobiaceae; genus Rhodomicrobium. The sequence continues at coordinate 27,209 of CAVXDM010000034.1, forward strand.
GATCGAGGAAGTGCGCCGCGGCCAGGAAGGCGCCTACGAGACCTATATGCGCGTGACGCTCAAGACGGCGAATGGCGAGCGCGCGATTGGCGGCACGGTGTTCTCCGACGGCAAGCCGCGCCTCATCCAGATCAACAAAATCTCCATGGACGCGGAATTCTCGCCCCACATGCTCTATACGGAGAATGCGGATAAGCCAGGCCATATCGGCGCGCTGGGCACGCTGCTCGGCAGCGAGGGCGTGAACATCGCGACGTTCAACCTCGGGCGCGAGGAACTGGGCGGCAAGGCCATCGCGCTGGTGAGCGTCGACGAGCGCGTGGAGGATGGCGTAATCGCCAAGGTGCGCGCGCTGCCGCATGTCGTGCTCGCGTCGCGGCTGAGCTTCTAAAACGGCCCGCCCAAACAAGGCGCCTCGCGCAAACACTGTTGCGAGGCGCCGCCGCCGGTGATGCGGTTCATAATCGTTCCGGCCGGCCGGTTCACCCGGTCAAAACTTTGGGCGATCTATATCGGAGGCTCGCACGCGAATTGCCGTCTGGATCGCTCGGGGGCTAATGCCCTTCGCAATGACATTCCGCTACATCGGTGGTGGCTTGGTCCAGCGGTGGCTCCGCCTCGGCGTACACGATTTTGGCGATGCGCCAATCGAGTCCTTCCGCCCTGTGGCGCCGCGCATAGGAGGCGAGGAGGTTATCGGCCTCCGATCGCGTGTAAGCGCAATCCCAATCGCGCCAGATGTGCACATCGGGCGAATAGCGCTGGATGACAAAATCCGGCTCCATGCCGCACTGCGAGTGTTCGGCTGCGACGGTTGGCATGGCCTCGTTCAAGTTTGCAATCATGTTTATATCTCCTCCAATCCCGCGCCTATCGAACAGCACTGCTTTGCAGGGTTGGAAATACTGAATTTCCCGAATCGCTCCTATGTATTTCCCGGAACTTTCGGCCTTCAATAACCGGCTCGTTAATGGGCATACTGCAACTTTTCGCGCCATGCCACTGCCGCAGCCCCTGCATCTGACGAAGGTCAAACCGGATGTGCCGCGCGCGCCACATCCGGCCTTGCCGCCGCTGGATTGGGGGCGAATACGGCGGGCATGAAAGACGGGGGCAGATGCCGCTTTTTTTCCAGCCAGCTTGCCGATGCCGCCCAGGTTGTGCGGGTTCCCGTTCCGTCGGCGCTGGCCTATGCTTGGCCGCTCCAGAGGAGGCGCACGGGGGCGCGGTGTTCGCCGTAAGTTCCGGCCATTTTCCGGGACGCTGCCCATCATCGCGAAGCGCGGAACGCGCCGTGGCGATCCAGAGCAATATCCGCAGCCGATGGGCGAGTTCCGCCGGGGCATCGAACTCATTCGCCGCCGGGGAGATGCGGACCAAGTGAAACTGCTTGAGATGTGGCTGACGGCCGTTCATCAATGCGGCGAGAATATTCTGCCCTTCGACGCGGACGCCGCTCAGGTCTGGGGGCATTTACGGGGGCCAGACCCGGCGCATGAACTCTACAAGCAGATCGCGGCCATCGCATTCGTGAACGATCTGACGGTTGTGACGCGCAACACCGCCGATTTCGCGGGCACGGGCGTCAGGCTGATAAACCCGTTCACGTGAATGCGGGCATCGGCGCGGCCTCCAATCCTCATCGAATGGGAGTGGGGATAAGCCGGCGGCGCGAGCCTGACAGCGAGACAAAATACGTTTATGCGTGAGCAATTAAGGAAGGAAGCAATGGCACCTTCAAAAGCTAAGCCGAAGCGGAAGGTCGAGTGGGTATGGGCGAAGGCGCTCACGCCGGAGGCCAAGGCGGACATCGCGGCCAAATGCGGGCGCCTCATCGCCGAGGTCTTGAAACCCAAATACCTCCCGGAGATCCGGCCCACGCAATTCAACTATCCGGTGGACATGTCCGGCAAGTGGCGCGGGAGCAAATACAGCTTCCTCATGCGCTGGCGCTCGGGCTTCCCCGACAACGCCGGCGAGGAGTTCGAGGACGGCTTCGCGCGCCTGGATCATGCGCCGGGAGGCTCGGAATTCCATTTCAACGTGATGGCGCATAGGTATACGGGACAATGGTGGCCCGTCTATCATTCCGTCACGCTTGAAGAAGCCTTGCACGCAATCGAAACCTATGACCTGCTGCGGCCGCCCATATGAAACCGCCAAAGCCAAAATCCAAAGACGCGCCCCGCTTCGACGTTGACACGGTGCGCGAGATCGCCGGCGAGAAGGTATTCGCGCGTGGCGAGGCCTATTTTCGCGGTGGCTCGGTGCAACTTCTCGCCATCGAGCCCAAACGGGTGCTGGGTACGGTCTCGGGCACCGAGGATTACCGTGTCGCGCTGACAGGGCGCGGCAAGAAGATCGACGGCGAGTGCTCCTGTCCGGCGTTCGAGGACTCGGGCTTCTGCAAGCACATGGTGGCCGCCGCGCTGGCCGCCAACGAAGAAGGTAGCGGCGCGGAAGCCGAAGGCGCCGGCACGCTCACCCGCATTCGCGATTATCTGAAGGCCAAGGGCGCCGATGCGCTTGTTGAAATGATCGTGGAGATGGCGGAGCGCGACCCGGCTTTGTTCCGCAAGCTCGATATGGCGGCGGCCACTCGCGGCAGTGACAAGACCTTGGAAGCGCGTTTACGCAAGGGCATCGACGCCGCGACGCGCACGGGCGGCTTTGTGGAATGGCGCGAGGCGGCAAGCTGGGCGGAGGGGGTGGACGAGGCGCTTGAGGCCGTCGCCGGCCTTGCTTCGGATGCTCGCGCCGATATCGCGCTGAGGCTCGCGGTGCAGGCAATCGACCGGATCGAGAATGCCCTGAACAGCATTGACGATTCCAACGGCCATTGCGGCGCTTTGCTTGAGCGTGCGCGCGATATCCATTTGGCCGCGGCCCGCTCCTCCCGGCCCTGCCCCGTGGAACTTGCCCACGATATCTTCGCCCGCGAAATGAAGGACGGCTACGATACGTTCCACCACGCTGTGCAGCGTTACGCGGAGGTGCTTGGGGACGAGGGGCTTGCCGAATATCGCCGCCTTGCTGCCGCTGCCTGGGAAAAACTGCCCCCGCGCCCGGCCAGACCCAAAGTAAAATACGAGTATTCCAGCGATTACAGCCGGCTGATCGGGTATCCTCGACTTCTTCGCCGGGCGCGACGGCGACACCGATGCCCGCATCGCCCTTCGTGCCAAGGATCTTTCGTCGTCCTGGAGCTACTATCAACTCGCCGAGTTCTGCCTCTCACAGGGCCGGAAGGAGGAAGCCCTCAAATGGGCCGAAGAAGGGCTGTGGCTATTCGAGGACGGGCGGGCGGATGAGCGGCTTCTTTTCTTTGCCTCCGATCTGCTATCCAAGGCCGGCCGGAAGGCGGACGCGGAGGCGCAGCTGTGGCGTGCGTTCGAAAAGTCGCCGAACCTTGAGTTTTACCAGCGGTTGGGCAAGCTTGGCGGCAAAGCCGCGCGCGAGCGGGCGGTGAAATTCCTGGAAGCGCGGGCGGCCGATGAAAAGCTTTCGCGCTGGCATTTCCCGGCCGATCTTCTTGTCCGCGTCCTGATGGAGGAAAGGCAGCACGAGGCGGCCTGGGCAACCGTGCGCCGGCACGGCGCATCGATGGGCGTGAAGGAATCCCTCGCGATGGCGAGCGAGGCAGCGCATCCGGGCGAGGCCATTGAAGTCTACGCCGGGCGCGTGGCTCAGCTTGTGGATAGCGGGGGCAATCCGGCTTACGAGGAAGCGGTGAAACTCGTCGCCCGCATGGCGGGCTTGCGAAGCAAGGCTGAGCAGGCGGCCTATGTCCTGGAACTCAAGGCACGCTTCGGCCGCAAACGCAACTTCATGAAGCTCCTGGGTTGAAGCGGGGCCGCGCAAAAATTAAGCTAGGAAGGGCTTTGTTCCATGTACGCGCGGGCTTATCCGGCAACGCCAGCCTCGGCTCCCTCTGCTTGCATGTAAGGCGCTTTTCCCTTGCATTCGTACTATGAGCACGCTGACTGTTACGGCCAAAGGCCAAATCACCCTTCGCAAGGATCTGCTGGAACATCTGGGCGTTGAGCCGGGCGAGAAGCTTACGGTCGAAAAGCTGCCCGACGGCCGGATTGAGGTCAGGGCCGAGCGGCCAGCGGGTAAGATCTCCGGCGTTTTCAATTCCCTGAAGCGGCCCGGGCAAGCCTGCATCTCCATCGAGGAGATGAACGAGATCGCCGCGAAGGGCTGGGCGGGAGAGCTGTGAAGATCGCCGCCGATACGAATGTGCTTGTTCGTGCAATCGTAGGGGACAGCGAGACGCAAAGCTTGGCGGCCCAAAATGCTGGCGAATGCGGAGACGGTCGCGCTCACAATCCCGGCTCTCTGCGAACTGGTTTGGGTTTTGTCGCGAGCCTATAGAATCCCGGCGTCCGAGATTGCCAAAACGATCCGATGTTTGATGAACGCAGACAATATCAGCATGAACCGCCCCGCAGTCGAAGCCGGACTGGAATTGCTCGATGCCGGTGGCGACTTTGCCGATAGTGTTATCGCCTTCGAGGGGAGTTGGCTCGGCGCGGACCTTTTCGTCTCCTTTGACAAGAAGGCAGTAAAGCTTCTCGAAACTCCCGGCAGGGCGGCGCGGCTGCTCACCTGACGGCACTGGTTTCAAGCTCCCCTTGACATCGTCCGTAAGTCCGCCTGGGAGAAGGTCACGGCGATGGCCAAGGCGGCGTAGGCGCCGGTCAGAACGGCGCGTCTTGCGGACCGCTCTATATGCTAGTACCGGATATCGGTGAGGATGCGCCATGGACAAAGTGCATCACCTCTCACCCCAGCCCTCTCCTGTAAGGAGAGGGAGTTCCGCCGCAGCGGTTGCGAGGGCGTCCCCTCTCCCCATCCGCATTCGCTTGCGAATGCGGACACTCGACCGGCAAGCTCGCCAAGGCTAGCTTGTTGGGAGAGGGACAGGGTGAGGGGTAATGTGCGCTGTATGGCTCGCAGGTCCAACATGCTGAAGAACAAAGGCAATCGCACATGCCATCGATTGAAACCGAAGCGGAGCGCCGGCTGATCGTGGCGCTCGATATGCCGGACGCGGGCGAGGCCCTGGCGTTCTGGCAGCGGCTCGAAACCCCGGGCGCGGTCGCCAAGATCGGGCTGGAGCTGCTGTTCGCGGGCGGGGTCGAGCTTGCCCGCAGGCTCGCGGCCGGGGGCACGCGTGTGTTCGTGGACGCAAAGCTTTTCGATATCGGCAACACGGTCGAGCGGGCCACGGCGCGGGTGGCAGCGCTGGGGGCTACGTTCCTCACGGTACATGCGCAAGACCCGCAAACGCTTGCCGCCGCCGTCCGCGGCCGGGCAGGCTCCAGCCTCAAATTGCTCGGCATAACGCTGCTCACAAGCGCTGCGCCGGACAGCCTCGGCGCGCAGGGCATCTCCTTGTCTCCGGCCGGGCTGGTGCAGCGGCGCGCACGGTTTGCCGCCGATGCGGGCTTCGATGGCGTGGTCTCCTCGCCCTTGGAAGCTAACAGCCTTAAGGCGGCCTTCGGAGATAAGCTCGCCGTGGTGTGTCCAGGCATCCGGCCGGGAAGCGGCCAAGCCGTCGTGGGCGACGACCAGGCGCGCACCGCGACCCCAGGCGAAGCGCTGCGTGCGGGCGCGGATTACATTGTGGTAGGCCGGCCCATCACCCAGGCAAGCGATCCAGCCGCCGCCGCCCGCGTCCTCATCGCGCAGATGGCGGAAGCCCTGCAGGAAATGCGCGGCGCCGCCGGGGACTGATGGCCGTCAGCCGCGAGCCTTACGGTACGCCATGTTAACTCTCCCGCCCGTGCCCGGCCTCCATTCAGAGAGCCAGACGGGTGCTTTTCGATCTTAAATCAATATAGAAGAGAAGTCTTGAGGAAATATTAAACCGTAACCATTTGAAATGTAACACGAAACTCGATGGCAGCGATCTACATCAAGGTAAACCTCAAATATTCGTCTATATTGGGATAGTAGGCCGCAGGAGTTTCACCCGCAGCCTCTCGCAGAGCGGTGCGTGAGTTCTCAACTCACACCGCTCCCATCAAGCAAACGCACCAGCCATCCCGAGTTTCCAATGCGCGAAGAGCTTTGGGCATTTCTGGAAGACCTCGATAATGAAGAGTCCCGCCCTCGTCTTGCTTTCACGGAACCGCTTGTATTTCCTCTTCGCCCAGGCAACCAGCGACATGTCGATATACCTGAATAGCGGACCCAAAGCCGAAGGCTCGAACCGCCCAAAGTACGCAATCCATCCACGGAGAATGGGATTGAGCTTCGAGGCGATGTCCTGAAGGCTGAGGTCCGTGCGATTCCGGTAGTTCAAGCGGCGCGCCTTCTGGCGCATCGCCGTAAGAGCCGCAGGGCTGACCGCCGCCGTGAAGCCGGTAAACAGTTTGCCTGTCTTGCCGCCCTTCACATAGCGGCCCCGGAACTCATACCCAAGGAAAGTAAACTTGGTATGCTCGTGCGTTCCGGTGCGTCTTCCATCTTTGCAGTAGACAATCTTGCAGCCGCTTGACCCAGTCCCTTTGCTCCAGCCGCATTACCGGCCTTTATCGCTCCTACGAGCTGGTCCGCCCCAGCGCCCGGCATCGGTACTCTCGCCTCATGGCTTTCACCACTTGAACTTCTAATATAGTGGCAACATACGCGAAACGAACGGTCACTTAACGAGCGCGAGCCACCAAACGCCGCCTCTTGCGCGCGCCGGCTTTCCATTGCATTTCTATCCCGGAGAATTTCCATTGAACGGGGACAGAACAATGCCGCTCTACCGTTACGATTGCAATGCTTGCGGGCACCAGTTCGAGAAGCTGGTCCGCTCTTCCAGCGAGAAGCCCTCCTGCCCGTCCTGCGATAGCAAGGATCTGAAGCGCCAGCTTTCGCTCATCGCCGACCCGGCCAAGGGCGGCAGCAACGCGGGCGCGCCGGCATGCGAAGGCGGCGGCAACTGCGGTTCGTGCCCATGCGCGGTTAATTGAGCGGACGGCTTGCGGTTGCGCGAAACGCTAAGAGGCGAAATCTGAGGCTGGCTGCCGGGTGTCTGGGGTGAGGCGGCCCAATCCGGATTCCGCAAGCAAGCCGGCGCGCACCGCGCGGTAAGCGCTGCCCAATCCATAGTTTCAAGGCCTGTTTTGCGCGCGGGAGGCGGGTATGACCAGCGGTTGTGCCGTTTTTGCTGGGCCGCCGGGTGTGGAACGCCTGGGCTAAGGGCATGTCCGCCAAACGCAAGATGCTGGCGGCGTCCAGTGCGGAAGACTGCAAGCATGGCGCGGAAGATGCCCTTGCCAATCTGGCGGGACAGTGCGCGGCACGCCGGCAGGCGCGGTAATGCCGGGGTTCGCTTTTCCGGAGGTGGCGCTGGCGTCCCGCCGCGCAGCTTGTTGACGAAGGTCCACGCATAGCCGAATTTCATGACACTATCCTACATCCGCAGTCGCAAAACCTCGCGCCGCAATATCCCGGCACGCTTCCTTGTTCTTCCATTGTCTGCACGGGAGGCTTGCCTGGACCTTGTCGCGCCGCGCCCGCCTGGCTTGATTGTACAATGCGCCAGAAATTATCGTAAAGATTGTGGATAATTGCACGGTCAGGTTGCGCTTGCATTTGGCTACTGCCATCTTATGGCCATCCGCAAAGCAGTTTTGAATTGCTGAGTATAGTAGCGGCATGCCTGTGGGATTGCTTAAAAGAGCGTTAGCGTCGTTGGGAGTTAGATGAAGTACTCGATCGTATCCGGGGCCGATGGGCCGATTAAACGTCGTTGCAATAGGGAACGGTATTTGGCATTGGAGATGGAAACTCTATCGCCGACGGATGGCACCCGGTCCAGCCATGTTCCGTGGCGGCAAAGCGTAAGCGCGCGCGATACCGGCGGCTTGAAGAGCCGGTTTATGGGGAGCGCTGAACTCCCGATAAGAGACGGCATCGCCAGCAGACCGCAAGTCCGCGGCCGTGATGGGTTGCAGCTCTTAAGTGCCAGCCAGTTGGCCAACCCGCCAAGCTTCAGTTCAAGCCCCCTGCACGAACGGTTCTAGGCCGGAAAGGCGCAGGCGCGGCTCGATCGCGGGGATCGCCCTCGGCGCATAGGGCGCTACCGCCTCCGCGATGGCCTTGATATGCGCTGGCGTCGTGCCACAGCAGCCACCCACAATATTCATAAGCCCGTCCGCCGCCCATCCGCGCATATGCTCCGCCATCGTCTCCGGCATCTCGTCGTATTCGCCCATGGCGTTCGGCAGGCCGGCATTGGCGTAAACGCTGACGCGCGTATTGGCTACCTTGGCGACTTGCGCGAGCGGCGGCCGGAGCTGGCTCGCGCCAAAAGAGCAATTCAAGCCGGCCGAGAAGGGCTTCAGGTGCCGCAGCGAATACCAGAAGGCTTCGGGCGTTTGGCCGGAAAGGTTGCGCCCCGAGAGGTCCGTAACCGTGCCGGAGATCATGATCGGCAGCTCGATGCCCAGCGCGTCGAAGGTCTCCTTGACCGCGAAGCCGGCCGCCTTGGCGTTCAGCGTGTCGAAGATCGTCTCGATCAGAATCGCATCAACGCCGCCTTCGATCAGCCCGCGCGTCTGCTCGCCATAAGCGGTTGCCAGCTCGTCGAAGCTGATGTTGCGGAAGCCGGGATTGTTCACGTCGGGCGAAAGCGACGCCGTGCGGTTGGTCGGCCCGATGGCGCCCGCGACGAAGCGCGGCTTCCCTGGCGTCAGCGCGGTATACTTGTCCGCCGCCTCCCGCGCGAGCCCGGCCGCCGCGACGTTGATCTCGTAGGCCAGCGCCTCCATGCCGTAGTCGGCCATGGAGACGGTTTGCGCGTTGAAGGTGTTCGACTCGACGATATCCGCGCCGGCCTCAAGATATTGTTCATGGATGCCACGGATGATGTCCGGCTGCGTCAGCGCGAGGAGATCGTTGTTGCCCTTGAGGTCGCGCGGCCAATCCTTGAAGCGGTCGCCCCGGTAATCGGCCTCGCTGAGCTTGTGGCGCTGGATCATGGTCCCCATTGCCCCGTCGAGGATCAAAATCCGCTTCGAGGCGGCTTTGTGCAGGGCGGCGATGCGTTCATCACGGTTCATTTTGTCCGATCCTCAAGCGGCGGCAGGCGCGGCAGGGCGCAAGCCAAGCAAATGGCAGATGGCGTAAACGAGGCTGGCGCGGTTCAGCGTGTAGAAATGAATGTCGGTGGCGCCGCCCTCAACCAGGTCCAGGGCCTGCTCGGCGGCAACCGTGGCCGCGACGAGCTGCGCGGTTTCCGGGTCGTCCTTCAATCCGTCGAACTGTTCCGCGAGCGAGGCCGGAATAGCGGTGCCGCAGCGCGAGGCGAAGTTCGCAACTTGTTTGAAATTGTGGATCGGGATCTGGCCCGGAACGATGGGGATCGCAATGCCGCGTGCGCGCGCCCGCTCCAGATAGCGCCAGTAACGATCGTTATCGAAGAAGAACTGGGTGATCGCCCGGTTCGCGCCTGCGTCGACTTTCGCCTGCAGCATGTCGAGATCGGCTTCGACCGAGGGCGATTCCGGGTGCTTCTCCGGATAGGCCGAGACGGAAACCTCGAAATCGGCGATGCGCTTGATGCCCGCCACGAGGTCGGCCGAGGTAGCATAGCCGCCGGGATGCGGGACGTAGGCGCTGCCAGCCCCCGCCGGCGGATCGCCGCGCAGAGCCACGATATGGCGGACGCCCGCGTCCCAATAGGCGCGCACGACGCTATCCACCTCGTCCTTCGTCGCGGCGACGCAGGTCAGGTGAGCTGCCGGCTTGAGGCTCGTCTCCTGCAGGATGCGCGCCACCGTCGCATGCGTGCGTTCCCGCGTGGACCCGCCCGCACCATAGGTCACAGAGACGAATTCCGGCGAAAGCGGCTCCAGCTTGCGGATCGCCTCCCAAAGCGACGCCTCCATCGCGGCTGTCTTCGGAGGGAAAAACTCAAAGCTTACGGTGACGGGCTTGGCCGGCCCTCGATGCACGTTGCTGCCCCTCACGAAGCGGCCCTCCATTGTTTCGCTGCGGTTTTGGGCCGCTCACCGGTCCAGATCGCCACCGTCAGCGCATTCTCTTTCGCAGTTCCAGCAGGCAACTCGCGGTACGCACCCGCGCCTATGCCGCACTCGCCGAGCCAGCACGCAATTTCGGTCGACGCGAAGCCCAGGCGCACATGAGCGTGCTCCTCGCGCAGGAATTCGAGATTATGCGGCGCGAAATCGATGATGGCCAAACGCCCTCCCGGTTTCAAGACGCGTGCGGCCTCAGCAAGCGCCGCCCTGGGGTTATCCAGAAAATGCAGCACTTGGTGGATAAGCACGGCGTCCGCGCTGCTGTCGGGGAAAGGCAGGTTATAGATGTCGGCGGCCCGGACGCTGCAATTCGTGAGCCCGGCGTTGTCGAGGCGCACCCGCGCGCATTTCAGCATTTCGCGGTTGGTGTCGATACCAACGAGCTGCCGCGCACGTCCGCTAGCAAGTTCCAGGATGCGACCCGTTCCGGTTCCGAGGTCGAGGACGAGATCGTAAGGGCCTGCCCCAAGCGCTTCGAGGATGGCTTCCTCCACGTCGTGCTCGGCGATGTGCAGCGAGCGTATGCGGTCCCATTCGGCGGCGTTTTGGTCGAAATAGGCCTGGGCGAGTGCTGCGCGGCGGCTGCGGATTTGGTCCGCGCGCTCGCGGTCGCGCAGGATTTGCGGATCGTCAGCGGCGATCATGGCATAGGCGCTGTTGACGAATTCGCGGACGTCGGCATCGCCTGAGCCCCGGACGAAAACCCAGCTCCCCTCCTGGTAGCGCTCGATCAACCCCGCCTCGGCCAGAAGCCGGATGTGGCGGCTGACGCGCGGCTGGCTTTGTCCCAGGAGTTGGGTAAGGTCTTTCACGTTGAACTCGCCGCTGAGAAGCAGGCGCAGGATTCGAAGCCGGGTCGGTTCCGCCGCCGCCTTCAAACGCGCTACCGTGTCGTCGAAGCTTCCCATAAGACCCTCTTTGACGAAGCCTTATAAAGATATGTTTATGTCTTTTCAAGCTCCACGGCGCATTCAATACACGGTTTCAACATTCCGCAGTGGTGCACTGCGCACGGGACGAAGGGCCGTCAGCCGTCGATCCGGTAAGTCTTAACCGTTCCGGGACAGCATCCATCATCGCGAGGTGGCGAAGCCGCTGTGGCGATCCATGGCAATATCCGCAGCTGGATCTGGATTGCTTCGCTTTGCTCGCAACGACGGCAGGGTAAAAACTTATGGCCGTTGGATCAGGCGAGGAAGAGCAGGAAGATTGCGCCGACGAGCAGCATATTAAGCTCTTCGGAGATTGAAACGGTGCCGAAGGGCTTGCGGTAGCGGATGACGGCGGCGGCGCGCACCGGTTTTTCGCGCGGTGGAGGCGGTAGCTGTCCAGGCCCGCCGCGAGCCCAGCGCCAGAGGAATCGCAGGCCGTAACCGCCGTAGCGTGTCAGCGCCAGCGCGCCCTGGGAGAAGCTCCGGTAGCGGACGCTCAAGAAGGCCCAGGCGGCGATGAGCAGCCAGAGGGCCGTGGAGATCAAATCGCGCAGCAGAAACCACGCCACCTGCCAGGCGAGGCCGAGGACGAAGCTGAGAATGGCCCAAAGGAGGTGAAGGATATCCATTGCTCCCCCGGTTATAAAAAGCGGGCTAGAAGCCCGCTTTTCAATGCTTCCCTGCCGGACATGCCAGGGATGCTAATCCCTGGACCCGCCTTCGCTGTACTGGCCATCCTCGGCCTGAATCAGTGGCGTGATGCGCCTGATAACCACCCGGCGATTCCTGCGTTCCGGCTCGGGCGTATCGACTAGCAGGAACTGCTTGCCGTAGCCCTGTGTAACCAGGTTTTCGCGCGGAATGTTGAACTGCTGCGAAAGGACATCGGCGATGGCCTCGGCGCGGCGGTCGGAGAGGCTCAGATTGTCAACGTCCGAGCCTACGGCGTCCGTGTGACCTTCAACGAGGAAGACCTCGCCCGGGTTCTGGCTCGTCATATTCCGCATAGCGGCGGCGACGGATTCCAGCATCTCGGCCTGATCCTGCGGCACATCCGCCGATCCGAAGTCGAAGTTGATCGAGTCGATGTTGACACTGCGCATGCGCTCGCGAAGTCTCACGCTCGCAAGAACCTCCTCAAGCGAGTACGAGCGGTCCAGCGCCACGACCGGCCCAGCCTGAAGGGCGCCATAGATATCGTCCTCGCTCGCCGAATCGGCATCGACGATATATTCCTCGCGAGGAATGTCGACTTCGACCGGCGGGAGGCTGACAATCAGCGCACCGAGCGCCAGACCCGCGCCAATTGCGAGAGCACGGTTCTCGAACAGCACGAAGCGCCGTCCATCGGGCAAATAGCGGACGCGGCGGAGTGGCAGGCCGTAGCCGTCGACCTCGACTTCGATCCGGACGCCATCGGGCCTGACGATCGTCGAGATCGCATTGCCGTTGGCGCCCCTCCGGGTCTGCGGAATGCCGCCGAAGGCGCGGAAATGGGCCGTCTCGTCATGCTGGATGAAGGCATGGCCGTTGACCTGGAGAATCGTCCGGTTGCCAGGCTCCTTGATGACGAGTTGCCCGTGCGCATCCTTGCTTTCCTGGCGCTGGCTGGCGATCGCGTGCAGCCGCTCATTCTGTATCTTCAGCCGCTCGTTGATCGCCGCCGGGGACTTCTCGTGCGCGGCCATCAGCTTCTGCTTCTCGATCAGGGTCGCCCGGCCGGCGGCATGGGCGTCGCGCTCAGCCTTCGCGCGCTGCTCCTCGGCGGAAAGCTCGTGGCGCGGTACGATATCCTGCCGGTGAGCCTGCTGAAGCTGCGGTTGCTGCGGGTGGGCTTTGACCGGATCGAAGCTGTGCGCGGGCTGCGTGCCGCCCTGATTGTGCAACTTGGCTGCATCGGGCACCGCGCCCGTGTGTGCCTTGCCCGCATCCGGCGTGACGCCAAAGCTGTGTGCGGGTTGCGCGCTCCCCTGGCCGTGCAGCTTGGCCGCATCCGGCGCGGTATGCAACGCAGGCTGCGTGCTGCCTTGAGTGCGCGGTTGGGGCTGTGTATTGCCCTGGTTGTGCGGTTTGACCGCATCCGGCGAGACACCTTGGGTGGTATGCACCTGCGGCTGCGTGCTCCCCTGAGTGCGCATCTGGGGCTGTGTGCTGCCCTGGTTGCGCGGTTTGACCGCATCCGGCGAGATGCCTTGGGTGGTATGCATCTGGGGCTGAGTTGCCGGGCCTTGGTGCTGCTGGACCTGCGGGGCCTGCTGAATATGCTGCGGCGGTGCTGCCGTATGCGGCTGCGGAGCTTGAGGCCGGGCCGGCTGCGGCTGTGCTGTATGCTCGTCCTTTTTGTGCTCGTCTTTATCTTTTGGATTGAACTGCGCAAGGATAATCGGCGCTTCTGCGGCGGCTGCCACTCCTGCCGTCATAACAAAGGGAGTTAAGACGGCCAGGAGAAGCGGCATGGCCTTGATCGGTGACATGGCGTTTCCTCTTAGGGGGGAACTACGGCGATTGCTCTAAGGTCTGCAATGCAGAGTGATGCGTTGTTTCCGGCGGAATTTCGGCAGGAATGAGAGCTTCCAGGCGCACTAGGCTTTCGGGATCCGAAAGAAGGGCAGCTTTTTCGCCGGGTTTGAGCAGATTAAGCAATTCACTTAAACTTGACGACACTTCGAGCTTGGCACGGCCGATTGCCAGATTGGGAGAAATTCGGGACTCCAGCGAGACCGGCTGCATTTGAATGAGCTGCCAATGCAACCTGCGTAGCTTGCCGCTCGCAGCGAGTTGCGTGATCGCTTCGCGCTCCAGAACGTTTTCCTCAATAACCTTTTGAGCCTCTGCCACTTCGCCGGCAATTGCGGGCGGCGTCTTCTCTTCCTGTATCTGAAGGAGCCCTAGCTGACGGAAGGTTTCGCCCGCCGATCTCCTGGCCGACCACGCCGAAAGCGGACCGGAGAAGACCAGGCCCAAGGAGGCCGGCAGCATCCAGAGGAAGAGAATGAACGACGCCTGGAACGTAAGGATGGCGAGGCAGATGCCGATGGCCATGTGCTTCCAGTGAAACTGCATGATCTCGGCGGTGGGCAAGGACCCATCGCCCCGGCGCTGCGGATTCCATCCGCTGTCCCGGCCGCGGAACACATCGGCGACCGCGGTCGATTGCAGCAGCATCATGATGTGGGCGAACAGCGACGAGAGAACGGTCTCGATAAGCACGCCCGCCAGCAAGATGAAAGGACCGCCGAACCCGCGCCGCTGCTTCGCGTTCCCAATGGCCAGCAAATAGGCGAAGAGCTTGGGCAGAAGCAGAATGCCCAACGTCAGCAGCAACAGCTTCAAGGACCGCTCGCTGTCTTGCAAGGGCCAGACCGGAAACAGCGGGAAGTTGTCCGAGAAATAATTCGGGACGGTGTAAATCGACTGGAACGTCAGCGCGAGCGCGAAGACGAGGAACAGCAGCCAGAATAGCGCGGAGACGTAGGCCATGATGCCCATCGCCATGTGCACGCGGCTGACCCAATGCAGCCCGCTCGCGAACAGCACGCGCGAATGCTGGAGGTTGCCTTGCGCCCAGCGCCGGTCCCGTACCGCGAAGTCGATCAGGCTCGGCGGGATTTCCTCGTAGGAGCCAACCAGGTCCGGCACCATGCAGACCCGCCAGCCGGCGCGGTTGAGCAGCGCCGCCTCCACGAAGTCGTGGCTCAGGATTTGCCCGCCGAAGGGCGGCTTGCCGGGCAGAATCGGAAGTCCGGCGCTCTCGATGAAGGCGCGGGTCCGGATGATGGCGTTATGCCCCCAGAAATTGCTGGTGCCGCGGTGCCAGAACGAAAGCCCCGTGGCTAGCATTGGGCCGTAAAGCCGCCGGCGAACTGCTGCAGCCGCGCGAACAGCGTGTTGCGGCCAATCGAAATCGGCACGGTCTGCACTAGCCCGAAATCCGGGTTCTTTTCGATGATCGCCGCAAGCTTCACGAGGGATTCGCCGGTCATCAGGCTGTCCGCGTCCAGGACCAGCATGTACTCGTAATTGGCGCCCCACCGGCGGCACCAGTCGGCGACATTGCCGGCCTTCTTGCCCGCGTTCGCGGACCTGCGGCGGTAGAAGATGTGCGAGCCCAGCTCTTCGCTTTCCCGCACGGACTGGAAGGCGGCCACCTCGTGCACCCAGATGTCTGGGTCGGTCGTATCGCTCAAGATGAAGAGGTCGAAGTTTTCCAGCTTGCCGAGCATGGCAATCGACCGCATCGTCGCCACGGCCAGGGCGAATATCCGCGCGGGCGCCTCGTTGTAGGTGCAGATTATGATCGCGGTCTTGCCCGAAAGAGGCGCCGACAGATCGTAATCCTTCGTGCGGACGAGGGACCGCCGCATGCGGAGCGCAATGACCACGAAGCCGGAAAGCGCGGTCATGAAGGAAAGCGCGAGCCAGAAAATGTTGATCGTGAACAGGAGTAGCAAGGCCACTTCTAGGCCCGCGATGCTGCCTACGCTCAAAACGAGATAGAGTTCGCGGACGAGATAGACGGTGATGCCCAAGGTGCCGCCGAAAACGATGCCGCGCCGCCAGGGCGCCTGCCGGTCCGGGCGAGCCTGCCTCCGGGTGGCACGGTCGAACTTTTCGAGGCTTTGCGGCGCGAAAACCGACTGGGTCCGCGAAGCCGGAATTGGAGGCGTTTCCATGGCGAGAAAAGTATCGTGCATCGTGACCTCACGCCGTCCAGCGGTAGAGCCAAACTTCGGAAACCTGCTTCCCCCCGGCCAGGAGCACGCAGCGCAAATCGGCCTGGAGCGAGCCCGGCGCCGGCTGATACTCGAAGCTTATCCGGTGCCCTCCGGCGATCTGGTTCCGGCGAATTGCGATGTTCACGAAATTACCCGTACTTGCACTAAGTTCCACATTTCCAGTCTTGCCGGCGCAAAAATCGGCCAGATCGTCGCAAAGGTTGTACTTTTCGGTCCCCGCGAAGTCGACATAGAAGAGCCGCAAGCCTTCCTGGCGGTTGGAAGCGCCAACAAGCGTTTGCGTCACCGTTGCCAGATCCGGCCCCGCCTGCGGTTCCTGACACCAGGTCAGGCGATAGCGGTAGGTATAGACGGTGCCAGGCTGGAGCGGCTCTTTCGGGTGCCAAAACGCGACGATATTATCGAAATACTCTGTCTTTGCCGGTAATTCAACCAGGTCTACCGAGCCTTCCCCCCAACTCTCTTTAGGCTCCACCCAGACGCTTGGGCGCGCTTCGTAGCGGGCGTCGATATCCTGGTAATGGTCTGCCCGGCGCTCGCGCTGGAGAAGGCCGTAGCCTTTGATGCCGCTGTCCGTGAAAGAGGAATACTGAACGTGCTTGCCGTTGACGAGCGGGCGCCAGATGCGCTCCCCTTTCGCATTCAGGATCGCAAGGCCATCGGAGTCGTGGACGCGGAATCGCGCGTCGTCCGCCCTGTAGCCGCCGCCCGGCGCGAAGTAGAACATGCTCGTCAGCGGCGCGATCCCCGCATATGGCATCGCGATGCGCGGAAACAGGGTGCATTCAACGTCCATGATCGTACTAGCGCCCGCGGAGATTACGAATTTGTAAGCTCCGGAGACGCTTACGCTATCGAGCAATGCAAAAACCGTGACCGTCGGCCAGCCCGGTGACGGCTTTTGAAGCCAGAAGCTCCGGAAAATCGGGAATTCGTCCGCCGGCGGCTGTGCGGTATTGATCGCGAGCCCCCGGCCCGACATGCCGTAGCCCTGCCCGGCGGCCTTCGCGCGGAAGTAGCTCGCGCCCTGAAACACGGCGAACTCGTCCATCACGCCCGGCTTGTCGATCGGCGCGTGGATGCGCAGGCCGGAGAAGCCCGGGCGCGACCCTTCTGGCGGGCGGCTGACCTCCGGTCCATAGGTAAAAATATCCGGAACGTAGGAGATCTCTGCCGCCAGCCCGGCCTCGACCACGAAGACGCGGACCGGGGTTTGGTAGATGTAGCCGGCGCTAAACAATTCGGCCGAGAAGCCAAGATTTTCCCGGTTCCAAAGCGCCAGGCTCTTCTTGAACCTGATCGCCCGGTAGCGGTCGTAATTGAGATCCTTGTACTCTTTGGGAACGGTGTCTTGGGGCGGAAAATAAGGGGATTTCGCAAGCTCGCGCGCCTGCTCGATCACGGTGTCGCCCGTGAAGGGCGTGCTTGCGGCCAGCGGCAGCTCGCCTAGCGGCACAACTTCTGACGCCGCGGCACTGCCCAGGGAAAGCGCCTGCCGGGCTAGTAAAGCAGCGGCTGAAAAGCCTGCTCCGAGTTTTAGAATTGCCCGCCGGTCCATACTCTTCGCCCCGATCCGAATGCAGTCAGAAGATGGGATAGAGCCGGGCTTTAGCCAGAGCGGAACCGGGCCATTTTTTGGGGCGCCACCTTTCGCCGCCCCAGGTCAGCGCGCCCAGCGGAATATCCAAGTGTCGGAAACGGGCTTGCCGTTTGCCGTAAGTTGCGCGCGCAGGTCGATTGGCTCGCTGCCCGACGGGGAGAATTCGAACCTCAGGCGCTGCGTGCCCCCAAAGGCCGGCAGAGAGACGATCCTTGGATTGCGGACCTCGCCCGCGGAGGCCGTCACCGTCGCCGCAAGCGGTGCGCCATTGCAGGGCGGGCAGCCTTCGCCGGCGAAGAAGTCGACGATGAACGCGGGCTCTCCCGATTTCCCCTCGCCCACGCGCGTCTGCGTCACTACCGCCTGCTTGCTCTCCAAGGGCGGGTTCCAGCACCAGTGCATGCGATAGCGGAAACGGTGGCCGATACCGGGGCCAAGGCCGTCCTTGGGCCGCCAGAAGCACACGATGTTCTCGTTTTTCTCCTCTGGCGCGGGCAGCTCGATAAGGTCGATGGAGCCTTCGTTCCAGATATTGCCGTCAAGCGGCTCGATCCACAGGGACGGCCGCTTCTCGAATTGCTCGTCGGCGTCCTGATAGCTGGCGAAATAGCGCTCCTTCTGGATCAGGCCGAAGCCCTTCGGCTTCTTGTCGACGAAAACCGAGAATTGCAGCCGCTCGGGGTTCAGGAGCGGGCGCCAGATCTGCTCGCCGGCCCCGTTGACAATGTAAAGCGCCTCGGAATCGTGCACGCGCGGCCGGTAATCGCGCCGCTTGGGCGGAACGCCAGGCCCGAAGAAGAAGCGGCTGTCGATGGGGGCGATGCCGGCATAGGGGATGCGGCGCCTTGGGTAGATGGCCGCCTCCGTGTCGATGATCGTGTTCCAGCCCGGCGTTATGACAAACTTGAGCCAGCCCGCGGCGTTTGCGCTGTCGAACAGGCCGTAGACGGTAAGCGTTTGCTCGGTGGGCTTGGGCTTCAGGACCCAGAAGCTGCGGAAAAGCGGAAAATCTTCGCCGCCCGCCTGTCCGGTGTTGATGGCGAAGGCACGGGCCGACACGCCAAAAACCTGCCCTGAGCCGATTGCCCGGAAGTTCGTTGCGCCGAGGAAATTCAGGAAATCTTTGAAAACGTTTGGCTTTTCAAGCTGCCCGAATGCGCGCAACCCGGCGAAGTCCGATTGCGCGGGCGTTTTCGGCTGGCTCGCGGGCGGCTTGAACTCGAAGGCGCTGGCGGAGTATGGGATTTTGAACGCCTGCGCCCCTTCTACCGAGTACAAGCTGACAGGATAGGAGTAGAAGGCGCCGGCGGTATGGTACGGCTCCAGCATGAACGGCACGCCGTCCTTGCTCCAGACCGCCTGATCCTCCTTGTAAAGGATCGCGCTATTGTATTGGTCGAACGACAGGCCAGCCAGCGCCTCGTCGACGCGCTTCTCGAATGGCTTATAGGGCTTGTCCCCAAGGTCGCGGGCGAAGCCGTCGAGCCAATCCTCCGAGAACGGCATTGGGGGCACATTCCCTTCCGGGAACGCCGGCATGGGGAATGCCGCCGCGGCTGCGGTGGAAGCGGCGGCCGAGGTCGGCAAACCCGACGGTCAGCGGCTGGAGGCCTATCAGGACGCGAACTTCCCGGCGCTCAAGCAGGAAATCACCTGCCCGCTCCCATCCATGCAAATCTCGAAAAGACGGTGCTGGCCTGGTGGTTGACCAAGGTGCGCGAGGATCTCGGCACCACCGACCCGGACGTGCGCGCGCTGCTCGGCAAGAAAAGTCCCGAGGCGATCGCCGATGAGCTGGTGGACGGCACCCGATTGGGCAGTGCGGACCTGCGCGCCCAGCTGTTGGCGGGCGGCGCGAGCGCCATCGACGCCTACCAGGATCCGCTGATCGATTTCGCGCGTATCCTCGACCCGCCGCGCGCGCGGTGCGGGCGACTACGAGGACGAGGTCGAAGGCGGTGATCACCAAGAACGCGGCGCTGATCGCCAAGGCGCGCTTCGCGCTCGAGGGCAAGGCTCGTATCCGGACGCGACCTTCACGCTGCGGCTCTCCTACGGCGCGGTGGCCGGCTATCGCGAAAATGGCCGCAGCATCCCCCCGACCACGAATTTCGCGGGCGCTTACGCGCATGCCACCGGGTCCTATCCGTTCCAGCTGCCGGACAGCTGGATCAAGGCGCAGCCGGCGGTGGATCCGCGCAGCAACCTCGATTTCGTGACCACCAACGACATCATCGGCGGCAACTCCGGCTCGCCGGTCATCGACACGCAACGGCGAGGTCGTCGGCCTGATCTTCGACGGCAACATCCAGTCCCTGGGCGGCGACTTCGGGTACGACGACAGCGTGAACCGGGCGGTGGCGGTCGACGTGACCGGCATCACCGAGGCGCTCAAGCACATTTATCACGCGGATCGGTTGGTCAAAGAACTGGCCCGCTGAGTGACCGCACAAACCGCGCGCCCGCTGCGCAAAATCCTCGGGCTTGGGTTCGGCCTCGCGCTGGTGTTCGGCGCGACCATCGGCGTCGGCATACTGCGCCTGCCGGGCATGGTGGCGGCCGCACTCGGAGATCGCACGCTGATCATGTTGTTCTGGGCCATCGGCGGCCTGTACGCACTGATGGGCGCCGTGACGGTCGCCGAACTCGCCGCCATGATTCCCGAGACCGGCGGGTTTCGCGTCTATGCGCGGCGCGCCTTCGGCGAGGGCGTCGGCTTCGCGATCGGCTGGTGCGACTGGCTGGTCAACGTGGCCGCGCTCGCCTATATCTCGATGACGGCGGTGACGTTCCTGGCCGTGCTATGGCCGGCGGCGTCGGCAAATCCACGCATGCTTGCCATTGCGCTGATTGCACTGTTCACCGCGGTCCACTGGATCGGACTTCGCGTCGGCAGCACCCTGACTTCAATCATCAGCGTCTCGATCGGGCTGATGCTGCTGGTCCTGGTGGTCGCCTGTTTTCTCGCGGCACCCGCAACCGGCATTGCCGAGGCGCCGCTCGCAGGGACCGCCGCCTCGGTGCCGTGGATGTCGATGGCGATGCTGTTCACGGTGGTGCCGGCGCTGCGCGCGATACTGACCGCTTTCGACGGCTGGTACTCGGCCATCTACATGGCGGAGGAAAACACCGATCCCGCCCGTACGCTGCCGCGCGCCATCATCGGCGGCGCGCTGCTCGTCACCGCGCTGTATCTGTTGATCAATCTCGCGTTCGTGCGCGTCCTGCCGCTCGGCGTGCTCGCCGCCTCGGAGCTGCCCGCGGCGGAAGCGGCGCGCCTGGTGCTGCCGCGCGGCGGAGCGCAGCTCGTGACCATCCTGTCGATCTTCATGATGTTGAGCCTGCTCAACAACGTGACGTTGATGGCGCCGCGCGTGCTGTTCGCGATCGGCCGTGACGGACTGTTCACCCGCAAGGCCGCGGTGGTGAGCGCCGGCGGCACGCCGCGCATGGCGCTGCTGCTGACCAGTGCGGTCACGGCGGTCATCATCCTGAGCGGCAGCTTTCAGCAGGTCATCGCCCTGTATGCGGTGCTGTTTTTGGTCTGCTATGTGTCGGCCTTTTCAGCCGTGCTGGTGCTGCGGCATCGGGAGCCGAAGCTGCCGCGGCCCTACAAAGCGCTCGGCTACCCGGTCTCGACCCTGGTGGTGCTCTTGGGCTCGATGGCCTTTCTGGTCGCGGCGGTGGTCGAGGACCCCCGATCCGGCATTATTTCCGCCCTGTTCATCGGCGCCTGCGCTCCGCTATACGCCTGGCTCGCGCGCGGCCGGCGCCTGCGCGCGGAAACTTCGGCCGCCTGAGCCGAATCCCGGGGCCGCCCACACGGCTCACGCCGCGTGGCGCGCCTTGAAACCCGCCTGGATGGCACGCAACGCATCGAACAGTTCCGGTTTCAGCGGCGGCGGGCGGTGCTCGGCAAGGATGTGCGCAAGGTGCGCATCGATGCGCTCCAGCAGATCCAAATCGGGCTTATCGTCGTTCGACAGCGGCATGTTGGACCCCAGATAGCGGGCCGGCCAGAGCTGCTCCCGGCAGTGCGAGACCGTGTGGCGGTGCGCGAGAAAATTTCCGCGCGGCCCGACCGCCCGGATCAGATCGGTGGCGAGCGTGTCCTCATCGATGCGCACGCCCTGCCAGAACGTGCGCAGCATGCCCGCCAGCTCATCGCACAACAGCAGCGCCGGCAGCGAATAGGTCAGACCCATGTCGAGCGAGCCCAGATAATCGAGGGTCGCCGGCCGGCTGTAGAACGCCTGCATCAGATTGGTCGACAACTCCCACACCGCATCCTGATCGAAGCGGCGCGCGTTCGAGGTTCCGCCGATGCCGGTGAACGAGGGCAGCCCGAGTTCGCGCCGGATTTGACACATCGCCATGTCGGCCAGCGAGGTGTATACAAAATTGCCGATGCCGCCGGTGGCCGGCTCCATGAAGCACACATCGGAGCTGCCGATGATGCAGGAGCCGCGCCTGGCGAGCTGGCCGAGCACCATGCCCGCAAAATCGGTGGCGAGGCTGTGCGTCATGGAGCCCGCCATGGTGATCGGAGTCGACGCGCCGCCGATGGGCAATGTCCCGACGCTCACCGGCACCCCGGCCCGCGCGGCCATGATGACTTGGTCGATGTGGGTCGCATGGTAGTCGAGCGGCAGCGGCGTCACGATCTGCAGAAAATACGGCTTGACGGCGAGCGCCTCTTTGCCGCCGCGGATCGCGCTCGCCATCTCGATCACCACGGCGAGCGAATCGGCGTGCTCGCACAGGTACTCGAGCGGCTTGGTGGTGTTCTCGGCCATCGCCCGGAATTCGTCGATCTCGCCGTGGATGTCCGAGTTCGCCACGTTCTTGCAGGCGATGCACGCGCCGTCGATGTTCGGCAGCGCGTCGGCGACGCGGGTGATGGTCTCGAGGTCCGCCCGGGTGCTCGGGCGGGGCTCGCCGGTGGTCTCGTCGTAGACCTTGATGCAGGTCATGCCCGGGAAGAACCAGGTGTGATGGTTGTCGAGTTCGATGTAGCGCTCGCCGTTGCGGTCCCAGAGCCGCACGCTCTTGGCGACCGAGGCGAGACACTCGCGCGTAAGCTCTGGCGGAATGCGCACGATGCCATCCGCGCTGACCGCGCAGCCAGCCGTGCGAAACAATTCGATGGCCTCGGTGCCGGCTTCGAATCCGGCGCCGGCGTGCGCCAGGTGGCCGATGGCCGCCTCGATCACCTCGAGCACCTGGCCCCTCGGCAAGGGGTCGTAGGGCGCGCTCGCGCCATGGTGCAGACCTCGGTCCCGGGGCGCGGTCTCGGCCACCGGCGCGGCCGGCCGTGTTCGCTTCATCCTAGACCCGTCGCGCGCCATGTCCTTCCCCCGCCCTTTATTGCTCGAGCCGCTTTCATTTCTTTATACGTTTATTCAAACTTCAGCGGAAGTCCTCCGGGCGACAATCCAGGAGTCTTTGGATCTTAGGCACCGGGGAATGCAAATGGGAATCGATCCGCGCCACAGCATCCTGTTCGAACCACTGAAGATCGGGCCCGTGACGCTGCCGAATCGGTTCTACCAGGTGCCCCATTGCACCGGTATGGGGCACGCCCTGCCGCGTACTCTGGCTGCGATGCGCGGCATGAAGGCCGAAGGTGGCTGGGGCGCGGTGTGTACCGAGTACTGCTCGCTGCACCCGACCTCTGACGACCAGCCGTTCCCCTTCGCTTCGATGTGGGATGACGGCGATCTGGCCAACCTCGCGGCCATGGCCGAGGCCGTGCATGCCCATGGCGCGCTGGCCGGCATCGAGCTCTGGCACGGCGGCAGCTACGTCGCAAACCTCGCCAGCCGCCAGCCCAGCATCGGGGTGCGCTCGATGCCCTCGCGCGAGGATCCGGTTCAATCGCGGCGCATGGACAAGGGGGACCTGCGCGCGTTCCGCCAATGGCATCTCGCGGCGGCGCGGCGCGCCAAGGCCGCGGGCTTCGACATCATCTATGTATACCCGAGCCATGGCTACCTGGTGTCGGAGTTTCTCTCGCGCAGCCTGAACGGGCGCACCGACGAGTACGGCGGCAGCCTCGTGAACCGGGTGAGGCTGTTTCGGGAGCTGCTCGAGGAGACGCGGGCGGCGGTCGGGGATCGCTGCGCGGTCGCGGCGCGCTTTGCCGCCAACGGCCATGGCGACGAGCATTTGTCGTCCGAGGAAGCGCGCGACGTGCTCGGGCTCGTGGGCGATTTGCCGGATTTGTGGGACCTGGTGATCGGCGACTACTACGAGGAGATGGGATCTTCGCGCTTCTACAGCGAAGGCCACCTGGAGGGCCGTATCGCCTATGCCCGCGAGTTGACCGGCAAACCGGTGGTCAGCGTCGGACGCTTCACCAGCCCGGACACGATGGTGCGCCAAATCAAGAGCGGCGTTCTCGATCTGATCGGCGCCGCGCGCCCCTCGATCGCCGATCCGTTTTTGCCGGCGAAAATCCGCGAGGGTCGCTACGAGGACATTCGCGAATGCATCGGCTGCAACATCTGCTACGCCTACAACTACCGGGGATCCGCCATTCGTTGCACGCAGAACCCCACCATGGGCGAGGAATGGCGCAGCGGTTGGCATCCCGAGCGCGTGCCGGGCGGCGCATCGGGCACGGTGCTCGTGGTCGGCGCCGGCCCCGCCGGCCTCGAAGCCGCGCACATCCTGGGCAAGCGGGGCTATACCGTGACGCTGGCCGATGCGGCCAGGGAAGCCGGCGGCCGGGTGAGCCGCGAGAGCCGGTTGCCGGGCCTGCGCGAATGGAGCCGGGTGCGCGACTACCGGTTGCAGCAGCTCGCCAAACTGCCCAATGTCTCG
This sequence comes from uncultured Alphaproteobacteria bacterium, assembly GCA_963760455.1. Taxonomy (GTDB): domain Bacteria; phylum Pseudomonadota; class Alphaproteobacteria; order Rhizobiales; family Rhodomicrobiaceae; genus Rhodomicrobium. The sequence goes on from CAVXDM010000034.1 coordinate 51,348, forward strand.
TTGTATCTCGACAACCGGCTGTCGGCCGCGGAGGTGCGCGAATTCGGCGCCGATGATGTGATGCTCGCCACCGGTGCACGCTGGCGCCGCGACGGCCTCGGCCGCTCATGCCCGGTCCCGATGGATTTCCCCGGCGATGCCCTGGTACTCACCCCCGATGACCTGATGGACGGCCGCATCCCGGCGGGCGAGGTGCTGCTCTACGACGACGACAATTATTATCTCGGTCCGGTGCTCGCCCTGCTGCTCGCCCGCCAGGGGGCGAGGGTCCGCTACGTCACCTCGGGGTCCCGCGCCGGGGAATGGAGCAAATACACCGGCGAGCAGGACCGCACTCAACGGCAGATGCTCGAAGCCGGCATCGACATCCGCTGCAACGAGATCCTCGCCGAATTCGATGGCCGCGCCGCCGCTCTGCACTGCATCTACACCGGAAATGCCGCGGTGCTGGCGGCAGGCGCCCTGGTGCTCGTCACCTCGCGCGAGCCCAACGACGCTCTCTACTACGAACTCATCGGCACAGGCGGCGGCGAATCAGGCGCACGCATCCAGCGCCTGGGCGACTGCCTGCAGCCCTCGATCATCGCCGCCGCGGTATACTCCGGCCACAAAGCCGCGCGGGAACTCGGCTCGAATGCACCGGCCGAGGCGCTGCGAGATCGCGTGCGAATCGAAAGATGAGCGCGCTTGGAACCGCGCGCCCCGGAACCGCGCGCCCCATGTCCTGCTCCTCAAGTCAGCGCAGGCTGTGATCCGGCGTGCCGGGAGTTGCCGTCTTCGCCGTGCGGCCGTGAATCTTGCGCTGCCGGATATCGTCGAAGGTGTTTTCCACCACTTCGCGCCCGCCGCGGCCGGCGTGATACACGTTGGAGAGAAAATACAGCGTGCAAATCGCCGCGTCCGCAAATACGAACACCGAGTCGATCAGGTTGTTGTCCTGAAAATTCGGCGACGGTTCGCCGCGATAGACGAGTTCGCAATTCTTGAACGTGCAACCGTGAAATCCCCTGCCGCTGAGTTCCACGCGTTCGTTGGTGAAGGTCTTGTCCTGGTAGAACATTGCAACGCTCCTCAAAAGCAGATCCATCGGACATATGTACCTCACAGCCGATCCCTGTCAAGGGGGCGCGCCTCGCCGCCGATTCGAGCACTCGGACTCGCCACCCCTGCGGGGACGCAGAACGCTTATAATCGCAGCGGGCTGCAGGCCGGAACCGTGGCGGCGGCGTCGATATCTTCCAAAACCCAGGAGTCACGAGATGGACGCCGACGAAACGCGAGGGACATTGCAGAAAGACATCGACGAGATTTCGCCAGAAGGCCAAGTACTACGAGTCGCTTCACCTGTACGAGGCGGCCAAATACGCGAAGCAGCTCGCCGCCAATATCGAACTGGCGCTTACCACCATGCCCAGCGATGATGACCCGAAAATCGCCTGAGCCGGCGGTGACGGATTGATCGCGTATTCCAAGCACCGCTTGGATGCTGCGGAAAGCCGGCGCCGACACCTGGCCGGCGCTGCAACCTGTTCAACGCAAGGCGCCGAACACCTCTGAGACGATCGCGGAAGCCGCCGCGGCGGGATTTTTCCTGATCGCGCGCTCCTCCTCGCCGATCATGAGATACAGGCCATCCAACGCCTTGTGGGTGACGTACTGGTCGATGTTCGCCGCATCGCCCTTGACCAGCCCGAGTTTGGCTCCCTGCTCCGGCAACCTGATCATATTTCCTCGCCAGGCCCACCCGGTCGGTCGCCTGCTTCACGATCGGCAGGAACTTCACCGCCAGAGGCCCCTCGGTCTTGGCCCTGAAGAACTGAGTCACCGAATCGTCCCCACCGGTGAGGATTCTCTTGGCATCCTCCAGCGACATGCTCTTGACCGCATCGATCATCAGCTCCTTGGCTTGCGGCACGGCTTGTTCGGCCGCCCTGTTCATCGCCACGACGAGTTCGTCGGCATCCTTGCCCCGCCCCATCATGCGCATCACCTTGGCGATTTCATCGAGCGCCGGCGGCAGCGGGATCTTGACCTTCGGGTTGTCGAGAAAGCCGCCCGGCACGCCGAGCTTGGCGATGGCCGAGGCGGCTCCCTGATCGAGCGCGCCTTTGATTCCGCGCGCGGCGTCCTGATTCGTGAGCTGTGCGAGATCCAGCGCGCCGGCCGATCCGATCATGAAGCCGCCGAACAGCCCGATCAGAGTTATCGCGCGAACAGACGACGTACTCATGGTGAATATCCCCGTGCAAGACATACCGATTGCTTCATGAGGCCGATTTGCCGGCGCCGCGCGGCACTGCCGCAACCAGCCGTGGCCGGCCCGATACGTTGAGCAGCATACACACGACGGCGAACCGATGACTACATAATCTGGCGCCGTGCGAGGCGGCTGGCATCAATGCCCTGTAACGCGGGTGCAAGGCCGGCAGAAACTTCATCTTGGCGCCCTTGACCGTCGCTTCTTTGCGAGTATCGTTTCGCTACAAAGCACAAGCGATGGCCGCGGAAACCCGCGAAAACCGCGCCGGAACCATTCAATCCCGTGGGGAATGCGCCTTGAATATCCCGTCACCTGACTTTCGCACCGCGATCGGTGTTTGCTGCACGATGCTTGCACTGGTTCCGACCATTCCGGAAAGCAGTGCGCAGTCGCCCTACTCGGCGCTGCCATCGCGCCCCGTTTTCCGGCATCACGTCGGTCTGCTTCCCAAGAAGCGAACCGGTGTGCCGCAGGCGGCGGCTCCGCAAGTCTTGCCGCCCGCCGGAGGGTCCTGGCAACCCGTGACGACGGCGCCTGCTTCGCTGGCAACCCCCTTTCTGCTGACGGACGGGACGGTCATCGCTCACGATGCCGATACGCCCTACTGGTATAGGCTCACTCCCGACATCAACGGCAGCTATGCGAACGGAACTTGGTCGCAGATCGCTTCACTGCCCGCGATCGGCGGCACGCAGTATGCCCCGCAATATCACGCCTCGGCGGTGCTGCCCGACGGCCGCGTCATCGTCATGGGCGGCGAATACAACGGCAGCGGCACCGAAGTGTGGACGAATTTGGGCGCGATCTACGATCCGGCGGTGAACACTTGGACCGCGGTATCCGCACCCCCGGGTTGGACTCGCATCGGCGACGCCGCGAGCGTCGTACTCGCCAACGGCACCTTCATGCTGTCCTCTTGCTGCGCCGATCCGGCTGCCGATGCGCTGCTGGACGCGGCGACTTTGAGCTGGACGGCCACTGCAGGCCCGGCCGCCGGAGACAGCTATCAAGACGAGCAGGGCTATGAGCAATTGCCCAATGGCGATGTGCTGACCCTTGATGTGTGGACCCACTACGCCGGCGGCAATGCCACCAACGCCGAACAATACCTGGCCTCCTCGGGTACCTGGACAGCTGCCGGAAATACGCCCGCTTCGCTGGTCGATCCCTATCAATGCGGCAATTGGGAAATTGGGCCGGCGGCGCTGCGCCCCGACGGGACCGTGGTCGCGTTCGGCGGCAACTCCGGCTGTTCGGCGCTGGTCACCGCCCTCGGCGCGGCGGCCGCGGCCGACCCGACCGCGATTTACGATTACCTCTCCAATTCGTGGACCGCCGGCCCCAACGTACCGGCCGCCTGTACGGCGACGACGAGTTATCCCACGGCCAACTGCACGCTCGCCGATGCCCCCGCGGCCGTGCTGCCCAACGGCAATATCCTGTTCGCGGCGAGTTCCGGCTACGGTCAATCGCCGACTCATTTCTTTGAATTCACCAAGGCGAATGCCATCAATCAAGTGGCCGACACGGTGTATTACGCGAGTTCGTCGAGTTCCTTCTATTACAATTTCCTGGTGCTGCCGAACGGGCAGGTTCTGTCCACCGACTTCAGCAACGTGGCGGAGGTTTACACGCCGAGCGGGAGCGCCAATCCCAACTGGGCTCCGGTGATCGCAAGCGCACCGTCCAGCGTCGCGCCGGGCGGCACCTATGCGATCAGCGGCACCCAGTTCAACGGACTATCGCAGGGCGCGTACTACGGCGATGATGCGCAGACGGCGACCAACTACCCGCTGGTGCGCATCATCAACTCCGCAACCGGCCATGTTTTCTATGCCCGCACCTTCAATCACGGCACCATGTCCGTCGCGCCGGGTGCCGCGGGCTCGACTCAGTTTACGGTTCCGGCGACTGTTGAATCAGGTGCCAGCACCCTGGTGGTCGTCGCCAACGGCATCGCCTCGCAACCCGCGGCCGTGACCGTCGGTGCGGCCCCGACTTACACCCTCACGCCCGGTTCATTGCCGTTCGGCAGTGTGTATGAGTACGAAGCGAGCGGCGCCCTGGTGGCGACGGTGACGAATACCGGCGCGGCGGCGCTGCCGATCACCAGCATCACGCTCTCCGGCACCAATCACACTCAGTTCTCCAAAACCACGACCTGCGGCACCTCCCTCGCGCCCGCAACCGCCTGCACCGTCAGCGTGGAGTTCAAGCCGACTGCGACCGGGGCCATGACCGCCACCCTTAACGTCAACGCCGGCGGCGGCGCGGGCAAGAAGACGGTCGCGCTCACCGGAACCGGCGCCGCGGCCCCGTACACCCTATCGCCGCGATCCCTGGCCTTCGGCAGCGTGCCGCACGGCACCGCGAGCACAGTCCAGCCGGTCACGGTGACGAACACCAGCGCAGCGGCGATGCCCATCACCAGCATTACGCTCTCGGGCCCGAACCACACGCAGTTCACCAAGACCAAAACATGCGGCGCGTCTTTGGCGATCGGCGCACAGTGCACGGTGAACGTGAAATTCGCGCCAACCACCACGGGCGCGATGAAGGCCACGTTGAACATCAAGGCGGGCGGCGGCGATGGCACGCAGACCGTGGCCATCACGGGCACCGGAACCTGATCGACCCCTGCGGCGATACGCGGCCACCTCAGGCCCGCGCCGTGTCCTCGGCAAATTCGCCCGCCGCCGCCGGGAACAGTGCGGCAAGATTCTGGTCCGCGAGCCCCGCGAGCTGCCCGCGGTCGAGGCCCGCATCCCCGGTCAGGAACTCGAGCCATAGCCCCTGACACATCGCCGCCACCAGCCGCGCGGCGCCCGCGGGTTCGAGGCCGCCTTTGCCGTGTCGTTGCAGCATGGCCGCGCACAGACTCGCGAGTGTTTGGTCGTGATCCCGGTCGTAGCCGGCGCAGACTTTGCGGTACTGCGGGCGTGCGCGCACTTCGCCCCAGTAGGCGAACCACACGGCAATCTTGCGCCGCTGGCAGATGCTCTTGTCGAAGTAAGTGTGCACGAAGCTTCGAAGGCGGGCCGCCGGGGCATCCCCCGCCCGCCCGAGCCCGCGCTGCCAGGCAGCGGCAAACTCTTCGGACAGCGCGATGAGCACTTCCGTATACAGGGCTTCCTTGCTGTCGAAATACTGGCTGATCGAACCGACCGCCATGCCGGCCCGCCCCGCAACGTCCTGGACGGTGGTGTCGCGCAGGCCGAGCGAGGCGATGCAGCCCAAGGCCGCGTCCATCAGCTGCTTGCGCCGCCGATCGCGATGTGCAGCCGGGCGGCCGGCACTGCGCATCCTCACTTCATTCTCCATGGTACGATTTTTCATACGATAAAATTATATGGTTTAATAATTGGTTATGCCATTACTATGAATGAACATTCATTCATAATATGATACCGCCCCGAGGAACCGACAGGGAGCGAGCCATGATCGAGGTGGGAATGCCGGGAAGCGGAGTGGGACGCGGGCGCCGCGCGACCCGCGGCGCGCAAAAGGCGGGCAGCGTCGGCGCCGTGCGCCCAGGCCTGCCCGGGGGAACCTACAAGCCGCTCAGCGAGCGCGACATCGCCCGCATTCACGAGACCGCGCTCGCGGTGCTCGCCAATATCGGCATCGGCGAGCCGACCGAGGAGATCATCCGCCACGCGACTGCGCGGGGCGCGGTGTTGAACGTGCGGGGGCGCTTGTGCTTCCCGCACGCGCTGGTCGAGGACACCCTCGCGCGCGCCGCGAGGGAAATCGTCTACCACGGGCGCGACGCGGCACGCACGGTGCGCAGCGGCGGCAACCGCGTGTACTTCGCAACGTCGGGCGAGGCGGTTCGCTGCGTCGATCCCCTCACCGGGCGCTACCGGCCCTCCACGCTGTTCGACCTCTACGACTTTTTCCGCATGGCCGATCAGCTCGAGCACATCGATTTCTGCGGTCAACAGGTCATCGCCACCGACATCTGCGAGGACGCCAAGCTTCACGCGGTCAACATCGCCTACGCCGGCGCCGCCGGCACGACCAAACCATTCAGCATCTCGCTTGCCGATCCGGCCACGGTCGGCGCGGTCGAGGCGCTGTGGGACCTCATCCTCGGATCAGAGGGGGCGTTCCGCCGACGACCTTTTGCGGCCATCGGCGTCTGCCCGATCGTGTCGCCCCTGCGCTTCGGCCCTGACACTTCGGCGGTGCTGTGCGAAGCGGCGCGCCGCGGCCTGCCGGTATCGGCCTGTACCGCTCCGCAGGCAGGCGCCACCGCGCCCGCCGCCCTCGCCGGCGCGCTGGTCCAGTGCACCGCCGAGGCGCTCGCCATCGTGACACTCGTCAATCTGATCAACCCGGGCGGTCCCATCGATTTCGGTCCATGGACTTTCGTCTCGGACCTGCGCACCGGGGCGTTCACCGGCGGCGGCGGCGAAGAGGCCGTGCTGCAGGCGGCGGCGGCGCAGATCGCGCGCTTCTACAATCTGCCCGGGCTGGTCGCGGCGGGCATGACCGACGCCAAGCGGCCCGATTACCAGGCCGGCTACGAGAAAGGCATGACCATCGCGCTGAGCGCGCTCGCCGGCGGCAACATGATCTGCGAGTGCGCAGGCATGATGGGGAGCTTGATGGGCTGTTCGCTCGAGGCGATGGTTCTGGACAACGATCTGATCGGCGCCGTGCAGCGCTCGCTGCGCGGCATCGAAGTGACCGAGGAGACGCTTTCCTATGGGGTGATCGAAGCCGCCGCGCTCGGCGTCGGCCACTATCTCGGGGCGGAGCAGACGCTCGCCCTGATGCGCAGCGAGTTTCTGTACCCCACGGTGGGCGACCGAACCTCGCTCGCCGAGTGGGAATTCCAAGGCTCGCCCGAGATCATGAGCGCGGCGCGCCGGCGGGTGCAGCATATCCTCGCGACGCATTATCCCGACCCGATCGCACCGGAGCGCGACCGCGCCATCCGCTCCTCGTTCGATATCCGCCTCGCGTCCGATCTGATGCGGGCCGGGAACGCGCGCTGGCCCATGGCGGGCGCCTGAGCGGCTCATCCGGCGCCGCCCCGCGGGCGGCGCCAGCACAGAAGTGCGGGCCGTTCGGCGTGCTAGGATTCCCCAACTCATGGCAACATCATCTGCGTCATTGGCCCGAACACCGTGCGAGGTTGGCGATGTGGTCCTTATCTGATCATTTGATTCAACTGGCATGCATGGCGATGATCGTCTGGGGCGCGCAGGCGTTTACGCGGCGCGCTCACCGCGGGCGCGCGAGCCGCGAAGCGCGGCGGCTGCGCAGCGCGCTCAACATCGGCCTTTCGGCATTGCACAAGCTTTATCAGGATAACCTGGCGGAGCTTTCCGGCGGCGAGCGCCCGCTGATTTCCGGCCGCAATCAACTCAATTTGCTGCGCACTCAGCTGGGCCGTTTGACGTCGCTCGAGCCGCCCGAAGTCGAGGCGGTCATGGCGGCGAGCATCGCAGCGGAACGAGCCGAAACGGAAATGGCCATCGCCGGCGCAAAGGTCGGCGGCGTCGCGTTCCGGATTCCAAAAAAAAATGCTGAGGTCCGGGCAATCGTCGAGTCGGCGCTGAACGATGTGAGCTCCGCGCTTCGAAGCGCCCAAGAGATCTTGAGCTCGGATGGCATGCCGCGCGGCGCAGATGCCGCCGATGTATCTGCGACCCGCGAAACGATCGCCGCTCAAAGGAGCGCCGTTGCGCAAATGCCTGCACGCACCTCGCAAGGCGAACCTCCCTACCCCGAGAAGGCCAAGGTACGCGGGTTTTCCTTTTGAGCGCACGCCGATCATGCGGCGTTTAAAAAAAGAAACCCGGCGCAGCGCCGGGTTTCTTGGTCCATCGATGCGCCAGCGGCATCAATTCACGGTTTGCGTAATCGCTGCCGACGCGCTTGTGTCTAGGCTCGCATTGCCCATGTAGTGGGCCGTAATCTTGTGCGAGCCCCTGGCAAGCGCCGCGGTGGCATACGCGGCCTTGCCTCCGCTGATGGCGACCGTCCCCAATACGGTCGTTCCGTCCTTGAACTGCACCTTGCCGCCAACCGCCCCCCCGTACTGCGGCGTGACGGTGGCGGTAAAGGTCACGGTCGTACCGAAGGTGGAGGGATTGAGGGATGAAACCTCCGTCGTGGTGGTGGTCGCTTTGTTCACAGTCTGCGTGAGCGCCCCTGAAGTGCTGGTCAAATCCTTGGCGTTTCCCAGATACACGGCCGTGATGCCATGCACTCCACCGGACATCGTCGCAATCGAGAACTTTGCCTGTCCCGCGGACAACGGCCTCGTTCCCAAGGCAACTCCGTCATGGAAGAACTGGACGGAGCCGGCGGGTGTGGCTCCGCGCGCAGCGGCCACCGCGGCCGTGAAGGTGATGTTCTGGCCATAAGTCGCCGGATTCAACGACGAGAACACCGAGGTGGTGGTGGTCGACTCGCTGGTGAACGCAACGTTCTTGACGCTCTCGGCGTTGCCGGCATTGTCGGTGCTGTAATAATAGACGCTATCGTAGCCGAGAGCCGCGACGTTAAATGGGGCCGTGTAGCTCTTATAGGCGGCACCATTCACGCTGTAGTACGTGTGACTCACGCCGCTGCTCGCATCCGACGCCGACAGGGTGACTTTCACCGGCGTGCTATACACCGAGTCGGTAATGGTCCCGTGCAGCGCCGCAGTCGTCGCCGGCGGCACCGTGTCGTAGCAGGTCGGTCCAAAATACTGCAGCTGGTTCCAGCCGCTGTTGTCGTATGAGCGGACATAGGTGTAGTGGCAGCCCTGCCCGGCCCAGGACACGTACTGGTAACCGAAAGTCGAGTTGGGATATTCCGGGCCGCTGTAAAAGCCATTACCCGAACCCGGCGTCGCTTCCGACGTGTAGTCGTAAATATAGCTGTCCCAGGTCTGTGTAAAGCCCGCTACGCCGGTCGCGGGCAAGCCGCTCTCGCCCGCGTCGGCAACGGTCCATTCCACGTACTGGTCGGTGTTGTACCAGGTGTTGGTGGCCCCGCTTGAATAAAAAGTGGCCGTCGGCGGAACGAAATCGCCCGCGCGATAGGTCACGATGGCCCAGGCCAATTGCAGGGCGTTGAACGATCCCCAGCCGGTGACTTCATCGCGGCCGGTCCCGGCACAATAGTAGGTAAGGCCGTAATACGCGGTGTAGTCGTTGTTGTTGCAGCCGTACAAGATGTCGTAGAACGGGTAATGCGACGGGTACGTCGGATTGCCTCCGAAATAATTCAGATAATTATTTCCGTTGCCGATCGGCGCGCATTGGGGGTTGGAATAGCACCCGCCGTTGATGGTCTGCACGTAATCCAAATAGGCGTTGGCCTGGGCAAAAAACCCAGCGACCGACGGCGCCACGATGCTGGTGCCGCCGTTGCCGGACAACGCACCGCCGAAATAGAAATTTTGCGGCGAATAGTACCAGTCGGCATTCAAGGCGATATCCGGCACGGTGCGCCCGCTGAAATACGCGCTGGGTCCACCCGTGCTGCCGCCGTCGTTGCTGGCGCAACCGTCCGGACCGCCCGACCACCCATATTCGTAGAGGTAATATCCCGGATAAATATCGAGATTGGTGCCGCCCGCGCCCACCACGTTGGGGTCGGAGGCCGGATATTGGACTGCGGTCCGAGCAGTGCAGCCCGCGCTCGCGCCCTGGTCGCCGGAAGCGGCAACCAGCGTCCAGCCCTGGCCGACCATCGAATTGAATATTCCGTGGTCGGTGGCCATGACCGAGGTCGGGGTGCAATAGATCTCTTCGCAGCCCCAACTGGTGCTGAACACCCGCGCATGGCCGTCGCTGAGTATCTGGTTGTAGACGTCGGTGAAGGTCGAGAAGTTGGCGTTCACGCCGTCGTACAAATAGATCATGGCCGTGTCGACGTAGCTGCCGAAGCTGTTGGACCATGCCGTCGACCAGTCGAAGTCCAAGGTTCCTTCGCCATCGCAGCAGCCGGGCGTGCCGTCGATGTAATACTGTTGATAGTGATACGCGAGATACGGGTAGGCTGACTGGAACCCGGCGAAATCCGAGCCGTTCTGAGTGCCCGCGGTGGCAATCGCGATCGATGACTCCGGCGGCGTCACTCCGGAATTGCCCAGCGGATTGCAGCAATGACCCTGATTGTAGAGCGCCTGGACGTCATACGCCTGCGAGCTGTAAATATCGGTCGGATCATAGGCCCCGCCGGAGATATTGCTGATGAGCCCCGAGGCCTTCGCCGGACGCTTGGATTTGGCGTTGGCTGCCCCCTTGCCCGCCGCAGCAATCGCCGGACCTTCCACGTAATCGGAAAATGCGGGCTCTGCCACCTTACCCGATGCCGGACGCAGCACTTGGATGCTGTTGAGACCGCCCACCGACAAGATCTTGCCTTGCAGCGGCGCCGGAATTGCTGGGTCTCGATCGTTGGAAAACGCGGTCCGGGTGCCCACCTGGTAACTGTTGATGGTGACCCCGAAGGCCGTTTCGATGGCCGCGGCCGGCGCCTCGACGTCCACCAGCAATCGATTTGCATAGCGGTGCGTGACGGTAAATCCCTGGCTGGTCGCCCAATCCACGACCGCCTGTTCATCCGCCGCCGAGGGCGAGAATCGGGCGTTCCATTCGGCCGCAGTGAGAAACTTCATGAAATTCGGCGAACCCTTGGTGTGCAGCTCTTTCAAGAATTTCTCTTCCGCCGCCACGTTGGGACGCTGCAAGCCGATGACGAGCCGCAGCTTTTGCGAGGGATTGTAGTGCGCCACCAGCTTGGCCGAACCGTCGAGCAGTTGCATGGGCGTGGCGCCTGGAGCAGCACTCGGCTGCAAACCCGCACTCGTCTGCGCGCCCGCAATCGCCTGCGCAAGCGCCAGCGAACTCGCGGTCAATGCGCACATCACAGTCACCGCATGGCCAATTCGGCGCAATACCCGCCGGCATGTCGGCGTGCTCAATGGTTGATCGACGCGCTGCGTCGAGCGCGACCCGCTTATCGAGACGGGAATGAATCCCGTGAATCGTATGTATCCCATTTCCGCTCCCTTCAAATTAGTTATTGGATCGAATCCCTTGCCAAACGCCGGTCGATCTCTTTGGGACAAATACCCCCGGCCTATGTCAACAGCATGACGATTTTAGGAATATCAACGGGAACCAGCAGCGCAAATCCCTTCGCGGAATCATCGCGCGGCGCATCGAATCGGCCGCAGGGGCGACGAGCCGGCCATTGCTCGCGGCGCACGACCGGTATATTGAGAACTGACGGTTCAATCAATTCAACTCGTCGTCGTGAGACAGCGTCCTCTTGTGAGAAGCGCAAAACGTATGCAAAAGAGCTCATCCATCGGAAAAATATTTCCGCACGTGCGCGCCGCCGGCCGCGTCCGGAGTGCAGCGCATCAAATGCGGGTGATTTGCCATTTCGTTTCGGTTCCGTTCGCTATTACGCATCCCTCCTCCCCGGGGCAATCCGATTACTGGCGCTACCCGCCCTTGACCGCATACCGTGCATCGGAACGCGCAGCAGCGGTCTTGCGCGTTGCTGTCCGGCGCCCAATTCGGCCGAGTCGAATTTCCACAGTGCAGCGGATATCGCCGTTCGGCGATTCGATTCCGCCCAGATCGCTTCACGCGGACGACGCAAGCCGCGTGCCGGTCGAGCGGGCGGAGTCAAGGGCTCCGCCGCCACCAAGGGATCGGCCACCAAGTAGGTGATCCCGACTCCGCCGGCGGCGACTCGGTGACCGAGATCGTCTCCTTCAGACTCACCGCCCCGGTGAGGTTGCCGAGCGAGACCGCATCATCATTGAAGAAGGTCTTGGCCGACGCCAGCGTCGTGACGTGTAGGTCGTCGCCAGCTGCGTCGAGCCGTTCTGCACCGTAAAGGTCAGGCTCTTGAAGGTGTTGCTGTAGGTATTGATTCCCAGCAGCCCGAGCGTGAACGCATTGGTCCCCGTCAAATTGTAGTTATGCGTGTTGCTGGCGGTGTAGGTGAAGGTCCCGACCGAGCTCGTGGAGTAATTCGTGCCCAACACGCCGGCGCCGAAGATCTTCGAACCGCTCGACATCAGAGTTAGCTACGACCGTTTGAGCGTGGGTATCGAACTCACCACGCTCGTGGTCGGCAAGCCCATCGCCCCCGCGTAGGCGGCGTAGCCGTTCCAGGCAGTACCCGGAGCAGCGAACCAACCCCCGCTCACATTCGCCTGGGTCCACGCGGAGGTGGCGGTTCTGAAGTTGGGCGCGCTGGCATTTGCGATCGCCGTATCGACCGGCGAAGTCACCGAACTCTCGGCGGTGCTTTGGGCGTTCGCGCTTCCCTGGTTACCCGCCTGTGACCGTGGCGGTGGCGACACCCGTGATCGTGCCGATCGACATGGTGTTCGCGTTTGCCGTTGTCGTATTGCCCGACGTGCCGTTCCACGAATTGGCCGTGGCGGTCGCGCTGATCGTGTTATCGCTCGCCGAGTCGCCGATCGCCGTGGCCGTCGCAGTCGATACTCCTGGGTTGTTGCCGTTTCCGCTGTCGCGGTCACGTTCGAGGTCGCCGCGTACGGCGAGGTCATCACACCGGTCGCGGTTGCCGCACCCGCGGCTCCGCGTTGCACCGCGCCGCCGGTGGCGGTGACATTTCCGGCCACGTGGGCGTGCCGGTCGAAGTCGACGTCAGGTACAGACTCGCGGTCCCGGTTCCCGCCTTGCCCACGGTGCCGCTGGTGCTGGTGCCGCCGGCGCCGCCGTTCGCATGGATCGTGGCGCTGAAATTACCGGCGGATGCATCGGTGTACGCGGTCGTGCTGTTGCCCAAGGTCGACTTGGCGGCGCCACCGACGCCGCCGCCGCGCCCGCCGAACTGCCGCCGCCTCCACCCGATGCGTACTCGGACAACGACAAGTTACCCGTGGTGCCGCCGCTGACCGCATTGGTCGAGCGTCGAGGCCGCTCCTGCACCCGCCGTTCGCTCCCGAGTAGCCCGCGCCGCCCGCGCCGCCGTTTTGATACACAGTCGCCTGGTCCGTACCGCTGCCCGAGGTTGCCGCCGCCGTCGTCTTGGCCGTACCACCGGCACCGCCGGTTGACCCGCTGCCATAGGCATAACCGCCGTTGCCGGCGGTCGCGCTGCTGGTCGCGCCCGTGCTCCGGTACCGCTCCCGCACGCCACCGTCTGGCGGTCGAGGCAGCGCCCACAGCGCCCGACCCCAAAGTCCCGGACGTATTGCTGCCGCCGTTTCCGCCGTAGGCGGTGGCGGTGAGATGCCGCGGCCGCGGTGCTCTTGCCGGTGAGGGTCGTCGTCGCCGCACCGCCGGCAATCCCGGTCGCGCTGCCGTGGTCGTTACCGCCCGCACCGCCCTCGGCAGTGCCGTTCAGCGTCAACGCATTGCTATTGGTCACCACGCCACTGACCGTACCGGTACCGCCGCTCGCCGCCGTCCCCGAGGTCGACGTCGAACCCCCGCCGCCGCCCACCGCCTGCAGCGTCACGTTGAGCGAACCCGCGGTATTGGTGTACGGCGTCCCCGTGACCCCGAGCGTCGAACTCGCCGCTCCGCCGATGCCCGCCGCTGCGCTCGCCGAACCGCCGCCATACCCGCCGTTGGCGTACTGAGTCAAATTCAAGGTGCCCGTGGTGCTCCCGGTGACCGCATCGGTCACCGTCGAGGCCGCCCCCGCTCCGCCATTGGCCCCCGAGTAGCCATAGCCGCCGCCGCCGCCGCTCTGATTAACGCTCGCCGACGCCGTGCCCCCACCGTTCGAGGTTGCCGTCGCCTTGGCCGTGCCCTTGCCGCCGGCGCCGCCGCTGAAACCGCTCCCATAGCCGCCGCCGCCGGCACCGCCATCGGCGGTGGCCGAGACGCTCGCGCCGCCGGTGGTACTCGTGCCGGTAAGGGTCGTCGTCGCCGTATTTCCCGCAGCGCCGCTTGCCGTGCTGCTGCCGGCACCGCCCGTACCCCCGTAAGCAGTACCGGCCAGACTCAGTGCATTGGTGCTTGTGACCACACCACTGACTTTGCCAGTGCCGCCCTTGGCCGCAGTCCCCGAGGTCGTCCCACCGCCGGTGCCCGCATTGGCCTGCAAGTTCACTGTCAGCGAACCCGCGGTATTGGTATACGGTGTCCCCGTGGTGCCGAGCGTAGAGCTCGCTGCGCCACCGACGCCCGCCGCCGCGCTCGCCGAACTGCCGCCGCCTCCGCCATAGGCGTATTGAGACAAATACAAGTTACCCGTCGTGCCGCCGCTCACGGCATTGGTCAAGGTCGAGGCCGCTCCCGCCCCGCCCTTGGCTCCCGAGTAGCCCGCGCCGCCCCCGCCGCCGCTTTGAGACACACTCGCCTGAGCCGTACCGCTGCCCGAGGTTGCCGCCGCCGTGGTCTTGGCCGTACCACCGGCACCGCCGGTTGACCCGCTCCCATAGGCATAGCCGCCGCTGCCGCCGGTCGCATTGGCGGCAGCGTATCCAGTACTGGCACCGCTCGCAGTCCCCGTCGCGCTCGAGGTTGCCGCCCCGCCCTTGCCGCCCGATCCGGAAACACCCGAGGTGTTGCTGCCGCCATTGCCGCCATCGGCCGTCGCGGTGATCGATGCCGCGCCCCCGGTGCTCTTGCCCGTGAGCGTCGCCGTCGCCGCACTGCCGGCAATCCCGGCCGCGCTGCCGCCGCTGTTCCCGCCCGCACCTCCCTCAGCCGTGCCGTTCAGCGTCAACGCATTGCTATTGGTCACCACGCCACTGACCGTACCGGTGCCGCCGCTCGCCGCCGTCCCCGAGGTCGACGTCGAACCCCCGCCGCCGCCCACCGCCTGCAGCGTCACGTTCAGCGAACCCGCGGTATTGGTGTACGGCGTCCCCGTGACCCCGAGCGTCGAACTCGCCGCTCCGCCGATGCCCGCCGCTGCGCTCGCCGAACCGCCGCCATACCCGCCGTTGGCGTACTGAGTCAAATTCAAGGTGCCCGTGGTGCTCCCGGTGACCGCATCGGTCACCGTCGAGGCCGCCCCCGCTCCGCCATTGGCCCCCGAGTAGCCGTAGCCGCCGCCGCCGCCGCTCTGATTAACGCTCGCCGACGCCGTGCCCCCACCGTTCGAGGTTGCCGTCGCCTTGGCCGTGCCCTTGCCGCCGGCGCCGCCGCTGAAACCGCTCCCATAGCCGCCGCCGCCGGCACCGCCGTTGGCGGTGGCGGAGACGCTCGCGCCGGCGGCGGTACTCGTGCCGGTAAGGGTCGTCGTTGCCGTAATTCCGGCAGCGCGCTTGCCGTGCTGCTGCCGGCACCGCCCGTGCCGCCGTAGGCGGTGCCGTCCAGCCTGAGCGCATTGGCGCTCGTGACTCCGCCACTGACGCTCGCGGTGCCGCCGTTGGCCGCAGCACCCGATGTCGCCCGAACCGCCGGTGCCGCCCTGGGCAGCAGGCTCACCGTCAATGACCCGCCCGGAATAGCTATACGTGTTCCCGTTCCCGAGCGTCGAGCTCGCTTCGCCGCCGGCGCCGGCCGTCGAGCTGGCCGAAGTGCCGCCGCTTCCGCCGTAAGCGTTCTGGGTCAACGACAAACTCCCGCTCGTGCTGCCGTTGACCGCATTGGCAAGCGTCGAGTTCGCGCCCGCGCCGCCCGTCGCACCCAAATTGCCGGCGCCGCCGGCGCCGCCGGACTGCGAGAACGCTGGCCTGCGCCGAACCGCTGACGGCACTCACCGTCGCGGTGGCCGTGGCCGTGCCGCCGGCGCCGCCGCTCGATCCTGCGCCATAGCCGTATCCGCCGTTGCCGCCGGTCGCGTTGGCGGTGGCGTATCCGCCGCCGGTGCCGCTTGCGGTGGCCGTCGAGCTCGAGGTCGCTGCGCCGCCGGCGCCGCCGGATCCGGAAGTCCCGGAGGTATTGCTGCCGCCGTTACCGCCATCGGCCGTGGCCGTGAGGCTGGCGCCGGCCGTGCTGCTCGTGCCCGTGAGGGTCGAGTTCGCGGCAGCGCCGGCAGGTCCGCTCGCACTGCCGCCGCTGTTCCCGCTGGTGCCGCCATAGGCGGTCCCGCTCATGTTGAGCCCATTGGTGCTCGTGACCACCGCACTAACGGTCCCGGTACCCCCGACAGCCCCAGCCGCCGATGTGGTCGAACCGCCACTGCCGCCGGCGGCCTGCAGGGATACGTTGAGCGAACCCGAGGAATTGGTGTAGGGAGTACCGCTGGTCCCCAGCGTCGAACTCGCATTGCCGCCGGCGCCGGACGCCGCGCTGCTGTTGCTACCGCCGCCATTTCCGCCGGAGGCGTTCTGAGTCAAATACAAGCCACCCGTGGTGGTGCTGCCGGTGACCGCATTGGTGAGCGTCGACGCGCCGCCCGCACCGCCCGTTGCCCCCGAGTAGCCATAGCCGCCGTCCCCGCCGCTTTGGTTAACCGTCGCCGTGGCATTGCCGGTGCCGGAGTTGGTAGCGGTCGCCTTGCTGCCCGTCGCCGTGCCGCCCGCGCCTCCGTGGGCTCCGGCGCCATAGCCGCTGCCGCCGATGCCGCCGGTCGATGGTCGTGGCGGACGCACGTTGGTGTTGCCACTCGATGCCGTCGCTGAGGTGGTCGCACCGGTCGTGTTCCCGCCGTTGCCGCCCGAGGCACCCGTACCGCCCGTACCCGGTGCGCCAGCGGTTCCGCCGCTGCCGCCATCTGCGGTGGCACGGCGGTCGCGGTGACCCATGGAGGCTGACGTCGCCGTCACCGAGGCCGCGGCATTGCCGCCCGTTGCCGCCCGCACCGCCATTACCACCGGCGAATAGCCGTTGCCGCCCGGCCCCACCCGCGCCGCCAGTAGCCGTCAGCCGTGTTGCGGCGTATCGCCGGTACTGTTGGTGGCGCTGGCGCGCCTGCCCGCCCCGCCCGCCGTACCGTTGGGCGATGAGGAAGTGCCGTTGATGCCGGCCGGCGCCGGCCGTGCCGCTGTTCGACACGTCGCTCGCAAAGACTTGAGCGGCGGCGAGCGCCAGCAACAAAGGGGGCGACCAGCGCAACGCAGCCCTCACCGCGTCTCTTAAAATCGTATCGGCGACAGAGCGCGGCAGCGCTCCTCGGACTGGTTAACCATGACGCAATTCCCCTATGTAATTCTAAAAATTGATTGCTGAAGCAAAACCGCCGAATTCGCACCTCAAGTCGCAGTTCGAAGTCTTCGATCAAAATTAACCGCGCCCGATGGATGCAAATAATCAGCGGCTCCCGTGAAGACTTCCGTCGATACGAAGATTCCGGTTGCGAATGGCGATTTAAATACGATGGAGCGCGGACCAATGATGGATTACGCGGACCAACGATGTGCGCGGGCCCAGGTCGGCTCGAAAAAACGAGGGGATGCATTCGTCGTCAGTAACGGTGGCCGCCCGCAGGCCGCAGACCTATTTTGTTTTGTGCAGATGGCTGCCACCAATAGGCACCGCGCTCTTTTTAACCAGCGAGGCGGCTTTAAGATCGCCGCGCTCCGTTAGCTTCCATGAGTCCAGACGCCGAATCCAACCGCCCCGAATTTATGCCCGACATTATCAGATTGTTCTCTATTGGACATAATTCCGAGATTATTTTTCAAAGCAATCGACGCAAAACGCGCGTGAAATTTCCGAGTGCGCGCCGAGTAATGCAAGCGCCATCAGTCGCTTATGACGATCGCTTAAAGAGTCGCCACAAGTTGCACGTGAATCCCGTGGTCCTGCCAACTGCCGTGCTGTGCGTCGACGAAGGCTGGATGGATCAATCGCAGTCCATACGCGAAGTCGGCTTCGACGTGCAACCACTTGAGCCGAAACGTCAGTCCGTACGATGAAAACGTGTCGCTCGGCTGGCCGGCATCGTGTCCGCCCGCCCAGTCGAAAAACGTCCCGAACGTCGCGCCCGGACGCCGCGCACTCGGCTCACGAAGCGCAAGCCATCGAAAGTCGAGATTCACATTTTCAACGTTGGAGACCAGCACCTCGTCCTCTTGATATCCGCGCACCGAATTGATGCCGCCGATTTCGAGCGCATGCAGGTCGGAGATCTGCGAGTTGGTGCGCTGGAGGGTGGCACGGGATTCGATCTCGAAGGGGGCATGAGCGAACCGCCACAAGTCGTGCAGCTGGCCGGTCCAGACGAAATAATTTTGATCCGGCGGTGCATAGAATATCGATTGCGGCGGCAAGTCGCGTAAATCAGCGTGCAGCACCGTAAATCTCAGATTCAAGTATTGCTGCGGCGATCGGTAGCTGTATTCCGGCATCAAGCGCGCGGTCAGCGACCGCATGGACCCCTGATTCAGCACCAGTCCCAGCACCGACGCATAGTCGCCCGTCGACTCCTGCTCGTTGGCGACGCTGGCGCTCAGGTTGATCTGCTGGCGCGGCGAATCCCACAGGGACCGGGTCAGCTTGAACTCCTGACGCTCGACCGTACTGCTGATGTCCTGCGTCGACTGCGGCTGTGCGGGGTAGACGGTATTGATCCTCACCGCCGACAGCGATGCCGTGTTGCCGCCGTGACCGAACGGGATCTGCCAGCCCATGGCATAGCCGATGCCGCCCGAAAACTCGAGGGGACCTGACAGATCGGCATCGATGACATCGCCGAGGCCCGTCAGATTGCGCACCTGCCCGCTGATGTCGTATGCCTTTTCGCCGATCGAGGGCGGACGATAATTGTTCAACGCGACCGCCAGCGAATAGGGCCTGGCTCGCTGCACGTTCACATCCAATATGGCATCCGGCGAGTCCGGGACCGGTTCCACGCTCGAGCTGACGCGCGCGAACAATGGATCCTCCGACAGACGCTGAAGCCGCGCACGCAGCTCATCGGTATTCAACACCGCGTCCTGCGCGCGCATTCGATCGGCGACGTAGGACGGGCGCAGCCCACTCGCACCCTGCACGCGGATTTCCTTGATCCGTCCTTCGATCACCAGGAAGCTCAGCACCCCATCGTGGAAGGGCGCATCCGGATCGAGAACCACACTCGAGGTTATGTAGCCGTGCTCGGTGTAGCGATGCGTCAGCGCGCCGCGCAGATCCTCGATCTGGGCAGCGGTCAGGTCGCGCCCCAAAAAGGGCGCGGCGACCGCGCGCAGCGCGCTCGACGGCAATGCGCGATTGCCGCGAAATACGATCCGCTCGACGTGCAGCAGCGGTGAATTCGCCTTATCGGTCGCGGAGCCGGCCGCCGGCGCCAAATTCGAACCCGGATCGGGACCGGCCACGCCCACAAGATTCGCCGCCTGTACCACGCTCCCGCCCAGCAACGCGGGCCCGAAAAGGCCGCAAACAATACCGATCGCCGGCGCGCGCCTAATACGGGTCGATCGATGCCGCGGCGCCGATGCATTGCGGGCCGAATGGTCATTTGACGTACGGATCGCGCGAGTCCCATCGAATTGCGTTAGGCATGGATTGGCTTATCTGCTGCTCTTGTCACCGCTCGCGGCACCCGTAGCAGCATATTGGATTTAATTGAAAAGACAATTATGGGTGGTCTTTGCACAGCTCCGTTCCCACCGGATGACATTCGGTCGCATGGCGACGAAGAACTGTTAATATTTATGCGGTGCAAAGCCATGCGAACTTTCTCCGTTGACAACCTCGCATAGAAGCCCCCTGCTGTTCTGTGCGCTGATGCTGAGCGCAATGGCTGCAAGCCACCTGTACGCTCAAGACCTTGATCTAACCATCGACACTGACGTGGGCGTGCCGATGCGCGACGGCGTGCTGCTGCGCGCGGATGTGCTGAGGCCCGGCCGGGGCGGCCCGTTTCCCGTCCTCGTATATCGCACCCCGTACGGCAAGCAAGACGCGCGTACCGAGAGCACATTATTCGATCACGCGGTGAAACGTGGCTATGCGGTGGTCATTCAAGACGTGCGCGGACGCTATAAATCGGACGGCGAGTTCCGCCCGTATGAGAACGAGGGCCGCGACGGCTTCGATACGATCGAGTGGGCGGCCCGACAGCCCTGGTCCAACGGCGCGATCGGCACGTTCGGGCTTTCCTATCCCGGCGCCGTTCAGTGGCTTGCCGCCGTTCAGACGCCGCCGCATCTTAAGGCCATGGTGCCGGCCATGACGTTCTCCAGTGCGCAGAATTTCTTCTATGCGGGCGGGACCTGGGACATGTCCTGGATCGACTGGATCTGGCTCGACATCGCGCCGGACACGCGGGCAAGGCGGGATCTGCCCGGGGCCCGGACCGATGAGGAGGCCGCGGCGAGCTGGGGCACCGAAGGACCGCGGATGCAGCGCTTTCTGCCGTTGGCGCAGCTGCCGCAGCTGAAACAGGTCGCCGGGTATTACTACGACTGGCTTCGCCATCCGGCGTACGACCCCTGGTGGGACTGGGCCGAACTGCGCGGCAAATACGATCGCAATCACGCCGCCGTGTTGAATCTCTCGGGTTGGTACGACGACAACTACGGGCCCGAGGGCGCCACGACCAACTTCAACGGTCTGGTCAAATCCCGCGCCGGGCAATCTCGCTTGAACACGCATCTTCTGCTGGGTCCCTGGGTGCACGGCGTACAGAACACCGGGAAGCTCAAGTCCGGCGAGCGCGAATTCCCGCCAAGCGCCGCCCTCGATTACGACGAGGTCGTGCTCGGCTGGATGGACCGATATCTTCGCGGCATCGACAATGCCGTCGATCGCGAGGAGCCGGTCCGCTATTTCGTCATGGGTTCGAATGTTTGGCGCGAGGCCGCGGCATGGCCGCCCGCCGCCGCCCCCACCGCGTGGTACCTTGTGCCCGGAGCGGACAAAAGATCGGGCTCGCTGGCGATGTCCAGGCCGCAGGCGAAGCGCGGCGAGACCGCGTTTGTCGCCGATCCGAACGATCCGGTGGTGAATCAATACAACACCTCGGGTGCGCACGACTACCGCAAGCTTGCCGAACGCTCGGACGTTCTGACCTTCGATACGCCGCCCCTGGAACGCGATATGGAAGTCACCGGGCCGATCCAGGCGCGGATCTATCTCTCTTGCGACTGCCGCGATGTGGATCTGTGGGTGCGCCTCCTCGATGTCGGGCCCGACGGCACCGCCTACAACCTCATGAGTCCGGGACTCGACGTGCAGCGCGCCAGCTACCGGGATTTTCCGCGAGGACCCAAGTGGCTTACCCCGCGGCAGATCTACCCGATGGATCTTAACAATCTGATCACCAGCAACACCTTTCTCGCGGGGCACCGGATCCGGGTGCAGATCTCCGCCAGCTTTTTTCCCAACTTTTCGCGCAATCTGCAAAACGGCAAGTCGGAGATCACATCTGCGGACGGGCAAAAGGCGGCGATTACGATTTATTCCGATGCGACGCACGCATCGCGGGTCACGCTGCCGGTGATCAACCGGAAGTTGCCCTAATCGCGGCCGCAGCCCCCGACCCTCCTTCCATCCGGAAACCACTATGCGCTTCGGCGGCGGCGCCATTCGCATACATCCCTAGCCTCCTAAGTACATACCCCGACGGCGATCATCGCGGGCGCGGATATCGGCCGCACGGCGGCCTATGCCGCGATATTCGCCGGCGCACGGCAAATAGAGCCTCTTTGCCGACTGCGGGACGCGTTATGTCCGGTAAGGGGACGTGTCATACAGGATAGGATGGTCTGACATCCGAGCGTCAATCCGACGTGGGGGTGTCGGTAAACATGTTGATATCGTGCCCGAAGGGCGACGAAGCCGGATGTGCGGATCGTCATCCCGACTGCTGGGCAGCCTACGGACGCTTCTTGTACGCCTCGGCCCGCACGCGCTCCTCCCATCGCATCACGCCGGGAAACGACAAGCTCCTTTCCTTCCCTTCCGCCGCCGATTTTGGAACATTGAGAGCGCCGCCATCTATGCACACCAACGGTGCGAGAATCAACAGACTGATATCTGGACGACTGCCTCTGCGGCGCTCAAGACAATAACGAAACAACACTCCGTCGACCACGTCCATCTCTATGTTGCCGGAGCGGTGCCGCCCGAGGACGCCGCGGGCATGACCCTGCACACGATGCTCGACGGCCGATACCTGGCGCTGGCAATGCCCATAGAAACGCACGACATTCTCGAATTGGGCAGTGGCTTGGAAGATTTCTTGGCAAAGCTCGGTCACAGCAATCGCCGACATTTGAAGGCACGCTACAAGGATGCACTGGAGGCCGGCCTGAAATTCTCGATCAGCCACGATCCATCTGCCCTCGGGGCGGAGGAGAGATTTTCGCTGGCGCTGCTCTCGCGTCCGATGCCGTATGCCCGAGACTTGGTGGATGCCTTTGACGCAATCGCCTTATCGAAGACCGGCTTCTTTCATGCCAGCCTGCGAAGTCCCGAGGGAATGCTGCTCAGCTATTGCAGCGGCTTTGTCGATGCCGACAGCGCCGTGGTCATGTACCAGTTCAACCACAAGGACCATCCACGCCTCAGCCTGACGATGACTTTGCGATCCTTCCTGATCCATCACTGGGCGGGTACCGGCGTCAAGAGAATTGTATTCCCGATGGGTCTCGCCGGATATTTGACGCACGCGGCGGCGATGCTGCGCATCAAGGGTTTTTTGAAATATTTTCTGCGACCCGGTCCGGGCGCGTTGAGGCCCGAGCTTAACCTCACGGCCGAATAGGCAGCGTGTCCCATTCTCCCGCTCACAGCCGTCGGCGCGCCGGACGCGTCGGCCCAAGGCGTCGGCCGCGCGTTGGCGGCACTGCATCAACGAGTCCATCAGCGGGCGGCCAATGCCTCCGCTGCGGGCCACCTGCAGCTCAATTATTCTTGGCGCCTTGATTGATCCAGGTTTCAATGAGACTGATCTGCTCAGGCTTGAGCCATTCCGAGGGCGCTCCGGGCGTGGGACTTCTCGGCATGGCGATCGAGGGGTCGGCCTGGTGTTTGACCAGTCTCAGCAAATTGCTGTCCAGGCTGTTGCCAGGGATGATCATGGGGCCGAACTTGGTGCCCTTCATCAGGCTGTCGTAGGTTGCCAAGCTCAATCCACTGGTAAGGCAGCCCGGGGCCCCGGGCGAATGGCATGACATGCAACGCTCTTGAAAAATGGGGTGAACGTCATTGCTGAAGCTGACTTGTTTAGTGCAGCCGGCCATCATGGCTATGAGCGGAATCAAACCCAGTTTCAACACATTCGGTTTGCGCATGACTACATCCTCATTCCGACAATCGGACGGGCTCCCATGGCGGCAGCAGTCGCGTCATCGCCCACAGCAATGCGAAGGTGCCGCCAAGCAGCGATAGCGCCCAAGCAACGCCCTCGCGGCCCCAGACCGGGGGCGTGTAGGTGATCAAGCCCTTGGCAGTCTTCGACAGCTCCTGGCCGCCGATCACGACATTCCAGCGCATCGCAAGCACGGCGCTCATCAGCAGGACCGCGGAAAAGCTCATCCAGCCGACCAGGGCACGGCCCCGTACGTTTCGGGCGAGAAGCACCGTCAAGATCACCAGCGGAAGCGCGGAGAACACCACTTGGATGGCGAGGCCCACGCTGATCGGACCGGCGATCAAGTGTTTGACCATTTCTACGCCCTCGATGCGCCGGTAGAGCATCTCCGCATATTCAAGCGCTTCGATGACCAGAGTGACGATCAGGAAGGCCCACAGGACGCGGGCCAATCCCTTGATACAGTTTTCGTCGATCGCGGTCTTGCGCACATTCGAGGACACCACGTAGATCAGCGTCAGAACGGCCACGCCGGAGACGATGGCCGAGAGTATGAAAATGATCGGCATGAGGTCCGATGACCACCATTCACGCGACTTCAGCGAGCCGAAGACAAAGCCGACATAGCCGTGCAGGCCGGCGGCCGAGGCGATGCCGACGGCGGCAAGTGCCTGGGTCCATTTTCGGTCGTAGGCAAGGGCACGTTCCGAGACGTCGTCTGAGCCCAGCGTGAGCAGCCGATAGGTGCGACCCATCGCTCCCTTGGACGTCTGCGCCAGGGTCACGATGTCGACGCGAAAGGAGAACCAGATCTCCAGCACCAGCAGTATTGCGTAGAATCCCGCCACATAGCCGAACGCAGCAAAAGCCGAGGTCCAGTGAGGCGTCCAAATCGCCTCGAATGCACGCTCCGGATGCCCGAGATGCGACAGCAGAGCGACAGGCGCGAAACACAGAAACGACAACGCCGAGAGCAATGCCAGGCGCGCTACGGGTTTGAATTGCTCCATCCCGAAGGTGTGATAGAGGCTCGACACGATGAATGCGCCGGCAACCAGTCCGGTGATGTAGGGGTAGATGACAATCAAGACACCCCACGGCAGCACGGTTTCGTTCGGATAGACATAGCCGCTAAACGGAGACGCAATGTATCCGGCCGCTTGAATGATTGTGTCCATCAAGACACCTCGCCATCGATCCCGTTGTAGAAGACATGTGGCCCATTGCCGGTCCACGCTTTGAGCACGTTGACGCGATGAGTGCGTATGAACACGCTGATATCGCTCGCCGGATCATTGAGATCCCCGAAGATCCGGGCGTTCACCGGGCACACCTCGACGCAGGCCGGCTTCAGCCCCTTCGTAATCCGGTGATAGCACCAGGTGCATTTGTCGGTGGTTTGCGTCTCTTCGTTGAAGTAGCGCGCACCATAAGGACACGCCTGGACACAGTACCGGCAGCCAATGCAGTATTTTTCATCGATGAGCACCACCCCGTCCGGCGTCTTGTAGGTGGCGCCAACCGGACAAACCTGGACGCAGGGTGGATTCTCGCAGTGATTGCACAGCTTCGGGACAAAGAAGGCCTTCTTCACTTTCTGGTCGCGGTAACGATTGCTGAAGCGGTAATCCGTCGGGGAATCGGCGGCGGCAATGTTCACCGGATCAGATTGGCTGTCGATGCGGGGTTTATCTTCGCCCTCGAGGTACACGTAACGCTCAACCCAGGTACGAAAGTCGTTCGGATTGAAGGGGACCTTGTTCTCGACCTTACAGGCCTCGACGCAGCGCAGGCAGCCGATGCAGCGCTCCGCATCGACCCCGAATGCCCAGCGGCGCTTGCTCCAGTCGTTGCCCGGCACCGGACCCGCCGCCGGGACCTCCGCTTTGCCAGGCACGGACTTCGCAGAAGCAGCGCCGCCCTCCAGCGCCACCGCCGCGGCACTCGAACACACCGCCGTCGTGGCGCACATTTTTCCGAGCAGAGACACAAAGCCGCGGCGGCCCAACTGATCCTTGCCCAATTTACATTCGCTCATTAATTTCGCCTCTATTCGTCTCGTAACCGGACGCGCACGTCAGAGTTTCTGTCCACAGGACAATCCGGCAAAATACGCAGCCACATTCGCTATATCGGCCGGGCTCATGCCCTTGGCAATCCCGCTCATCACGGGATTGGCACGCTTTCCGCTCTGGTAGTCCGTCAGCGCGCCGATCAGATAAGGCTGCTTTTGGCACGCAAGATTCGGGAAGGTGGCGATGGCACTCACGCCCGCGGCACCGTGGCAACCAGCACACATCGCGGATAACTTCTTTCCAGCGCCAATGTCTGCGGTGCCGGCGCCCGCGCCGCCTGCCGCCGAAATGGGTTCGCCCGCCGGTGACAGCAGGGGCGAATGGGGATTGTGGCATGCCGTGCATTGCCGCTCGCCGGCGTGACTGCTCACCTCGATCTGCGGCATGAAGTCCGGCCGCCCCGCAATTTTCTCGTGACACTTCACGCACAGCTTTCGCGACTCGCTCGGCATGGGCAGCGCCGGCGTTGTCGGATGCGGCGCGTTAGACGTGAAAGAGGCCTTGCTCGCCAATCCTCCAGCCGCCGAGTGACACACCTGGCACTTCACGACCTTGTGTATGCCGGTGGACCAGGTCTCGTACACTTTCGGATAATCGGCCGAAAACGAATCCGAATTGAGATAAGCCGGATTGGCCGCCGCGATCTCCTCGACCGAAGCGGCCCGATAATGGCCATACACCCCGAAGGATTCGGGGTGGAAAATAAATCTTTCCGCCTATGAAGAGCACCGCAAGAATCGCCAGAAGCGCAATCAGCCGTCGAATATGTTTAGGCACCAGTTGCTCTCCGCACGATAGCGAGCCGAAATCTCCGGCCGGCTTGCACCAGACTCAAAATGTCGATCAAGACGCATATCGCACAACCACCACTCGCCTTCGTCATCAGCACTGCGAAGCGACTTGCAGGCGAATTTCAACCGACTTATGTCGCGAGGGGCGCTGCGCAACCATTGGATCTTCCGGCGCTCGATTTGCGAACACCTATCGGTTCTCATCGCGCCTGCGACTTTTCACGCCATACAAACTCATCAATCAGGCTCCGTTGTGAAAGACAGCTATTGAACGGTTATTCAATTTTTCGTCGGCAAATTTACGCTGTTCGGCAAGCGGTTAAATAGGTAATTACCGAAGCTCTCTGCCAGTGCGCGAAGCACACGATGCGTCGCATTCCGATGCGGAATCGAGGGCACGACTTCAAAACCGGCCCGGCGAAAGGATTGGCATTTGCATTGCGCACGAACCCGGCTCACGCGCTCGAGGCGTTGGCCGCTCAAAGCCGGCAATCGCGGAAAACTGGGTGCCCCGGGGCGCATGCCTGTTGGCGCAACGCCTCGCTCGCCGGCATCACCGATGCTTGATCCGCCTTAAACGCCGCTCCGAGCGCCGCATCGATCGCGCGCCACTCCAATTGTGCGCCCCTGCCGTTGGCCGGGCACAAAATTGAGCCGGTCCGGGGCCTATGCTATGTTATTGATTGAGCGGCACATGCGGCGCTGATGCCGCAGCAACCGCAACGGTCGCAAGCAGAAAAATCAATCCGCAGTGACACCGGCGCATGGCACCGCGGCGCCGCGCCGAGCATCGATGGTGAAATCATGTTCACGCAACTGATAGACCCGCTCGATGACCTGACGCTCACGTGTCTGGTGGCGCTGGTTCCCGTCATCGCTCTGCTGGTCATGCTCGCGGTATTTCGGTTGCCGGCCTGGCTGGCGACAATACTCGGGTCGGTCATTACATTCGCGCTCGCCCTGTGGACTTGGAAAATGCCGCTTGGCGACGGCGTCCATGCGTACGTCTATGGCGCGGCGACCGGCGTGTGGAATGTCGACTGGATTACCTTCTGGGGCATGGTGCTATTCAACACGCTGGCGGTGAGCGGCGTGTTCGAGAATTTTCGCCGCTGGCTGATCGCGCAAGGCAGCATGGACGTACGCGTGCAGACGATGCTGTTCGCATGGGCATTCGGAGCGCTGCTCGAAGGGCTTGTCGGTTTCGGGTATCCGTGGGCGGTGGTCGCCCCCATCCTGATTTCGCTTGGCATTTCCGATCTCGACGCGATCCGCGTCGCTGCGATCGCCAACAATGCGCCGGTCTCGTACGGCGCACTTGGCGCACCGATTATTGCGCTCGCCGCGGTCACCGGCTATCCGCTCCTGGCGCTGTCCGCCTCGGTCGGCACCGTGGTCGCGGTGCTTGCGCTGCTGCCGCCCTGGGTGCTGTTGTACCTGGTCTCAGGCAAGGAAGGAATGAAAGGCGGCTGGCCCCTCGCCGTGGTCGGATCGCTCGGCTATATCGCGGGCCAATATCCGGTTGCCGTCCATCTCGGACCCTATCTGCCCGACGTCACCGGCGCCATCGTATGCTTCATCGCGCTGTTCGCGTTGCTCAAAGTCTGGCAACCCAAAACCGTGCTTGGTTATGGCGGCGTACCGGTCGAGGCGGCCATGGCAAGGCAGACACAAAGTCATGGACTCAAGCCGGCCGCAGTACTGCAGGCCTGGATGCCGTTCGCCGTGCTGTTGATCGTGGTCGCGGCCTGGACCGGTCCATGGTCCCCGTTACCGAAGGTCAGCTGGTTCAGCGCCAAAGCCGTTGCCTGTTCGTCGCTCGCGGCCGCCTGTACTGCGGCAAAACCGGACGTCAGTGTGGTCTTTAAATTTGCCCCTTATATTGGCGGCACCGCCATCCTGGCGTCGTGGCTCCTCATTGCCGGGCTGCTGCTGATGATGGGCACGCTGAAAGGCTCCCAAATCGCCGAGGTATTCCGCCGTACCTTCCATCAGATGTGGGGCGCTTGCCTGGTCGGCGTGTTCATCTTTGGGCTGGCATACGTCTTCAATTATTCCGGCATGGCGGCGTCGCTCGCCAAGGGCTTTTCGAGCCTAGGCACCGCGTTCATCGTGGTCGCCCCGATACTTGGCTTCATCGGCGTCGCGCTCTCGGGCTCGAATACCTCGACCAACGCCATGTTCGGCAAATTCCAGGCGCTCGTCGGCGCGCAGCTCGGCATGCCGCCAATGCTGTTGCCAACGCTCAATTCCGTCGGCGCGGAAATCGGCAAACCCGTGGCGCCGCAAACCGCAAGCGTCGGCGTCTCGACCAGCCGGTTCGTGCGCAAGGAAGGCGATGTGATCCGCCACAACATGGGCTGGACGTTTATTCTGCTCGCGTATCTGATCCTATTGCGATCGGCTGCTATCTGCTGCGTCCCGCGGTGATGACGGCGGGATAGGAGTCCGCAAATCGGGATCGACTTCAGGGTGCGCGGGTGAAGATCCTCTTCGGCAGCAGCGCGTGCACGCCGACGTTGCCGTCGACCAGCTGCGTGATGTCGACGTCCACCGCGACGCTCGTGAGCATGTAGGCGTCGTCGCGGCTCAGATGCTTTTCCTCCATGAGGAAATCGATCATGTCGCGCACGGCATGCTCGGTGGCTTCCTTGAGATCCTTGCTGAAGCCCATGGAGATGTAGTACTCGGGTGTTTCGGCGCGCGGCCAGATCAGATGGCGGTTCTTGTGCACGATGAAGCGAAAGGTCCCCGTCAGGTAGGTCTCGAGCGCCTCGATGTCGACTTCGCCGTTGCCCTGACCCGCGTGCCCATCGCCGGCCTCGAACAGGGCGCCCTTCGCCGCCACCGGAACGAACAGGGTCGTCCCCGCGACGAGTTCCTTGTTGTCCAGGTTCCCGGCATGCGCGAACGGCGGCGCGCTGTCGATCTTGCCGTCCGGGCGGAGCGACGCCCATGCTGCCGAAGAACGGCTTGAGCGGCAGCTCGATGCCCGGCGCGAAGGTGCCGATCATTCTGCTTGCGATCGAGCGGGATGATCTTGCTGTGGGTATAGGGATATTCCATCGGCAGGAAGCCGTAGCCGAGAAAGAAGCCGTTGCAGGCAAAGTCGACATCGATGTCGACCTTGAGGATCTGCACCTCGAGCACGTCCCCGGGCTCGGCCTCGGCGATCGCGACGGGACCCGTCAAGATGTGCCCGCCGGGGCCCACGTCCTTCGGCATCTCCTGGTAGATCGAGTCGGTGTAGGGTGGGATCTGCTCCGGCTTCACGCCCAGCTTGAGCAGGTCCTCGCGCGACCCGCAGGTCGATATGGTCTGGATGCGCACGGTATCGCCCGAGTGCACGCGTCAGCACGGGCTTGGCCTCACTGTTGTAGTAGCCCCATTCGACCGACTGCGGCGTGGCGAGCAGCGTGTGATCCGCCGCTCGCAGCGGACTGGCCGCGCTCGTGAGCAAACAGACGCTTATCAGTAATCGGCGCATCGAAACTCCTTCAGAAAACCGCGCGGCTTGTTGCGCAATTGCCCACAATGCCGCCGAGAGCACGGCGATTGCCTCCCCGCCGATGCCGACGGCGGCATCGCTGCCGAGAATCGTCATCGTACCGGCCACCACGCGCCGCCGGCACGCCGTTTGCGTTGATGCGGTGCATGTTGACTGATTTCGGCCTTAAGCGTGAAATGACGCGCACGCATTCCTTCGCCGAGCATCTAACCAGAACCAAGAATTGGGGGAAAGCAAATGACCGCAAATTCAAAGCGGACGATGGCACTCGCGTTGACGGCCTTGCTGGCGTTGGGGCTCAATACGATCCTATCGGCGCACGCGCAAACTTTCACCACGCTGCACACCTTTGATGGCACAGACGGCAGGTACCCCTATGCGGGACTGATGCAGGCGAGCGGTGGGGACCTCTATGGAACAACGTATGGGGGCGGGATAAACGGCTTTGGGACGGTCTTCAGGATCACCCCGAGCGGTAAGCTGAAGACGCTGCACAACTTCGATGACACCGACGGCGCGTTCCCCTACGCGGGGCTGTTCCAGGCGATCGATGGCAACTTCTACGGAACAACGGACGCGGGCGGGGGAATCTACGGCTTTGGGACGGTCTTCAAAATTACGAATAGCGGCACGCTTCTTACCACGCTCATAGTTTCT
>CAVXDM010000035.1:0-127705 GCA_963760455.1 uncultured Alphaproteobacteria bacterium
TGGTTTCGGCTCCCGCCTGATCGAAGAGGCCCTCGCCGGCGACTTGGACGCCAAGGTCCGGCTTCACTTCCTAAGCCAGGGCGTGCGCTGCACTATGGAAATGCCATTGGACCGGATCTCGATGCACTAAAAGAGGCACGCGTGGAACAAGTAGCTGAGCTTTCGGGACTGAAGGTCCTAATCGTCGAAGACGAACCGCTGATCGCCATGGGCCTCAAGGATTTGCTCACGGATTCCGGCTGCACCGTGGCCGGTCCGGCCTCAAGCGTCAAACAGGGAATGCGGCTCATCGAACAGGAGGCTGTCGATGGGGCAATTCTCGACATAAATCTCAGGGGCGAGATGGTATTTCCCCTGGCCGATGCCTTGGCTGAGCAGTCCATCCCCTTCGTCTATGTGACCGGCTATGGCAAATTGCTGCGCGCCTGCAACCACGGCCGCCCTGTGCTTCAGAAGCCTTACAACAGCCAGCAATTGCTAAAGATTCTCGGCCAGTGGCGACCCCGGTTACGGCCAGCCCCTGCCGATTTGTGTTCCGGGTGACAAGGCTTCTGCGTTTAGCAACGCTTGCGGCCGCAAAAGCGCGCTCGATCTACGTTGTGGCGGAGCAGGCTATCCCCAGCTTCCGAGCGTATGGACCTGCTCCGGTGTCAGGGGGCCCAAAGTTTCTGCCTGGCCGGGAAAACCGTGGGAAAGTTCGGCGGCAACCGCGGCAAGTCCGGCTTTCGCGTCGGGATCGCAGGGTTCCTGCGCAAGGCAGGTCAGCTTCCCGTCCACCACCTTGGCATATATACGGCCCGACTGGTGATCCACGAAGTTGATCGCCGGTATTCTTCGCACGCATGCCCTAAGGAATTCGGTGTTGTTCGCGGGCGCCAGCGAGTCCGTCAAGTAAAGCTCCTCCGGCCCGCGCGCGTCGAGGTTTAATTTCTTGAACCGGTCGATATCGAGCAACCGCTTGATATCCAGAATATTCATCTCGCTGGCTGTACCGAACGCGACGGTTCGCGGCCGGCACCCCTCGGGAACGCCGTTGTCCAGGAATTCGAAATGGATTTGCTTTTCCTGCTCTCCGGCCCATGAAAAAAGCAGCTGCGGTATTCCAGTATAGGCTTCGATGTTGTGGTACAGGAGATCGTCGACAGCCTTATAGCGTCCAAACTGCTCTCCCCTTTTCCAGGCGCGCTCGACCGTTATCTCCGGCGGCGTGATCATGAAGAACATATAGATTTGGTGGCCGGATTTCGCTGGGAGCACCCCGCCGCCGCGATTTTCCGGGCAAGCAATGAAGCTGTCGAAGTGAAAGCGGTCTATGAGAAGGTGAGACATCCGGCCAGCCCCGGCCTTTTTCGCCAAGTAGCGGTCGAGCTTTTTGTCGGTGATCGCAACCTCGTGACTCGTCAGCGTTCCCGCATATTTCCGCGCGGGGCCGAGGCTGCCGTAATCGAGCAAGAACTTGCGCCATACATCTGGACTGACGAGCGCAAATTCGTCCCATTGAATCCCAAGTCTTTCCGCAAGCTGCTTTTGCATGGGACGCATCGCGCTTTTGCCGGACCCCGAAGCACCCTTGACCTTCATGACCACGGGCTGGGCCTGCGGCGGCACGAAAGTGTACCCCTCCTCCAAAACAGCGTGATGGATATATTGCTCGATGTGCGAGCCGATGATTTCGCTGCCGTAGTCGTTGCAAATGAGCGGGATGGCGAGTTCGGCCAGCAGGTCCGGGCCGCCGATTAGCCGTCCGTGCTTGCGGCTTACAGAGGAAGCCACGCGCCCGAGCGCTTGGTAGATCCTGCGTTCAACCTCGGTTCCAGACGCAGCGGCCTTCTCGCTCCATTCCATCACGACCCGCTGGTCGCGTTCCTCCGGGCTTTCGGTGCAAGCCTGGGCCGGTCCGCGCTTGCCGGCGAAGCCGAGGCGGGCAAGAGGCCCGCGCCGCGCAGGCGCCGGAGCGGAGCGGGACGGCGGCCGGAAACAAGCCTCCAACTCCCGGTCGAGGAACCTGCAAACCTGGTGCCGCAGACCGGCGTGAAGCTGCCTCACCTCGTCCATTCGCGGATCGATGTACTTGGAGAGAATTGTCCCGGCGATGCCGCGGAAGTTGGTGCCGAGATCCTGGTATTCCGTCCCGTCCGGCACAGCCAGGTCAACGGTCACGCGGATCAGCAATTCATGCACGGCCAGACGCTCGGGCCTGAACTCCGAGAGGTCTTCCAAGGGCAAGCCGGAAAAGTCGCTAAGCTCATGAATGCCCGCGAGATCCGAGGTTACATTCTCAGGCCGGAAGACGGTCGACAGCGGCAAGAACTCCCTTGGCAGCGTCAACTCAACACCAGGATTCCACGGGCCGCATTCACGGTCCGGTCCGCCCCCGCCCGTGCTCATCGCCGGCCGCTCCCTTCCTGCCCTTTCCGAAGTGGGATGAAGCGCTACCTGCATAGCGGCCGACCAAGTGAGCGTGTTGCCGGAATCGTGGGGCTTTTCGCTTTGCCAATGCGCGCCGGGGCTTCGTTGGGCTGGAGCCTCACATAAAAGATCGGGGTAAAGGTCATAACCAGAATCCTGGCAAGGTCTAAGAACGGTACGACCGAGCATAAATCATTATACTAAAGTTGGCTATTCGAAGTTTGTTAAGCGCACATTCGGTTTTGCTTTGGGGGCGCTAGCTCTCAGCTGCGGAAACACGCTCGCATTTCTTGTCCAATTGCTAATTGAACAAGCGAAGCATTCTCCAAATACTGCCAAAGCCAGCAGGATAATACCTGCGCTATTAGCGACGGCAGCATCAATTATTCTTACATAAAATAAAGAGAGCTGGCGGAATACCTACCACCGTTGGCAGTAAACTGCTACGGAAACAGGCGCCAGCTCTCGTCTCATGTCAAGCGATTAGCGCTCGAGTCCCATCTGAATATAACCCGTCGGGCAGACATCCTTACAGATGTGGCAGCCGACGCATTTGGCATAATCGGTAGCGACATAACGTCCCATCGTCGCCGCGTTCTTCTTGACCTTATACACCGCGGCCTGCGGGCAATAGATCATGCAGTTGTTGCATTCGAAGCACATGCCGCAGCTCATGCAGCGATCCGCCTCGGCCCGCGCTTCGGCTTCGGTCAAAGTCTGAAGGCGCGTTTCGAAGTTTCCCAGGACGTTGCCGGCGTCGATGGTTTTCTGGCCGCGGGTCTTGCGGGGCGTGCAAGAGAAATGCCCCAGGAATAGCTCATCGGCGGGCACGATTTGGGCTCGCGCGCGATCCTCGAAATTGTGCACCGCGTAGGTGGCGCGATCCGTGCCCGTGCTTTGAGCGTGATCGTACTCCGAAGGTGCCTGCCCTGCTTCCTTCAGCTTCGCAAGCAGGTTGAAATGATGCTTGTTCACCTTGGGCAGATTGGGCTGGTCTTCGCCTCTGACATAGCGGTCGATGCTCTCGGACGCGATCCAGGCGTGGCCGATGGCCGTCGTCAGCAGGTGCGGCTTGATCACGTCGCCGCCAACGAAGACGCCGGGCCGCTTGGGCGAGCGATAGTGCGCATCGGCGGCGGCTGCGCCCTTGCCATTGTCGATGAACTCAAGGCCCTTGAAGTCCGGGGCCTGGCCGATGGCGGAAACGATAAGATCGCATTCGATGTCGCGCTCGGTGCCGGGCTTGAGCACCATCTTGCCGGTGGACCAATCCACCTCGGCAACGCGGAGCGCCTTGGCGTGGCCCGGCGCATCGAGCACCACCGCAACCGGCAGCAGCGACGGCAGGATGTTCACGCCTTCCTGCGTGACGTGCTCGATCTCCTCCTTCGTTGCCGGCATTTTCGCGATTGGGCGGCGGTAGACGATGGTCACGTCCGCGCCCTGCCGCTTGGCGCTCAGAGGCCACGTCGTGGGTCGTCTGGCCGAGCACCACCATTTCGGGGCGGTCTTTTTCGTGGATTTGCGTGACATGCCCCAGCCGGCGGGCGACGGCTGCAACGTCCATGGCGGTGTCGCCGCCGCCGATGACGAGCACGCGCCCGGCGCCAACGTGAAGGCGGCCCTCGTTGAAGGCTTCCAGGAACGAGATGCCGGTGATGCAATTGTGGGCTTCGCTGGCGCCCGGCACTTCGAGCGGCGTTCCAGCCTGCGCACCGAGCCCCATGAACACGGCGTCGTAGTCGCGCTCAAGCTCTTCCATGGTGATGTCGACGCCGATCTTGACGCCGGTGCGCACTTCCACGCCCATATCGAGGATGCGCTTGATTTCGCCGTCGAGCACGTCGCGCGGCGTGCGATAGCCGGGAATGCCGTAGCGCAGCATGCCGCCAAGTTCGGCGCGCGCCTCGAAGATCGTGCAGGCGTGGCCTTTGCGGCGCAAATTATAGGCGCAGGCAAGACTGGCGACGCCGCTGCCGACAAGGGCCACGCGCTTGCCGGTTGGCTCGCCGGCCGGGGGCAGTTTCAGCCCGTGCTCAAGCGCGTAGTCGCCGATGAAGTGCTCGATGGAGTTGATGCCGACGTGGTCTTCCACCTCGTTGCGGTTACAGCCATCTTCGCACGGCGCGGGGCAGACGCGGCCCATGATGGCGGGGAACGGGTTGGACTCGACGGCGCGGTAGAAGGCATATTCCTGCCAGGGCATGCCGACCGGCGGCTTCTCGATGCCGCGCACGATATTGAGCCAGCCGCGGACATCGTGGCCGGAGGGACAGGCGCCTTGGCAGGGCGGGGTCCGCTGCACATAGGTCGGGCATTTATAGGACTTGTCGGCGACGAAGATTTTATCGCGCAACTCCCGCGGCTTGTTATCGCCATCCTTGTAGCGGCGGAATGTGAGAGATGTCTGCACCATGGTCCCGTCCTCCCGTTTAGGTCCGCCGCCGCCATCGCTTGGGGTAGCGTCAATTTTTTTCTTGGGCGCGCGCTCCGGCACGCTGCGCCGGAACCTCTAAGCCTGCTATAGAACTATAATTTGGACGGTCAGGCAATTCGATATTCGTAAATTCACATATGAAGATGCGACGAAGGCACTGATTTTCGCTGCTTTCATGCCGAAGTGCGACAATTCGCATCGCAGCCGGTTGAGCCGTTCTTCCGCACCCGTCATCCCGGAACGGCGCTTTCGCCGCATCCGGGATCTTCAAGGGCGCCAGCATTGTAGATCCGGGATAACGCCGCTGGCGTTTCCGGGATGACGGCCGGGGAAGCAATCAACCGGACTTGGCACAAGTCTCTGGCGCACTTCGCTCACCTTCTGTTAACGCTTTTGAGCGGCCTTCAGCCTGTTTCGCGCCGCCTTTTCAATTTTATGCAATTATAGCATGGGTGCTTTACAGGTTCGTTAAGTGCCTATTTTGCGACGCAAGCCATTGATGGCTGGTGTTCTTTCGTCGCCCCCCGCCTGCGGATGGTTAATTCGAAAGTTGCGCGTATATTTAAGCGGATTCCGGAAGCGTGAAATTCGACCCGAAACGGCAAAAGATTCGCAAAAATGCGGCGGCGAAAAATAGCGGGTCCGCGCGTTTACCAAGTCCGCTTAAGCATATCGCGGCCGTAGGCGAAGGGAACACTCCCTTAACCGGGAGCGAAAACGGATAGTGCCGCAGGATTGCTCCGATGCTTCGCCGCAATGACGAAGGAACGGTCGAAACTTGCAGCGCTTGGAGTGACTCTCGGCGCCCTCTCCATGGAGTGCTGCCCAAATATCACCTCACCATGGCCGCATCAGGCCGATGGCTATCATCGCACAAGGCCGACAGCGGGTGGCCCACTTTCAAAACCACCACCCCGAGCACAGCTGCTTTCGGATCTTAGATCGGGCATGTCGCGAAGCGCTGCTGTCCGGATCACGCTCGCGGATGGCCAGGCCACGGATCTGTGGTCAGCACGCGATGCGTTGGCGCTGAAAGCCGTGGGGTTGGTTTTGGCCAAACAGTTGCCAGTCTCACCCAGTTGCACTCACCTCAAAGGTCACGGCGGCGCGAAGTGTGCGGTGAGGCAGGTGCGCGACCATCTCCCGGCCAACCGCTTCGTGCTACGGACTGACATAAAGTCCTGCTATGCGTCCGTCGACCATTGAGGCTGCTCGACCAGTTGGCGGTCCATATTAAGGATCGCCGCGTGCTGAACCTCATCGGCCAGTATTTGCGGCGAACATCGGACGGGGCGGACGTCCTGGGACTACGAGAAAGCATTTCGCTCGGCAGCCCGCTCAGCCCCTTGATCGGGGCGTTCTTTCTCAACACGCTCGATGCGGTAGCCGCAAAGCTCCGCCTAATTCGACATCCGATTCATCGACGACATCCTCGACTCTCGCATCGACCCGCTGGCAGTTGCGGGGCGCCGTGAAGATGGTCAACCAAGCGCTGAGAGCGCTGTGCCTTGAGAAGCACCCCGACAAGACGTTCATTGGTAGGATCGAACGCGGCTTCGACTTTCTTGGCTACCATTTCGGTCACGCAGGACTGAGCGTGGCCAAGCAGACGATTGCGCACTTCATCGAGAAGCCATCTCGGCTTTATGAGCATGAGCGCAGCGCGGGTTCGGCCACGACTGCACTTGAGATTTACATCAGGCAATGGGTCCGGTGGGCTAAAAGGGGGGTTGGTAACGCACCTCTTCTTTGTAGTTGGGCGGCCTTCCATCATCGCCGGATGGTCACGACCTATACAGCCCCAGGGCGGCGCGTGGTTGCTCTTGCGCCGCCCATCCAGGTCTGAGGCGCTGGGGCCATCCGACGGCCTCCGCGCGAGGTGGTAATGATCGTGTCACTGGTCGATTAGTTGGATTTGATTAGTCGCACACGCCCTGCTCGAATCTGGTCGGGAAATTGCAGTATCCTGAGCAGCAGTTATGGTCGGAATGGCACAACCTACCCCTTCGCACGCAGTATTCATCCGCCACGCGTTGGGGGGGGCGAACGATTGATGGACAGTCGCTGGGTTCTGCCCCCGGTCGGCCGCTGGAGGGGAGTGGGTGGCACTGCTGGTGAGTTGGGTTGTGCGGCGTGGGTTCGTTGCGGCCGCGGATGAAACTCCAGTGAGGGTGGCTCAACCCCAATGGCTAACAACGCGATCACCAGCGCCGGGATGAGGTATCAGAGGGATGATCGTGGACGAAATATCAAGGTACTCCCCCGTATTTGCGAGCGAACTAATAAATGCTTTGGGAGCGGACTTGTAGTTGTGCGCGCCAACTAGATGCCGCCCTTAGCCCAATCTAACAGAACGGGCGTAAATGTCCATCTAATGTAACAATGCGCGATGCTCGGAAGACCATTGTGAAGCGAGGGGACACGATGCGTCACGTTGCCGTGCAACAATCCTGAGCCGCGAATGGCAGTGGCGGGTCAAGGGCGGACTTGTTTAGCATTTCGGAGAAGCCCGCTTTTGGATCTGGAAGCAGCCTTGGTGCGCATGGGATCGCGAGAAAACCGCCAGGCCCGCGCTTCGACCCCCAGCGGCCTAAACGGGCACCAATCGTTAGACTTTGAGCGCCAGCCATCGCATCGCCGGAAACCCAGTCCGCCACGCCGCCACTGCCCCGCGGGGACGTCCGGCTCTTTGCGGCATGATGACACACAACGCGAGCCCGGCGGCGATTGCAGTCCGGAAAATAACTACCGCGTCGCGTGTATCCTGCCAGCCGATTTTGCGCACTATCCGCCCCCGGCGCGATCTTCTCCGTGCCCGGCACCAAGGGCGTTGCCGCACACAGAGCGATGGACCGCGCCGCTTTCCGTCCCCGCCGGCCGGCCGCGTCACGATCCTTCAAACCGCCCCTGCGCCGGATGCCGCGCGGGCTCGGTTAACGGCGGGATAAAAAATCGTAAATAGCGATATTGGATAGCTGCGGTTACACTCCAGCCCGTGCACAAAAAAGTGTGGGTCGATGCCACGCAAATCACAAAGCACGGAAACGCCAAGTCGAGTCTAAACAAGCGATCGCCGTCGAGCGATTCCCCATTCCGCAAGCTATTACGGTCTTTCGCGAACATGAAGCTGAGCTACTATCCCGGCTGCACGATGAAGAACCACGCTTCGAACTTCGAGGAGTCGCTACTCTTTTCGATGAAGCATCTCGGCGTGGATGTGGAGGAGATCGAGCGCTGGAACTGCTGCGGCACCGTCTACTCGCTGGCACAGGACAACGCGATGCGCCAGCTGGCGCCGATCCGCAATCTGATCCGCGTCAAGGAGGCCAATGCCTCGCGCGTGATGACCGCGTGCTCGATGTGCTACAACACGCTGAAGCGCGCCAACGACCGCGTTAAGGCCGATCCGGCACTCTTGGAGCGCATGAACAATTTCATGAGCGACGAGACGACCTCCTACGATGGCGACGTCGATGTCGTTCATCCGCTGGAGGTATTGCGCGAACTCAAAGCCAACTCCGGCGCTCTTTCCGCCAAGGTGGTCAAGCCGCTTAAGGGTTTGCGCGTCGCCAGCTACTACGGCTGCCTCTTGGTGCGGCCGCGCTCCATCGCATTCGACAATGTCGAGGACCCGGTTCTGCTCGACGAACTGGTGACGGCACTCGGCGGCGAGGCGGTCGATTTTTCGCACAAGACCGAATGCTGCGGCGCCTATCAGACGGTGGACAAGCCCGAAATCGTCGCCGAACGCACCTACCGGATTCTGACCGATGCGCGCGAGCAAGGCGCCAATATGGTCGTGGTCAGCTGCCCGCTATGCGCCTTCAACCTGGATCAGCGCCAGCGCATCACGCACCGCTCCTATCCCGATTTCGAAGGTCTGCCCATCGTCTATTTCACGCAGCTCATGGCCATTGCCTTCGGCTGCGGCGAAGCAGTGCTGAAGCTGGACCTGCACCACAATTCTCCACGCCCGCTGCTGGTGGAGAAAGGGCTGCTCTGAGGGGGATCGAGATGACTTTCGGCAATCTCAAGAAGGCCTACGGCAAGGTCACGATCAACAGGAACTGGTGCAAGGGCTGCGGCTTTTGCGTCAAGTATTGCCCGACCGACGCACTGGAAATGTCCAAGGGCTACAACGCCAAAGGCTACCACCCGCCGCAGGTAAAGACGGTGGACGACTGCCGGGATTGCAAATTCTGCGAGATGGTTTGCCCGGAATTCGCGATTTTCGTGACAACCGACAAGAGATGAGGTGCAGACAAGTGCCGCAGAGTCCAAATACAGTTTCAGCAGATCCGAAGGGCGTTCTTTCCGGTCCCCACTTCATGGACGGGGACCACGCCCTGGCGGAAGGCGCGCTTGCCGCCGGATGCCGCTTTTTCGCGGGCTATCCGATCACGCCGTCGACCGAGACCGCCGAGCGCTTCGCCGAGCGCTGCCCGGAAGTGGGCGGCCTGTTCATCCAGATGGAAGACGAGATCGCTTCGATCACCGCCAATATCGGCGCGGTCTGGGGCGGACAGAAGGTGATGACCGTCACGTCCGGCCCCGGCTTCTCGCTGATGATGGAAACCATCGGTCTCGCCTGCATGATGGAGACGCCGATGGTGGTCGCCGACGTGCAGCGCGGCGGCCCCTCCACCGGCCTGCCGACGCTGACCGCGCAGCAGGACATGATGCAGGCGCGCTGGGGTTCGCACGGCGATTACCGGATCATCGCGCTGGTGCCGGATTCGCCGCAGGAATGCTTCGATCTCGGCGATCGAGGCCTTCAACCTGTCCGAAACCTATCGCGTGCCGGTCTTCATCATGACCGACGAGACGGTCGGCCACATGCACGAGAAGGTGGTCATTCCGCCGGCCGAGGAAATCAACGTCGTCGAGCGCAACTGGTACACCGGACCGAAGGATAGCTACCGGCCTTATCGCTACGACGGCGGCAAGACCATTGCGCCGATGGCCAAGGCAGGCGACGGCTACCGGTTCCACTCGACCGGCCTCACCCACGACGAGCGCGGCTATCCGGCGCTGACGCCCGAGGACGAACAAGAAGCTTGTCACCCACCTGATCGAGAAGATCGACGGCAACGCCGACAAGATCATCCGCGTCGAGGAGGATGGGCTCGACGGCGCCGACGTCGTGGTGGTGTCCTACGGCATCACCTCGCGCATCGCCATCCGCGCCGTGCAGGAGGCCCGCAAGGCAGGGCCTCAAGGTGGGCGTGCTGCGGCTCATCACGGTCTGGCCGTTCTGCGAGAAGAAGATCCGCGAGCTGGCCGGCAAGGTCAAAGCCATCGTCGTTCCCGAACTCAATTACGGGCAGATCGTCCTTGAGGTCGAGCGCTGCGCCGCGCGGCCAGTGCAAGGTCATCAGCGTCAATTCCTGCGGCGGCGCTGTTCACGATCCCGAAGAAATCCTTGCCGCCATCAAGGAGGGCGCGAAATGAATGCACCTGAATACGCGATATAGCGACGCCGAACTTCCGCAAGGAAAACCCGATGGCGGACTTCCTGCGCATGGAGCGGATGCCGCATATCTGGTGTCCGGGCTGCGGCATCGGCACCGTCGTCACCTCGCTTCGCCGAGGCGGTGAAGGCAAGCGGCCTCGACATGGACAAGATCGCCGTGGTTTCGGGCATCGGCTGCACCGGCCGCGTCGCCGGCTACGTCAAGTTCGACTCCTTCCACACCACGCATGGCCGCGCCATTCCCTTCGCCACCGGCCTGAAGCTCGCCAACCCCGAACTCAAGGTGGTGGTCATCAGCGGCGACGGCGACCTGACCAGCATCGGCGGCAATCACCTCATCCACGCCGCGCGCCGCAACATGGACCTCATGGTCATCTGCGTGAACAACTTCACCTACGGCATGACCGGCGGCCAGGTGACGCCGACGACGCCGAATACGGCCAACGCCTCGACGACGCCCTACGGCAACTACGAGACGCCGTTCAGCCTGCCGTTCCTGGCCGATGCCGCGGGCGCGTACTTACGTGGCGCGCTGGACCTCGCTGCACGCCCGCAACATCACGCAAGTCCATCGGCGAGGCGCTGAAGCACAAGGGCTTCTCGTTCATCGAGGTGATCACGCCCTGCACGACGCTCTACCAGCGCCGCAACCGCTCGGCGACGGCCTCGACGCGATGCGAGTACTACCACGACGACGCCGACATCCAGCACGGCGCCGATACGCGCACGGTGGACATCGGCTATCCAGGGCAAGATCGCCATGGGCAAGTTCGTCGACCGCGCAGAGAGCCGACCTATCTCGACGCGGTCAACGACCACTACGTCAACGTCATCGGCGACGACTACCAGCTCTACGGCAAGACGCCGCTGGAGAAGAAAGCCGAGGAAGAAGCGCGCAGAAGCCGCGGCCGGCAGCGGGCGAGCTCGCCGAGATCGGCGAGGATGGCTAGCTGATGTGGGAGATCAAGTTTTCCGGCTTCGGCGGCCAGGGCATCGTCCGCTGCGCGTTGATCACCGGCAAGGCGGTGTCGCTCTACGACGATAAGTTCGCCACCATGACGCAGAGCTTCGGCCCGGAGGCTCGCGGCGGCGCCTGCCAGTCGCAGCTCATCATCTCCGAGCAGCCGCGTGCTCTATCCGTACTGCACCACGGCCGGCGTGCTGATCGCGCTGTCGCAGGAAGCCTACGACAAGTACGAGCCCGATCTCGCCGACGGCGGCATCCTCATCATCGAGGAGGAACTGGTCAAGCCGTCGGGCGATGCCTCGCGGGTCAAGCTGTTCCCCGTGCCCGGCGACCCGCTTCGCCGAGGAGCTGGGCAATCGCCTGTTCGCCAATCTGGTCGTGCTCGGCTTTTTCTCGGCCGTCACCGGGGCGGCATCGCCCGAGGCCATGAAGAAGGCGCTGCCGGGCCTGGTGCCCGACCGTTTCCTCAAGGCCAATCTGAAGGCGTTCGACAAGGGCTATGAATACGGCCTCGACGTGCGCCGCCAAGATGAACAGGGAGCGGTCCAGTGACACGGCGCGCCGGGGTTTTCGTCTGCCATTGCGGGAACAACATCGCGGCCACCGTCGATGTGAAGCAGGTGGCCGAAGAGTTGGCCAAGGACGAGGGCGTGGTCTTCTCCAAGGACTACGTCTACATGTGCTCCGATCCGGGGCAGCAGTCGATCATCGACGCCATCAAGGAGCATAAGCTCGACAGCGTGGTCATCTCCTGCTGCTCGCCGAACCTGCACGAGAAGACGTTCCGCGATGCGTCGGCCGCTGGGCGGCATGAACCCGTTCCAGCTGGAGATCGCCAACATCCGCGAGCAATGCGCCTGGGTGCACAAGGACAAGGACAAGGCGCACCGAGAAGGCGATCAAGATCACGCGCTCGACGGTGCAGCGCGTCGCGCCGCAACGAGGCGCTGACGCCCATCGGCGTTCCGGTGACGCGCAAGGTGATGGTCATCGGCGGCGGCATCGCGGGCATTCAGAGCGCGCTCGATCTCGCCAATGCCGGCCTCGAGGTCGTGCTGGTCGAGAAGCTGCCGACCATCGGCGGCCACATGATCCAGCTGTCCGAGACCTTCCCGACGCTGGACTGCTCGCAGTGCATCCTGTCGCCGAAGATGGTGGAGGTCTCGAAGCACCCGAAGATCACGCTGATGATCAACAGCGAGGTCAAGGCGGTCTCCGGCTTCGTCGGCAACTTCAAGGTCAAGATTCACACCAAGGCGCAGTACGTCGATCCCGAGAAGTGCAAGATCTGCGACGACTGCACGCACGTCTGCCCGGTCGTCGTTCCGAACGAATACGACGTCGGGCTGACCGGTCGCCGCGCCATCCACATCCCGTTCGCCCAGGCCATTCCGGCCAGCTACTACCTCGACGCGGACGCCTGTCTCGGCCTCAATCCCGTCGTCTGCGGCAAGTGCAAGGACGCCTGCGAGGCGGGCGCCATCAACTACGACGTCAAGCCCAAGAC
The DNA here is from genome assembly GCA_963760455.1 of uncultured Alphaproteobacteria bacterium. Classification (GTDB taxonomy): domain Bacteria; phylum Pseudomonadota; class Alphaproteobacteria; order Rhizobiales; family Rhodomicrobiaceae; genus Rhodomicrobium. Next base: position 12,794 of record CAVXDM010000035.1, read on the forward strand.
CACCGAGATCGATGTGGGCGCCATCGTCGTCGCCACCGGCTTCGACCTCTACGGCCAGGACAAGATGGCCGAATACGGCCGCGGCAAGTACGCCGGACGTGCTCGACGGCATCCAGTTCGAGCGGCTGTGCTCGGCATCCGGCCCGACCGGCGGACACGTGCTGCGGCCGTCCGATCACAAGGAGCCGAAGAACGTCGTCTTCATCCAGTGCTCCGGCTCGCGCGATCCCGAGCAGCACTGCGCCTACTGCTCGAAGATCTGCTGCATGTACACGGCCAAGCACGCCACGCTGTACAAGCACCACGTCCCCGACGGCAACGCCTACGTCTTCTACATCGACATCCGCTCCGGCGGTAAGGGCTACGAGGAGTTCGTCCAGCGCGCGATGGAACGCGACGGCGTGATCTACCTGCGCGGCCGCGTGTCCAAGGTCTACCAGTCCAAGGGCAAGCTCAAGGTGCTGGGCGTCGATACGCTCGCGGGCAAGAACGTCGAGATCGACGCCGACATGGTGGTGCTGGCCCAGGCCATGGTGCCGTCCAAGGGCACGGCCGAGATCGCCAAGACGCTGAAGATCGGCCGCGACAAGGATGGCTTCCTCGCCGAGGCGCATCCCAAGCTGCGGCCGGTGGAAAGCGTTACCGGCGGCATCTTCCTGACCGGCGCCGCGCAAGGGCCGAAGGACATTCCGGAAACGGTCTGCCAGGCGAGCGCGGCGGCGTCCAAGGTAATCGCAGCTGCTGTCCAAGCCCGAGCTGGAGCACAGCCCGGCCGTGGCCAAAGTGCGCGAATCGCATTGCACCGGCTGCGAGATGTGCGTCGACGCCTGCCCGTTCGAGGCCATCAGCCTGGTGAACGGCAAGGCGCTCGTGAACGAGGTGCTGTGCGAAGGCTGCGGCACTTGCTCGGGAACCTGTGTGCGCGCGGCCATCGACGTGAAGAACGTCACGCAGTTGCAGATATTCGACATGATCAGCGCCTGCATGGGGGCATTAGCAGCATGCAGGGGAGGAACAGCACGGTGGCGGAAGCATGGAAGCCGAGAAACGACAAGACAGGAGGGACAAGGACCCGCGCTCAATTGGCGCCGCGCGATGGCGGCAAGAGTTCGAGCCGAAGGTCGTCGCCTTCCTGTGCAAGTGGTGCTCGTCGGCGGGCAGCGATCTTGCCGGCGTATCGCGGCTGCAATATCCGGCCAACGCGGTGCCGATTCAGGTGATGTGCTCGGGGTCCGTATCGCCGATGTACATCATGTCCGCGTTCAACAAAGGCGCGGACGGCGTGCTGGTTTCGGGCTGCCATCCGGGCGACTGCCACTATCTGAAGGGCAATTATCTACGCGCGCCGGCGGATCTACCTGGTGCAGAAGCTCTTGAAGTTCATCGGCCTTGAGCCGGAGCGCTTCCGCATGTCGTGGGTATCGGCGGCCGAGGGCGTGAAATACGCCGAAGTCGTCACCGAATTTGTCAAGGACCTCAAGGCGCTAGGTCCGCAACGCAAGCTGAAGGCGAAACGCTGATGGTCGCCATCGAAGACATCAGGGCGCGCGCCAAGGAGCTGCTTGAGAGCGGCAAAGTCCGCGCCGTGCTCGGCTATCGCCGCGGCACCGCCGGTGTCCTGGCCGAGCCGGCCTTCATGACCACGCCCGAAGACACCGCCACGCTGGTCGTGGATGCCACCTGCGTCGAGAACCTGGCGCTCTATCTCGTCAACGAGAAGAAGCGCCAGAAGCACCCAGCGCACGCCGGACACGCGGCCGCTCGCCATCGTCGCCAAGGGCTGCGACGCCCGCGCCATCACCGTGCTGCTGCAGGAGAACTACATCAAGCGCGATGAAGTCGTCGATCCTCGGCGTCTCCTGCGAGAACGGCGGCGTGATCGACACGCGCAAGCTCAGCAGGGCGCTGCGCGGCAAGCCTGCGACGGCCGCGGCCTTCGACGGCGACGAGCGGCGTCACGGTCACTGCCTTCAACGGCGGCGACGCACGGTGCCCGCCGCGCGAGGTGCTGGCCGACCGCTGCCTCGAATGCAGCAAGGCCTATCCAATCGACAGCGATTTCTTCTTCGGCGAAAAGGTGGACGAACGCGCCTACAGCCCGCGCTTCGCCGCCGTCTCCGCCTTCGCGGACAAGAGCACGGAGGAGCGCTCGGATTTCTGGGCCGGCCATTTCGACCGCTGCATCCGCTGCTACGCCTGCCGCGCCGTTTGCCCGATGTGCTACTGCGACGAGTGCGTGGTGGACAGCACGAGCTTCGTCGTCAACGCGGCCACGACCGCCGACGAGAAAGCCAACCGCGTCCGCTGGATCAGCGCTCGGCCAGCCCTTCCGAAAACGCGATGTACCACATGGTGCGCGCCATGCACCTCGCCGGGACGCTGCACCGACTGCGGCGAGTGCGAGCGGGTGTGCCCGGTCAATATCCCGCTGCGCCTGCTCAACACCATGCTCGAACGCGAAGCGCTGGAGATGTTCGAGTACGCGCCGGGGCTCGATGCCGAACAGCCTTCGCTGATCTCGTCCTTCCGCGACGGCGATCCCAACGACTTCATCAGGTAGGCCGATGGAAACGATACTCAAGAAAGACAGGCTCGGCGAGTGGGCCGCCGAAATCGGGCGCGCGGGGAAGTCTTCGCCCCGGCCTTCGTCGAAGATGTCTGGGAATTTCACCAAGGCCAAACCGGGCGCGGAGATTGCGCTCGATCACGCCAACACCGTCCGGCCGGCCAAGGGCTTCGTCTTCCCGCAGCGCGAAGTGCTCTACCGCTTCCGCCAGGAGAGCGGCCAAGGCCCCGCAACTGACGGAAACCCTGCCCGCAGACGCGCCGGCCGTTGTGTTCGGCGTGCGGCCCTGCGACGGCCGCGCCATGGTGCGCAACGACAAGGTCTTCACCTGCGGCTTCTCCGATCCCTACTATCAGGCGCGGCGCGATAAGGTTGTCTTCGTCGGGCTTGCCTGCGACGCGCCGCCCTCGCCGAACTGCTTCTGCCTGTCGGTCGGCGGCTCGCCGCATTCCGAGGATGGCCTCGACATACTGATGACCGAGCTGGATGACCGCTACCACGTCAAGGCGCTGACCGCGAAAGGCAAGGAAATCGCCGGCGTCGCCCCGGAGCTGTTCGAAAAGGCCGGAGCCGCCGACCAGGGCGAGGTCGAGAAAGTCCACGCCGCCGCGCCGCGGCTATCCGCAGCGTTCCATCGCCGCCATGGAGAAGGTGGCCGAGGCGACTGAAGCGCAACTTCAATTCGCCGCTAGTGGGACAAGCTGGCTCAAGCCTGCATCGGCTGCGGCGCCTGCACCTACCTCTGCCCGAGCTGCCACTGCTTCGACATCAACGACGAAATCACCGGCCAGTCGCCGCTGACCGGCGAGCGCGTGCGAACCTGGGACAACTGCCAGTTCCCCGATTTCACGATGCACACCTCCGGCCACAATCCGCGCAACACGACCGGTGCAAGGCTGAGGCAGCGGATCTGCCACAAGCTTCTGTACTTCGTCGAGAACCACAACATCCAGCAATGCACGGGCTGCGGCCGCTGCATTTCCCACTGTCCGGTCGGAATCGACATCGTCAGGGTCGCAAATGTCATGGAAGAGGCGGCCGGACAATGAGCGGAGCGATGGGACAGCGACAACAGTCCTCAAGCAGCGAAGCGATAGGACAGACAGCAACATTTATCTGCCGCAGCTGGCGCGCATCGCCGGCATCACGGACGAAGTGCCCGGCCCGCGCGGCATCAAGACCTTCCGCGTCGAGTTCCTGAACGGCGGCGGCTTCGAGCACGATTGCGGCCAGTGCGCGATGATCTCGGTGTTCGGCAAGGGCGAGTCGATGATCTCGATCGCCTCGTCGCCGTTGATCAAGGACTACAAGCAGTTCTCGATCATGCGCATCGGGCCGCGTCACCACCGCCATCCACGACATGAAGGTCGGCGACGTCATCGGCGTGCGCGGCCCCTACGGCAATACGTTCCCGCTGAACGACTGGAAGGGGCGCAATCTCGTCTTCATCGGCGGCGGCGTCGGCTTGGCGCCGATCTGGCCGGTGATCCAGACCGCGGCGGCGAACCGCGCCGACTTCGGCAAGATCACCGTCTTCTACGGCGCGCGCACCTCGCGCGACATCATGTACGCCGCCGAGCTTCGAAAGCTTGCGCGGCGCGGCGGACGTGCATCTTTCCATCGACTGCGCCCGAGGAAGGCTGGCAGGGCTTTTGCGGCTTCGTTCCCGCCAACGTGATGGACAAGCCGCAATCGCCGGATAATGCCATCGCGATAACTTGCGGGCCGCCGATCATGATCAAGTTCGTGATCCAGAATCTGCAGAAGCTGGGGTTCGCCGACGAGCAGATCTACACTACGATCGAAAACAAGATGAAGTGCGGCGTCGGCAAGTGCGGACGCTGCAATGTCGGCAAGGATTATGTCTGCGTTAAGCGGTCCAGTTTATTCCTGGGCGCAACTCAAGAACCTGCCGCAAGAATATTAAGACGCAAGGGAGGTTCCCCGGCTCCGCTGGGGAACGAGTGGAGGAAGAGGGTTTCTCGAAATTTGCCAGCGGTTTTCCGGTGGCGCGCGTAAACGGCTTGAGTCGCACCAATAGGGGGCGCGAGCGCTACGCTGCTTTCGGCTGAAAGCGGTTTACGTGCACGGAAGGATTTGGCGATACCGATGTCATCTGGGCGACATCGCAAAACGGCGCGGCGAGTTCGAGTTATTGACTAACACCTGTCTAACAGGGGGAAACGGAATGAACATTACAGGCATGCTCTACGGTGCGAAGCTTCTCAAGCTGGTCGATTTTCCGACCTCCGACGTGCTCGGACCGGAGGCCAGCGATCACGAGATCAAGGAATTGATCGCCACGTGCGGCGAAGTTTTCGTCAAGCCGATTTTCCGCGGCGGCGTCGGCAAGAAGGGCAAGTCCGGGCTGATCGGCCGCGCCAAGGACCTGAAGACGGCGCTGAAGGAGAAGGAGCGCCTCTACTTCGTCGAGCATCGCCACGGCAACGCGGTGGCCAAAGCCGAGGGCGTCACCTTCGAGGGCGCCGTGCCGGCCGAGCACGAGGTCTATGTCTCCATCGCCGACTCGACCCGCTACCGCGCGCCGACGCTGACCATCACGCACCGCGGCGGCATGGACATCGAGGAACTGCCGAAGGACCAGATCGCCGAGATTCCCTTCGATCCGCTCACCGGCCTCAAGTCCTTCGTCATCACCAATGCCTTGTCGGACCTCAAGGCGCCGAAGGAGATCATTTCGCCGCTGGCGCAGAACCTGCCGAAGCTGTGGGACCTCTTCCACCACAACGGCATGACGACGCTGGAGCTCAACCCGATCCGCATGACGCCGACGGGCAAGGGCAGCCTGATGCCGGTGGCCTGCGACTTCAAGTGCGGCTTCGACCGCGACGATCCGCGCGTGAAGCGCCTCAACCTGCCCAACGACCTGTTCGCGGTCGACTATTCCGACTTCGAGCAGGAGATCAACCAGCTGCGCACCTACCAGGGGCAGTCCGACGTTTCGGTGATCAACGCGAAGGGCACCATCCTGGCGCCCACCTTCGGCGGCGGCGCCAACTCGCTGGTGACCGAGTTCCTCGGCGACGACGCCATCATCTCCTCGGACTTCGGCGGCAACCCGCCCTACGAGAAGATGCGCGAGGTCATGCGCATCTGCCTCAAGCACTGGCTCAAGCAGTCCAACGTGCTGTTCGTCATCGGCGGCAAGGCCAACAACACCGACATCTTCGTCACCTTCCGCGCCATGGCCGACGCGCTGCGCGACTATTTCAGCGAGCACGGGCCGACGCCGGTCTATGTCGTCATCGGCCGCGGCGGCCCGAATCTGGCGCGCGGCCTGCTTGACCTTCAAGGACGTGTGCGACTCGCTCGGCCTGCCCTACCGCATCTTCGGCTTCGACTCGGCGATGACCGACGTGGTGCGGTACGCCCAGGCGGCCGACCGCTGGATGAAGAACGGCGGGCGCGAAATGCTTGCCGCAAAATGGGGATCGCTGGATGACGCGTGCGAGCCGCAATGCGGCCGCGGACGGTTTCATTCCTTACGGCAAGACGGCAGCGCCGTGCGAACACGGCCTTTGGGGGTTGCGATGAGCAATCAAGCTATCGATAAGTTCAAGTATTTCGTCGGCATCGTTCGCTGGCCGAATTCGCAACCTGCAAGGACCGGGTCTGCGTCCTGAACATTCTCGGCAACGAGTCGCGCAGCGTGACGCCGGTCAGCCATGCCTATTCCGGCGGCAACATCGTGTTCGGCACATCGCCGGGCCGCCGCGGCGAGGTGCTGGAGACCCCGGTCGGCCACATTCCCGTCTACAACAACGTCCGCGAAGGCCTCGACGACGGCCACAAGTTCAACGTCGGCGTGGTCTACCTGCCGCCGGCCGCGGTGCGCGACGGCGTGTTCGAACTGATCCGCGTCAACAAGGATATCGAGAAGATCGTCATCCTGACCGAGAAGGTGTCGGTGCACGATGCCCGCGAAATCCGGGCCTTGGCGCAGCAGCGCGGCGTCGATCTGTTCGGCGCCAACTGCCTCGGCGTGGCCGATGCCTGGAACCACGTCCGGATCGGCGGCGCGCTCGGCGGCGACAAGCCCGAGGAATCCTTGCGCAAGGGCTCGGTGGCGATCTACTCCAACTCCGGCAACTTCACCACCACCATCGCCGCCTATCTGGCCTCGGGCGGCTGGGGCACGACCACCAGCATCTCCAGCGGCAAGGACGTCTACATCTATTTCGCCCCGGCCGAATTCGCCTACGCCTTCGCCAACGATGCGCGCACCAAGGCGGCGGTGATGTACATCGAGCCGGGCGGCTACTACGAGGAGAACCTCGAATTCAAGAAGCCGGTCGTCGCCTGCGTGGTCGGCCGCTGGAAGGCAAAACTGACGCGCGCGGTCGGCCACGCCGGCGCCATGGGCGGCACCGGCGATAGCGCCGAGGCCAAGGAAAAGTGGTTCATGAAGATCCTCAGGGTCGACGGACTCTACACGCCGGAAAATCCCATCGTCTCCTCGGCCGGCGCGGTGGTCACCAACATCTCCCACATCCCGGCGGCGCTGACCGCGGTGATGAAGCTCAACGGCATCGAGCGCGATTTCCCGCCCGAAGGCGACCTGACGCTCAAGCCATGGTTCGGCGACAACCAGGGGCTGCCCCTGCCCAAGGAACTCGACATTCCGCTGGTCGAGCCGATCCAGCCCTACAAGGACCAGATCGCCGAACTGAGCAAGCAGATCGGCGCGATCTTCCCGCGCGAATCCATGAAGGACCGCTCGGGCAGCTCGATCATGGACGCCAAGACCCAGGTCACGCGCGTCAGCGGCGTCTCGATTCTCGATACCGCCAAGTATCCGCTCGAGTCCAACTACTGCCTGGCGCTGATCCGCGAACTCAACGACGACAACGACAACGCCCTGTTCAACACCGCCATCGCCGCGCACGTTTACAACAGCGACCCGGTGAGGCATGCGGCCGAGGCCGTGCGCGAGGCCGGCAATGCCCCCAATACCGTGCTGGCGGCAGCCTGCGCCTGCGTCGGGCCGCGGCGCGTCGCCGGCGCCACGCAAGGCGGTCGATACGCTGATCGACCTGTTCGGCCATTCCGGCCTGCAAAGCGGCGACCAGGATTTCGACTTCTCCGGCATCAAGGCCGACGCGAGGCAACTGGCGGCGCTGACTGGCAAGGAACCGGACCCCAAGGCGGAGGCGATGCTCGCGGGCCTCAAGGCGCGCGGCGCGAAGTCGGTGTTCGTCGATTACCTGCGCTCGCTGCACGGCCACCCCACGGCTGACGCGGTGCTTGCGGCCATCACCACCACGATCTGCTGGAGCGCGCTGATGAAGAAGAAGATCACCCGCAACACCGCGCGCAATTTCCCCTGGTATGCCAAGCTGTTCGCCGCCATCATCGGCGCCTCGGCCGGCGGTTCGGAGCACACGGAAGGCAGCTTCTGCGGTGTGGCAGGCAAGGACCTCATCGGCAAGTGGTCGGCGACGGAAATCGCCTATCTGGCGCTGCTGGGCGAAACGCCGCCGGCGGAGAAGCTGTTCCCGTTCCAGGTGCTGCTGGGCCTTATCATCTCCAACGGCCTCGGCACGATCTCCGCGCAAGGGGCCAAGGGCGCGGTTTCGGCCGACGGCCCGGAAACGCCGGAGCGCGTGCAGATCAACAAGGCCATGATCGGTTTCCTCACGCACACCGGCTTTGCCCATGGCGGCAACGGCTTCGAGGGCATCCAGTTCCTGATCGAGCAGTTCGGCGGCACCGATCTCAAGGATGCGGGCAACACGAAGCATGGGCTGGACCTCGATGGCCATGGCCACGAAGTTCGCCGTTGCCTTCGGCGCGGACAAGAAAGCCAGAAAGGGCGTTGGCGAGGGCACGCAGAACATTCCCGGCATCAACCACCCGGTGTTCAAGAACCAGGTCGTCAACAAGGACCCGCGCGAGGTCTACCTGTCGCAACTCTTCAAGGAGCGCGGCGAGACCAACGTCTTCCACGACTTTTACAGCGCGGTGGTTCAGGCGCTCTACGATACCGGCGTCACCGCCAACGTCTTCTGCGTCAACATCGACGCGGTGATCGCCGCCCTGCTGCTCAAGCTGCTGTGGCCCCGCTACCGCTCGGGCGCGTTCTCCGGAGAAGCCCTCGAAAACGCCGCGTTCACCGCCTTCCTGTTCGGGCGGATGGTCGGCTGCGCGGGCGAGATCGACGATCACATCAACCGCGGCCGCAACATGGATACCCGCACGCCGGCCTCTCAATGTTCTTTCGTTTCGTAACGGAGCGCATTATGCCGGAGCGCGGAAATGAAACATTTGACCAGGGTTTGACTGCATGACGCAAAGCTCGAAGATTGTTTGGACCAAAGTTGACGAAGCGCCCGGCGCTGGCGACCTACTCGCTGCTGCCCATCGTGCAGGCCTTCACCAGCGCGGCCGGCGTGTCGGTCGAGACGCGGGACATCTCCCTGGCGGGCCGCATCCTCGCGAACTTTCCCGAGAACCTGACGGCGGAGCAGAAGCAGTCCGACGACCTGACCGAACTGGGCGAGCTGGCGAAGAAACCCGAAGCCAACATCATCAAGCTGCCGAATATCAGCGCCTCGATGCCGCAGCTGAAAGCCGCGATCAAGGAATTGCAGGCGCAGGGCTACAACGTCCCGGACTATCCGGAAGACGCCAAGACCGATGCCGAGAAGGAAATCAAGGCGCGCTACGCCAAGGTGCTCGGCAGCGCCGTCAACCCGGTGCTGCGCGAGGGCAACTCGGACCGCCGCGCGGCTGCCTCGGTGAAGCACTACGCGCGCAAGCATCCGCACAAGATGGGCGCCTGGAGCCCCGATTCGAAGACCCACGTCGCGCACATGAACGCCGGCGATTTCTACGGCAGCGAGAAATCCGTCACCGTCGCCGAGGCCGGCAGCTTCAAGATCGAGTTCGTCGGCGCGGACGGCAAGGTGACGGTGCTCAAGGAGAAGACGGCTTCAAGGCGGGCGAAATCATCGATGCCACCGTCATGAGCCGCCGCGCTCTGCGCGAGTTCTACGAGGCGCAGATCCAGGACGCCAAGCAGCAGGGCGTGCTGCTGTCGCTGCACCTCAAGGCCACCATGATGAAGGTCTCCGATCCGATCATGTTCGGCCATGCGGTGTCCGTCTACTTCAAGGACGTCTTCGAGAAGCACGCCGGCGCTCTTCAAGGAACTCGGCGTCAACCCGAACAACGGCCTCGGCGACCTCTACGCGAAGATCGCCAAGCTGCCCGACGGCCAAGCGCGCCGAGATCGAGGCCGACATCAAGGCCGCGCAAGCCGCGCGGCCGCCGCTGGCGATGGTCAATTCGGACAAGGGCATCACCAACCTGCACGTGCCCAGCGACATCATCATCGATGCCTCCATGCCCGCCATGATCCGCGACTCCGGCAAGATGTGGGGCCCGGACGGCAAGCTGCACGACACCAAGGCGATGATCCCGGACCGCTGCTATGCCGGCGTCTACCAGGCCGTCATCGACGACTGCAAGAAGCATGGCGCCTTCGATCCGACGACCATGGGCAGCGTGCCCAACGTCGGCCTGATGGCGCAGAAGGCCGAGGAGTACGGCTCGCACGACAAGACCTTCGAGATTGCCGCGGACGGCACGGTGCGCGTGGTCGATGCCTCGGGCAACGTGCTGCTCGAGCAGAAGGTCGAGGCGGGCGACATCTTCCGCATGTGCCAGACCAAGGACGCGCCGATCCAGGACTGGGTCAAGCTCGCCGTCAGCCGCGCCCGCGCTCAGCAACACGCCCGCCATCTTCTGGCTGGACAAGAACCGCGCGCCACGACGCGCAGATCATCGCCAAGGTGGAACGCTATCTGAAGGACCACGACACCAGCGGCCTCGACATCCGCATCCTGACGCCGGTGGACGCGATGCAGTTCTCGCTGCGACCGCATCCGCGCGGGCAAGGACACGATCTCCGTCACCGGCAACGTGCTGCGCGACTACCTGACCGACCTGTTCCCCATCCTGGAGCTGGGCACCAGCGCCAAGATGCTGTCCATCGTGCCGCTGATGGCCGGCGGCGGCCTGTTCGAGACCGGCGCCGGCGGCTCGGCGCCGAAGCACGTGCAGCAGTTCCAGGAAGAAGGCTATCTGCGCTGGGATTCGCTCGGCGAGTTCCTGGCGCTGCGGCGTGTCGCTCGAACATCTGGCGCAGACGTTCAAGAACGCAAAGGCGCAAGGTGCTGGCCGAGACGCTGGATGAGGCCAACGGCAAATTCCTCGACAACAACAAGTCGCCGGCGCGCAAGGTCGGCGAGATCGACAACCGCGGCAGCCATTTCTACCTGGCCCTGTACTGGGCCCAGGCGCTGGCCGCGCAGACCAAGGACAAGGACCTGCAGGCGCGTTTCACACCGCTGGCGAAGACGCTGACGGAGAACGAGGCGAAGATCAACGCCGAGCTGATCGCCGCCCAGGGCAAGCCGGTGGATATGGGCGGCTACTATCGCCCGGATTTCGAGAAGACGTCGAAGGCCATGCGGCCCAGCGCCACGCTGAATGCGGCGCTGGCTGCCCTCGCATAAAAACATTGACGGACGGGGAATGGTCACGAAAAGAAGCAAGAGCCATTCCCCCAATTTTAAAGGATGTGACTATGCTGGAAACCTACCGCGCCCATGTCGCCGAACGCGCCGCCTTCGGGATTCCGCCGCTGCCGCTGACCGCGCAGCAGACCGCCGGTCTCGTCGGCCTGCTGAAGAACCCGCCCGCGGGCGAGGAAGCGTTCCTCGTCGACCTCATCACCAACCGCGTGCCGGCGGGCGTCGACGACGCCGCCGAAGGTCAAGGCCGAGTTCCTGGCGAAGGTCGCCAAGGGCGAAGAGACATGCCCGCTGATCTCCAAGGTCCGGGCGACCGAACTGCTCGGCACCATGCTCGGCGGCTTCAACATCAAGCCGCTGATCGACCTGCTGGCTTGCGCCGAATGCGGCGCCGCGGCGGCGCAAGCCCTGAAGAACACGCTGTTGATGTTCGACTTTTTCCACGACGTGAAGGCGCTGGCCGCACGGACAACCCGGCAACGCCAACGCCAAGGCCGTCATGCAATCCTGGGCCGACGCCGAGTGGTTCACCTCGCGCCCCGAGGTGCCGGAAAGCGCTCACCGTCACCGTGTTCAAGGTCACCGGCGAGACCAACACCGACGATCTGTCGCCGGCGCCCGACGCCTGGAGCCGCCCCGACATCCCGCTGCACGCGCTGGCCATGCTGAAGAACGCCCGTCCCGGCATCGAACCGGACGAGCCGGGCAAGGCGGCCCGATCAAGCTGCTGCAAGCGCTTGCGCGCCAAGGGCCATCTCGGTCGCCTATGTCGGCGACGTCGTCGGCACCGGCTCCTCGCGCAAGTCGGCCACCAACTCCGTGCTGTGGTTCACCGGCGAGGACATTCCCTACGTGCCGAACAAGCGCTTCGGCGGCGTCTGCCTCGGCAGCCAAGATCGCGCCGATCTTCTTCAACACCATGGAAGACGCCGGCGCCCTGCCGATCGAGCTCGACGTCTCCAAGATGGACATGGGCGACGTGGTCGAGCTGCGCCCCTATCGAAGGCAAGGCGCTGAAGAACGGCGAGGTCATCGCCGAGTTCAAGGTCAAGTCGGACGTGATCTTCGACGAGGTGCGCGCCGGCGGCCGCATCCCGCTGATCATCGGCCGCGGCCTCACCGCCAAGGCGCGCGAGGCGCTCGGCCTGCCGCCGCTCGACGCTGTTCCGCCTGCCCGCCCAGCCCGGCCGACACCGGCAAGGGCTACACGCTGGCGCAGAAGATGGTCGGCCGCGCCTGCGGCCTGCCCGAAGGCAAGGGCGTGCGTCCCGGCACCTATTGCGAGCCGAGGATGACCACCGTCGGCTCGCAGGACACCACCGGCCCGATGACCCGCGACGAGCTGAAGGATCTCGCCTGCCTCGGCTTCTCCGCCGATCTGGTGATGCAGTCCTTCTGCCACACCGCGGCCTATCCGAAGCCGGTCGACGTCAAGACCCACGCGCACCCTGCCCGGCTTCATCTCGCGAGCGCGGCGGCGTCGCGCTGCGTCCCGGCGACGGCGTCATCCACTCCTGGCTGAACCGCATGCTGCTGCCCGACACCGTCGGCACCGGCGGCGATCAGCCACACGCGCTTCCCGATCGGCATCTCCTTCCCGGCCGGCTCCGGCCTCGTCGCCTTCGCCGCCGCCACCGGCGTCATGCCGCTCGACATGCCGGAATCGGTGCTGGTGCGCTTCAAGGGCAAGATGCAGCCGGGCATCACGCTGCGCGACCTCGTCAACGCCATCCCCTACGCCGCGATCAAGCAGCGGCCTGCTGACCGTCGAGAAGAAGGGCAAGAAGAACGTCTTCTCCGGCCGCATCCTGGAAATCGAAGGCCTGCCCGACCTGAAGGTCGAACAGGCCTTCGAGCTGACCGACGCCTCGGCCGAGCGTTCGGCCGCCGCCTGCACGGTGCGCCTGAACAAGGAGCCGGTGATCGAGTACATGCGCTCGAACGTCACGCTGCTCAAATGGATGATCGCCAACGGCTACCAGGACCGGCGCACGCTGGAGCGCCGCATCGCCGCCATGGAAGCCTGGCTCGCCAATCCCAAGCTCCTGCGAGCCCGACGCCGACGCCGAATATGCGGCCGTCATCGAGATCGACCTGAGCGAGATCAAGGAGCCGATCGTCGCCTGCCCGAACGATCCGGACGACGTCAAGCCCCTGTCCGAGGTCGCCGGCGAGCAAGATCGACGAGGTCTTCATCGGCTCGTGCATGACCAACATCGGCCACTTCCGCGCCGCCGGCAAGATGCTCGACAGGCAAGACGGACATCCCGACCCGGCTGTGGATCGCGCCGCCGACCAAGATGGACGCGCAGATCCTGAGCGAGGAAGGCTATCTACGGCATCCTCGGCAAGTCCGGCGCCCGCATCGAGATGCCCGGCTGCTCGCTGTGCATGGGCAACCAGGCGCAGATGCGCAAGGGCGCGACGGCCATGTCGACCTCGACCCGCAACTTCCCGAACCGCCTGGGCATCGACACCCGCGTCTATCTGGGCTCGGCCGAACTGGCGGCGGTTTGCGCGCTGCTCGGCCGTATCCCGACCCTGGCCGAGTACATGGAACAGATGGACGCCGTCAGCAAGAACGCCGGCGACATCTACCGCTACATGAACTTCGATCAGATCGAGGAGTTTAAAAACGCCGCGGCATAGACCGTGGCCTGACCGATCCGGGCCGCCAAACTGCGCTCAAGCAGCCCGAAAGGGCGGTAGCGCGCAATAATATGCGCTCAAGCAGCCCGAAAGGGCGGTAGCGCCAATAAGAAGCCCGGACGGTTAGCGACGAACGCACAAGGAGTGGAAATGCAAGCCGACGATAAGCCGCGCCAAGAAGAAGGCAAACGCCAGCGCGTTCAAGCGAACATGGTGAACGTGTATATCATGGGCAAACGTCATGTTGTGCCCGAGCACGCCACCATCATGCGCGCCATCGAATACGCCGGCCATCAGATCATCCGCGGCGCCGGCTGCCGGGAAGGATTTTGCGGCGCTTGCGGCACCATCTACCGGCTGCCGGGCGACTACAAGCTCCATACCGGACTTGCCTGCACCACGCTCGTCAAGGAAGGGATGTCGCTGACGCAGATCCCGTCCGTGCCGATGGAAAAAGCGGTCTACGACCTGGAGAAGCTCAGTCCCAACGTCAATGCGATCCTGCAAGTCTATCCGGTCACCTTCCGCTGCGTCGCCTGCGGCACATGCAGCAAGGCGTGCCCGCAGGGGCTGCCGGTGATGGACTACATTCAGGCGGCCATGCGCGGCGACATCGCCGCCGTGGCGGACCTGTCCTTCGACTGCGTCGCTTGCGGCCTGTGCGCGCTGCGCTGCCCGGCCGAGATCATCCAGCACGAGGTCGGCATCCTGTCCAAGCGTCTCACCGGCCGCTACCTGCGCAAGGAAAGCAAGGAGCTCGACGACCGCCTTGGGGAGGTCCGCGCCGGCAAGTTCAACGCCGAATATGCGGAGCTCATGGTCATGGAGAGCGCTGCCTTGAGCAAACTCTACTACGCCCGCGACATGGAGCCATGACCATGGCATCCGTCCAGGCTCGTCCCAGCGGCAGTGTGCGGTTCGAAAGACTGCCGGCCATCCCGCCGCGGCGGGTCCCCGCCTGCGCGGGGACGACGCCACGGACAATCACCAGCGGCCAATAATAAGCAGTTTCCCGGGAGTGAAAGATGTATCCTGACTATCTAGCCGGATTGCTGAAAGAGGTGGAGCGGACCCGCCCCCGCCGGCTCGACCTGGCCCTGAGCGGCCAGCCCGTCTATCCGCCGATGAACGCGGAAGAGCGCAAGGATGTGCTCTCCAAATACCATCCCGACTTCGCGGCCGGAGCCAAGCGCGCCGTCCGCGTCGGCCCCAACCGCGGCGAGGAACTCACCACCGAGGTGGCCGACATCCTGGAAGCTCATTCCATGGTCGAGCCCAAGGTGATGGACATCCATCTGGCGGAGCCCGACTACGAAACCGACCTGCTCATCATCGGCGGCGGCGGTGCCGGCTGCTGGGCCGCGATCACCGCGGCGCGCAACGGCGTCAAGTCGCTGATCGCCACCAAGCTGCGCATGGGCGACGCCAACACCATGATGTCCGAGGGCGGCATGCAGGCCGCCGTGTCGCGCACCGACTCGCCAACCCGCCACTACCTCGACGCCATCGGCGGCGGCCACTTCGAGAACGTGCCCGAACTGGTGCGCGTGCTGACCGAGGACGCCCCCGACGTGGTGCGCGATCTTGAGAACCTCGGCGTCATCTGGGACAAGATGGAAGACGGCACCATGCAGGTGCTGCACGGCGGCGGCACCTCGCGCAAGCGCATGGTCTCCTGCCGCGACTACATCGGCGCCATCATCATGCGCACCCTCATGGACGAGGTGAAGAACCACCCGGACATGATCTCCGTGCGCGAGTTCGAGCCGGCGGTGGAGCTGATCCTCGACGACAGGGGCCATTGCGGCGGCGCGGTGCTCTACAGCCTCGACACCGAGCAGTTCCTGACGGTCAAGGCCAAGGCCACGATCATCACCACGGGCGGCTACGGCCGGCTGCACATCCGCGGCTTCGCCACCACCAACCACTACGGCGCCACCGGCGACGGCCTGGTCATGGCCTATCGCGCCGGCGCCCATCTCAAGTTCATGGACTCGGTGCAGTACCACCCGACCGGCGCGGTATTCCCCGAGCAGATCGCCGGCTTTCTCATCACCGAGAAGATACGCGGCGCCGGCGGCCAGCCGCTCAACAAGTTCGGCGAGCTGTTCGTCTTCCCGCGCGAGCCGCGCGACGTCGAGAGCGCCGCCATCATCCGCGAGTGCAGCCCTGACCGCGAGAACGGCATCGAGACCTTCGTCGGCCGTACCGGCGTCTGGCTCGATTCGCCGATCATCGACAAGATCCACGGCGAGGGCTACACGCGCCACCAGTTCCCCGGCATGTGCCGCCAGTTCGACCGCTTCGGCATCGATATCGTCAAGCTGCCGATGCTGATCTACCCGTCGCTGCACTACCAGAACGGCGGCATCGGCATCAACGAGCGCTGCGAGACCAACATCCCCGGCCTCTATGTCGCGGGCGAAGCCTCCGGCGGCGTGCACGGCCGCAACCGCCTGATGGGCAACTCGGTGCTCGACTACAACGTATTCGGCCGCCGCGCCGGGCAGTACGCCAGCGAATATGCAAAGACGGCAAAGGTCGGCAAGCTGAGCCTCAAGCACGTCGCCGGACACGCGTGGGAGCTGGAGAAGGAAGGCATCGACACCGACCTCATCTCGCCGCTGATCCTGCCGTCCTATACGCCGGAGGACGTCAAGATCCAGCAGCTCGCCCGCCTCGGCAACATACCGGCGCGGCATTCGATGCTGCGCAGCAGGTTCGCCCCTGGCGAGGCCAAGACCCACCTGTCGTCACGGCCGCGCGGGTGACATCATGAGCGTATACATTTCCCGCGAGCCGGCCTCCGAGGCTTTCATCGCGAAGATCGAAAGCATGAGCGGCCAGGATCTGCTGGCCTGCTACCAGTGCGGCAAGTGCTCGGCCGGCTGCCCGATGGCCAAGTACATGGACATCCTGCCCAACCAGATGATCCGCTTCGCCCAGCTCGGGCTTGAGGAGGCGCTGCTCTCCTCGAACGCCATCTGGCTGTGCGTGTCCTGCCTCACCTGCAATACACGGTGCCCCAAAGGCGTAAAAATCGCCGAGGTCATCGAGGCCATCCGGCGCGTCCGGCTCCGCGCCCGCATGGATCACCTCGACGTGCGCGAGCTGGACCCGGAGGCCCTGGCGGAGATACCGCCCATCGCGCTGATCGGCAGCATGAGGAAGTTTACGTCGTGACGGCGGGCCGATGGATCGTCCACAACTTAGAGGGCGACCTGAGTGCAGGAAGGGTGTATGGTGCAGCATCCGGTTGAGTGCTTCGGCAAAAGACCCCCTCACTCTGTCTCTCTCCCCAAGGGGAGAGAGAACCCTAGAATGTCCGCTGCGGGTAGTTCGGGGGTCCCTTCTCCCCTCGGGGAGAAGGACAGGATGAGGGGGTACTTCCACGAGGCATTCAATCAGATAGGGCATGGCTCGATGGATTTACCGGCTGCCTTGTGTGCTGGCCGATGACCGGAAGAGCGGCAGGCAGCGGCAATTTGCCCCGCGCCAAAAGCGTGTGGGGTCGCCTAATTTCCAATGTGCTTAGCACTTGCACAATGCGCTACTTTTTGGGAAGAGCAAGGCACCGCAACGAGGCGACTCACTTAAGCGGCGGCAATAATAATCGGATGAAACTCATGAACGCGAAGTACCCGGGCATCCCCAACGTCATCCACGGCAACGGCGCGGTCGCCCAGGTCATGGGCGCATGTCTGCGGCGGCGTGATCGGCTATCCGATTACGCCATCGACCGAAATTTCGGAAATCTACGAGGCGTTCCGCGCCGGCGGCGGCATGAACGTCTGGGGCAAGCATCCGTTCTTCTTCGAGCCCGGAAGGCGAACATTCCGCGCAAAGCGGCGCGCTCGGCGCGGCGCTGACCGGCGGCAAGTACATTTCCAACGCCTCGTCCAGCCAGGGCATCCTGTACGGCCTCGAGTCGCACTACGTGACCGTCGGCAAGAAGGTCGGCGGCTTCGTGCTGCAGGTCGCGGCGCGCGTCGTCTCCAAGCATTCGCTCAACGTCATGGCCGGCCATGACGACGTCTACGCGCTGCTGCCGTCCGGCTACACGATCCTGTTCGGCTCCAACCCGCAGGAAGCCGCCGATCTGGCCGCGATTTCCTACAAGGTCGCGTCGCTGTCGCTGATCCCGGTCGCCAACGCCATGGACGGCTTCGCCACCAGCCACATGCTGAGCGAAGCGCTGATGCCCGAGCCGGAGCTGCTCAAGGAATTCCTCGGCGATCCCGCCGGCCGCATCAAGTGCCCGACGGTGGCGCAGGAAATGCTGTTCGGCGCCAAGGGCCGCGTGTTCCAGCTGCAGCCAGTACCTCGCCCGGCGCAACGGCGACATTACGCGCCGAGGGCATGGCGGCGCTGCAACGCCTATCTCGACGCCAACGCCGAGGCCGTCGAGCACGACAACGCGGGCGCGCTGCTCGACGACACGCTCGGCTGGATCCCCGAAGAACTGCACGGCCAGTGGCGGCGGCAGTGGCTCAACGCCTACGAGAAGGGCACGCGCCAGCGCGTTCCCGCGCTGGTCGATCGCGAACAATCCCGGCCTGACCGGCGGCGTGCAGAACCAGCCCGACTTCCAGGCCGGCAGCGCCGACCATCGCACCCATTTCGCCAACGAGGTGCCGCGCTTCGTGCGCGAGGCGATGCGCGAGTATGGCGAGCTGACCGGCCGCGAGCTACTCGCCGGTCAAGACCTTCATGTGCGACGACGCCGAAACCGTGATGATCGGCCTCGGCTCGGTCACCGACGACGCCGAGGCGGTTGCCACCTATCTGCGCAGCCAGGGCAAGAAGGTCGGCGTGGTCTCCATCAAGCTGCTGCAGCCGTTCCCGGAAGCCGAACTGGTCGCGGCGCTGAAGGGCAAGAAGGCCGTCACGGTGCTGGAGCGCTCCGACGTCACCGCGCTGACCGGCTTGGTGACGCAGGCGCTGTTCAAGGCGCGCGAGAACGCGAGCGGCGTGCGCCATGCGGGCATTCCGGCGATCGACGCGCTGCCGCGCATCACCACCGCGATCTTCGGCCTCGGCGCGCACGATCTGCAGCCGCGCCACCTGATCGCCGCCTTCAAGAACATGGACAATCCGAAAGGCGCGCCGCTCGTCTATCTCGGCTCGCAGTTCTTCGCCAAGACACCCGTCGCCCCGCGCTTGGCCGAGTTGCAGGCCAAGCTGAAGGCGGCCTATCCCGAAACCGAGCTGATGGCGCTCGAGACCGAGGCGAATCCGAACCTGCTGCCGGCATCCGCGTTCCGCGTCCGGTTCCATTCGGTGGGCGGCTACGGCACCATCGCCACCGGCAAGCTCCTGACCGACATCCTCGCCGGCGTGCTGGAGCTGCACTCCAAGGCGGCGCCGAAATACGGCTCCGAGAAGAGCGGCGCGCCGACCAACTACTACATCACGCTCAGCCCCGAGCCGGTGAAGATCACCAATGCCGAGCTGGAAGACGTGGAAATCGTGCTTTCGCCCGACCACAAGGTGTTCAGCCATACCGATCCGCTCAAGGGCCTGGTCGAGGGCGGCACGTTCATCCTGCAATCGAACCTTTCGCCGCTTGAGGCATGGCGCGAGCTGCCGGCTGCATGCGCGCAAGACCATCCGCGACAAGAAGCATCAAGTTCTACGTCATCGACGCCTTCGCCGTGGCCAAGCGGCATGCGCCGACGCCCGATCTCGAAACCCGCATGATGGGCATCGCCTTCATCGGCGCGGTCTGCGGACATGTCGACCGCGTGAAGGCCGACGCCTCGCAGGATGCGATCCTCGATAAGATCCGCCAGCAGATCACCAAGAAGTTCGACGCCAAGGGCGGCCGCATCGTCGAAGGCAACATGGCGGTGATCCGCGATGGCCTGGAGGCCACGCAGAAGGTAGACTACGACAGCGCCGCCTTCGCCGAGGCCGAGGCGGCGCCCGTCAAGACCGGCACGCGCACCGTTGCGCTCTCGGCCCAGATGGCCCGGGCGGCGGCGGTGCGGCCAGCGCGGGCTTCCTCGATCCCGAGCTACTACGACGACATCGTCGCCAGCCATTTCCGCGACGGCACCATCGCCGAAGCGCCGGTTTTGCCGGGGACCGGGCTGTTCATGCCGGCGGGCAGCGCCGCGTGGAAGGACAAGGGCCTGTTCCGCCGCAACGTGCCGGATTTCATCGCGGATCTGTGCACGGGCTGTCTCAAATGCGCGCTCGTCTGCCCGGACGCCGCCATCCCCAACATGATCCACGAGATCCCGGATTTGTTGCAGACCGCCATCGGCCAGCTCGATATCGCGGATGGGCAAAAAGAGGCGTTGCGCGGGCAGATCTCCGCACTCTCGGCTGCGATACGCGAAAGCTACAAGAAAGCCAAACCCAAGGACAGCACGCCTTTCCATAAGGTTGCCGCCGAAGCGGCGGAAGGCATCGCCGGCGCGGACGTTTCGCTGCGGGAGAATTTCGTCAAGCTGACGGACGCCCTGGCCGGCTTCCCGGTGGCGCGGGCGCGGCCGTTCTTCGACAACATGGAAAAGGTGGCGGTTGGCAGCGGCGGCCTTTACTCGGTCACCATCGATCCGTGGAAGTGCTCGGGCTGCCTCGAATGCATCGAGGTTTGCGGCCCCCACGCCCTTGTCGAGCGCGAGCAGGACCCGGCGTTCCTGGAAACCCTGCAGGCGCGCTTCGAATTCCTCAGCCGCACTGAGAACACGCCAGCGCGCTTCGTCGACGGCGCGACCGCCGCGGGCGGCGATGCGAAACGCCTGTTCCTCGACCGGAACAACTACTACGCCGTCACGGGCGGGCACGGCGCCTGCCGCGGCTGCGGCGAGGTAACCGCAATCCGCATGGTGCTGGCGTCCAATCGCGCCATCCACGGCGAGCGCCGCGAGCAGCAGATCCGCGAGGTCGAGACGCTGATCGGGCAGCTCAACGCCAAGCGCGCGAGCCTCGCATCGAACGGCCAAGACCAGGGCCACGCCGAGCGTATCGCGCAAACGGTGGCAGACGCTGGAGAAGCGGCTCTTCACCTTGGAAAGCGGCCCAACCGGCAACGGCCCGTCGAGCGCCGTGATCGCCAATGCCACCGGCTGCAGCAGCGTCTATGCGTCCACCTTCCCGTTCAACCCCTATAACGATCCGTGGGTGAACAGCCTGTTCCAGGACGCCGCCCCCCTCGCCAAGGGCATTTTCGAAGGCTTGAGTGCCGCCGCCACGGAGGAGTTCAAGCGCGCTGCGCATCGCCAAGCTCGAACTTGAGGACGCCTACGATCCGGCAACGCACGACAGCTTCTTCCGCTATTTCAGCTGGGCGCAATTCACGCCGGAAGAACTCGCGATGCTGCCCACGGTCTTCAGCATCGGCGGCGACGGAGCCACCTACGACATCGGCTTCGGCGCGCTGTCGCGGCTCCTGGCCAGCCGACACGCCGCGTCAAGGTCGTGGTGCTGAACACCGGAGCCTACTCGAACACCGGCGGTCAGACTTCGACGGCCAGCTTCACCGCCCAGGATTCCGACCTCTCCCGCATCGGCAAGGCCCACAGCGGCAAGCAGGAGGACCGCAAGGAACTCGGCCTGATCGCGGCGTTCCATCCGAATGTGTTCGTGGTCCAGTCCGCCGCCGCCATGCAGGGGCATTTCCTGAAGTACGCGGTGGAGTACCTGAACTACAGCGACGGGCCGGCGGTGCTCGACGTCTACACCCCCTGCCAGCCGGAGCACGGCATCAGCGACGATGCCGCCAGCAAGCACGGACGCCTCGCGGTGGAAAGCCGCATGTGGCCCGATGTTCGTCCACGATCCGCGCCGCGGCCGCCAACGGCCAGCCGAAGTTCTTCCTCGACGGCAACCCAGACCCGGACAAGGATTGGATCAACCGCTCGCTGCCCTACGTGGACGCGGAGGGCAAGATCCAAGCTCCTGCAACTGCCGCTGACGCCCGCCGACTTCGCCTATGCCGAGGGCCGGTTCAAGAAGCACTTCAAGCGCCTGGCCGAGGGTGCCGATGGCGTGCCGGTGCACGAGTACATCGACCTTGGCGCCGCGGCCCGCGAAGGCAAGACGCCCTTCGTCTGGTCCACGGACGACGCCAAGCACGCTGGTGAAGATCGCCGTCTCGGCTGACATCGTCCACTTGACCGAAGAGCGGCTGAAATACTGGCGCACCCTGCAATTCCTGAGCGGCCAGCAGGTCGCGAAGATGGATGCGAGCCATCGTGCCGAGGTGGAAGCGCTGCAGCGCAAGTACCAGGAATTGGCGGCCGAACGCGATGCCTCGCTCGACTCCATCGCCAAGGGCATGTCCGAGCTGGCGGCCTCGTCGGGCGCTCCGGCATCCGCCGGGCTCGGCGGCGCAATGATGGCGTTCGGCGGCGCCGCATCGCCAGCGAAAGCAGCGGCACCCGGCGGCGGCGGCCAAGGCGAACGGCCACGCCCGCTGGTAACGCTTTCCGAGGACGCCCACGAGAAGTGCACCAACTGCAAGACCTGCTACCAGGACGTGCGCGAGCTGTTCGAGAAGACCACGGATCATGGTGGATGGCACCGCCAAGGAGGTCGGCCATTGATCGCCGGCTCGCTTGAGCGCGTCACCGTGACGCCGGAGCTCAAGCCGGATCAGCACGCTCGTCGCCAATTGCGACGCGGAGATCATTCGATGACGCAGACACAGCTTCAAGAGCTGGAGCGCAACCGAAGATGCCGAGGTGACCTGGATCTGCAGCTCGGCCTTTTGAAAAAGCGCCTGCTCGCCGATCCGCAATCCTTCCGGCAGACTGTTCGTCTCCGAAGGCATGGAAGCCGTCGCCTGGGAGTTCCAGCAGGACGAGCTCGGCGGCGAGTTCACCAAGACGTTCTGGAAGCTGCTCGCTGCGCGACGACGACATGAGCACGGTGCTGAGCGTTTCGTCTGGGAACGTGCCGCTGAAGTTCAAGCGCAAGTTCGTCCGCGCCATCGACGAGCACCTGTCCGACCGCTATCCGATGTTCAAGGGGCTGTCGAAGGACTGGCCGGCCGAGAACAGCATCCCGCCCTATATGCGCGCCGCCGACGAGCGCTCGACGGACTTCGGGCTGGTCAACCAGGGCTACCTCGGCTACATCGGCCAGGGCTATCAGCGCCCGCGAGGTCGATCTCTTCGTCTGGCTCGAAGCGCTGCGCGACAAGCAGTGCGACGACCGGCCGTGCGAAATCGGCGTGCTCGATCGCCGGCAAGGCCGAGAACAAGGGCGGCTGCCCGGTCAAGATCCACATCCCGGAGATGCTGGAACTGCTGGGGACCGGCCGGTTCCGCGAAGCGATGGAACTGATCGAGAGCTGCAATCCGCTGCCCAACGTCACCGGCCGCGTCTGCCCGCAGGAACTGCAATGCCAGGGCGTTTGCACCATCACCGGCCGGCCGATCGAGATCGGCCAGCTCGAATGGTTCCTGCCGCAGCGCGAAAAGCTGATGAACGGCAAAGGCATCGCCGCGAAGTGCGGACGCTGCGGCCAATCCCTGGGCCAGGGCCGAGAAGCCGCCGATTGCGGTGATCGGCTCCGGGCCCGCCGGCCTCATCAACGCCTATCTGCTGGCGGCTGAAGGCTTCCCGGTCACCGTGTTCGAGGCGTTCCACGACCTCGGCGGCGTGCTGCGCTACGGCATCCCGGAGTTCCGCCTGCCGAACGAGCTGATCGACGACGTGGTCGGCAAGATCACGGCGCTGGGCGGCCGGTTCGTGAAGAATTTCGTCGTCGGCAAGACCGCCACCATCGAGCAGTTGAAGAACGCCGGCTTCTGGCGCGTCTTCGTCGGCACGGGCGCCGGCCTGCCGCGCTTCATGAACGTGCCCGGCGAGCATCTGCTTGGGCGTGATGTCGGCCAACGAGTTCCTGACCCGCGTCAACCTCATGCAGGGGCACAGCGAGGATCACGAGACGCCGCTGCCGGAAGTGCCCGGCAAGCAGGTGATCGTGATCGGCGGCGGCAACACCGCCATGGACGCGGCGCGCACCGCGCGGCGCCTCGGCGGTCATGTGACCATCGTCTACCGCCGCACGCAAAGCGAAATGCCGGCCCGCGTCGAGGAACTGCATCACGCGCTGGAAGAAGGCATCGTGCTCAAGGAGCTGTGCGCGCCCAACGAGTTCGTCGGCGACAGTCACCATGTTCTGAGCGCGGCCAATCTCGACATGATGCGAGCTCGGCGAGCCCGACGCCTCCGGCCGGCGCAGCCCCGAGTCGCCACCGGCAAGACCGAGTTGATCCCGGTCGATCTGGCGATCATGGCGCTTGGCAACGACCCGAACCCGATCATGAAGGACTGCCGAGCCCACGCTTGAAGACGACCAAATGGGGCACCATCGCCGTTAAGCGCGGCTCGCAAGCGACCTCGATCGAAGGCGTCTTCTCCGGCGGCGACGCGGCGCGCGGCGGTTCGACCGCCATTCGCGCGGCCGGCGACGGACAGGCGGCGGCCCGCGAGATCGTCGGCGACACCCCTTCACCCAGGCCGAGATCAAGACGCTGGTGGCCAAAGCCGCCCGCTATACCGATCTCGGCGATACGCCCCCGACCATCGTCGAGAAAATCGACCTGTCCGACGGCATCGTCGAGTTCGCCGTGCGTTCGCCGCTGATCGCGCAGGCCGCGCAGGCCGGCCAGTTCGTGCGCGTGCTGGCGTGGGCGAAAGGCGAGCTGATCCCGCTGACGCTCGCCGATTGGGACGCCAAGAACGGCACCGTCACGCTCGTCGTCCAGGCCATGGGCACGAGCTCGATCTCCATCAACCGCATGAACGTTGGCGACGCTTTCGCCGGCATCGCCGGACCCTTCGGGCGGCCGAGCGAGCTGCACCGCTACGGAGGCGGGCAAGACCGTCGTGTTCACGGCCGGCGGCGTCGGCCTTCCGCCGGTCTATCCGATCATGCGCGAGCATCTGCGGCTCGGCAATCATGTGACGCTGATCTCGGGCTTCCGCTCCAAGGACCTGATGTTCTGGACGGGCGAGGACGAGCGCGTCGGCCGGCTGCAAGGCGGAATTCGGCGATCAACTCGACCTGATCTACGCCACCAACGACGGCAGCTTCGGCGTGAAGGGCTTCGTCACCGGGCCGCTCGAACAGATGCTGAAGGACGGCCGCGCCATCGCCGAGGTTGTCACCATCGGCCCGCCGCTGATGATGCGCGCGGTCAGCGACCTGACCAAGCCTTACGGCGTGCGCACCGTCGCCAGCCTGAACTCGATCATGGTCGACGCCACCGGCATGTGCGGCGCCTGCATGGTGCCGGTGACGATCGACGGCAAGTTGGTGCGCAAGCATGCGTGCATCGACGGCCCGGAAATCGACGCGCACATCATCGATTGGGACAAGTTCCTGCCCCGCTTCAACCAGTTCAAGCCGCAGGAAGCCCATAGCCGGGCCAAGCACGGGTTCGTCTGAGCCCGCGCAGTACCCGGCCGCCAGCAGTGCTGATGGCGGTGCACACTTGTCGCGAGGCGGCCTCGGCCGCCTTGGGCGCTTTACCCTGAGGGTGAAGGCGGCGGCTTACGGCTGTGCATCTTGCAAAGGTTCCGGGGTCAATTTTTTCACACGCTCTTTCGCGGGAATGATACCGAATCCAGTTGAATGCTTCACGAAGTCCCCCCCTCATCCTGTCCTTCTCCCCGAGGGGAGAAGGGACGCCTGAATATTCGCCGCGAGAATTCTAGCGTCCTCTCTCCCCTTGGGGAGAGAGGCAGAGTGAGGGGGTCTTCTGCGGAAGCAATCGACTGGGCGGGAATCCATTTATCGAGTCAGAACAAGCTACTAGCATGGATCCCCGCCTCCGCGGGAACGACGCTGCGCCAGCGGTTGCCGGATTTAGGTTCAACCGAACTTCCCCAGCGGACTCTCTTGGGAAAGCTAGCATTTCGACATGCGCGATTGAGCCGGAAGACCGTCGATGAGATGGCCCATTTGGCCGATGTTTTGGCGAATATGGGCGAGATAGTGTTGCCCCTTGGCGTTCAGCGCACTTGAGCAGTCTTCTTCCAAGGCGGAGGAGAAATCCTCGATGGCCCGTAATGGCACCCGCAAATCGTGGGAAACCGAATGGGAAAATGCTTCAAGCTCCTTGTTGGCCGCTTCCAAAGCAGCGGTGCACTGAGCCACGCGTTCTTCCAACTCCAAGTTACGCCGCAAACTCTGCTCTTCCGCTTGTTTGCGTTCGGTGATGTCGGTGAACATACCAAAGGCACCTTGGAAGCGGTCCGCGTCGTCGAAAATGGGGGTGGCGGAAACGAGGGTGTGCAGGGAATGGCCGGCCTTGTGGCGGAAACGGCGTTCGTAGTGCTGCGAAAGTCCGCTTCGCAGCTCTTCCATCTTCTGTAAGTAGTCTTGTTCGTCCTCCTCATACATAAATGCGTTCATTGGCAGACCGGTCATCTCTCCGGCTTCGCAACCGAGCATTCCGGCCATCTTGGTATTGACGAAAGCCGTCTTGGCATCGGCTCCAATCACCCAGATGCCTTCGTTTGCGATGTCGATCATGCGGCGCCGATCTCTCTCGCTTTTCCTCAAAGCGGCAAGCGTCTGGAGATTAAGCTCCACTTTATGGCGGAGGGTTGCGTTGATTTGCTCCAGCTCCGCGGAGCGCTCTTTTACCCTCTCCTCTAAGGTTACCTGAATGGCTTCAAGCTGTATGTTGCGCTGCTCAAGTTCAAGCTGCGCATTCCGCAGGGCAAGATGCGTCCCGATGCGCGCCAATACTTCAGCAGCCCGGATCGGCTTTGTAACATAGTCGACGCCACCAGCCTCGAACGCTTTCACCTTGTCCTGTTCGGCTTCGAGCGCACTGAGAAAGATGACGGGTATGGAACGAGTCGCCTCATTGGCCTTAAGACGTCTACATACCTCGTAACCGTCCATACCCGGCATCCGGATATCCAGCAGAACCAACGCAGGCGGCTTAATCTCCGCGCTGCGGAGGGCCAGTTCCCCATCGGCAGCCAGCCGCACCCGGTAACTCTCTTCCCGCAGTATTTCCTGCAGCAATCTAAGGTTGGCCGGTTCATCGTCGACCACGAGAAATCTCATCCATGTGAGTATCGCCGGCGCTCACGAAGCTTTCCCTTCTGGCAACGGGCCTGGCATCACCAGAAACCCCTCATCTCGCGGCTCATCTGCTGTCCCCATCTCCGGGGCTCTGTCGCAGCCATCGCCGCGCGCAAGTGTCACACGCAAAGGTTATACCACCGTAAATGCATAGGCCGCTCCCCCCGCCGCCGCCCGGCTTTCCTGGTGTTAACGGACCGTGTGTTTCGGTAAGGCCCTATCGTGGTAGAGTCGAGGAGAGGCGCGGTAGCGTGGGCCATGCGGCTGCACCCCGTTTCCCCTCCCCGCTCATCGAACCGGACGTGCCGATTTCCAGCATCCGGCTCTCCGACTGGCTTCACGTCAAAGCTATCGGTGGTTTGGCATCCTATTCTCAGCCAGGCTTAGTAGGCCCAGCTCCCCGAAGATCGCTCCATGGCTGAAGCGAACAGTGCCTCGCGATTGCACTTTGTGCCTCCGTGCGAGAAAGCCCCGCACGTTTTGTACGACATGCCGGTTGAGCGCGCGATGCGCCTTCCAGCGGGTTCCGTAGCAGAAGTAGCCGCTCCAGCCGCGCAGGATCGCGTTCAACCCGTCCCGGATGTCCGGCCAGGGCCGGCAGTGGGACGCTTTGAGATGATTGCGCACGTTCTGCTTGAGCCGGGCCACGCTCTTTGGCGACGGGCTCGCCCCCAGATACAATTCGCCATCGCGCCAGTGCCGGTGCGGTCCGAAGCTATAGCCGAGGAACTCGAACCGTTCCCGCCGTGCGTCCTTGAGCTTGGTCTTGACCTCATTCAAGGTTAGTCCAAGCCGGGTTAGCGTACTGCGCGTCCAGTCCAGAGCCTCGGCCGCCCGCCCGCGACTTAGAATCACAAAGTCATCGGCATACGAGACAATCCGCGCCCGTAGGCGGCGCGGCTGTTCCGTCTTCTCCCAGTATCTCAGAAAACGGTTCATGTAACGGTTAGCCAGAAGCGGTGAGATGACACCGCCTTGCGGAGTTCCATGCTTCGCGTTCTTGCCGCCGCTCATGCGCTTTCCACCATTTCCGTCCCGCTCTTCAACCGGAGCCTTTAGCCACATCTTGATAAGCCGGAGGATGTTCCGGTCAGAGATGCGAGCCGCTACCGATTTAAGAAGCTCGGAATGCGGTATGGTGTCGAAGTACTTGGATAAGTCAGCGTCCACCACATCGGTGTACCCTTGGTTGAGCATGCTCTGCACAACCTTGATCGCATCAAGCGCGCTCCGCCTCGGGCGATAGCCAAACGTATAAGGGGACAGGTCCGCCTCCAGAACCGGTTCACTCACAAGTTTGACGGCTGTCTGGACTACCCGGTCCCTAATGGTGGGAATGCCGAGCGCCCGTTCGCCGCCGCCAGGCTTCGGGATCATGACCCGCCGCACCGGCTGTGGTTTGTACCGTTTCCCGCACAGGTCCTGCCGTATGCCGGACAGCCACTCCTTCACCCCTGCTTCCTCGATCTGCGCGAACGTCACCCCGTCCACACCTGGAGCGCCGCGGTTTCCCTTGGCCAGCTTATAGGCGTGTTCCAGAATATCCTCGCGGCAAACCTTGTCGTACAGAAGATAGAAGCGGTATTCCGGCTCCGCCTTCGCTTTGACGTAAGCTTTCTCTGAAGATTCCTGATCTTTTCCGGTGTTTCGAGACTCATCGTCAATCACCTAATCCTTATCCTCTTCAAAAGCGTGCCAGAAGTCAGGCGCTCTCCCTCCACCGGAATTACCCGGCTTCATCAGTACTATGCACCTGTCCGACTCCCTTGCCGTCCGCCGTCCAAACACCGGCGTTAAGGTTGCGAGCCTTGACCGGCAAGGGTCTCCCACGTTACCCGGACTACCTTCCTGACGTGCTGTCTCCACTACCCCGGCGGACCCGGCAGGTGCGCTTGTTGGTTGCTTTCCTGCCGGTACAAGCTTTCCCCTTATTAACGGAGGGTCAGCGTCCGCATTAACGCTTTCGAGGCCTGCTCAGAGTTCACTCGCGTTACGGCCCGTCAGGTCGCTCGGCCGCCCAAGGCGGCCTTTGTCACAGGGCTCCGGCCAGACCGGTTACCCGGCCAAGCCGCCTGTCAGCTACCGGAGCTAACCAACTACTCTCCGGGTGGAACCTTCCCCCACTGGTAATCCGCGCCTTCGTGGCGCACGTTAATGACGGCGTGGTAAACGCGCGCGTTCCATATTTTCCGCCCGCCGCTTTTTGCGAATCTTTTGGCGTTTTTGGCCGGATTCCACGAATTCCAAAATCCGTTTAAATATAATCGCAATTGCGAGATTAACCATGAGACGGTGCATTTTCTCTGCCGGCCGCGCTCGCAGGCGAGGCTGATTTCCGTTGCGCCTCAAGGACTTGACCCACCCCTTAAGACTTCGAAAAGGCGCATCCTCTATAATGGCGCCACAAGAGCAGGACCCGGCAACGCAGCTTTTTCGCCGGTCGGAGGGAGCATTGAGGTTAGCGAAAGCTTAATCCGGTCAGCGAGGCCGCCTACCCAAAAGTTGACGCACATCAAGGCTTACCCAAGCTCTGCAACCTAGCGTAACGAGCAGTAACCAGCGGGCCGCCGTAACCCCATCGCCGCCCCGCCCTGAACAATTTGGTCCGGTCCCTATCCATGCCTCACGGTTTTACAGCACCGAACTTCCTCCGCCGGCACAAAGGCGGACAGGCGGCGCTGGCCATCGGCGCGACCGGCGTCGTTTTTGGCGATATCGGCACCTCGCCGCTCTACGCCGTCGATCAGATTTTCTACGGCCCCGCGCATGTAGCGCCCGAGCCCGGGAACATCCTGGGCTGCATTTCGCTCGTCATTTGGTCGCTGGCGCTGATTGTAAGCTGCAAATACGCGGCTTTTGTGCTGCGCGCCAACAGCGACGGCGAAGGCGGCGTCTTCGCGCTTTACAGCCTCTTGCACAAGTACAAGGAGGAGAGCCCGTACTTCGTTGTCTTGCTCGGCGGGCTTATGCTGGGGGCGGGGTTTCTGTTCGGGGACGGCATCATCACCCCGGCGATCAGCGTGCTGTCGGCGGTGGAGGGGCTCAAGGTGGCGACACCGATGTTTGCCGATGCGATCGTCCCCGTCACCATCGTCATTCTCGCCGCTTTGTTTGCCGTTCAACATGAGGGAACGGTTCGCGTGGGCCGCGTATTCGGCCCCATCCTCCTTGTCTGGTTTGCCGCGATTGCCGCGCTTGGCGTGCGGCAAATTTTGCTGCATCCGGAGATCCTGAACGCCTTCAACCCGGTTTTAGGCCTGGCCTTCCTCCAACAGACAGGCGCACACCAGGCTCTCTTGACGCTGGGCGCGCTGATGCTGGTGGTGACGGGCGGCGAGGCAATGTATGCCGATCTTGGCCATTTCGGCGCGCGCCCCATCCGGATCGGCTGGTTCGCGTTCGTGTTTCCGGCGCTTATCCTCAATTATCTGGGCCAAGGTGCGCTGATGCTCGGCAATCCGCCGGCGCAGGCCGAGCAGCTATTTTACAGCATGGTGCCGCAGGCGCTGCTTTATCCCATGGTTGGCCTAGCCACCCTCTCCACCGTTATCGCTTCGCAAGCCCTCATTTCCGGCGCGTTCTCGCTCACCGCACAGGCGATTGCGTTGGGCCTGCTGCCGCGCCTGCGCGTGGTGCATACTCACCATGCGCATGAAGGACAAATCTATATCCGCTTCGTCAATTGGGCGCTGTTCGCCGGTTGCGTGGCGCTTGTATTCACGTTCCGGAGCGCGGGCTCGCTTGCCGCCGCCTATGGCCTCGCCGTTTCCGGCGTGATGGTCGTGACGTCCATCGCCATGATCCCCGTCGGCGCGCGTTATTGGAAATGGGGCCTGGCCGCCAGCGGCGCTCTGTTCGGCTTCTTTACGCTGGTCAATCTGGTGTTCTTTGCCGCAAGCTCGTTCAAGTTCCTTGAGGGCGGCTTTATCCCGCTCGGCATCGGGCTTGCGATCTTCGCCATCATGCGCACCTGGCGCTGGGGCCGGAAGGCGACCTTCGCCGCCTATACGGCCAAGCACACCATGACCATGCACAAGCTGGTGGAATTTCACAGGAGCGAAAAGGCCTATATGGAGCGCATCGCCCTGTTGATGACGCCCAAGCACCTGACATCGCTCAACGACCACGCGCCCGCTCTGTTGCAGCTTCTGTACGACCGCTATGGCATACTGCCCCGGCACTTGATCTTCGTACAAGTGGCCCACCGCAAGGTGCCCTACATTTACGACGGCCGCTACGATATCAAGGTGTTCCACAAGGACGCGAACTCCAGCATTATCGCGGTCACCTTGCAGTTCGGCTTCATGGAGGACGCCAACGTCGAAGCCGTGCTTGAGGAGATGGCCAAGCATCAGGAAATCGACCTGCCGATCCAGGAAAACCAGTGGATCGTGCATATCACGGTCGAAAACCTGCTGCCTTCCCACACCATGAGCGCGGTGGGCCGGGCGCGGCTTAGTCTGTTTTCATTCCTCCGCCAGATATCGCAGCCCGCCCACTATTTCTATGGGTTGGGCGACAATGTGCAGCTAACCGCCGAGATCATGCCGGTGCGTTTGAAATGAGTTCACCCGGTAAAGAGGCTGCCACCGGAGGCGGCCACTCGCGCGTGACGAAAGCCTCTGTACCGCCCGGTACACTCATCCGTCGCTTGCGCTAATGGAAGGTTGTACCTGCAGCAGCAACCATGCCTCGATTCTTCTCTTGATATGATGGCGGAGCCAAGGTTCGGCCCAACGGAAGCACGAATATGCAAGAACTCCCGTAAAAATTAATGCCATGGCGAGACTCACCCGGTACGGCACCTCAATGGACAGAAGCCAATAGACGACAAATGCACCGGCGGTTTCATGAAGAAGGTAGTACGGGTAGGTGGCCAACCCAACTGCACGAAGCATTCCGCGAACGCGGATGGAGGGTGCGAGCCTATCGTTAAACAATACGGACGCAGCAAGCGCAATATACGCCGTAAGAAACGTCATCCCGGCGCTGACCGCCAACAGCACGCCGTCTATCCGGGTCCCATCCAAGGCGGTTGCATATCTTGGCGCAACCTCGATTGCTCTGGCGTAAATTTCCAATGCGGCAAGAAACAAAGCAAGCGCTGCCACGAA
Organism: uncultured Alphaproteobacteria bacterium; assembly: GCA_963760455.1. Lineage (GTDB taxonomy): Bacteria > Pseudomonadota > Alphaproteobacteria > Rhizobiales > Rhodomicrobiaceae > Rhodomicrobium. The sequence goes on from CAVXDM010000035.1 coordinate 44,744, forward strand.
CCAGTCTTGGCGCCTCATCAAACCCTTGTCCGTAGCCCATATAAAGATACCGAGAGCGAAATACGGCCCGTGGCGCACCAGAAGCATGTTTTTCATGCCGCAGCCGAGGTCGATCCAGGGTAGGTTTATAACTCCGGCGGAGTGGAGGAAGAGGAGGAAGAGATATGGAGCGCTGACAAACGCGAGAATTATTCCTGTTTTCTTAATAGAGGCCGGCCCCCATAGTAAGATCGTGCCGAAAATCAGTGTGTAAAAGGCCAATTCAATTTCTAGCGTCCAATACGCACTAGCAATAGATGAGTCGCCAATAAGACTCAGCGAGTTCACCAGGGCCCTTGGGTCGAGCGTGACAGCAATTCCAAGGTCTTTATAAGCTTCTGCTGGCGTTACGGCATGCAGCAAACAGATTATTGCAGCCGCAATCCAGGCCACCGGATACAGGCGGAGAAACCGGCTGACCGCAAAACGGAACGGTGTTGCGGATTGAGCCGAGTTCGCGATAACAATACCGGAAATAACGAAGAATATTTGTACGCCGATCCATCCAAACGGCATGACGTGAACGGCTTCAGGGATATGCCACGTAAGATGAAATGCAGAGACAAGAACGGCTGACGAGAACCGTATCGCATCGATTCCGTAGATATGTCTCGCGGGGGCGGGATTATTTTGGCCAGCGCTTGGCATCCGGTCCACTACAATTATCTCTTACGTTGCGAAGATTTGCTGGACTCCGGCATGCCGCCCTTTTGCGAAACCTTATGCCAATCGCCACAGGTCTTGACTGCTTGTTCGTCATTGCGAGCGAAGCAATTCTGCGGTAAGCCGCTGATGTTGCATCTGGATCGCCCACGGCCGCCAAGGCCGCCTCGCAATAACGGGTAGTGTCCAGAACGGTCAGGACCTTTGACGGTTAGTATTAGAGCCTGACGGCAGTAGTGCAACACTGGCGAGAATCGTAACGGCCGAAACTAAGCGCATGAACTTACCTTCTCAACTCGCCTTTGAGGCGTCCGCCGCCGGCGCCGCTGGGAGTGCGGGGTACACGCATAACCGTTTGGCCGCGAAGATAACGCTTGCGTCGCCCCCGGCTGTTGCGCATCGCTCCACCACATAACTCAAACCATTCTGTTGCGCATAACGAAGTCTATCCTGGTGCATCGGCAAGGCGAGAACCTCGTCGCGCCGCCGCCGCCACTCGTGATAATATGGGTAAAACCACATCGCAGCCGAGCCTCTCCTGGCTTCGACCCAGACCCTGCGGTGAGAGCTGAACTCGAAAACCGAACTGTCTACCTCTGTATACTCCTCCAGCGTTATGCCCACGCGATACTCTGCGACCGGAATAAGAAATACCGCATTTTGCGCGGTGTTTGCCCGAGCCCACGTTCCAATCCCGGCCCATTCAGCAACCACTTCGTCCGCTTCGGCATTTTGAGCTTGGTGCTTGAAAAATAGCATGCCCATGAAACACATAACCGTAAGAACCGTGCACATTCTGAAAAATCCGGACCGTTCAAGAAAAAGTCTTGGGATCACGCGCCTGAACAGTACCAATTCCCGGTCGAATAGGACGTAGACTAGAACTATAGCAAGCGATCCCAAGCCAATATTCCGCAAAGGATTGGCCAAAATCGTAACCGCAATCGCCGAGGCAATTATGTTTTTGACCGGACTGGATTGAAACAGCCATGACGCCGCTAGCGCCGTTATCCCCAATACCGACAAGATTTGAATGAATGCGCCTTCACGTAATAGGTGAAGGTTCATTATGAGGGGTGCGTGCGTAATGTGGGGAAGGATAATCCCGGCAACAAAAATCGCACAAGCGGTAATTAGGGCTGGCAGAAGCAATCGTGTTGACGTGTCGATCAAGATGAAAGAGGCGCCGCCTGCCATAGCTGTGAATAGCAACGCAGTCTTATCGGCAACATCGATGGATTCTATAAAGAAATGGTGGGGAGCCACAATTGCTAGCATTTCCGTATAGTCGAAAGTTACCGCATTTCCAAATTCCGGGTTCGATAGCATGGCTCCGATGACGATCCCAACGAACGGGCCGCCAATGCAAATGCCAAGTGCGGCGTGCGCTATTGCGTAAGGCAGCGCGACGTTCCCGCGAAGAATTCGGATAAGAATAATTACCCCTACCACCGTGGCAGTCCATGCGCCCATGAATGCGTTTACAAAGAACGTAACGCCGGTCAAGCCGATTGAGGCTGCGATGCCTCCGCGGATTGAAAAGTATAGAGCAATAAGGAAAAGCCCGTTCGCCACCTCCGAATGGGTGAAATAGTTGAGAAACAGCCCTCCTGAGCCAACGGCGCCACCCCGCAGTAAGAGGGTGGCGGACAAAAGCGCCGCAAGGAATGCACGCTCCTTTCTCCCCACGATTCCCACGAGCGATGCACAGGCAATGAAGCCGGCAAAGGATAGAATGCGGGAAAACACGGCCAGGATTAAAAATAGCCAATACGGATCGATCCAGCGATCCGAGCCCCTAAGCAACAGCCAGAGGCCTGAGAAAAAGTAGCGCAAGGATTGTATAAAGGTGTCGTTTGCATACTGGGGTTCGTCGTACAAGTTTGCAACAATTGGCAGGTGATATACATTTGGTCCGGTTCCGAAGAGGAATCCGCTTAACATCGTGGAGACGATGCCGCCGAAGACCGGCACAACAATAAAACCAGGCCAGTCGAACGGCGAACGATCTGGGCCTTTCGGGCTAACCGATTGGTACATTCAAAAATTCCCCGTGCTAAATCCACAAACGTGCTTTCGGGATAAACAGGGCCGCGGCAAAGAAAAGGCCCATCATGCTGCCGAGCAGGAGGCTTAGCCGGTCTTTCAGGGCAAACGCGACCGGGTCGTCTTGAAGCTGGCCGCGCTGACTTACCAGCCAAATCCTGCCAAGGAATAAGAAGAGAATTGGCGGTATGGCCCACAGAAATGCTGGGCTCGCGTAAAAGCCTCGCGGGAAGGCGTCCTCGATCAAATAAAGAACCATGATCAGGATCGCCCCAAGCATCGAGGCGAGCCCAACGCCTAAAGTGAGGGGTGCGTCCGAGGCTATATAACCGCGCCCCGGCATTGCACCGATGCCGCGCTCCGCGAGCCGCAGCACCTCCGTATGACGCTTCGCCATCGACAACGACCCGAAGACGAACATGGAAAAAACCAGAATCCAGGGCGAAAGCAGCACCTTCGCAAGTACGATCCCGAAGCCGAGCCGGAACGTGTACAGCGCGGCGAGCACCAACACGTCGAGAATCGGCACCCGTTTCAAAAAGAAGGAATAGCTCAGCGTTCCCGCGGCGTAGAGCGCGAGCATTGCCAATGCGGCATTCCCAATCGTGGCGGCAATACCAAACGCCACGGCCAAACCCGATGCCGCCAGGTAAGTTGCCTCGCGAATGGAAAGCTCGCCGCTTGCCAAGGGCCGGAAGCGCTTGGACCAATGCCGGCGGTCGTTCGGCAAGTCCCACAAATCGTTCACGACATAGGTAGCCGACGCAGCAAGGCTCAGCGCCATAAACCCAAGCGCCGCCATCGTCCACGCGGAGGTGTCCAAGGCTTTTCCCCCGAGTACGAGCGGCACGAACACCAGCGCGTTCTTCGCCCATTGGTGAAGCCGGAGGCTGCGGCGCAGAACGCTTCCCAGACGGCGGCTGCTGGAAAAGACGGCGAGAGGCTCCTTCGCCCGCCGGACCTTCCTGAAAACGCTGGCGGAAGCATCGACGAGGATGCTGCCCTTGCTTTCCCGCCAGACAGCGAGGTCGGCGGAGGAATCTCCAGCGTAGATAAAGCCGTCCGGGAAGCGCTCGGATAGCGCTCGGGCCTTGGCCTTCCCTTTCAGATTTCGCGAGCCATCCGACGCGATTACTTCGCCGATGAAAGGAAAGCGGGCGGCGATGGCTTCGGCGATACTGCGGTCGGCAGCCGTCGCAAGCACCACGGCCCGTCCTGATTCGGCTTGCCGCCTAAGATAATCGAGAAAGTCGCCCCGAATTGGCCAGGTCTCCACATCCAGGCTGGAATTGCGGGCCAGGAACGCTTTGAACGCCGCGCGGCCAACGATCAGTTTGAAAGGGAGCTTCCAAAGCTCGAAGGGGCTCCGCCTAAGCGCGTCGAGCAAAGTTTCGTCGAGCGAATTTGTCTTGAGCAGGGTGCCGTCGAGATCGATGACAAGTGGCCAAGCGAGGTCCGCAATCGTCATGAACCGTTCTCAAAAAAGCAACTGGCGGGCCGCTTCGGTTGCGGCGTCTATTTTCTCCTAAACGGATACTATGCTTTTTGCAAACGGAATATATCGGGCCCAGGCGTGCCCGGCTCATGAAGTGCCGGCAAAGCCATCGCTATGGCAAAGGACGGGCCCCCGGGCATTCAGCTTCGATTGAGGTGACGCCCGCATCCGCGATGCCGCAGGGCACAATACCGGAGAAGTGGGAAAGATCGGGGCAGACGTTGACCGCGATGCCATGATAGGTGACCCAGCGCCGCACGCGCACACCAATCGCGGCGATCTTCGCATCCCCTCCCCGCTTCCTGACCCAGATGCCCGGCCTTCCTTCCCGGCGCTCGCCAGAAATGCCGTAAGCCCCGAGCGCGGCAATTGCCCACGCCTCCAGACGGTGGACATGTTGCCGCACATCCCGGCCGCGTTTATTGAGATCGAGTAGCACATAAGCCACAAGCTGGCCCGGCCCGTGATAGGTGTATTGCCCGCCGCGGCCACTCGCATGGACCGGAAAGCGCGCCGCATCGATGAGGTCCGCGGGCCTGGCGCTGGTGCCCGCCGTATAGAGGGGCGGGTGCTCCAAAAGCCATATAAGCTCGGGCTTTAGCCCCAAAAGGATGGCCTCCGCACGCTCCTCCATTTCAACCACCGCGGCCTCGTAGGGGATGGGGTCCTGGCTCAGCCGCCACTCCACGTCCGCGGTTTCGCCCAAAGCGTCCGCCTTGGCGCGCATCGTATTTGCAAACGCTAGAACCTTCTCATCCATGGCTAGAAATGCGTCCCGCGCTATTTGTTCCGGCGGCCTTTACGTAAGCGTAACGCCTCCGGGCGATACTACGACAGTTCCGCGTTACTGCGAGACTGGGGCCCAAGTCCCGCGTTTGCCCCGGTCCCGCAGTCAGGAACCTCATCCCCGGCTTATATGCCTTACGAATGCAAATGCTCCTTTTCGCGTAAGGCTTCCTTCATTTTCATGCGAAGTCCTGCCGGGCTCCCCACGGTTTCCAGCCCCCGCTCCCTAAAAAATCGCCCCAAAATTTAACGCTCCGCTCACAAGCTGGGCCTTCTCATAAGAGAAACCTATCTTAGCGAGAAGCGTCATGTACAAATCCCGACTATTGCTGCTCTACGCGGCCGTCCTGGCGAGCATAGCTATCCTGACCACCGCAAGCCAGGCTCAACAAAAAACCGCAAAAGCCTGCGAGTCCGAATGGACCGCAAACAAAGCCGCCATTCAAGGCAGCGGCAAGACCAAGAAAGCCTTCATGATTGAGTGCCGCTCCGGCAGCGGGGCGGCGGCAACGGCTCCATCCGCGGCCCCGCCGGCAGGGCAAGGCGCCGCGAGCACGGAGATAGCGCCAGCGCCCGCCGCGCCGCGTACCGCCAAGCGGAACCGCACAGGCACAACCATTTCCACCGGCGCCGCCGAATACGCTTCCGAACTTGAAGCAAAGGCGCACTGCCCCGGCGAACCGGTGGTTTGGGCCAATACGCACTCGAAGGTTTACCACTTCGCCGGCTCGCGTTCCTATGGGAACACCAAGAGGGGCGCGTATATGTGCGAGAAGGACACGGCTTCGGCGGGTTTCCGTTCCGCCAAGAACGAGAAGCGCCCGCAATAAACCTGGCCGCTCAAGCGGAAACCGCGGCTTCAGGCGGCGGCGCCGGTTCTTCTTTACCCCCGGCGCTGCCTCCCCAGGCGCCAAGAGTAGGCGCATGACCCGGCACCAGGGCCCCAAGTTCTTCCGGTGTGCCGCGCGAATGCCAGTAGAATTCCGCGGCGACCATGGCAAGCCCGGCTTTGACCTCGGGGCTGGCCGGTTCCGACCCATCCATTATCAGCTTCCCGCCCTGGACCTTGGCATACACCCGGCCCGTGGCGGACTCCGCAAAGTTGACCGCAGGGATCGCACGCACGCATTTGCGCAAAAAGCCGGTATTCTTTTCGGGCGCCAGCATGCTGCCGGCATAGACGTCCCCGGGCCTGCGCGCCGAGATGTTTATCTTCGTGAACCGCTCGACATCGACGAGCGACTTGATGTCCAAGACGTTCAGCTCCTTGTACGTGCCGAATGCGACCGTTCTCGGCTTGGAGCCCTTTGGAACGCTGTTATCCAGGAATTCGAAATGTATTCGCTTATTCTTGCTTCCCACCCAGGTTAGGAAAAGCCGCGGCATTCCCGTATAGGCTTCGACGTTGTGATAAAGCAGGTCGTCAACGGCCTTGTAGCGTCCGAACCGCTCTCCCCTTTCCCAAGCGCGCTCGACCGTGGCCTCCGGGGGCGTAATCATAAAAAACACGTAGACGAGGTGGCCAAACCGCTCGATGAACGCACCGTAGCCGCCGTTATCGGTGGCGAAGCTGTCGAAGCGGAAACGGTCGATGACGAGGTGCGGCAACTGCCCGTTCTCACCCTTGTTCATCAGATAGCGGTCCAGCTTCTTATCGACAATCGCCAACTCCTGGCCGGCCAGCGCCCCCGCATACTTCCGTGCAGGCCCCAAGCTGTTGTAGTCCAGCAGAAACTTGCGCCATATGTCCGGGCTTATGAGCGCAACCTCGTCCCACGGAATTCCAAGCCGCACCGCGAGTTCTTTTTGCAGGGGCCGGAGCGTGCTCTTTCCAGACGCCGAGGCGCCCTTCACGTTCATGATGACTGGCTGAGCCTGAAACGGCAGAAGCTTGTAGCCCTCTTCGGAAACCGCGCGCAGGAAATAGGGCTCGATGTGCCGGCCAATGGCCTCGCTGCCATACGCGTTGCAGGCGATAGGTACGGTGAGCTTCGAGAGCAGGCTCGCACCGCCGATGAGCGGCCATGTTTCTTGGTGACAGCGGACGCGGCCTTTACAAGGGCCCGGTAAACGTTGCGTTCGAGGCCTGTTTCCGCAGCCTCCGCCTTTTGCTCCCAGGCGTGCCACAATTCTGGCGGCGCGCTCTTCGGCTGTTTCGGATTGGGCCGGAGCGGGCCTTGCCCTGGCACCAAATCCAAGCCGGGCAAGGAGCCCGGTCTTCCTTGAGGCGGAGGGCGGCGGCGGCTGGAAGCAAGCGGCCAGCTCCTGGCCGGTCAGTTCCAAAATCTGCTGCTGCAATTCGCTATAAAGCTGTTTCACCTCTTCCATTCGCGGAAGAATGTGCTTCGTAAGAATTGCCGACGTCATCCGCCGGAAGTTTTCGCCCAGATCCTCGTATTTCGCGCCGTCCGGCACGTGCAGGTCGGCAATAACCCGCACAAGCAGCTCATGCACCGCCAGCCGCTCCGGCCTGAAAGCCACGAGTTCTTCTCTTGGAATACCCGAAAACTCGCTTAGCTCCCGCAATTCGGCTGGACTCGAGAAAATGTTTTCCGGCCTGAAAAGCGTTGCCAGCGGTATAAATTCGGGAGGGATCGTCAACTCGATGCCGGGGTTCCAGGGGCCGAATCCGGTCTCTAGTTGGGAGGCGTCCATAATCGACTTCAGCGGCTCCTCATAATTGCTCTTCGAACACTCTTCGACTTTCACATTCTGGATGACGATTTGCAACGGAGAGTGACACTAAATCCGCTCGATTGCTTCCCGGCCGTCATCCCGGAAACGCCAACGGCGTTATCCGGGATCGTTACAAATGCCCGTTACGATCCCGGATCGGCGCAGCCGTTCCGGGATGACGGGCGCGGAACTACTCAGCCGGATGCTGTATGACACTAAAACCCGCGCGCGTTTTCCGGACCTTGCGCCCCAATAGTCCGGGCGAAAATCCGGTAAACCGGGCGAATGGCAACCTCTGGCCTCTTGCATCGTGACGGCTCCCGCGATTTATATCTCCCGGTCGAACTCAGGCGGGATTTGCTCCATGAAGACTCCGGCTGCTGCCAAAGCGCTCTTTGCGTTCGGGCTCCTTTTCGCGATGGCGCCCGTTAGCGCCTTTGCCCAGCCCGTAAAAAAGGCGCCCGAAGCCAGAGAGCAGATCACGTTCTCCTATGCCCCCGTGGTGAAGCGGGCAGCCCCTGCTGTCGTGAACGTCTATGTGCGCCAGCGTGTGCGGCAGGGCTTCAGCAATCCGCTTCTGGAGCAACTCTTCGGGCGTCAGTTCGGCCAGAACGACCGCCTGCAAAGCTCGCTGGGCTCCGGCGTGATCGTCGCATCGAGCGGCGTTGTCGTAACCAACAACCACGTCGTGCAAGGCGACGCCGGCACCGAGATCAAGGTGGCACTTTCAGACGCGCGCGAATTCGACGCCAAAGTGCTGCTCAAGGACGAGCGGACGGATCTCGCGGTTCTCCAGATCAAGAATTCCAACATCGAATTCCCCTACCTCACCTTCGCCGACGCCGATCTTCTTGAGGTTGGCGATTTGGTTCTGGCTATCGGCAATCCGTTCGGCGTCGGCCAGACCATTACGAGCGGCATCGTCTCGGCCCTTGCCCGCACGCGCGTCGGCATTTCCGACTACCAGTTCTTCATCCAAACCGATGCGGCCATCAATCCCGGCAACTCGGGCGGCGCGCTCGTGGACATGCAAGGCCGCCTGGTCGGGATCAACACGGCGATTTTCTCGAAGAGCGGCGGAAGCCAGGGCATCGGCTTTGCCATCCCAGCCAACATGGTGCGTCTGGTGGTGGATTCCGCCTTGCAAGGCGGCAGCGTGCTCCGTCCATGGCTGGGCGCGAGCCTGATCGAGGTGAACCCGGATTACGCCAATGCCGCGGGGCTCGACCGGGCGGCTGGCGCCCTTGTCTCCTACGTCGCTGACGATAGCCCCGCGGCCAACGCCGGTCTTAAGACGGGAGACATCGTCGTTTCCGTGGATGGCAAGGAGGTAGCCGATCCGAATGCCTTCCAATACCGCTTCACCACCAGGGGAACGTCCGGCGAGGCGAGCCTCGAAATCCTACGCGGTGGCACCCGCCGTAAGCTCACCATTGCCCTGATGGTGGCGCCGGAAAACCCGCCCCGCGACACCCGCAATCTCAGCCGGCAGCCATCCCCTGGCTGGTGCCAAGGTCGCGAACCTCTCACCCGCCGTTGCCGACGAGCTTTCCATTACGGAGACGAAGGGCGTCGTGGTCCTCGAAACGGAGTTTTATTCCAACGCCCGCCGCGTCGGCATCCAGCCGGGCGATATCGTCGTCGAGGTCAATGGCGAGAAGATCGAAACGGCGCAGGGCCTCGAAAAGGTCATGTCCAAGAGCCGCGCGGCTTTGGCACATGAGCATACAGCGCGGCGGCGGGCTAATCCGAACCACCATAGGTTTGTGAAACACGCGGCGCCTGCCCCGCGGAGCCGCAGGGGCGCCGATATGGGGGGTGCCGGATGCACGTTCCGCGAGGGACGGAGCTGCCCCCACAGCATGATGACTTAAGGCCGCCGGTTGCCGCCATTTCGACCCCGGATCGGCACGTCTCATGCTGCAGGCCGGGCCGAAATCGGTGTCGCAGCCCTTGGCGTGCATCAGACCATCAGGTAGAATGGTAGAACTTTGAAGTGAATTGCAGAACGCGAGATCGGCCATGAGCCTTAACATCAAAGACCCCGAAGCACATCGACTCGCGCAGGCAATTTCCCGCGCCACGGGCGAAAGCATGACCCGCGTAGTCACCGAAGCCCTGCGCGAACGCCTGGCCAAGATAGAACGCCAGAGGGGCAAGGCGAGCGTGAAAGAGTTGCTGGCGATTGCCGGCCGGGCGGCGGTTCATGTAAAGCGCCCATATATCAGCCACGGCGAACTGCTCTACGATGAAAACGGTCTGCCGAAATGATCCTCGATTACATCCGCCCTGGTCGCGATCCTTACAGGGAGCCGGAAGCCGCGAATCGGGAGCTGCCGCAACGACGCCGCTTTCGCACAGCTCATTCACGATGCTGACGTCTGCCGGATGAGCGTGGCAAACTACGTTGAATTAGCGATGGTTGTCGAAAGCCAGCTCGGGCCTGAGGGAATGCAACAGGCCCAGACTTTTTTTCGGCGGGCAGCCATTGCTATTGAGCCTGTAACGATCGACCACGGGGAACTCGCCCGGCAAGCCTTTCTCGATTTCGGCAAAGGCCGCCACAAGGCAGGCCTCAATTTCGGCGACTGCTTTTCTTACGCGCTGGCAAAGGCTACAGGGGAACCTTTGCTGTTTAAGGGTAATGATTTTAGTCAGACCGATATCGAGGCAGCATGATTATTGTAACGCAACAATCATGCTGCCAGATGGCGGTGTGGGTTGGAATTTCGACATGTCAGGCCGATTGCGGAATTGGGGACGATTTTGGAGAGTGCCTGCTGTTGGGAGATGAGCCGCCCTTCTGCCTTCGCATCTATCAATTCTTTTGAAGCCTGTCGGTGGCCAACTTGATCGCGACGTCGAGTGCCTCAGACGCTTTCGCTGGGACATCGGGTTCAACGCCGGTACCCTCCCAGTTCGTCTTCGAGATTGGATTTATCGAGCGCGCATGGGGCACTATGATCACGAAGTGATCATCTATCGACTTTCCCGTCACGGGATGAGCACCTCCGCCAGGTTCGTTTCCCCGATGATCGTGGCACGTTTTAAGCACTTGAGGTTGTAGCTGAAATCCTCTGCCGCGGAAAACGTGTTCTTCGACGTCAGCACAAAAGCCGGTTTGTCAGGCAACCTGGCGCCAGGAACGAACGGCAGCGTCCAATACTGAGTCGTACTATCCTCCTTACGAGTGTAAATATCGGTGAGATGCGTCGGCTGATCGAACAGGTAAGAAGAGATCAATGCGACCATCTCGGGATGGCCGCCGCCATTCTCCCGAAGGTCAAAAATGATTGCATCGGCGTGAGCAAGGAAGTTCATCGCTGCGATGGCGGTCGGGCCGCAAACCGCAGGGGGACCGAACATGTCGAATTTTAGGTAGCCGATGTTGCCTCGCAAAATCTCGATTTTCTGAAAGCCGCAATTGATCCGCTGCATCAAATCTTTCGTCATCTGTGCTTCTTGGTCAGCGGCGCTGGACTTTGGCTGACCGGCGGGCTGCTTGAACGGATTGTGAATGACTTGTAAATGCTTGTCGTGACTGACTGCCTGCAGATGCTCCGTGAGCAGGGCGGCAAAGTTGGTGGCGTCCGTGACCGCGCCGTAGTCCCCGCTGCTCAGATGCGCTCTGTAGGACTTCTGCCATTTTTCGCGCGACCTCGGGAAAAACATAGAATTCCTCCAACTTCGAAACTGCACCCTCGATGACGCGCCGCCGGCTTTGGGCGTCGAGAACAATATCTTCAAAGACTACTCCAGGAGGAATTGCGCGCAGGATTAATGTGTCAACCGTTGGCGGGTGGCCCTCTCGTAGCCTCAAGACGCCAAAACCCACGATTGGAGTCGCCTTGTCCTTCGCTCGGAATTTGATCGACAAAGGCTCGCTGGCGTCGATCGAAAGCAAGTCAACGCCACCCGTCTGCCTTCCGAAGGCCATCAAGCCGTCCACGTCTCCTTTCGGATCGAAGGTCTCAATGTATGCCTGGATCTTGGCACGGTCAGCGCTGTTGAAGGCGTCTAACCACGCCTCAAGTACATGACCGGCAGGTGTATCGGGGATCTTCATCTGTCCAAACACGGTTGCGGCTCCCAGGAATAGCGCTACGGTGGCGCCGATCATCGCACGCTGTATCGTTGGACATCCTTGCAACCGGCCCAACGGCAACGCGCGCGCCGTACAATGCTGCAAGACGCATCATTTACCCCTTTGCTTCAGAATTCCCCGCTTTTTATGGCAGGCCTGCGCCGCTTCCTTAGTTGCTGTGGCGACACGACCGGTTCTTCCACATAAGCTGATATTCGTTCGGCAATCTCGAACTTCAGCTTGCGACCCATCACAACATTGGGAACGGGACACCAAGCGGGTTAGCGAGCAGTTGCGGCGCTTCATCCATGCCTTAACGGAACGTATAGTTTGCGTAGCCCCCTATCATGCTTAATGCAGACATGGTAAATTCGCAAAGTCCACGTCTCCTAACCGCGTATTTCTGCGAAATTTTCTGCGTTTTTGGCCGATTTCTGTACTTCAAAAAACCCGTTAAATATAAGCGAATATTTGATATTAACCAAACCGCCGGCATCCGCCACACCTTTTTCTATTATAATTCAACAACATAGGGGCACCACCGCGCATAACGCTTGCTTAAGGCGCTTCTGCTATATTACTTCAAAATCGAAATGCGCCTCTCAAGCCCCAAAATGGGTCCAGCCAAGCAATGCACCCGGGGGGAGGCGGGGAGACGCGGGCAGCCCGATTTGCTATCATGCGGTGACTGACATGGCCAAATCCCGATCCACACCTTCCGCTCCGCTGTTCGAGAGCGCGCAAGCTTGCCACTGACGACGCCTCGCGGCCCCTTGCGGACCGGCTGCGCCCGAAAACGCTCGCCGAGGTCATCGGCCAGGATCACCTCCTGGGGGAGGGCGGCCCGCTGCGCCGGATCGCCGAAGGCGACGCGCCGCGCTCCATGATTTTCTGGGGGCCTCCGGGAACTGGCAAAACCACGGTTGCGAGGCTCATGGCGAGCCGTGCTGGCCTGCATTTTGAGCAGCTTTCCGCGATTTTCTCCGGCGTACAGGACCTGCGCAAAGTCTTCGAAGAGGCCCGCGACCGGCGGCGCTTCGGCCAGGGCACCATTCTTTTCGTCGACGAAATCCACCGCTTCAACCGCTCGCAGCAAGACTCCTTCCTGCCCTATGTGGAGGACGGCACCATCGTTCTGATCGGCGCCACGACCGAGAACCCCTCCTTCGAGCTGAACGGCGCGCTCCTGTCACGCACGAAGGTGCTGGTGTTCAAGCGCCTCACCGAGGCCGGCCTTGAGCTGCTGCTTGAGCGGGCGGAAGGCATTACGGGGCGCAAATTACCGCTCACACCGGAAGCGCGGCAATCCCTGCTTGGCATGGCCGATGGCGACGGCCGGACGGTGCTGAACCTTGCCCAGGATGTGTACGATGCCACGCGCGAGGGCGAACCGCCCGTGGACGCGGAAAAGCTTGTGGCGCTCGTCCAGCGCCGGGCACCGCTTTACGACAAGAACCGCGATGGGCACTACGACCTCATCAGTGCGCTGCACAAGTCCGTGCGCGGCTCGGACCCCGACGCTTCGCTCTACTGGTTCTGCCGCATGATCGATGGCGGGGAGGACCCGCTTTACCTCGCGCGGCGGATGGTGCGCATGGCCGTCGAGGACATCGGCCTGGCCGATCCGCAGGCGCTCGTGGTGGCAAACGCGGCAAAGGATGCCTACGATTTTCTGGGCAGCCCGGAAGGCGACTTGGCGCTGGCGCAGTGCGTGATCTACCTGGCCGCCGCGCCAAAATCGAACTCCGCCTATGCGGCGTATGGCGCGGCGATGCGGCTCGCCAAGGAAGGCGGCTCGCTCGCGCCCCCGAAGCACATTCTGAATGCGCCCACAAAGCTCATGCGCAATGAGGGCTATGGCGCTGGCTATGTTTACGATCACAGCACTGAGGAAGGCGTCTCGGGCCAAAACTATTTCCCGGACGGCATAGACCGGCAGCAATTTTACCGTCCCAGGAGCCGCGGCTACGAGGCAGAAATCAAAGCCAGGCTCGAAGCCTGGGCGGAAATTCGCCGGAAAGCGGCAAAGCAGCAGCCTCCCGGCAGCGAATAAGTTCCGTGGACTGAGTGCGCGGCGCAACCCTGCCCCGGCGTTCCAAAAGTCTAAAAATTGCTTTATTTCTCCCTTCAACTCGACGTTGAGCCCTTTGGTGGAGGCAACGCTTGGAGTTTTTCAATCGAACTTGAGCCGGGGATTGTCATCCCCGCGAAGGAGCGTGTGAAAGAATTGACCCGGAACCTTGCAAGATGCACGGCCGTCATTCCCGCGAAGGCGGGAATCCATTTATCGTGTCAGAACAAGCTACTAGCATGGGTCCCCGCCTCCGCGGGGACGACGCTGCGGACCGGATTTCAAGCGTTTCAGCCAATTCGGCGATTTTTTCACACGCTCGAAGACGGGAATCCAGATTTGCAACGGCAGAACAAGCCCTTAGATGGATCGCGGGTAGGACGGCCGGCAACTCGGCTTTGAATGAAAGTGCTCTAGTGGCCTGTATCAACTAAAATGAGTGGTTATGACGCCGGGATTTTTTGACGTAGGGAAGCTGGACGGCGCAGGCTGTACTTGGACGTACAGTCAAGCCGTCCGGCTTTGCTACGGCGAAAAAGACCAAGTCAGAACCGCTCATTTTAGCTGATACAGGCCACTAGCCTCTATTCTCGTTGGATTAATGCAGTTTTGCTTTAGGCGGGATTTTGCAAATGGATCAAGGCTTGGAACATGGCATATGGTTCGTCCTAGCCACCCATCCTCATCGGGAAGCGGAAGCCATACAGAATTTGATGCGGCAAAGCTTTCGCGCGTATTGCCCAACGATCGTTAGGAGCATCCGCCATGCCCGGCGCAACTACGATGCTCCCCGGCCTCTTTTCGCAGGCTACGTGTTCGTCGAACAGCAAGACCTCGTGCAGCGCTGGCGGCCTCTTCTCAGCACGATTGGCGTCCGCTCGGTCATCATGAGCGGAGAAACGCCGGCGAAGCTTCCGGCGGGCTTTGTGGAAAGCCTCAAGGTAAGGGAGGTGAACGGCTGCATTTGCAAACCTGAGGCCACTTTCCAAATCGGGCAGGAGGTGACAATCCGCGGCGGCGCGTTCGATGGCCTCGTCTGCCAAATCGTCGAGATGAAGGAGAACGATCGCGTTTTGGTGCTTCTCGATCTCCTCCAGCGTAAGACCCGCGTTCAGGTCGACGCGAAGTGTCTCGCGTGATCTCAGGACAGGGTTGCGCCTGACAGAAGGCCAGATGCGATCCAACCCTGCAAGTATCCTGCCGCGCGCGCCGCTGCCTGATCCGCATCGTCATAAGTCGCGGCCATCTCGCAAAGCACGCCGAAGCGGACTCCGTTTGCCGCCTCGTCCCAGAGCATGGCTTCCTCTTCGCTCAGCACCCGGAACTTCGGCAGATCCTGGCGCCAGACCAGAATGCGGCGCAGCCCATTCGCTTCGGCGGAAGGCGGCTCGCTGCCACGCTTGAGCGCGCTCCAGATGTCCGCCGCATTGGTGCCAAAATCCAGCCGCGCCGCCGAACAATGCGGCGTGAAACGCAAAGAGGCCCAATCCTCAGGCGCAAAACCGGCCAAATCCGGTACGACAATCGCCGCTTCATCCTTGGCGTAGAAGGCATCGTTCAATGCCTTTTCGAGCGCGGCCAGCTCCGCAATCGCGGGATGCGCGGCGTAGGGCTCCGCTTCCGCCAGATATTGCGGAAGATGGGCGCAAAAGTCCTTGGCGTTGCGATAGCGCGACGGATAGGCCGCCGCGTAGCCCCGCGCCAACTCCTCGAAGGCCTCGTCGCCAAGATAAGCGTGGAGCAACTCATGGTCCTTCTGCGCGAACTCGATCAGGCGCAAAATGTACGAGTCCCGGTAAAGCCCAAGCTGCACGCCTTTCGGCTCGCGCGGCCCATCGGCAAGCCCCGCCAGGATACCGTCGTCACCTGCCAGTAGCGCCTGCTGGAAGCTGTCCTGGATCTCCCCAAGCGTCATTATTCCGCCGCGCATAGCTTTGTGTCCCTTTGGCTTGCAAAAACATATGCCGCGATGGCGCGGGCTTCGCTAAGCTCCGCCACAACCTCGGCAAGCGGCGGAATATTGTCGTCTCGCTCGATCATGGTCGAGATGGGGCCGAAACGCTCGACCGCTGCCCGGTAAAGATCCCAGACTTCGATCCGGATTGGATGATCGTGCGTGTCGATGATATAGGTGCCCATGTCGGTGTGCCCCGCGAGGTGGAACTGCACCACCGGCTCTATCGGCACGCCGTTGATGAAGTCCAGGGGGTCGTAGCCGTGATTGAAGGCGCCAACGTAAACGTTGTTGACATCGAACAATAGCTGACAGCCGGTGCGCTTCGTCAGCTCGGTGAGAAATTCCCACTCCGTCATGTCCGTATGAGCATACCGCACATAGCTCGACACGTTTTCGATAGCGAGCGGACGGCCCAGCAGCTCCTGCACCTTTTGGATGCGCGGCACGACGTGTTCGAGCGCTTCACGCGTATAGGGAACAGGCAAAAGATCGTGGAGATTGAAACCGTGTACGCCCGTCCAGCACAGATGGTCGGAAACCCATTTCGGCTCCACGCGGGCGATCAGGTTCTTGAGATCCCGCAGATAATCCAAGTCCAGCGGCGCCGTGGAGGCGATGGACATCGACACGCCGTGCATGACGATGGGATAGCGGGCACGTATTTTTTCCAGCATGGCGAGCGGCCGGCCGCCCGGAACCATGTAGTTCTCGGATATGATCTCGAACCAGTCCACCGCGGGATCGCCTTCGAGGATCTCTGCGTAATGCTGCGGGCGTAGGCCCAGGCCAAATCCGAGATAGGGCGGTTTTTCTTGGGCTCTCGCCATAAGAAATTTCTCCGTAATCGCTCTTGGAAAGAAAAAGGGGCGGGCCGCACGCAGCCCTGCCCCTCCCCCGCTTCTTACATCTTTGGCATTTCAAACTTCGCGCCCGGAATCTTCGCGCATTCCGACTTGGTCAGCGAAACGAAGCCCTTGCCTTTGCATGCATTTTGGCCCTTGCAGGAATTGCTGGCGCTCTTGCATGCGCCCTGGCCCTTACAGGAGTTGCCGCCGATGCACTGGCCCATGGCCTCCTCGGCTTGGGCGACGGGAGCCACAACGGCGCCCGCAAGCAGAAGGGCGGCGACGGCAGCGGCGATAGTTGTTCCAGAGCGATGAGCAAGCTTCATGATGCGATTCCTCTTGTTAAAAGTCGAAGTGACCCGTGGCTATACTAGAATGCTGCCGGGCCTTTGGAGCTATCTCGGCAGCATCTATAATAAGTTCGCGGGAGGAACCTGAAACGTTACGTCACGCTATATTAAACTTTCGTTGGATCGTTCCACGAAGCAAGGGCACGAAATTGTCCACGGACAGAGTGCCTGGGCCGTATTTCATCAGATAGAGCAGCACCGCGGCCCACACGCCGTGCGTATCGAAAGCGTTGGGATAGACGAAAATCTCGATCACCAGCGTCATGCCGAGGAGCACCAGGGCGGCAAAGCGGGTAAGGAACCCTGCAAGAATGAGAACCGGCATCGACAGCTCCGCGGCCGTCGCCATATAGGCCGCTATCTCGGGCGGAATGACCGGCAGTTTGTATTCATAGGTGAACAGCGTCAGCGTGTTGCCGTTACTCCAGCCGTCGAGCTTGAGCAGCCCAGAGCGCAAGAATGTCGTGGCGATGCCGATGCGGGCGGTAACGGCGATGAGATCGCCGGGGATGCGCTCGAACAAGGCGGTGGCTTTCCCGATTAGGCTAAGCATGGGGTGTGTCTCCCGTTTGGATGGGGCTTGCGGTGAAACCGCGGAAGGCGCCGGCGGCGATGAGCTTTGCGAGCGAAGCGCCCAGATCGAGGCCATCAAGGGCGGCGGCTTCGGCGAGCGTTTCGCCCGCCGCCAAGGCAGCGGCGAAAGCGTACTCAGCCGGATCGAGGCGCAGGACCGTCACTTGAAGCTCCGGACGGATGACAAGCGCCGCCTCGCCTGGAAGCTCCGGGCCAATCGGGCGGACCTGCTCGTCATAGGCGTTAGTCTCCCAAATGCTGACGATGGGGTAAGGCGAGGCGATGAGGCCCGCCGATGGGTGGAACTCGAAGGCGATGGCGCCCGCCTGCTCCGGCGAAACGGCGGCGAGGCTTAACGCGGTTAGCGGCACCCGGTCCGCCGCGTGAAAAGCCGCATGCCTCAGCCACTCCAGGCGCGCCACATCGGCGAGATAGGCCAGCCCGCGCGCAGGCTCGAAGCTTTCGAGAAACGCGGGGAAGGCCTCGCCATATTCGATCAGCACTGGCGTGGATGGAGGCGAAACTTCGATGAATAGGCTTGCGGCGCCTTGGAAGAAGTCTTCGCCCACAAGGCGCAGGGTCGCGGGATAGCGGGCGCGCAGAGCATCCGTAAGGCTTGCGTACAAATTGTTGCGGTGGACGCTGAAGCGGCGGGCGGGGGCCAAACCGGGCGGCGGCGCCAGGCGGGTTTCGAGCATGGCGCGCGAAAACTGGGCCTGCAACTCCGCGAGGCTTTCGAGAGCGCTATCGCTGGAGGGACGCATCGGCCCGCCTTTCTTGCATCGTCGCCAGCGCATCGGCTTTCGCCGCCTGCGCAACAAGCGTCGCCAGCGGTGGAATATCGTTGTCCCACTCGATCAGCGTGGGCAGCGCACCCGTCCGGCGGATGGCGCGCGCGTATAGCGCCCACACGGCATCCCGCACCGGGCTGTCGTGCGCGTCGATCAGAAACCGCTCGCCCGCGCTGTCCTCCGCCTCGAAAAATCCGGCGAGGTGGATTTCCTGCACATGCTTGACGGGGAACGCGCCAATATAGGCATCGGCATCGAAGCCGTGGTTTTGCGCCGAGACGTACACGTTGTTCACGTCGAGCAAGAGCCCGCAGCCCGTGCGGCGCGCAAGCTCGGACAGGAACTCCGTCTCGGCCAGCTCGGTGGCCTCAAACGCGATGTATGTGGACGGATTTTCGATCAGCATTTGCCGCCCGAGCGCGTCCTGCACCTCGTCCACATGCGCCGCGACATGGGCAAGCGTCGCC
The DNA here is from genome assembly GCA_963760455.1 of uncultured Alphaproteobacteria bacterium. GTDB lineage: Bacteria > Pseudomonadota > Alphaproteobacteria > Rhizobiales > Rhodomicrobiaceae > Rhodomicrobium. Next base: position 63,587 of record CAVXDM010000035.1, read on the forward strand.
GCTGTGTAAGGCACCGGAAGCAGATCGTTCAGATAGGCGCCATCGTGCGTGGACCAGGCCAGGTGCTCGGAAAAGAGCGCGGGCTCATAACGGTCTATGACGGCTTTCAGGCGCCGGAGATGGTTTTTGTCGAGCGGAGATGCGCCGCCGATGGAAAGGCCTACGCCGTGCACCGAAAGCGGATAGCGCTCGCGCACCCATTCGAGAAAGCGATGGGGCTGGCCGCCCGCACCCATATAGTTCTCGGCATGGACCTCGAACCAGCCAACGTCCGGCGGGCTTTGCACGATGTCTTTCATGTGCTCGGGCTTGAGCCCAACCCCGGCTCGCGCCGGGATCGGGGCAGCTCCGCGCGTTTCCGCTGGATGCACGGCAAGCATGGGGCAGTTCCTCGCTTTATTTGTCAGTGATCCGCACTAAGCGCGTTACCCCTCACCCTGTCCCTCTCCCCATGGGAGAGGGGACGCCCTAACAACGGGCACTGCGGAACTCCCTCTCCCAATGGGAGAGGGCGGGGGTGAGGGGTGATGCCCTATGACTATGGCTCGCCCTTAGGCTAGCTCTTGCCCGGCTCAAGCGCGCCAATCTGCTTCTGGCCGCTCTTGAGCGTCACCTCGGTCGTGAGGCAGGTTCCCTTCGGCACAAGCACCCAGGCTGCTTTCTCGTAATCCGCTTTCGACGTGCCGGCGCAGCTATTGTTGCCCGTGGAGGCGCAGTCGTTTTGCCCAGCCTTCGCGATGCCGAAGCATTTCTCCTTGGCGGCGCCGTCGTCGGCCGCCTGGGCAGGAACGGCGGCGAGCGCCAAGGCCGCCGCGAAGGCGCCAGCAATTGCGGCGTTGAAAGAGTGGTTGCTCATGCGTATTAACTCCTCTTGGCAAAAAGAGCTGGAAGGGCTCACAGGGGGGATTACGCTGCGGCAGCCTCTTGCGTTACAGCAGTGACGGCAGCGAATTTGTTTATATCGGCTGGCGAGCCTTGCTGGTAACAAACCGAAGCCATGCAACGAATAGATTAGGGAGCGGCAAGCGAGTGCGCGGCGAGGAAGCCCAATGGGCCGATTGGATGCGGGCTGCAAACGCCGGCGATAACGGAGCTTACAAGCGCCTGCTTGAGGCGTTGGCTCCGTTCTTGCGCAGGCTTGTCCGCCAAGGATTTGCGAAAACCGGGCAGAACTCCGGCGATGTGGAAGACGTGGTACAGGAAACGCTGCTTGCCATTCATTTGAAACGCCAAACCTGGGACGCGGAACAGCTTTTCACGCCCTGGGTGCGGGCCATCGCGCGCAACAAGCTCATAGACAATCTGCGCCGGCGCGGAAACCGCACAGAGCTGCCCATCGAGGATTTTATCGAGGTTCTGCCGGCCGAGGCTGCCACGGAGGAGCTTTCGGCGCGGGAGGCGGACCGGCTTCTATCCATTCTCGGCGGCCGGCAGCAGGAGATCGTGCGGGCGATTTGCGTGGACGGTTCCAGCATCCGCGAGACTTCGGCCCGGTTGGGAATTTCCGAGGGTGCCACCCGCGTGGCCCTGCACCGGGGCTTGAGCGCGTTGGCGGCGGCTTACAGGAGCGGCGGGCAATGAAGACAAACGATTTCATCAGCGCACTCGCGCAGGACCATGCGGCACAGCCTCAGCCGCAGCCTCTGCGCTGGACCTTCCTTACTGCCATGGCGGCAGGGCTTGGCGTAGCGGTGGTTGCGTTCGCACTCACGCTGGGCGTCCGCCCCGACATGGCTTCCGCCATTCAGACCTGGCGCTACGATTTCAAGTTCGTGATGACGCTCACCCTGGCGGTTACATCCGCGAGGCTCGTCTGGCGGCTTGCCCGCCCCGCCGCCGAATACCGCTCCGCCGAGCTGGCCTTGGCGGCTGCACCCTTGCTGCTGTTTGGCGCGGTCCTCTACGAGCTTTGGGCGATGCCTGCGAGCAGCTGGCTTCCGCGCGCCATCGGCTCGAACTCCGTGGCCTGCATGGTCAGCATCACGTTCCTGTCGATAGCCCCGCTGGCCGCTGCGTTCTATGCGCTACGGCGCGGCGCGCCCTTGCGGCCGGGTCTAGCGGGCGCGGCGGCGGGGCTGCTCGCCAGCGCGCTTGCCGCCACGCTCTATGCCGCGCATTGCCCGGACGATTCGCCATTGTTCGGCGCAATCTGGTACACAACCGCGATGGCTCTTGTGGCTTGCGCGGGAAGCTTCGCCGGGCGGCATTTCCTGCGCTGGTGAGCTTGCGTCCGGAGATCGCCTCCCCGGCGGCGGCCATCGCCACCGCCGGGTTGTGTCTCGCGCGAATTCCTTAGCCGCCGGTCTTCAGGCTGGTAAGCGCGGCTTGAACGGAACTCGAACTTGTGGTCTGGGCGGTCGCCAATGGCTTGTAATCGCCATCCGTGTCCTTGATGGCCGCACGGCCAAATCCCCCGGTCATGTAATCGCCATCCGCCGCACGTCGATTTGAGACGGCAACGGCGGAGCTTTGAACATTCGAAGCGTTGCCCGAAGAACCAGCTGCGGAAAAGGACATGCGACACCCCTACTCGTTGTCCGGCACACCAGGACAGCCCCATAGTTGTGCATGGCTGTAAATAATCGATTACCGCCGGCGTTTCCTTCACTGCCGCGTTGCGCTGTTGCGCGCATGAGCCGGTAGGGGTTTCCTCTATTGCTGCGGGGACTTGCGGAGCGAGGGCCGGCGCTTCTGGGCTTCGGCAGGCGCTTTGCGGCTTTTTCTGGCGCGCGGCCGCGGGGCGAAACTGGCGTGCGCCGGAGTTTCCTCGCGTTCGCCAGCGTCCCAGGGCTCCATCAGCACATGGTAGAGAAGCTGTTCGAATTGGGGCCGGAAATGCGCGATGATAGCCTCGGGGTCCGGCACCATGGCCGCGTCGGTCATCAATCCGAACTGCACCATGCCGTTGAAGGAAAGGATCGACACCCCCATGCCGAGATCGCCCGATTGCGGCACCCAGAACATCAGCTGCTTGACTTCGTGTCCCGTGAGATAGAGCGGATGGCGCGGGCCCGGCACATTCGTCATCACTGCTGTCGCGCGGCTTAGGAGCAGGTTGAAAAGTCTGTCCTGCACGATCTGCGGCGCATAGCCCAGGGCCGCGAATAAGCCCAGCGTAACCGGCGGCTCAAGCGATTCCTTCAGCTCCTTCATGCGTCTGTGCACCTCGGCCAAGCGCTGCAGCGGATTTTCAAGACCGATTGGCAACTCCACCCCAACGATTCCGAAGCGGTTCCCAAGCTGGCCCGCCTCCTGCTCGCCTCGCATATCCACGGGAATCAGCGCCCGGATATCGACACCGCGCACCGGATCGCCCTTCTCCTTCAGGTAAGTACCAAGCGCGCCCGCGACGGACGCCAGCAGCATATCGTTGATCGAGCATCCAAGCGCATGCGCGACGGCATGAACCTCGGGAAGCGGGACCGGATCGGTCCAGGCCACCCGCTTATTGCCCGAAGGCTTGCCTTTGAAGCGCGTCGGGCTGTCCTGCGGCATCAAAAGCAGCCAGGCGAGTTCGCCCGTCACACCGGCTCCCGTGCGGATCGTCTGGGCCGGATTGGCCGCAAGCGTTTTCGCTTCCTTCCAGATGTCCGCGGTGAGCGCAAAGCCTTTGCCAAGCGTCTCCAGGCCCGGCAGCCCGAGCGGCGCGTGCTTCTTCTGCCCCGGCGAAACCCCGCTCCAGACCTGCTTGCCGGCTTCGCTATCCATAATCGAGAGCATGACCCCAACAAGCGCGATGCCGTCGGCGATGGCGTGATGAATGCGCACTACGACGGCCGCGCCGCCCTCGTAATGCTCGACAATGCGCAATTGCCAAAGCGGCCGTGACTTATCGATAGGCTCGGATGCCAACTCCGCGATGTAGCGCTGAAGCTCCTCTTTGTCTCCCTTGCCAGGAAGGCGTACACGCCTTACGTGTCTTTGCCGCTCGAAGTGGGGGTCTTCGACCCACCAGTATTCGCCGGAGCGTATCTCGACCTGCTGCCTGAAGCGCGGGATGGCGATGAAGCGCCCGGCCAGCGTCTCTTCCAGGAGATTGAGTTTGACCGGCCCCTCAACTATAAAGACGCCGACAATGACCATCGGGTTTGCCGGCCGGTCCATACGGAGCCAGGTCGTGTCTACTGGCGATATACGTTCAGCTTCCGGCATGGCGCTGTTACCCAATTCCCCGCATAGGGGGCTTAACTTGCAAAGGTCCGGTACACCAATAGTCTCGGAGCCGGGCGGGCTTGACTTTGACTACGGATTCGCCCATCCGGTAACTACACCACAAAGGGAAACACTTGACTACCAAGAGCGAGATCACCAAACGCATTGAAGCGCAGCTCGATGCGGCGGAGCAGGCTCGCGACGTGCTTGCGGGCGACGCTGACGCGCCAGCGAAACGCGAGGCGCTTCGTTTGTGGCAAGCGGCCCGGCTGGCGCGCACGCACGCCGATCTTCTCAACAGCCCGCGCTACGGAAGCACCGCGACCTTTTTCTTGAACGATATTTACGGGCCGAAAGACCTGAGCCGGCACGAGCAAGCCGTCCGCCGCATCATGCCGCTGATGACCACGGTGCTGCCGGTTGCCGGGCTTGAGACGGTGGCCGACGCTTTCGAGCTGAATGCCCTGTCGGAAACGCTCGACGCCGCGATGCTCGTGGCGCTGGGCGGCAAGGTCTTCGATATAACCGAGGCGGACTATGCGGCGGCGTACCGCGCCGTGGACCGGCACGCGGACCGCGAGCGCCAAATCGGGCTCATCAAGCATCTCGGCCAGTCCCTCGACCGCCTGACGAAAAAGCCGCTCATCGGCACGACGCTAGCCATGATGCGGGGGCCTGCTGCCGCCGCGGGGCTTTCCGATCTGCAGGAGTTCCTTGAGCGGGGCTATACCGCGTTTCGCCAGATGAAGGGCGCGGCTGAGTTCCTCGATACAATCGTATCGCGCGAGAAGGCGCTGCTTGCAGCTTGGGCGCCGATGAAGGTCCGTGCTGCGCGGCCGCACAGCCCCCCTCTGTCTCTCCCAAGGGGAGAGGAGCTCGAACGGCCTAGCGCGATTAGCGTCCCTTCCCCTGGGGAAGGACAGGTGAGGGGGGTGCGCAATAACCGGGATTTGGCATGACGCCAGCGCAAAGTGAATGGGCACAGTTCGCGGCCGCGCTTGCCGTATTTCTCGCCTCCCATAGCGTGCCTGCGAGGCCCGCGGTGCGGCGCATGCTGCGCGAGCGGCTCGGCGGGCGCGCCTACATGGCTCTATATTCCATCGTATCGCTGGCGGTTTTCGTCTGGCTCATCGCAGCGGCGGAGAACGCGCCCCGGATATCGCTGTGGAGCTTCGAGCCTTGGCAGCTCTGGGTCCCGAATATCGTCATGCCCTTCGCCTGCCTGCTCATCGCCTTCGGCTTCGCGGCGCCAGACCCCTTTTCGATCACCGGCCGCAACGGCGCGGCCTTCGACCCCGCCCGGCCAGGCATCGCCGGCCTTACGCGCCACCCCATCCTGTGGGCGGTAGCGCTCTGGGCCGCTGCTCACATGGTCCCCAATGGCGATCTCGCCCATGTCATCCTGTTCGGGCTGTTCGCCTTGTTCGGGCTGGCGGGCATGGCGATGTTCGACGTCCGCAAGCGGCGCGAATGGGGACCGGCGCTTTGGGCGAAGCGAACCGCCCACACATCTTTGCTGCCCTTCGCGGCCGTTTTGGCGGGCCGGTTCAGTGGAGCGGGCCTGCGCGCGCGTCCCATCCTATTTATCGCCGCGCTCGCGCTCTATCTCTCGCTCATCTTTTTGCATCCGCACATTATCGGCGTTTCGCCGTTGCCCGATCTTCGAGCTTAGACAAGTATCAACAGCTTAGCTGGCGCCCTCAGTAATTAAATTGCCAATTGTTGCTTAAGACGAACAAGTGTTATATCTTGCTCGACGTTATAGCGTTTAAGAGCATGACCTTCGCCCATTTGGGTGGCACATGCGGCAACCTTGGCGGCGAGCAGAACATGCCAAAACAGGCGGGCGCTCAATTATGAGACACGCGGCAAGCGGCCTCGTTGGGGGATTGCGGAACGCCGCACGCGCAGCATTTGGCATCGCCAAGCCGAGGTTGGTCTCGTCCCTGGCAGAGAGCGAGCAGCGGCTCCGCCTGGCCACGGAGGCCGCGGGCATCGGCACTTTCACTATCGAACTCCAAAGCGGCCGCGCCTCTTACTCGCCCGAGCTTATAGCCATGTTCGGCCTTCAAGCCATTTGCAGCGCCAACATCGAGGACGCCTTCCAGCGGGTGCATTGGGACGACAAGGCTCGCTTCATGGAAAAATACAATGCCGGCCTCAAGGAGGCGGATGGCGGCCAGATGAAGATGGATTTCCGGTTCGTGATTCCCGGCGGCGAAATCCGCTGGGTGACCTGGACCAGCCGTGTGGAGTTTCGCAACGGGCCAAGCGGACGCATGCCGTTCAGGGTCGCCGGCGCGTGCGTGGACATCACGGAACGGAAGCGCGCCGAAGAAGCTTTGCGCGAGAGCGAGGAGCGATTTCGCGGCATCTTCGACCATGCCGCAATCGGCATCGCCATCGCGGACCTTGAGGGGCGTCTCCAGGCTTGCAACCCTGCCTGCTGCAGAATGCTGGGCTATACGCAGGAGGAGCTTCGCGAGCTGAATTTCTCCGGCCTGGTTCATCCAGACGACCGCGAGACGGGCATCGTCAATCGCAGCCGGCTGATCCAGCAATGGATATCCTCATTCGAGGCCCTGACCCGCTATAAGGGCAAGGATGGCAGGCTCATTTGGGTGCAAAGGCATGTCTCCCTTCTGACGAACGCGGCCGGGCAGCCCGATAGGATACTTGCGCTCGTAACCGATGTGACCGGGCGCCGTTGCCAGGAGGAGAAAATCCGCCTGTTGGCGAGCGAAGTTAATCACCGCTCCAAGAATATGCTCACGCTCGTGCAGGCGATCGCCCGGCAAACTTTCGTGACGGGGCCAGGCGATTTTATCAGCCGTTTCGGAGAGCGTATCGAGGCGCTGGCGGCGAGCCAGGACCTTCTCGTCAAGAACGGGTGGAAGGGCGCGCATCTCGATGAGCTTGTGCGGTCGCAGCTCGCCCATTTCGCGGACCTTATCGGCTCGCGCATCGAGCTTGAAGGGCCGCCTCTGCTGATTACGGCATCGGCTGCCCAGACGATCGGCATGGCGCTCCACGAGCTGGCGACGAACGCGGGAAAGTACGGCGCGCTCTCAGGCACCACGGGCGGGATACGGATCGAGTGGCGGGGCGTGGCCGGGGCGGCGGGCGATGCGAGGTTCGAGCTGAACTGGGCCGAGCGTGGCGGGCCGCCGGTGGCGCCGCCCGCGCGCATTGGCTTCGGCACGATGGTGATCGAGGATATCCCCCGCGCGGAGCTGAATGCCGAAGTCTCGCTGACTTACGCGCCGGAAGGGTTCCGCTGGTGCGTCAGCTGCCCTGCCAATTGCGTTTTGGAGCCCCCCGGCACCGACGCCGCGCCCGCCGCATTGTGATACTGCGTCATCCCGTGCGCGGCTCGCGGCATGAAATGCCGCCGCGCGGACACGGGATCGTAAAGAGCGCTGGCGGCGAAAGATCCCGGATAACGCCCCTGGCGTTTCCGGGATGACACTTTGGCTTATCCTGCCGCGGACATCGCAACGGGAAGCGAGCCGTTGGCTCTTCCGCCGAGTTTTGTCCGCGACCGGACCTCGAAAAACAGCGCCTGCCCAATCACCGCTTTCAACGTCTCTTCGTTGAAAGGCTTTGAAATCAGGAACGCGGGCTCCGGCTTGGCCCCGGTCAAGAGCACCTCCGAGTGCCCCGTAACGAAAATGACGGGGGCCTCGAAAGCGCGGAGGATCTCGTTGACCGCGTCGAGCCCCGAACTGCCATCCGCAAGCTCGATGTCCGAAAGGATGAGATCGGGCTTATGCCGCTTCGCCAGCGCAAGCGCCTCCTTTTGCGTCCGGGCCAGGCCGCAGACCCGATGCCCCAGGCTCTTGACGAGGTCCTCAAGATCGAGGGCCGTGAGCGCCTCATCCTCGATGATCAGGATATCCGCGGGCTCAAGCCGGCTTGGCGATTTCGCGGTCGGCCGCGGCGATGAGCAGTCCGGCATCTCCGATACCGCAATCCAGAACCGCGGCAATTTCCTCGGGCGTGAACCCCTCCAGGGTCAAAAGCAGAAATGCTTGCCTCGGCTTGGGCGTCAGGGTCTGGAGGTGCAGCAAAGCGCCGTTTTCCCTGGCGTTGAAATTCGGGAAGGCGTTGGCATCCACCGAATTCCAGATTTTGAGGAATAGGCGGTAGAGCGCGATTTTCGGCGGCAACCCAGGCGGGAACATCGCGGCGTTTTCGAGGATCGCCTCAAGAAGAGCGACAACATAGGCATCGCCGCTCTCTTGCGAACCGGATATGGCCCGTGCAAAACGCCGCAAGGATGGCAGATGCGGTGTGAGCGCTTGTGAAACTGACATTGTCTTAGCCCCACGATGTTTGCGATCTTATCAACCCAGCACAACAATGCTAAGCTGAGGCGATCCGCTCAATCAACAATTCTCGTAGGTTTCACGAAGGCTTGATCGGGGTGGAGTTCTTTTCGCGCGCGGAGGCGTGCCCCGCCTGCCAAGAAACGGTGTTTTTGCCGCGGAAGAGGCGCTACCGGCCCGTTTGCGATAACACTCACGCTTGTAGCACGAGGAGCGAACGCCATGGCACCCCAAGGCGTGGTCACAATACCCAGCAATTACAGTCCGGAGGTGACCATCGAGCGGCTAAAGGCCGGGCTCGCGGCGCATGGGCTCGATGTGTTCGCGGAGATCGATCACGCGCGAAACGCGAAGGAGGCGGCGCTGACGCTGCCCCCGGAGACGCTGCTAGTGTTCGGAAGCGCTGCCGCCGGCACGCCGCTGATGCAAGCCAGCCAGGCGGCGGGGATCGATTTGCCATTGAAGGCGCTGGTTTGGCGGGACGCGGCCGGCAAGACCTGGATTTCCTATAACGACCCGGTTTGGATCGCCAAGCGCCATGCGCTTGCCGGGGGCCCGATGCATATCGCGGAGAAGATGCGCGACGGGCTTGAGGCGATTGCCGGCAATGCCGCCGGATCGAGCCAATAGCAGGCACGGGACAGGACACTATCTTAAAGCCCTTGATTTATGTTGCAGTGCAGCATAACCTACTTTCTGTGGAATTTCAGATGCAAAGCCAAAGGGGCCGGGAAATGTTCTACTTCTTTCCTTTCGCCTTGGAGCCCGCGGCTACGGCGGTTTCCCAGCGCGTGCCGCAGTATAAGCGCCTGCCCTTGCTGCCCGCGCCTCAAAGCGCCCGGACCCGCGCGCGGCCGGAAAATGGCTTTGCGAGTGCCGTCGCCGAGGCCGGAAATCTGGCTGTCGATCTTTTGAAGCGGGCGCTCAGCTCGATGGCATCGTCGATGACCGCGCTCGGCAACCACGCAAACGCCTTGTTCACCCAGGTGGTGGCGGCGCTTGCGTATGAGCGGATGGCGCGCGACGCAGCTTCGTTTTTTGGGATGTTCTGGCCTGGATTGGCCCAGCCCAAGCAGCAGCTAGGCTTTGCGGGGCCATGGATCGCCCCCGCTCCGCAGCCGCCGCTCTTCGCCTGCTTCGGCCTTCCGGGGCTCCAGGCGAACCCTTGGCCGCTAAACCCATGGCCAAACCCATGGGGCGCGCTCACCGAGTCGCTCGATATGTGGACCAGCGTTTGGGCACCAGCCAAAGCGCCGCAACGGCGCACCTCCCACGGCGCGCCCTCCACCGCCACTTTCGCGCTCCCCGGCTTCTCCTGGAGTGTCACCCTCGGCTAGCCGTGCGACGAAGGCCAGGCGCCATGCCATTCGCCAACGGCCATGGCACCCGGCTTGAAACTACTTGGACTTCTTGACCTTTGTGCACTTGCCCTTCGCGGAGCCGGTGCCGGCCGTCCAGGTGCAAGCGGCGTTCGCCTTGCAGCCCGTCTCGTCGAGTTTCTTGCACTTCACCTTCGCGGTCTTCGCTGGGGCCGCCGGGGCCGCTGGAGCTGCATCTTGTGCATAGGCGGCAACGGAGCCCGCCGCAAAGAAAGCCACGAAAATAGCGGCCGAAAGAATGCGCATGAAAACCTCCTCGAATTATCGCCGGTCCATCCGGATCTCGCCCACCCTAATCAAGTTTTGATAGGTTGCAAGCGAAGTAATTGCTTTATCGCAAGCTGCACACAACGGCTTGCTCCAACCTGTCGTCGCCCCAAAACAGTTCCCCGCTATTGGTTGTGAAGCTTGGCGCGCCGAAAATTCCAGCGGCTTGCGCCTCTTCCGTATTTGCCCGCAGCCTCGCTTTGATCGCCGGCGACCGCGCGCGGGCCAGCGCGCTTTCCACAGGCGCACCCGCCGCTTCAAGCTCCGCGGTCAGCGTTTTGGCGGCGGAGATATCGCAGCCCCCGGCGAATTCGGCCCTGTAGACGCCCTTCACGAACGCCGGCCCCCAGCCCTCCTCAAGGCCAACCAGCGCAAGCCGCGCGGCGTAGGAGGCTATTCTGCGGAAAAGGATCGGGCAGGCGAAACTTGAGCCCGCGCGCTTCCGCAATGCGCTCCATGTCGCGCACCATGTATTTGCCCTTGGCGGGATAGAGATTGAAAGGCGAGGTGTCCCAGCCTTGGGCCTTGAAGATCGGGCCCAGCAAGAACGGCTTCCAAACGACTCCCACGCGGCTTTTGCCGCCAGTTCCTCGATCCGCATCGCGGAGAGATAGCTGTAGGTGGACGCGAACTCGAACCAGAATGTGAGCTTTTCCATCGCCTATTCTTTAACAGCACGTTACCAGGCAGCTCATTTGACCCTCACTTTTTAACGCCGATGCGGCCGGCGCGCGAGCCATTCGATATCGAACTAATTTAGCAGAAGCGCCTTGAGGAAGCGTTAAGCCGTCAAGATATTGATTGTGCGAGAGAAATCTGCACCCGTCGCCGGTCCGCGTGGCGCGTTTGAACGCGACGAATGGTTAATTCGAAAGTTGCGCGTATATTTAAACGGATTTTGGACTCATGGAATCCGGCCCCAAAGCGGGAAAAGATTCGCAAAAATGCGGCGGCGAAAAATATGGCATGCGGCGTTTACCTTACCGGCATTAATCACGATAGGGCATTACACAAAACGAACAATCGATTAAGAGCGCCCCGGCCCCTCTTGCGCCTCCAGCGGACGCCCATTCTGGCCCGGTGTGTAGCGTCACTCGCATTGCAATCGTTTAGGAACTCTTTTGCTACTACCGTGTTGCGTTTGCTGTACTTTCTTTTGCGTTGATGGTTACACCAGGGCTCGTCCAATGAACGCACGCATTGGTATTGTAATAGGTGTAATCGCACTGCTTGGTTTGACTGGATGGGTGTTAATTTACATTTACTGGAACCAAGCAGTTCCGATCGCCGCCATGGCGATAAACTACGTGCGCTATTTGTCAGCGCCCCCTGGCACTATCGAAACGGAATTGGCGGCCGCGAAGGCCGGCACGGTAACGCGGCCAGCGGCGCCGGCGAGTGGCGCCACACCGGAGGCAACGAAAGCCGCGAACGAGGGAGATTGGCCAAGCTATAACAAAACGCTCAGCTCCAACCGGTTTTCGCCACTCAGTCAGATCGACACGAACAACGCGGAAAAACTGAAGGTGCTATGCACCTACGATACGGGTCAATATACTGGTTTTACGTCGGGTTTGCTGGAGATTAACGGTGCCCTCGTCTTCTCCACGGAATACGATATTTTCTCGATAGACCCCGCCTCCTGCCACCAGAATTGGCGGACGCATGAAGACTACAGTCCCGCTACACCGCAAGGCGTCAATCGGGGCCTCGCCTATTTGGACGGAATGCTTTATCGCGGCACTCAAGACGGCCGCGTTTTGGCCTACGGCTTCAAAACCGGCAAACGCATCTGGGAAACGCCGATTGCGGATCCCAAGAAGGCCGAGAGCGCTCCCGCCGCTCCGATTGCCTGGAACGGTCTGGTCTTTATCGGGAACGCTGGGGGCGACTTCAAGGGTGTTAAGGGCCGTATGTACGCCCTCGATGCAAAGACGGGTAAAATCGTTTGGGAATTCTATCTTGTGCCGAAGCAACCGGGGGACGTAACACGCGGCCCCGAGGGTGCATCTCCCCTCAACACATCGACGTGGCAAAACAGTCCCGGGGCGCCGATCACCGGCGGCGCTACCTGGACCTCCTATACCTTGGATCCCGATACTGGCCTGTTGTACGTGCCCGGCGGAAATCCCGCTCCCGATTTTGCGGATTCACTGCGGGAGGGGTCGAATCTTTACACGGGTTCGGTCGTCGTACTCGACGCCAAGACCGGCGACTACAAAAACCACTTCAAGATCGTGCCGAAGGACTGGCACGATTGGGACGTTTCGAGCGCGCCTGCCATCATCAAGACCGCTGGCGGCAAGAAGCTTCTGTCAGTCGCGCCAAAGGATGGGCACCTTTACGGCTTCGACCTGGCGACCAACGCTTTGCTTTACCGCGTGCCCGTGACACGGGTGGAGAACGCGAATGCCCCTTTTTCAACTGGTAAACCGGTTCACTTCTGTCCCGGCTCGGTTGGAGGAGCTGAGTGGAATGGTCCGGCATACGATCCCATGACAAATCTCATCATGATCGGTGAAGTCGAATGGTGCACCACCGTGACGCTCGAACCTGCCAAGGAAATCGAGGCCCAGGAGCCCGCAAAGCCGTGGTCTGGCGAAGCATCGATCAACCCGTTCAATACTTGGGGTAAGCAGGACCCGTTCGGCTCTTGGGCGGGGTGGGTCTATGCGGCCGATGCAGACAGCGGTGCGTGGAGATGGCGTGTAAAGACGAATTACCCGATACAAAGCGGCGTGACCCCAACTGGCGGCGGGGTGGTATTCTTCGGCGATATGGGGGGCAATTTCTACGCGGTGGACGCCGAAAATGGACGTAAATTATGGGGCCGTAAAATCGGTGGCGCGATCGGTGGCGGCATTATTACCTACACCATCGGTGGAAAACAAAAGGTCGCGGTCGCAACTGGCCTAACGGAAGTGCTTTGGCCAACGGAAATCACAACCGCCAAGGTCTCGGTTCTTGGAATAGAATAGGGTTGGTAAATCTTGAAGCGGTTTGCATTCGAGGCCCGGCGAACGCCATCCGCGACGGGTTAAGCGATGTCCCTTGAAATCGACCGCGAAAAGATCCCGCAGATCGTTCTGGTGCTTCAGGGCGGGGGCGCGCTTGGCGCTTATCAGGCCGGCGTTTATCAAGCGCTGCATGAGGCGCAAATCGAACCGGACTGGATTATAGGCACGTCAATCGGCGCAATCAATGCAGGTCTGATCGCGGGAAATGTTCCAGAACAGCGCCTCGCGAAGCTTCAAGATTTCTGGTCGCGCGTTACGCAAAGCCCCCTTCCCGCGTCCGCGGACGCCAACCCATTCATAGCCGCCTTCGCGCCCCATGCCGCCACCATCGCTGGCGGGGTTCCCGGATTTTTCGAGCCAAATCCCGCGGCCTGGATCGATACGAAGGCGAAGCTTGGAGCCGAGGAGGCCGCCTATTACTCGACCGGGCCGCTCCACCGCACGCTTCGCGATCTGATCGCCCCCAAGCTGCTCAATGCTGGAAGCCCCCGTTTGACCGTCGGTGCGGCAAATGTGCAAACGGGCGAAATGCATTACTTCGATAGCCGGAAGACCCCCCTGTCGATCCGGCATATCATGGCCTCTGGCGCCCTGCCGCCGGCCTTCCCGGCGATCAGGATCGACGGCGAACTTTACTGGGACGGGGGCGTTCTCTCCAATACCCCTTTGGAAGCCGTGTTCGACGACAACCCGCGCTGCGGCGGTTTGATCTTCGCTGTGCATTTGTGGAGACCGGAGGGGCCTGAGCCGGAGAGCATCTGGAATGTCATGGGCCGCCAGAAGGACCTCCAATATACGAGCCGCGCGGTAATCGACATCCGGCGTCAGAGACAGCTCCATAAGCTCCGTCATATCATCGAGGAACTGGCCCAGAAGCTGCCCGCCGAGATCCGCGCGGCGCCCGAAATAGCTGGGATGGCCGCCCACGGGTGCACGACCCGGATGCATGTTCTGCAGTTATCGGCGCCGCCTTTCGGTGGTGAGGATCCTTTTAGAGATATCGACTTTAGCGCCGAGGGCATCCGCGCCCGCTGGGACGCGGGCAACGCAGACACGAAGCGCGCGCTCACGGAAATGCCATGGAACCGGGAATTCGACCGGACGGAGGGCCTCATCCTTCATGAGGTTCGCGCCGGCCGCGTCATGGATGGCGATGACGTTCACCGCGCTCTCGCCGAATGCTAAGCACGCCTATGCCGCCGCGCTTGAGCACGTGCGGCAGCTTCAGCGCCGCACCCGGCCGGTTTTGCTTCCGCACCTTCACGATTTAGGCCGGAGCCATCGCCCCGATCACGCTTGGGGCTATTCGCATTCAGTCTCCGCGGCGCTTGTAAGCGGCAGCATCCGCGCCCGCATCGCCTCGATCTGCGCCCGGGCCTCGGCCTTGATGGCCGGAAGCTCGCTGACGCTACGTCCCGCGGTGGGAATGGGCGTGCCGACCGCCACCAGCGCGCGCGTGAAGCCGAATATCCAGGAATGCTTAGGCAGGGCCTTTCGGGTCCCGCACACGGCTATGGGCACGATCTGGGCGCCGCTGTCGAGCGCGAGCCGGAAGGCGCCGTCCTTGAACGGTCCCATTGTACCATCGGGGGAGCGCGTCCCCTCGGGGAAAATCACCACCGGCACGCCGCGGTCCAGCCAGCGCGTACAGCCGTCCATGGCTTCCTTGGCGGAGCCGCCGCGGCCGCGGTGGATCGGGATGTCGCCCGCGAGCGTCAGCATCCAGCCCACGACCGGGATCCGGAAAAGCGACGCCTTCGACAGCCACTTCATCTCCCAGGGAAGGAACGAGATGAGGAAGGGGTCCGCGTGCGACTTGTGGTTGGACACGAACACCGTCCTGCCCCAGGAGCGGCGCGGAATATCGCCGTACACGCGGAAGTGCCAGAATGGCGTCAGGCGGGCCGCGGTGACCCCCATGAGCCGGAAGCAGCGTCCGGCGACGATGCGCCGCCGGTCGAACGGCGCCGTGACAAGCCAGAGGATAAGCTGAACTACGAAGCCCACGGCCACGCAGACCGCGATCTCGAACCAGGTCCAGAATGAAAGCAGCTTCTGCCACATGACCGCGCATCTTCCCCATGTACAACGCAGAATGTGGTATCGCCCGCGCAGCCAAGCGTCAACGGGGTATCCGCGCAACGGTTAAGCCGGCACAGCCGCGTGCGCTTCGCCGGGGAACGTCTGTCTAATTAAGCGCTTAGCGAAGCACGCCGATGCCGCCCCGCTTGACCACGTGCAGCAGCTTCAGCGCGGCACCCGACGGCCGGCGCTTCGCCGCGCTCCCATTGGCTCACCGTGCTCACCGCGACATTCATAAGCGCGGCCAGCATCGCCTGGCTTACCTTCGCGCCGAGCCGCACCTGCATTGAATCAACCGGGGACTGGCCACGCCGGACAACGCAAAAGTGCGAGGAATAGCAGCTGAAACGATTTCCCTCACCCTCTGTCTTTTGGCTTACTATCGATAAGCCGGGTCTGATCCAGCTCGAAAATCTGCGCGCCGTCGCCGCCCGACAGCAGCCCCGCCCCGGCGTAGATATTCAGCTTGGCGCGGGTGTCGGCAATGTCGAGGTTGCGCATCGTTAGCTGGCCGATGCGGTCCACGGGCATGAACGCCGCGTCTTCCACCTTCTCCATGCTCAGCCGCTCCGGCTGGTAGGTCAGGTTGGGGCTCTCGGTGTTCAGGATCGAGTAGTCGTTGCCGCGGCGCAGTTCAAGCGTCACCTCGCCGGTAATGGCGCGCGCCACCCAGCGCTGGGCGGTTTCGCGCAGCATAAGGGCTTGGGAATCGAACCAGCGGCCCTGGTAGAGCAGCCGGCCAAGGCGCATGCCGTTGATGCGGTATTGCTCGATGGTGTCTTCGTTGTGGATGCCGGTGACGAGGCGTTCGTAGGCGATGTGCAAGAGCGCCATGCCCGGGGCCTCGTAAATGCCCCGGCTCTTGGCTTCGATGATCCGGTTCTCGATCTGGTCGCTCATGCCAAGGCCATGCCTGCCGCCAATGGCGTTGGCCTCAAGGAACAGCGCCACCGGATCGGCGATCTCCTGGCCATTGAGCGCCACGGGCTGGCCTTCCCTGAAGCGCACGGAGACCGTTTCGGCCTTGACGGCGCAATCGTCGCGCCAGAACGGCACGCCCATGATGGGATTGACGATCTTGATGCCGCTATTCAGGTGTTCGAGATCCTTGGCCTCATGGGTCGCGCCCAGCATGTTGCTGTCGGTCGAATAGGCCTTTTCGGCGCTCATCTTGTAGCCGAAGCCGTTGGCGGTCATGAAGGCCGACATTTCGGCGCGGCCGCCCAGCTCGTCGATGAACTGCTGGTCGAGCCAGGGCTTGTAGATCTTGAGGTGCGGGTTGGTCAGGAGGCCGTAGCGGTAGAAGCGCTCGATATCGTTGCCTTTATAGGTCGAGCCATCGCCCCAGATGTCGACGCCGTCCTCCTTCATCGCCGCGACCAGCATCGTGCCGGTCACGGCGCGGCCAAGCGGCGTGGTGTTGAAGTACGTGATGCCGCCGGTGCTGATGTGGAAGGCGCACGCTTGGATGGCGGCAATGCCTTCGTGGGCCAGTTGCTTGCGGCAATCCACGAGCCGGGCATTTTCGGCGCCATACTCCATGGCCTTGCGCGGAATCTCGTTGTAGTCGGCCTCGTCGGGCTGGCCGAGGTTGGCGGTATAGGCGAAGACGCGGGCGCCTTTCTGCTTCATCCAGAGGAGCGCGGCGCTGGTGTCGAGACCGCCCGAAAAAGCGATGCCGACTTTTTGCCCGTTGGGCAGGTTTTGCAGGATCGTACTCATAGAGCTTCCAAATCGGTGAAGTGCCAGATGCCGTTTACAGGTTGAGCGCGTGAATATCAAATTTCGCGGCGATGGGCACGCGTTCAATAGCGGCTTCCGCGATGAAGCCGGCGGCATTTGCGAGACGCCCCGGCGGCACGATGTTGCCCAATGCCCATGCCCAATGCCCACGCCCGGCGTCGCTGCGAGCGTCAATGCGCTCATGATGGCGGCAGGGTAGCGGCGGGGAACAGTTCGCGCCCGCAGCCGTTGGAAGGGGCAAAAGGGCGTGGGCAGTAAGCTCAAACGCGCCGTCCTCTCCATCCTAAGCCAAAAAGGAGGCAACGATGGCACGTACATCTGCGGCCGATCTGTCCCACGGGCTCAAGGGCGCGACTTTCCCCATGACTACCCGCCAACTCGCGGAGCATGCCCGTCACAATAAGGCGCCAGACGAGGTCGTAGAGACGATCAAACATATGCCCGACCGTGAATTCGGCTCGCTGGCTGACGTCGAGCATGCGTTCAGCGAAAGCCAGGAAGGCGGAAGCCGAAAAAGTCGCGGCGCAACCGAAGACGCCCGCAAAGGTGGAACGCATCGGCGCCAACACTAGCAGCCTGTCCGCTTTCGATGGAATCAAAAGGGGGCTCTAGTCATCCGCCTGTCGTAATGCGGAAACCGCTGCGCGCTTGCAGGACGCACTCGAACGCGATGGCCGTATAATCGAGCACAGCCGCCGTGGCGAGCGAGCAAAATTCGCCTGGATCGCTTCGCGCGCCGCCATGACTCGTAGTGCGCCAGCCCGCGCTTAGCGCGGCGGCCGTCCATAGAGGCGGCGCAGCTCGTTCTTGGCCTTTTCCAGGATGCGCTTGCGGTGTTCGGGCAGGTGCTTGCCGGCGCGGTTGATATAGAAGGTCAGCATCGACATGGCCGAGCGGAACGGCCCCGACTTTGCGCCGCGTGCTGGTTTCGGCGGAATCCTTCAGCGACCGCGCGATGGCTGCCGGATCGTCGCGCGTGAACACCTCTGGCTCAAGCGAAAGCGCGTCGCTTGTCTCCGTCACATGTTGAGACCACCGGTCTTGCTTGGGCGCTGCCATGGCATTCTCCTCCTCCGCCGCCGCGGCGGGCGCGGGCGCATTAAACCGGATCGTCGAATTACGCTCGCGCCGCGTTTTGGCCTGCACGTTCCAGAAACACCTTGCACACCACCTCGTTGCCGGTGCCAAGATACTCGATGCTGTCGAAGGACATCAGGCGAGACGCCGCAATGCCGCGGCCGTGCGGATCGGTGGCGCGGTCGGGCGAAAGCTCGACATACCGGCTCCAATCGAAGCCGCCGCCTTCGTCCTTGATGATGACGGCAATCGCGTCCTTGGCCGCCTTGAAGGAAAGCCGCGCGTTCTTGTCCTTATACTCGGGAGCCTCCAGCCTGCGTTCCACCTCCTGCATCCAGGTGCCGCCCAGGACCAGCTTGGTTTTCTCGTTGTAGGTTATGCCAAGGTTGCCGTGCTCCACGGCGTTAATCAAAAGCTCGTTCAGGCCGAACACCACCTTTTCCGGCTCGGGAAAGCAGTTGGCGATATAGAAGGCCAGCGTCTTGGCGTCCTCCAGGGTGCGGAAACGGAAGATCGACTTCTTCCATGAGGCCGAGCATGCGCCGCTGCCTGCGCACCTCCTCCTTCATTTCCTTCTTGGCCCGGGCGTCCCTCAGCGCCGCTTCCAGGATCGCCAGCAGCAGAACGTCGTCGTAGGGCTTGGTAAGGTAGTAATATACGCCCGCCTGGATGCCCTGCAGCACCTGCTCGCTACCCGCGGCAGCCGTCTGCATGATGACCGGAATATCCTGGTATTGGGCGTTGGTCTTGATCCGGCTCAGAAACTCCATGCCGTCCATTCCCGGCATCATCCGGTCCAGCACGATCGCCCCGGTATCCGGGTTCTCTTCGAGCTTTTCCAAGGCAGTGAGCCCGTCCCCGGCGAGAATGGCTTCGTAGCCCGCCTTGACGAGGTGGCGCTTTATGATGTCGAGGTTGAATTCCTCGTCGTCGACGGCGAGTATTTTGGTTCTGACTGCCATTTCTCATCTCGCATGTTGAGCCGCGTTTCTGGCAATCATGAAACTGATCATGACGCCCTTGGGATCGCGGTTTTCCGCCCAGATCGTCCCGCCATGGGTTTCGACGATCTCGCGGCAGATGGCGAGGCCCAGGCCCGTGCCGCCCGCGCCGGTTTTGGTCTTGCTGCTTTGTATGAACTTGTCGAATACCGATTCCAGCTCGGTCTCGGGAATGCTTGTGCCGTTGTCCGCGACGGAGCAGCAAAGCGCTTCCTCGCCGTTGGGCAGTTTTGCATCGCGAACGGACACATCGATACTTCCGTCCTTCGGTGAATATTTGGCTGAATTCGCCAAGAGATTGATGATTACCTGGACCATGCGCTGTTTATCGCATACCAATTTGGTGTTTGTAGTTGCGATATCGGTTGTGACGGTCAGCGACTTTTCCTGTCAAGAGCGGATTCATCTCCATGCAGGGCTTGCTCCAAGACGCCGGAAAAGTCGTCGGGCAGCATTTTGAACGGCATCTTGCCGGATTCCAGCTTGGCGAGGTCCAGGAGGTTATTCAAGAGCCCAAGCAGACGTTGCCCGGCCATGCAGATGTTCTTGAAGTATGTTTCGAACTCTGACGTTATCGTATCTGCCGTGGACGCGGCGCCCATTTTGGCGTAGCTCAATATGGCGTGCATCGGCGTTCGCAATTCATGAGACATATTCGCAAGGAACTCGCTTTTTGCTTTCAGCGCCAGATTCGCACGCTCGAAATTTCTGGCCCGCTCCGCTTCAAGCTCCCTGAGTTTCAGCGCATTTGCCTTGAACGTCTCGACGGCCTTTCCCATGTCGGTCAGCTCGTCGTTCCCATCGACCGGAACCGCCGCGGCGAGATTTCCGTTGGCCACCGTTACGATGGCGCTGCGGAGGTTGCTGAGCCGCCGGGTTATGTAGCGGTGGATGAAGAGATACGCGCCAACGAGAACGGCGATGCTGCTGACGCGGCAGCAAGGCGAGGAACAGATTGTAGACCGGGAGTCTCCTCGTTCGAGGCCAGAACGAGTTGAGAGACGGTCTCGCGGGAACGGCCCGCCGCCTTTTCTACGGCGGTCGTGAGCCTTGCCTCCTTTTCGCGGCCTTCGCGCACCAATCTCCAGGCTCGTTCCTCGGCCGCAAGCTCCCTGGTCCCGCACATTTATGATCGGACTATCCTCGGCGAAGGCGAGCAGGTCATCCACCGCCGATTTGAGCTGCTTCGTGCCGGGAGAGGCGGCAAGCGTCTTTCAAGGCGCCTGCACGCGATAGGTGCTCGCCACCAGCTGGTCGCGCAATGGGCACGAACTGAACGCGCTCGGTCGCCAGCGAGGCCTCGTCGATAATGCCGATAATGAGATTGACCTCGGCCTTGAGGTCTGTCAGCGCCAGGAGGGTTGGAAGCTCCTTTTCGCTGAGCGCCGTCAGCGCGTTCCTATCCCTTTGCGCGTCAGCTTCCGAGGCATTCTTGCCGCAATGACATCGTCAGATTGAAGTTCGCGTCGTCAATCATCGGCGCTAGCATTTCGAGGATTTTCCGGTGCGCCTTGGCTGCTTCGGCGGCTAGCGACCGCCTCTCGGAGCGCAAGACGATACGCTCGGCGGTCGCATTGCCGAGCAGGACCGAGCTGAAGGCAAGGTCGCCTATCAACGACCGCAGCAGTTTCAGTTCCGCCCGCGTCCTCGCGGAGGACCGGCGATGGCCGCGAGGTTCGCGATCATTGCCGACCTGAATTCGGTGGCATCGCCCATGGCGCGTTCCAATTCCGCGCCGGTGTTGGCGCGGGCGATATTGGCCGACATCGCGGCCAACGCCGACGCCCGCTGCGAAATCGCAAGCAGGTCCAGGATGGGCGGAAGGCTTTCGCTTTCGATCTGATAGAGCTTGTTTGCAAGCGACTTGGAGGAGAAGAACGCCACGCTGGTTGCCAGAAACGTGAAGCAGGTGATGATCGCGAAGCCGAAAAGAAGCTTGCATTGAATGCCGCGATGCTTGCACAGCGCTGCCGTCAAGTCGGGCAGGCTGGCCCTGATCGGGAGGGCGGGAGCCAGCGGTGAGTTAGCCATTTGCATGGTTCCAGGTCCGCCGCCTACTTTGCCAAATGCTGGGCCGAATGCCCGTCCGAGCCCCGGCCGGCGATTACCTTGAAGGTTCCATCCGCCTTAAGGACAGTGAGAAAGACCGCGTTCGACCCCTGATTGCTACCGGGCGCGAAATTCAATTTGAAACCGTCCAGGTCGAATGAGCTTCCGAAAATCGCGGCGAGGAAATCGCGGCGGACGGGCTCGTCCGGCAGCTTTTCGAGCGCCGCCGCCACAAGCCGTCCGGCAAAATACCCTTCCGTGGATACGAACCCGGCATCCGCGGAAGGCTTTATCGCCTTGAGCGCGGCCCGGTAGCGGGCGCCAAAGGGAAGCGACCGTCCTCGGGGTAGGGAACGACTTGCGAGACAATCACGCCGTCCCCAAGCACCCCAAGCTCGCGCGACAGCGCATTGGCGCCCACAAACGAAGGCGCCAAAACGGTCGCGTTGAGGTTCAGCTTGCGGGCTAGCCTTATAAACTCGGCGCAAGGTTGGTACGGCCCGATGAATGCAATGGCTTCCGGCTTTGCCGCTTGTATCGTCAGCAGCGCCGATTTGATTGCGAGCGTATTCCTTTCGAACACCCCCTCGGCGGCAAGCCCGATGCCCCTCTTGGCCAGGGCAGCCCGAAGCGCCTCCTGCCCCGCTCTGCCAAATGCGTCATCCTGGTACACCGTTGCGACACGCGAGATGCTCTTGTCTTTGGTCAGCCATTCCGCCATCGCCTCGGCCTCCTGGACATAGGAAGCTCTGATGTTGACCACGTTCGGGTTGAACGGCTCGCGCAGGAATGCGGCTCCGGTGAATGGCGCCAGGAAGGGGACTCCGGCCTCCGCCGCGACCGGCTCGATCACAGCCGAGGTTGGCGTTCCGATCGAGCCTATAAGCGCGAAGATCCTGCCGCTGCCCACCAGAATCCGGGCGGCCTCGATGGACTTCGCCGGCTCGTACCCGTCGTCCTCCGAAATCAGCTTGAGCTTCCGGCCCTTCACGCCGCCTGCCCTATTCGCTTCCTCGAAGGCGGCAAGCAGCCCATCGCGAAATTCCTGCCCGAGCAATCCGGCAGGCCCCTCGAAAGCCGCAACCTGACCGAAAACGATTGCATCTTGTGTGACGCCGGGCTCCGCAAGCGCCGGCCAGCGAAGCAACAGGGCCGCACAGAGGACGGACAGGCACAGGTACGAGCGTTTCATCCAGGGTTCCAACCCAAGTTAGTGCAACGGTATAGTTGCAACCTGGCGTTTAAATAGACTTAACACGACGCTGCGGCGGGCTCGTTTTGGGGAGCCAGTCACCCGCAATCGCCAGCGCACGAGGCGTGTGCGGAGCGCCTCCCTCGGCGGCTTCGGAGGAATGCGCCTTAGCCCGCTTGCTGAGCCGCGTTTCTGGGGAGCGTGAAGCTGACTGTGCTGCCTTTTGGCTTTCGATTTTCCGCCCAGATTCTTCCCGCCGTGAGCCTCGACGATCTCGCGGCAGATGGCGAGGCCGAGACCCGTGCCGCCCGCGCCGGTTTTGGTCTTGCTGCTTTGAACGAATTTGCCGAACACCGCCTCCAGCTCGCTCTCTGGGATGCCGGTGCCGTTATCGGAGACGGAGCAGCAAAGGGCCTCCACCGCCGTCCGGCAGGCGGCAATCGGCAAGCCGGATGCGAATAGTATCGCCGCACGAAGAAAACTTGGCCGCATTGGAAATGAGGTTGACCACGACCTGGATTATGCGGCGTTTGTCGAGTAGAATTCTGGTATCTTTTGCCGCTATTTCCACCGCAACCTTAAGAGACTTGTTTTCGAGAAGCGGCGCGGCTTCGATGTGCGCATCTTCGACGACCTCTGAAAAATCGTATAATACTTTATTGAGCTCCATTTTCCCGGCTTCCATTTTAGCAATATCGAGCAAATTATTAATCAGGGAGAGTAGCCGGTCTGCCCGCGCTATGAATTTTGTGAAAATAATCCTTCAGCGTCTCGGGACTTTCCTGGCCGCATATCCGCCATGCCCATCTTCGAGTAGCTGAGAATGGCGTGCATGGGCGTTCGCAGTTCGTGCGATATATTGGAAATGAATTCCGATTTTCGCCCTGACCGCCTGCTGGGCCTCGCTCTCGATGGCTGAGGTAATTTCTCGTCTGCGCTTCGATAAGCGCCTGAAACCGTTTTCTGTACTGCCGGTACCGTCATCGGTTTTCTTCAATTCCGTAATATCCAGAGCACATCCGTCGATGGAGACCGGGTTTGAATTCTGATCGCATTTCGCGAAGCCTCGCTCGTATACCCGCCGCTTCGATCCATCCGCGCGCAGGATGCAGTATTCTACTTCATATTGCTTGCCTTCCTTCAGGCGCCGTGCGATAACGTCCGCCACCTCCTCGCGGCAGGTCTCGTCGATCAGGCTTGCGTAGCTGCGTGCGCCGCGCTGGAGAAATCGCCTGCGCAATGCCCGGTTATGGCTTCGGCGTCGCCAAAAATGTAATTTATGCTCCTGCCCTCATCGTTGTTGCAGTTAAAAACGATGGCTGGGGCTTCTTCCAGGAGCGGCGATTGCATCGCCTTCGCTGGCGGCGCGGGCTGCATCGGCGCGCAAATACTCGATGACGCCCGCGTATATGTCGACGACCGGCTTTATGCTTTGAATGCTTTCCTGCGTATAGCCTCCGGGCGCGCCCGCGACGATCATGAGGCCCACGAACCGGTTGCCAGACAGCGCCGGGATGCCGAGATAGCGGCCCGCCCCGGCGCTGGAGGATTGTTTGCCAGGACGATGCGCGGCACTTTGAGGTCCAGGCGAAGCGGGTTATCGAGGTGGCGGATCTCGGCCTTGTTGCTGAAGTTCTGCTCCAGAACCCTGCCACATCGCTGCCGCGGTGCGGATCGATCAAGCCGGCTTCGGAGATTTTCAGGTATGGGCCGTGCTCGCCGGCCTGGATCTCGCCCGCGCAACCGAACTGGCTGCGGCTTAAAATGACGATACGCCTCACAAGCGTATCGAAAAGCATGTTCCGGTAGGCTTCGGCGGCGTCGCTATACTCGAATTGCGATTTGAATTTGGCGTAACTTTCTCTTGCCTCGGCAACCTTTTCCGCAAACTCTCCGGCGCTATCGAGTGCGCGCGGCCCATATTCGCCCGCATCGGCTAGCGTCTCAACTGCATCGGTCATTCGCGAAACTCGTCTGCCGGCCGGAGCGGCCCCGGCGGTTCCGGGGAATTGCTAAGCCCCATCGTTGCAATCAGACATTGAAATAGGCTTAACATCGGTCAAAGCGCGGGCTTGGCTTGCGGCCTCGATTGACGGCGCACCCCAAACGCCCCTATCTATAAGCCCAACACCGCACCCCGGCTTAAGGAAAGACGCCCCCGCGATGACACAGAGAACCTATCAACCGAGCAATATCCGCCGCAAACGCAAGCACGGCTTCCGTGAGCGCATGGCGACGAAGCAGGGCCGCGCGGTGCTGTCCCGCCGCCGCGCCAGGGGCCGCAAGAAGCTTTCCGCTTAGCAAAAGGCGCGCCAGCAGACCCCGGCCCCATGCAGACGCTCAAGACGCGCGCCGATTTCCAGCGCGCGCAGAAGGGGAGGAAGTGGGTGACGCCCGCGTTCATCCTGCAGGGCCTCCCCAGGGCTGGCGGCGAAGATGCGACGCCGCGCTTCGGCTTTACGGTATCGAGCAAGTCCGTCGCGAAGGAAGCCGGGGGCGCGAAGAAGCGCGGCATGGCCGTCGACCGCAACCGCGCGCGCAGGCGGCTCAAGGAAGCGGTGCGGCTCACCTTCCCGGCCCACGCCAAGCCCGGCTTCGACTACGCAATCATCGGCCGCGCCGCCGCCTTGAACCGCGACTTCGCAGCGCTGCTCGCGGACATGGAGACGGCGTTCCATAAGGTGCACCAGCCGCGCAAGGGTACTTAGGTGACGCGGGATTGCGTGCCGAACTGAGGGGTAGTGTCCTCATTGGCGCGCTTCACTTCTCGACAACCTTGAAAAACAAGCCTGCCGCGGGCTCGGCGCCGTAGACAGCGGGCTGCTGCTTGTTCTGCGTCGACTGTAGGACCGCGTCGCGCACCTTGCCGAGCATCGGGCCTATGTCGAGCCGCGCCTCGCCGATGTGCTGCAGGAGGGCGTTCGCCAAGGGGCTTTGCTCCCCGTCGCCCTCGCCATCCTCGCAGGCCTGGCCGTCCGTGGCTGCGAAGAGGACCATTTCGCCGCTGGCGGCTCGGCGGGGGCAAGGCCTGGCCCGAAGGAGCGCGCGGGCTCGGTCTCGCGCATGCGCTTCAGGAAGGGATTGGCCGCAGGTATCGGCGATCAAGAGCCCCAGCTTCCTGCGCCGGCCACGCTATCCAGGGCCAGCCCAAGCGCCACCGTCTCGAAATTCACATGCCGGCCGCTTTCGAGCTTTGCATCGGTTGGGATCAGGAAATTGTGCCCATCCACCTGCAGCCCAAGGCCGCGTAGTAGATCACCGCCCAATCGGCCTGCCCCGCCTTGTCCCCGAAGGCCTTGATCGCGGCTTCGAGGCTGGCGCGGCCGGGATCGCGCAGTTCCGTCACCTCCGCAAATCCCTGCTCGCGGAGCTTGGCGGCAAGGGCGGCGGTGTCGTTGGCGGGACTGCGCAACTTGGGGGCATTCTCGTAAGCGCCGGCGCCGATGACAAGGGCAATGCGCCGTCCAAGCTCGGCTTGCAGCTTGGCCTGCGCGGCCTGCAGTGCGGCGAGCGCTTCGGCCTCAAATGCGGCGAGCCGCTCGCGGGCCGCAGTTCGCGCCGCGTATTGCAGCGGCGTGGAGGCGGGGGCGCCGATGGCCGCCTTGTAATCCGCCAGGGCCTCCGCTTTCTGCCCCGACTTCTCATAGGCAGCCGCGCGGCCTGCGTAATCGGCGGGCCATTTGAGCGCCGCCAGTTTCATCGCCTCGGTGTAATCGGCGATGGCCTGAGCGTGGTTGCCTTGCGTGGAAGCGATCTCGCCGCGCGCCGAAAGGAAGCGGTCACGCCCGCTGGCGAGCTTGAGCCCCGCCTCGATCTCCGCGCCGGCCTCGGTGGCTTTGCCCAGGCCGAACAGCGCGCGTGCCTTGTAGCTGCGCCAAACCGTGGCCGCTGGATTGAGCTGCGAGGCCTTGTCGAAATCGGCAATCGCCTGCTCGTATTGTTTCTGGCAGAAATAGCCCTCCCCGCGCCGCATAGGCCTCGCTGCCGGCCGGCAGAAGCCGCAGAACCTCGTTGCTGTCGGCGATCGCGCGGCCGAAATCGCTTTTCTGCAAATAGGCGGCGGACCGGAGGCGGTAGGCTTCGGCGCTATCCGGCCGCAGGCGGATCATCTCGTTTGCGTCCGTAACGGTCGTATCGTTGTCGCCGGCCTTCAGGTGAAGCGCTGCCCTGATGCTATAGGCGCTGTAATAATCCGCATTCTTCAGCAAGAGCTTATTCAACTCGGCGATGGCGCGGCCAAGCTCGCCGTTGTTGCCCAAGGCCTCGGCGCGCGCGAGATAGGCTTGGTCGAGCGGGCCTTGGGAGGTGCCTTGGGCGACAGCCAAGCGGATTTCCTCGTCGAGATCGGCGATCTGCTTGCCGTAATCAGCGACCTTCGCGTAAATCCGCGCCCGGCCCGCGTAAGCCCCGGCATTATCCGGATTGAGCCGGATGGCTTCGCTGAAATCGGCGGCGGCCTTCGCATCGTCGCCCGCGCTTTCGTAAATTTGGGCGCGCACCAGGTAATTGACGAAGCTGGCGTCGTTCGCGACCGCCGCATCGCAATCCGCAAGCGCCCGGACGAAATCCTTCTTCTCGCCATAGGCCCTGGCCCTGCCGCTTAAGGCTGCGGCGTTTTTCGGGGCCAGCTCAATGGCGCGGCTGAAATCGGCGATGGCCTTGTCGTAGTCCTTCTTGCCGGCTTGAGCGGAAGCCCGGCTGGCGAATGCTTCCGCGAAGTTCGCCGCGAACCGGATCGCCTCGCTGGCATCGGCGATGGCGCGGTCGAAGTCCCCCTTGTTCCGGTAGGCGGCGGCGCGGTTCAAGTAGGCCTGTGCGTTGTCCCTGCCAAACTCGATTGCGGAATCCAGGTCTGGGATCTGTCTTGCGTAGTCGCCGCGCTTGCCGTAATCCGCGCCCTGCTGGTGAAGGCACCTGCGTTCGCGGGCTTCAGGCGGATCGATTCCGCGAAATCGGCGAGCGCCTTTTCATCGTCTCCGGCACTTTCGTAAATCTGGCCGCGCACCAGGTAGGAGGCGAAGCTTGGGTCGTTCGCAATCGCGGTATCGCCATCGGCGATGGCGCGGGGGAGGTCTTTCTTATCGCTGTAGACCCTGGCCCTGCCGCTATAGGCGGCCGCACTTTTCGGGCTCAGCTCGATGGCGCGGTTGAAGCCGGCTATGGCCTGCTCGTAGTCCTTCTTGCCGGGTAAGCGGAAGCCCGGACGGCGATTGCATCGGCAAAATTCGGGATGAGGCGGATGGCTTCGCTGGCGTCGGCGATGGCGCGGTCGAAGTCTCCCTTGTTCACATAGGCGGCGCGGAAGCGATAGGCTTGCGCGTTATCGCTGCCAAGCTTGATCGCAAAATCGTATTCCGCAACCGCCTTCGTATATTCCCCGATCTGGATATACAGGCTTCCTAGCTCGTTCGTGGCGTGCCAATAGTCGGGCTGCAGGTCGAGCGCCTTGTTGAAATCGGCAAGCGCGCGGTCCTTGTCGCCCTTGATGCCGTAGATCACCCCGCGATCCGCATAAGCCGTCTCGTCGCCGGGCCTCAGCTTGATGGCCGCATCGTAGCTGGCGATGGCCTTGTCGTAGTCGCCCAAGCCGGCAAGCGCTTCGGCGCGGTAGTATCGGGCCAGCGCCACCTCGTCTTTCGCGGCGATTGCCGCGTCCGCCAGTTTCAGCGCCCGCTCGAAGGCGCTTTTTGCGCGGGCCTTATCCTCGTTCTGCGCATAGAGCCAGCCTTGGAGCGTATAGGCCCTGGCGTCGTTGGGGTTCAGGCGGATCGCCGCGGTGAGGTCCTCCCCGGCGGCCTCAAGTTCCCTCCGCGCCCGGTAGGCGTCGCCGCGCTCGCGGTAAAGCTCGCCATTGCTGGGATTGAGCCGGATGGCCTCGTCGAAATCGGCGATAGCCTCGGCAAAATTGCCGCGCTTGGCGTAGGCCTTGCCGCGATTGAGGTAGGCCTGCACGAGCCTCGCGTTGCGCACCTGCCCATTATCGACGATTTCCGTGCAGCCTTTGATCGCGGTGGCGATTTCCCGCGATTCGCACGCGCCAGCGTCCACCGCGGCGCCGCTGCTGCTGCTGCGTTGGCGGGCAAGGGCGGCTGGGCTCAATGCAAACGCGGCCAAAGAAAACTGGCCGCCAGACAGTTGACCAGCCGATGCGAACCCCGCGCCATGTCTTCCCCTACTTATATGCTCGTCTTATTGCTGGCCGCAGGCCGTGACAATCGTGTGATGCGAGGTCCGGTTGAGTAATTCGCTCACCGCCGTCGTCCCGGAAGCCGCTTGCGGCTATCCGGGACCGTAACAAGCGCCAGCGTTCGTAACGGCCCCGGATAATGCTTCTGGCATTTCCGGGGTGACGCTGCCGGGCAAACCGTTCAGCCGAATCTCTTGTAACTAGAGTCCGGTGCGCATGCGCCAAGCTGGCATTTCCCTACTTTTCCGCAAGTTTGAAAAATAGACCTTCCCCAGGCAAAGAACCATAGGTGAAAGGCTGCTGCCGGTTCTGGGTCGATTGCAGGACCGTGTCGCGCACTTTGCTGAACATCAGCCGGATATCGAGGCGCGCCTCGAAAATGTGCGTGAGGAGCGCCTTGGTGAACGGGCTGTGGTCGCCTTCGCCGTCCTCGGCGACCGAGCCGTCCTTGGTGGCGTAGACGATCATTTGGCCCTGGCTTGGTTCGACCGCCGCGAGCCCCTGCCCGAACGAGCGGGCGGAGCGCGTCTGCTTCATTCGCTTCAGGAAGGGATTGTCGCGGCAGGCGTCGAGGATCACGAGCCCGAGCTTCTTCGTGCCGTTCATGCTCTCGATGACCTTGTCGAGCACGACCGTCTCGAAATCCACATGCCGGTCGCTGGCGAGCTTCGCGTCGGTTGGGATTAGGAAGTTGCGGCCGTCCACCTGCATTCCGTGGCCTGCATAGAAGATCAACGACCAATCGGCCTCCGCCGCCTTGTCCCCGAAGGCCATTAGGGCTGCTTCAAGGTCCGCGCGGCTGGGATCGAGCACCTCGGTTACGTCCGAAAAGCCAAGCTCGCGCAGAGCCTTGGCCACGGCCGCGGCGTCGTTCGGCGGGTTGCGCAAGCCCGGCGCGTTCGTGTAGGCGCCCACGCCGATCACGAGCGCGATGCGCCGGCCCGGATCGATGGGCTGCTGCTTCTTCGGCTCCTGCTGGGTCTGCGCGGTCTGCTGCGTCGCGGCAACGGTTTCGCCCTGCAGCACGCCGAGCCGCTCGCGTGCGATCACCCGGGCGTCGCGCTGGGCAGGGTTCGGCACGTTCAGCTCGACGGCGGCGGTATAATCGGCCATGGCGAGCGCCTTCTGTCCGAGCTTCTCGTAGGCCTGCCCGCGGCGCATGTAGTTGCCCGGTGTCTTGAACCGCGACAACTTTATCGCCTCGCTCAAGTCGTCGACCGCCTGGGCGTGCTTTCCTTGCTCGTATGCGATTGCGCCGCGGACAGCGAGATAGGAATCCCGGTTCGTTCCCGAGCGCAGGCCTATGTCCGCCTCCTTGCTGGCCTCTTCAACCTTGCCCTGCGAAAGGAGCGCCAGGGACTTCGTGCTCCGCGAAACCCATTCCTTGGGGTCCAATTGCAGAGCCTTGTCGAAGTCCTGGATGGCGAGATCGTACTGATTTCGCCAGAAATAAAACAGCCCCCTGGACGAATAGGCATCGGCATCGTTAGGGCTAAGCTTGATAGCCTCGTTGTAGTCGGCAAGCGCGTTCTCCAGGTCGCCGACGTTTGAGCGGGCAATGGCCCTGATGGCGTAGGCGTTCTCAAGCACCATCTTCCGCAGTTGTTCCAGCTCGATGTTGGGCGCCAATTCGATGGAGTGCGTCGCATCCTCGATGGCACGCACATAGTCGCCCCTGAAATTGCGGGCGATTGCACGCGACCAGTAACTAGAGGCGGCGCCATCCGGATTGAGCCGGATCGACTGCGACAGGTCGGCGATTGCGTTGTCGAAATCGCTCTTCGCAACATAATACTGCGCTCTGTAGTCGTATCCGGTTGGATCGTCAGGCTTTAGCCGGATGATTTGATTGGCATCCGCGAGCGCCTTGTCGATCTCACCCGCACTCGCGTAAAAACTCGACCTGACATGATAGGCCGTTACAGCATCGGGCATTTTGCGAATGAGCTGGTCGAGCACGGAAATAGCCCGATCATTGTCCCCAACTTTTTGGTATGCCTGGGATAGTGCAATATAATACGTCTTTTCGTCGGGAAGTAGCCTTGTCAGCTCCTTCAGGTCGGCGATTTGTTTCCGGGTGTCGCCGATTTTGTCATAGAGTTGCTGCCGCGCGCCCAAAGCCAGCTTATTGTCCGGCTTCAGGCGGATGGCTTCGCTGTAATCGGCAGCCGCCTTGTCGCTGTCACCAAGCGATTTGTAGGCGTCGCCACGCATCACGTAGTTATCGGAGCTGGGATCGGCGGCTATCAAAGCGTCGTATTCCGCAACGGCGCGCTGAAAATCTTTCTGGGCGATGTAGACTTGCCCTATGCCGTTGTGCGCTCCCGTAACTTTGGGGTTCAGCTCAAGCGTCCGCTTGAAGTCCGCGAGCGCATGCTCGTAATCTTTCTGCTTGAAATAGGCCCAGCCCCTGTTGGCGTAAGCGTTGGTGAAATTGGGCAGGAGCCGGATCGCTTCGCTGGCATCGGCGACGGCGCGGGCGTAATCCTTCTTGCTGCGATAGGCATAGCCGCGATTAGCAAATGCGTGTGCATTGCGCTTGTTCAGCTTGATGCCCGCGGACGCATCGGCAATCGCGCGGTCGTAGTCCAGCCGCGACACGAACAGGTTCCCGCGCTCGCTCAGGGCACGCCAATATTCCGGCTGAAGCTCAAGGGCCTTGGTGTAATCCGCTGCCGCCTTGTCCTGTTCTCCTTTGAGGCTGTAAATCATGCCGCGATCCGCATAGGCTGTTTCGTCGTCCGGCTTGAGGTCCAGTGCTTCTTCCAAATCGGCGAGAGCCCGGCCGTAGTCGTCGATGCCCACATACGCATCCGCCCGGGCGCGAAGCGCGCGGGTGGCATCCTGCTTTGCTTCTATCGCCTTGTCCGCAAGCTTTATCGCTTGCTCGAAATCGGCCTTGGCGGGTTCCTTGTCTCCCTCTCCCTTACGAAACCAGCCTCTGGTGGCGTAGTTTTCTGGATCGTCGGGGGCCAGCCGGATTGCCTCCGCAAAATCCGCATCCGCGCGCACCGGCTCGGCCAGATCGCTGTAGCTTCGGCCGCGCTCGCGATAGGCATTCGCATTGTTGGGATCGAGTTCGATGACCCGGTTGAAGCCGGCGATGGCCTCCGCATGATACGACCGCTTGGCGTAGGCTTTGCCGCGCTTGAAATGGGCCTGCGCCAGTTTCTCACCGGCCAGGCCCCCGGTCTCGATGAGCGCCGTGCAACCGCGGATCGCGGCGGCGATCTCCCGCGCCTCGCACCCGGCCGCGTCTGGCTTGGCGCCGTCGCCGGCCTGGGCGAAAGCGCCGGGATTTAAGGCAACAATCGTCAGAAACAAAACCGCGCCCAAATTCCGGGCGCGCCAATGCGATGCAAGCAGCATGTTTTCCCCTAAGCGTCCTGACCCCTGGGCCTAGCTAACCAGAAAGCGTGACGACAGTAAGACTTGCCTAAATTTGTAGGGAAGCCGGCCAGGGACGGCCGCGCTCCGTTCGAATGGGCGTGCGGCCGATCTTTTCCGCAGACGTTATAACGTGCGCGGAGCAGCGGCCATCCCGAAGGCGCGACATCGAAAGCCGGCGAAGAAGGCCGCCCTTTTCGGGACCAGGCCATCCCCGGGCCGCGATATCGAATCCGGGCGGCCGCTTCATTCAACCGGCGTCATCCCGGAAGAGCGCCGGCACTCCGTCCGGGATCGCGGGCAGGTGCTTTGCATTCGTAACGGATCTGGAAAATGCCTCCGGCACTTCCGGAGTGGAACGGGGAAACAGCCGGCCGGGGCGCATGGCTTAATAAATGGTTCGCATGGCGTAAGGCGCCATCGTCCTTAATGCGGACATGGTAAACGCCGCGTCCTCCTAATTTTCTACCGTCACTTTTTTGCGTATTTCTTCGCACTTTTGCCCCGATTCCGCGTTTCCAGAATCCCGTTAAATACGCGCAGCGATTTGAGATTAACCCCAAAAAGCAGCCCGGCGGCCGATGGCTGTAGATTTTATTCATGCACATCAATGCGCTAGTGCGCGACCCAGCTCTTTAACGATTCCTCAAAACACCTATGCTAAATTGCTTCAATGTCAAAAATGCGAAGGAGCGAGGGAAACAAGCCTAAATTTCGCTCAACTACTTGCGGACGGCGCGATAGCGTTCCATAAGGTGAGCCAGCCTGCGCGCCCGGATAGGACAGTCACCATATCTCGCGATAGCGGCGCGGGTGTTGCGCGGTTTATGTTCCATCGCGGACTTAAGCCGGCTAAAAGCGGACAGGCACTCGCGAAAGCGGGACTTTTGCCGCGCATTTTGACGTCTCTCCCTTGAGCGGGTTATGGAAAACAACAGAAACTTTATCCTCGCCGTTGCGCTTTCGTTTGCCGTGGTCATCGGCTGGGATCTCCTTTATCTGCAGCCGAAGCAAGCGCGCAAGCACCAGCAGCAGCAGATCGAGGCGAGCCAAAATGCGCCGAAACCAGCCCAGAGCGAGACGGCAACTCCCGGAGCGCCGCCAGTACCCGCGGCTTCTTCCGGTACGCCCGTCAGCATCCGGGCCAGGGCAGCCAGCGCTTTCCCCCGCCTTCGCCACGCGCGAGGACGCCATCGCCGCTTCGCCGCGCATTGCGATCAACAGCCCCGCTCTGCAAGGCTCGATCAATTTGAAAGGCGCGCGGATCGACGACGTGATCCTGCGCAACTATAGGCAGACGGTCAAGCCGAAGAGCCCCAATGTCGTTCTGCTTTCTCCTTCGGGCAGCCCGCATCCCTATTTCACCTACACAGGCTGGTGGAGCAATGAGCCCGGGGTGAAGCTGCCCGGGGAGGACACGCTGTGGCAGCAGGAAGGAACCGGACCGCTGACCGCGGCCCATCCGGTGGTGCTGCGCTACGACAACGACGCGGGCCTTATCTTCCGGCGCACAATCTCGGTCGACGATCACTACATGTTCACCATCGCCGACGAGGTGGAGAACAAGACCGGCCACCCCGTGACGCTCCGTCCTTGGGGGCAGGTGGCTGAGCTAACCGAGCCCAAGACCTTGGGCTATTCGGTGCTGCATGAGGGGCTGATCGGCGTCTTCGGCGGCAACGGGCTCAAGGAAGTCACCTATTCGACGGCGCTCAAGAACTACGATCCAGCGACGAGCAACGCCAAGGACGTCAACGCCTCGGCCAAGGGCGGGTGGATCGGCATTACCTCGCAATACTGGGCGGCGGTGCTCATCCCGAACCAGTCGAAGCCGTTCGACGGCATGATGTTCGGCAATGAGAACAAGCATTTTTACGCCAATTACCTTCAGGAGCCGGTCACGGTCGCGGCGGGCGGCAAGGATATCGTGACGAACCGGATTTTCGCCGGCGCCAAGGAGGTCAAGCTCCTCGAAAAATACCGGGCCGATCTGGGAATTGATCATTTCAATAAGCTCGTCGACTGGGGCTGGTTCTTCTTTATTACTGAGCCGATGTTCTACCTGATGGATTTCCTCTATCAGCTCGTGGGGAATTTCGGCGTTGCCCTCCTGCTCACAACCGTCGTCGTCAAGGCCGCGCTTCTTCCCGATCGCGAACAAGTCCTTCGAGTTGATGACCAAGATGAAGAAGCTTCAGCCGGAGATGAAGACGCTCCAGGAGCGCTTCAAGGACGACAAGGCGCGCCAGCAGGAAGCGCTGATGAAGCTTTACAAGGACGAGAAGGTAAACCCGATGGCCGGGTGCTTGCCGATCTTCATCCAAATCCCGGTGTTCTTCTCGCTCTATAAGGTGCAGCTCGTTGCGATCGAGATGCGCCACGCACCGTTCTTCGGCTGGATCAAGGACCTTTCGGCGCCCGACCCGACAACGATCTTCAATCTGTTCGGGCTCATCCCCTGGACCCCTCCGGCATTCCTCATGCTGGGCATCCTGCCGCTGCTGATGGGCATCTCGATGTGGGTGCAGATGCGGCTGTCGCCACGACGACCGACCCCGTGCAGCAGCAGGTCTTCGCCTGGATGCCGGTGGTCTTCACCTTCATGCTGGCTCGCTTGCCGGCGGGCCTGGTGCTCTACTGGACCTGGAACAACATCCTGTCCTTCTCGCAGCAGGCCTACATCATGAAGCGGCAGGGGGTCGAGATCGACATCCTGCACAATGTCGGCATCAAGACGGTGCATGGCAGGGTGCAGCAAGTCCGCTCGCGCTTGAAGAACAACGGCAGAAGCCGCACGCCGGCCGAGTGAGGCCGCCGTGCCAGCTCGGAAGTTGTTAGGCCAGCCGCGAACGGCCCAGCCCTCTCCCAGCAAGCTCGCCTTGGCGAGCTAGCCACTTGAGTATCCCGCATCCGCAAGCGGATGCGGGTGGGAGAGGGAGTAGGCTGCGGCCCTCTCATCAAGGTAAGAGGACAGTTCCGGCGTCCCTTCTCCCCTTGGGGAGAAGGACAGGATGAGGGGGTCTTCGATAGCAATCAGGGCGAAATTGGAGTGAGGCGATAGTGTCCGCTGTGGACGATATAGAAGCGGCGGCCCTTAAGGCGCTGGAACTCTTCAAGACGCCCGCGAACTTTGTGCTGGGCGTCGCGAGTGTCGAGGGGCTGCCGCCCGGCGACAGGGTCGAGGTTGCGTTTGCCGGGCGCTCCAACGTCGGCAAATCGAGCCTCCTGAACGCGCTGCTTGGCCGCCGCAGCCTCGCGCGCGTCTCGAACACGCCAGGGCGCACCCGCGAGCTGAACTACTTCGCGGTCGGCGACATCTTGTATGTGGTCGATATGCCGGGCTACGGCTACGCCAAGGCGCCGAAGTCGCTCGTCGCAGGCTGGACCCAGCTTATCCACGACTATTTGCGCGGCCGCCCCCAGCTCAAGCGCGTCATGCTCCTCATCGACAGCCGCCACGGGCTCAAGCCGTCCGACCGCGAGATCATGACCATGCTCGACAAGGCGGCCGTGTCCTACCAAGCGGTGCTCACCAAGGGGGACAAGCCGAAATCGGGCGACCTCAACAAAGTGATTGCCGAGACGGAAGCCGAGCTTAAAAAGCACCCCGCCGCTCACCCGGTTGTGCTGGCGACCTCGGCGGTGGAAGGGCTTGGCATCGAAGAGTTGCGCGCGGCCGTCGCCGAGCTTTGCTGATCCAAATCCGGTCGAATGCTCCGGCGAAGGCCCCTCAGCGATCACCCGGCGCGCCCAGTCGCCGCCGGAACCGCGCTCTTTCTGCCGCCCGCGCCGCCATCCCACTTGATGCGGATGCCGCCCCTTGAGACATTTGCCTCGGCGGGCAGAAATTCGACACCGGCAGCCTCCAAGGCCGCAACCACGTCCCGCAGCGTGCGCGGATGCGGGTTGACCTGGCTCAGCTCGAAATCGGCAATCGTCTTGCGGGCCACCTGCGCCCGGCTCGCCAATTCCTGCTGCGACCATCCGAGCAGCCCGCGCGCTGCCCTGCAAAGCTCTGGAGAAACACTCATAATCGGCCTCAATACAAATTTAGATAGGTTTTATCCGGGAAAGTGGCCGTTTTATGTAGCCCTTGCCAATTTGCACCCTGGCGCATCCGGCCCGGCCAGCACCGGCAAGAAGCTCACGGCGAAACCATCCCGGCACGCTAATATCACTACAGCATTGCGCGGCCTCGTGTGTTTCTATAAACGCCGGGGCTAAAGGGATCGAAAGAGGGCGCGAATGCCGCAGGCGGGAAATATGAATGAGCATGCCGCAGCCGGGACCAAATCGCTATTTCAGCGCAAGGATATTGACGGTCTCGGCGAAGACCCGCATGGCGTCCAGCTTCACCGCACGCTAGGCCCCTTGAGCCTGATCGGCCTCGGCATAGGCGCTATCATCGGCGCGGGCCTGTTCTCGCTGACCGGCATTGCCGCGGGCGAAAATGCGGGTCCAGCGGTGGTTATCAGCTTCGTGATCGCCGCGATCGGCTGCGGCTTCGCG
Source organism: uncultured Alphaproteobacteria bacterium (assembly GCA_963760455.1). Classification (GTDB taxonomy): domain Bacteria; phylum Pseudomonadota; class Alphaproteobacteria; order Rhizobiales; family Rhodomicrobiaceae; genus Rhodomicrobium. Next base: position 99,957 of record CAVXDM010000035.1, read on the forward strand.
GGCATGTGCTATTCCGAGCTTGTCGAGCATGATCCCGGTGTCCGGCAGCGCCTACACCTACGCCTATGCGACATCTAGGCGAGCTTGTGGGCTGGATCGTCGGCTGGGACCTCGTGCTCGAATACGCCGTGGGCGCCGGCACCGTTTCGGTAAGCTGGTCGCGCTACGTGACCTCGCTCCTGCACGATTTCGGCATCAACCTGCCGGCGCAGTGGACGCTTTCGCCCTTCGAGATCGCCACGCTCGCGGATGGCACCCTGGTGCACGGCATCGTCAATCTGCCGGCCATGTTCATTATCGCGCTGATCTCGGCACTGCTCATCCGCGGCATCAAGGAATCGGCGACCGTGAATTCGACGATTGTCGTGATCAAGGTCGCCGTAGTGATCGCGGTGGTCGCGGTTGGGTTCTTTTACATCAAGACGCAGAACTACGTGCCGTTCATCCCGGAGAACACGGGCGAGTTCGGACATTTCGGCTGGTCGGGTATCTTCCGCGGGGCAGGCGTGATCTTCTTCGCCTATATCGGCTTCGATGCCGTCTCGACCGCCGCGCAGGAGGCCAGAAATCCCCAGCGCGACATGGCCATCGGCATCTTGGGCTCGCTCGCAATCTGCACGGTGCTCTATATCGCCTTCGGCTTCGTCCTCACCGGCCTCGTCAATTATAAAGACCTGCAGAACGACGCACACCCCGTCGTCACGGCGATCAACCAGACCCCGTTCCCGTGGCTCAGGACGCGCACCACGCTTGGCGTGATCGGCGGCTTCACCACGGTGATGCTGGTCATGCTACTCGGGCAAAGCCGCGTCTTCTATGCGATGTCGCGCGACGGCTTCATACCCAAGGTGTTCTCGAAGCTGCATCCCGAGTGGAAAACGCCCTGGGTTTCGAACCTGATCTTCATGGTGGGCACCGGCCTGCTGGGCGGCCTCGTTCCGATCCGGGTTCTCGGGCACATGACGTCCATCGGCACGCTGCTCGCGTTCATGATCGTGTGCGCGGGCGTGATGATCCTGCGCAAAACTCACCCAGAGATGGAGCGCGGCTACCGGACGCCCTTCGTGCCGTTCGTGCCCATCGGCGGCATTCTGGTTTGCCTCGCCATGATGGTGTCGCTCGATATCGACACTTGGATACGGCTCGTGGCTTGGCTTGTGGTGGGCATGGCGATCTATTTCGGCTTCAGCCGCAGCCATCTCAAAGCGCGGCTGGATGCTGTGCAAAAATAGCGGGCGCAGCGAACGGCAGTGTCAGCATTGCCGTTTGCTGGGGGCATCCCAAGTATGGAGGCGCGCCAAACTGGCTGGGGCGGCTGCGGCGCGCTTATTCGAAGTTGGGATAGCAAGGCGTTGCATGCAAAAGGAGCGGTTGACCGCGTTTAGCGACGGCGTCATTGCCATCATCATTACCATCATGGTGCTGGAGCTGAAGCCCCCTCACGATGCCAACTGGCAGTCGCTCGCCGCGCTGGCGCCGCTCTTTTCAACCTACATCCTGAGTTTTCTCTACGTCGCCATCTACTGGAACAATCACCATCACTTGATGCACATGTGCAAAAGGGTGAACGGTGCGATCCTGTGGGCGAACATGCATCTGCTGTTCTGGCTATCCCTCATACCATTTGCCACCGGATGGATGGGCGAGAACCATTTCACCGAGGCGCCGACCGCGCTATACGGCATCGCACTGCTCATGCCATCGATTGCGTACTATCTGCTGCAAAACGCCATAATCCGGGTCAACGGAAAGGATGCCGCGCTCGCGCGGGCATTGGGAAAAGACCTCAAAGGCAAGATTTCGCCCGCGCTTTATGCGACGGCAATTGCGGCTGCGTTTCTGCTGCCGTGGGTCGCTCATGCCATTTATGTTGCGGTTGCCCTGATGTGGCTTGTGCCGGATCGAAGGATTGAACAGGCCTTGCGGGAACCGTTCCAGTAGGGCGGTCCAGCGGCGCCGTCAAAGGGAGACGGGGCCGTGAACAGCGGTCGAAAATCATAACTGTCCGTCATCGCAAGGCCGCCTTCGGGGGCCGTGGGATCGGGACTGGCCTTGCGCTTCCGGCCCGCGGATTGCTTCGACGCGGTGCCTTCGCAATCACGTAGCGCGGTTTGGGCTCAGCTCAATCCGAACGACGCGCGCAGGAACTGGCCGGCCGCCTTCAGGCCCTCTGGATCGATGCCGTGCCCTAGGCCGGGCCTGACATGCCACTCCACCGGCACGCCGGCCGCGGCGAGCGCCATCCTGGCGTGGTGGATCGCTTGCACGGGGATGACGTCGTCGCTGGAGCCGTGGAGCAGAAGCACCGGCGGCTTGCACTCGATCTCGGCGGCGAGCCGGGCCGCACCCGCGAGATGCCCCGAGAACCCCACGATGGCGGCGGGCGCTTCGCTCAGGCGCAGGCCCGTCTGCAGCGCCATCATGGTTCCCTGGCTGAAGCCCACCAGCGCGACCGCGCCAAGCGGCAATTTATGGCGTGCGGCTTCGGCTGCGATGAAGGCCGCCAGCACCGGCTGAGCCCTGCGCACGCCCTCCTCCCACTCATGCTCGCTTCGCGTCTCCAGTGCGAACCACTGCCGGCCGCCGAAATAGCCGCCGGCAAGCTCCTCCGGCGCATGCGGAGACACGAAGGCGGCATGCGGCAAATCCTTCGCCCATTCGCGCCCCAGCGAGATCAGGTCGTTGCCGTCCGCACCGTAGCCGTGCAGGAAAATCACGAGCTGCCGAGGCGTGCCGCCAGCGGCTGGGGCGAGCCTGGGGCCATCGAGTTGAGCGGTCATCCTATGTCCTTGAACGTTACAGTGTTATCAATCGAAGCGGAATTGGCCGCCGCCACCAGTCTGCGTCATCCCGTGCGCGTTGCGGCACGAAGTGCTGCTGCGCGGACACGGGATCTAATCGGACGCCGGCTCCCCTTACGGTCCCGGATAACGCTTCCGCGTTGCCGGGATGACGAAGCGGCTGGCGTGCGCAAGACCTTAGCGGCTGGCTTCGGCGGGGGTCTGCGCCCTGATCGCGAGCGCGTGGACGGGGCCGGCAAGCTCGTCCTTCAGCGCCGTGTTGATCCGCCGGTGCCGTTCGACCAGGCTTGCGCCCTGGAACGCCTCGGAAACGACCACCACGCGAAAATGGCTCTCGCCCGTCGCTTGGCCGAAGTGATCGCGCGAACCGGCATGGCTCGCATGTTTCGCGGACTCGTTTTCAACAATAAGGCTTGAAGGCGCAAAGGCCTTCGTAAGCTTGTCGCGGATCGTTGCTTCCACTGTCATTCCTGCCTCGGCGGCTCCTGGATCGTTGGCCCGTTACACCCTGAATTTTGGGACCAAGAATTTGGCTTCTGTCAAGACCTTGTATACGCGGCCTCGCCGCAGCATACTGTGGGCTAAGCGCGCCCCCTTAAATAGGAGAGCACGCGGGTGTGGACCAGTTCGAACGTATGAAACTCGACTCGAAATATTTTGACGGCATTCGCATAAGCCGCGGGCGGCGGGGAAAGACCGAAACCCCGGCCAGCAATGTGCCCGGCTGCCAATGGCGCAATTGCAACAAGCGCGGGCCGCACCGCGCGCCGAAGGGGCGTGCATCCGAGGGCGAATATTACTATTTCTGCCGTGAGCACGTCGCCGAATACAACAAGGCCTATAACTATTTCGCGGGCATGGGCGACGAAGAGGTCGCCGACTTCCAGAAGTCCGCGACGACCGGCCACCGGCCTACGTGGTCCATCGGTGTGCACGGTACGGATCGGGCCAACATGGACGCCTTGGACGGCGCCAAGGGCACGGCCGCCGATCCCTTCGAGCTGTTGAAGGCCGTGCGCGGCGGAGCGCGTAAGCGCCCGGACCCGGCGGTGGAGAGGCACCGCGTCATTCTAAAAGGCGCCAAGAAGCACCTCCAGGCCTTGAACCTTGACGAAGATGCCACGGCTGACGAAATCAAGATACAGTTCAAGGCCCTCGTGAAGCTGCACCATCCCGATCACAACAACGGCGACCGTAGCTCCGAGGAGCGGTTCCGCGAAGTGCTCGCTGCTTACAATTATTTGAAGCAGGCCGGGCTTGTGAGATGACGCTGGGCCGGAAGGCAAAATCCAAGTTAGAAAAGCCGAGGATTTCAATGAAGAAGGGTGAAGCGGGTCATGCCGGCCTGCCGGATATGAAGGTGTCTGTCCGGCAGGTGTTCGGCATCGACAGTCCGATGGAGGTCCCGGCTTACTCGCAGCCGGGCGAGTATGTGCCCGAGTTCGATCCCGATTACCTGTTCAACCGCGAGACCACGCTGGCGATCCTGGCGGGGTTCGCGTTCAATCGCCGCGTGATGATCCAGGGCTACCACGGCACGGGCAAATCCACGCATATCGAGCAGGTCGCGGCGCGGCTTAACTGGCCTTGCGTGCGTATCAACCTCGACAGCCACGTGAGCCGCATCGACCTTGTCGGCAAGGACGCCATCGTGATCCGCGACGGCCAGCAGATCACCGAGTTCCGCGAAGGCATCCTGCCCTGGGCGCTGCAGTCCAATACCGCGCTGGTTTTCGACGAGTACGACGCAGGCCGGCCCGACGTGATGTTCGTCATCCAGCGCGTGCTGGAGGTGTCCGGCAAGCTCACCTTGCTCGACCAGAGCCGCGTGATCCATCCGCATCCCGCCTTCCGGCTATTCTCCACCACCAACACCATCGGCCTCGGCGATACCTCCGGCCTCTATCACGGCACGCAGCAGATCAACCAGGGCCAGATGGACCGCTGGTCGATCGTGGTCACGCTCAACTACCTGCCGCACCAGGACGAGGTGAACATCGTTCTGGCCAAGGTGAAGGAGTACCAGACCGAGCCGGGCCGCCGCACCGTGGCCAACATGGTGCGCCTGGCGGACCTCACCCGCGCCGCCTTCGTGAACGGCGATCTTTCAACCGTCATGAGCCCGCGCACGGTCATCACCTGGGCGGAGAACGCCATCATCTTCGGCGGCGATATCGGCTTCGCGTTCACCTTGAGCTTCCTCAATAAATGCGATGAGCTTGAACGCGGGCTGGTAGCCGAGTTCTATCAGCGCTGCTTCGGCGAGGAACTGCCCGCCTCCACCGCCAATATTGCGCTGAGCTAATGAAGGAGTTCCCCCTCACCCCAGCCCTCTCCCCGAGGAGCGAGGGGGTAGGCTGCGGCCCTTTCGTTAGGGCAGAGTCTAATTCAGGCGTCCTCTCTCCCATCCGCATCCGCTTGCGGATGCGGACACTTCGAGTTGCAAGCTCGCCAAGGCGAGCTTGCGGGGAGAGAGACAGAGTGAGGGGGTCTTCTCACCGGCAAGGTGCTGGCGATGGTGAATAGCGTCAAAAAAAGGCCGGACCCCCTGGCGCCGTTTAAGCGCGCGGTGTCGCTCGCGACGCGCTCGCTGGCCGGCTCCAAGACGATGAACGTCGTCTTCGGCTCCGATGCACCGGGCTTCGACGGCAAGACCGCGCGGCTGCCGCAGCCAAGCCGGGCCATGTCGCGCAAGGAGGTGGCCGTCATCCGCGGCTATGCGGACTCCATCGCGCTGATGGTCTCCGCACACGACGCCAAGTTGCACGCGGCCCTGGCCCCGCCGGAAGGGATGGCACGCGAGGCGTTCGACGCGGTCGAGCGCGCTCGCGTGGAGGCGGTTGGCTCGTTACGCATGCGCGGCGTCGCCAAGAACCTGAGCGCGAAGCTTGCCAGCGCCTACGAGCGGCTGCCGGATCGCGACGTGGACCGCCAGCAGGCCCCCCTCGACCAAGCGCTGGCGCTGATCGCGCGCGAGAAGCTCACCGGACAGAAACCGCCGCGCGGCGCGAACGGCATCGTGGAGGTCTGGCGCCCCTGGATCGAGGACAAGGCCGGCCCGCTGCTGGAGCGCCTGGAAGAGGCCGTGGACGATCAGGCGGCCTTCGCCAGGCTCACGCGGGACATGCTCGTCGCCCTGGAGCTGATGGAAGGCAATACCGAGCAGAGCCAGGAAGAGAACAACCGCGACGGCGCCGAGGAGCAGGAGGCTCAGGCGCAAGGCGGCGAGGAGCAAGAGGAAGAGTCTGGCCAGCAGGCCGATGCCGAAGAAACGGAAGTCTCCGAGGGCCGCGAGGAAGGCAATCCTATCGAATGCCCGGAAAGTGATTACGAGCCCGGCGGGGAGGAAGGCGAAGGCGAGCCGCAGACGCCGCCGCGCCGGCCCAACATATCCGTGCTCGATGCGCCCGAGGCGTTCGGCTATCACCCGTTCACGCGCCAGTTCGACGAGGCTGTGGGCGCGGAGGCCCTCTGCGACAGCGACGAGCTGGACCGGCTCCGCGCCTTCCTCGACAAGCACCTCTCGCTCCTGCACGTGGCGGTCAGCCGCCTCGCCAACCGGCTGCAGCGCCGGCTGCTCGCGCAGCAGAACCGCGCCTGGGACTTCGACCTGGAAGAGGGCATGCTCGACACCGCGCGGCTTTCCCGCGTCGTCACCGACCCGTTCCAGCCGCTATCCTTCAAGATGGAGCGCGAGACGACCTTCCGCGACACAGTGGTGACGCTCCTGCTCGACAATTCGGGCTCGATGCGCGGCAGGCCGATCATGGTCGCCGCCTGCTGCGCCGATATCCTGGCGCGCACGCTGGAGCGTTGCGGCGTCAAGGTCGAGATCCTGGGCTTCACGACCCGGCAGTGGAAGGGCGGACAGTCGCGCGAGAGCTGGCTAGCCGCCGGCAAACCGTCCAATCCGGGCCGCCTCAACGACCTGCGCCACATCGTCTACAAGGCCGCGGACATGCCCTGGCGGCGGGCGCGGCGCAATCTTGGCCTGATGATGCGCGAGGGGCTGCTCAAGGAGAACATCGACGGCGAGGCGCTGGCCTGGGCGCATGCGCGCTTGCTGGCGCGGCCGGAGCAGCGGCGTATCATCATGATGATCTCCGACGGCGCGCCGGTGGACGATTCGACGCTGTCGGTGAACAACGGCACCTATCTTGAGAAGCATCTGCGGCAGGTCATCCATGAAATCGAGACCTATTCGGCGGTCGAGCTGATCGCCATCGGCATCGGCCACGATGTCACTCGCTATTACCGCCGCGCCGTGACCATCACCGACGCGGAAGATCTGGCCGGCGCGATGACGGATAAGCTCGCGGAGCTGTTCAGCGACCCGGCGCAGGGCCGGACGGCAGGCATGCCCCCGCGGCGAAGGTTGCACTAGCCGCAGCCGCTTTACTCTGAGCGCACCCGGGGAAGGTCTGGCCGGTATTTCCAGATCACAGCGAGAATTTGCGCGGGCGAAGCGTCGATATTGGCAATGTTGAGCGATTGGGTGCTTCCATCCCACGCGGCGTATTCGATCAAAGCGCCGCCGTCTATTGCTTTCACGCGGGCGATTTTGTCCCAGTTCAAGTGAGTGCGCCCGAATAAGCCAAAAGACGTTATCCCATTTGCACCGATCTCGATCCGGCCTATTGGCATCCTTGTTCTAGCGATAACGCCATTTATCAAATGAAAGGCGGCGAAAAGACCAAGCGCCAGGAACAAGAGGCTTTGAACAGCGGGCGGGATTAACGAGAATATCAACTGAAAAAGTATGGCAAAAACAATAGATAAAATAATGCCCAAAAACACCCCGAGCAAGCCGTGCCCTTCAACCGGCGCGCTACGAAAGTGCCCCAATCCTCCCCCTCCCGCATTCCCGGTGCCAGAAGTATAAATTATATAGCTGACAAACAAGAGTACGGCGGAGACGGCAAAGAGCGCGAGAAGGTTCTTAACGGGCGGCTTTGAAGACGAAATTATATCTATTTGCTTAAAATTATTAGAGGGCATCATCTACCTGGGTTTGCTGCCTATTTTGGGGAATGCCTCCGCCGGTACCGCTGTCAGGGCAAGCACCAGCCGGTGTATGAGTTCAGGCAGCCGGCTTAATTTCGGCGTGCAGCGTCACGCCGAGCGCTTGCAGCACTCCCAAAAGCGTCGTGAGGCGTGGGTCGCCATCCTCGCTCAGGGATTTGTAGAGCGCCTCGCGTGTCACGCCGGCCTCGCGCGCAACCCCTGTCATGCCGCGGGCGCGGGCAATGACACCGAGCGCTTGCGCAACGTAGGCCGCGTTGCCGCTGGCAAGCGCGTCGTTGAGCAGTTCTGCCTGCGCTTCCTTAGTGCGGATATAGCGTGCCGCGTCGAACGGTTCAGTTTTCACCATCAGTCCTCCAACTCGCCTGCGAGCGTTTTCGCGCGCTCGATGTCCCGCCTTTGCGTTTTCTTGTCCCCGCCACATAGCAGCACGATTAGAACCTGCCCCCTCAGGACGAAATACACGCGGTATCCAGGGCCGGTGTCCACGCGCAACTCCAACACACCGCCACCAACGGATTTTGCGTCGCCAAGCAGTCCGGCTTGTAGCCTTACGACCCGCTGAGCGATCCGTGCGGCGGCTTGCTTGTCCGCCAAGCCATCGAGCCATTCCCTGAAAATTGGGGTTTGCCGCACCTCGATCATCTGTAAATTATAGATTACAGCCGCGCCTTTGTAAATACGCGGCGCAATCTGTGTCGCAATCTGGGCCTGACGATGCGCGAGGGGCTGCTCAAGGAGAATATCGACGGCGAGGCGCTGGCCTGGGCGCATGCGCGCCTGCTGGCGCGGCCCGAACAGCGGCGGATCATCATGATGATCTCCGACGGCGCGCCCGTGGACGACTCGACGCTCTCGGTGAACAACGGCACCTATCTTGAGAAGCATCTGCGGCAGGTCATCCACGAAATCGAGACCTACTCGGCGGTCGAGCTGATCGCCATCGGCATCGGCCACGATGTCACGCGCTATTACCGCCGCGCCGTGACCATCACCGACGCGGAGGAGCTGGCCGGCGCGATGACGGAGAAGCTCGCGGAGCTGTTCAGCGACCCGGCGCAGGGGCGCACCGCCGGCATGCCGCCGCGGCGGCGATTGCATTGATCGCAGCCCAGGACCGCGCTCGCCGGACCGTGCCCCTGTACGAATGCCGCTTCGAAGGTGAACGCCCCCGCGCTGGCTGCGATAAAGCATCCGCTTGCCCCGATAAAGTAATCGTTAACCGAGTTCGCGCGGACTTCCTGGTCAAAATCCTGCAATCCTTCCGGTTCTCTTCGTCGGGGCATTATAAACGGAGAACTCCTTCTAAAATCTTAAGTATTAGCTATGGTATTGATATCGCACGACAACTCACGATGCGACCGCCTTGTCTGCCCGGTGCAAATGCACCGTTTTATGGTTAATTTCAAATCTCTCCCTATATTTAACCGGGTTTTTGAAACGCAGAATTCGACCTGAAACGCGGAAAAATTCGCAAAAATGCACGCGCAAAAAGCATCGGCTCCCCGCGTTTACCAACATAGCATTAATGTGTGCCACAGAACTCGATTGCCGCGCCGCTGCCGGACTTGAGAAAACGCGCAGGCGCCAAGTCCTTTAACCGCTTCCGAAACCTGCAGTTAAATATTACCCGCTACATATACGGCAGGTTGTGTACGCAGATGTAATTATCCGCCCGCAACTGCATGACTATGCAAGCAGCGAGGCTCTGGCATGAAGGCGGCACCACGGCAGCGGGCCAAAGCGCTCACACTGCCCGCGATTCTGGACATCGGCAACGCGCAGGAGCTTCAGGAAAGTCTCGCGGCCGCGCTTGAGCAAAGCCCTGTGCTGCGGCTGAACGGGGCCAAGACCCAGCAAGTATCGACACCGGGCGTGCAGGTTCTGCTGTCAGCCGCGCAAAGTGCCGCGGCCGGAGGCGGCAGCCTCATTCTCAACGGTCCTTCGCCAGCCCTGAAAGCGGCTTTCGAAAGCCTCGGCCTTCCAAACCAGCTAAGCGAGTGGAGAGCGGCGAATGGCTAAGCGAATCCTGACCGTGGACGATTCGAAGACCATGCGGGACATGGTCTCGTTCACGCTGAAAGGCGCGGGCTTCGAGGTGGTCGAGGCCGAGGACGGCGTCAAGGCGCTCGCTCTCCTGGCGAAGACGCACGTGGACGCGATCATCACCGACGTCAACATGCCGAACATGGACGGCGTCACGCTGGTCAAGCAGCTCCGCGCCCAGCCGAAGTTCAAATCGACCCCGATCCTGATGCTGACCACCGAGGGCGGCGAGGAGAAGAAGCAAGCAGGTAAGCAGGCAGGCGCTACCGGCTGGATCGTCAAGCCTTTCGCACCCGACAAGCTGCTTCAGGTCGTCAACAAGGTTTGCCCCTAAGTTTCAGCGAGAGCCGCCACGATGTCCGCCATAGTACCGACGCTAGCCGATACGGAGCGCTTCCAAACCACGTTTTTTGAGGAGTGCACCGAGATCCTGCAGGATCTCGAAGAGCGCCAGCCTGCCTTGCAGGCCGGAAACATCGACAGCGAGGGACTGAACGCGGTTTTCCGGGCGGTTCATTCGATCAAGGCCGGTGCCGCGGCGTTCAACTTCACGGAGCTGGTCAAGTTCGCGCATGTCTTCGAGGCGTTGCTCGACAAGCTGCGCAGCGACCGCATTCAACGTAGCGCGCAGCTCTTCAGCGTGGTCGTCCGGGGCGCGGATCTCCTGGCGGAGCTTGTCGATGCGGCGCGGTGCTCGCGCGCCCTGCCGGCAGGCTACGGGGCAGGCGTGATTTCGGAGCTTCATGAGCTGCTTGGCTCGGCAGACGAGGAATCCGCCGGAGCCGCTCCAGCGAAGGCCGCGCAAGAAGAGGAGCAGCACCTCCGTACCTACCGGATCGTCTTCGAGCCCCATCGCGAGCTGTTCCGGCATGCGAACGAGCCGCTCCTCCTGATCCGGGAGCTGAAGCACCTGGGCGAGCTGCAGGTCGAGTGCGACACATCCAAATTGCCGGACCTGACCCATCTCGATGCCGAGGCCGCCTACCTGTCCTTCGTCTTCCATCTCACCACCAAGGCGCCCGAATCCGCGGTGGCCGAGGTGTTCGAGTTCGTCGACGAGGAATGCCTCCTCAAGATCGAAGAGGCGGGCGGCAAGCAGGAAGCTTCCAGCCGTCAGGCGAATGGGGCAGACGCGCCGCAAGCCGCGCAGGCGGACCAGATCGATCCCGCGGCGCATACGTCCAAAGGCTCGACATTCATCAGGGTCGACCTGGCGCGCGTCGACCGGCTCGTGAACATGGTCGGCGAGCTTGTCATCACGCAGGCGATGCTCGCCCAGCAGCTTTCCGAAAGCGGCGGCGGGCAGCGCCACCAGTGGACCAAGGGCAGCGAGGAACTCGCCGCCCAGACCAGGCAATTGCAGGAATGCGTGATGGCGATCCGGATGCAGCCGGTCAGGTCCGTCTTCGCGCGCATGCCGCGGCTCGTCCGCGATATATCGGGCAGGCTTGGCAAGAAGGTTAGGCTCGTCACCAACGGCGACCAGACCGAGGTGGACAAGACCGTCATCGAGGAGCTTGCCGATCCGATTACGCATATGATCCGCAACGCCCTCGACCACGGCATCGAGGACGCAGGCACAAGGCGCGCGGCGGGCAAGCCCGAGGAAGCCACTATCGAGCTTTCCGCATCGCAGCGCGCCAGCAACATTCTCATCACCATATCCGACGATGGAGCGGGCATCGACCGGGCGAAGGTGCTCAAGAGCGCCATCGCGAAGGGCATCGTGCGCGAGGACCAAAAGCTCAGCGACGACGAGGTTTACAACCTCATCTTTGCCCCGGGCTTCTCGACGGCGGAGAAAGTCACCGAGATTTCGGGCCGCGGCGTCGGCATGGATGTCGTGCGGCGCAACATCACCAATATCGGCGGCCGTATTCAGATCCATACGACGCCCGGCAAGGGCACGCGCTTCACGCTGGTAATCCCGCTCACGCTGGCTGTGCTCGATGGCATGCTGGTCGCGGCAGGCGAAGAGAAATACATCCTGCCGCTCAGCAGCATCGTGGAAAGCATCCGCCCCAGCCGGGGCCAGGTGCGCACGCTTTCCGGCGGAACCCAGGTCGCGGCGATCCGCGGCGAGTACATCCGCCTCATTTCGCTGCATCGCATCCTGAACATTCAGGGCAAGATCCCAGCCCCCTGGAAGGCGCTGGTCGTGGTCATCGAAACCGAAAACGGCTCCAAGGCGGGACTCGTCGTCGATGAGCTGATCGGCCAGCAACAGGTCGTGGTGAAGAGCCTTCTCGAAAATTTCGATGCGGTGCACGGCATCTCGGGCGCGACCATCCTGGGCGACGGGCGCGTGGCGCTCATCCTGGATCTCGATGGGCTTTGCAAACTGCCGGGGCACTGGCGGGCGGAGGAGGAAGCTGCCTGCGAGGCGCTATCCGAAACCGAAGCGTCCACAGACGAAAACGCAAGCCCGGACATGCCCATGAGCGTTCCCAAGCAAAGGCGTGCACCGGCGCCGCCGGAAATCCACGCATCGGCCTGATTAATCCCAGATGGAGACGGACATGACGACAACTCAAGCGGTCCAGGCCGCAGAGGCGCCCCCAGCAAGGCAAGACAAGGCCCAGGCCGGCGGCATGAAGCAGTTCATCAGCTTCAAGATCGGCGAGGAAGGCTATGCCATAGACATCATGGCCGTCCGCGAGATCAAGGGCTGGACGGAGACGACGCCCTTACCGAACCAGCCCGGCTACATTCTGGGCGTGATGAACCTGCGCGGCATCATCGTGCCCGTCTACGATCTGCGCTGCCGGTTCGGCATGGGCCTCACCGAGGCTTCAAGGTCGCACGCCATCATCATCGTGGCCGCGCAGGACCGCATGGCAGGCCTGCTCGTCGATGCCGTCTCGGACATCCTCACCATCGACAGCAATCAGATCTGCCCCGTGCCCGAAGCCGAATGCGGCGCCTCGGCGGACTTCCTTTCAGGCATCGTCCCCGTCGGCGAAACGATGGTGGTGATCCTGGCGCTCGACGAATTGCTCGTGCGGGGCCAGGGCGCGCCTTCGTCGCAGTTGAACGAGGTGCAGCAAGCGGCGTGACCATGCATCGGCCTCCGCCAGGAAAAGTAAGAGCCAAGCCCGGAACTCCAATATCGCCGATCAGTACATCGCAAACCCAACGCTCCAGAATTAAAGGACCTCCAATGTCTCAATCCGCATCGAAAGCGCGCAAGCCGGCGGCAAAGGCTGTACAAACGAGCCCGGCGGAACCGAAAGTGCGCAAGCCCGCCGCAAAGGCCGCTCAAACCCGCCCGGCGGACACGCAAGCGCGCCAGTTCAACGAGCAGGTGCGCAGGGCTCTCGACACCGTGTCGAACCCGACGATGCTGGTCGACCGGGATTTCAAGATCACTTATGTGAACGAAGCATCCAAGGCGATCTTGAAGAAGCACCGCGAGCATTTCCAGACGCTCACGCGCGATTTCGATCCAGACGACATGATCGGCACCTGCATCGACGTGTTCCACCAGGACCCGTCCAAACAGCGCCGCCTGCTCGCCGATCCCTCCCGGCTTCCGCATCGCGCCGACATCAAGGTCGGCCCGCTGACTTTCGCCCTTTGCGTCAGCGCCACATATGACGGCAACGGAGTGTATAACGGCAACGTCTTCGAGTGGAACGATGTCACCGAGCTGCGCGAGCTTACCACCAACGCGAAGGGGGTGATCGACGCCATCAGCCGGGCGCAGGCCGTCATCGAATTCCAGCTTGACGGTACCATCATTACCGCGAACGAGAATTTCCTGAATGCCATGGGCTACAGCCTGAATGAGATCAAGGGCCAGCACCACAGCATGTTCGTGGAGCCGTCCTTCAGGAACTCGCCCGAATATCGCCAGTTCTGGGAGAAGCTCGGCCGCGGCGAGTTCGATGCCGGCCAGTATCTGCGCCTCGGCAAGGGTGGCCGCGAGGTTTGGCTGCAAGCAAGCTACAACCCGATCTTCGACCAAAACGGCAAGCCTTACAAGGTCGTCAAATACGCGACCGACATCACCACCCGGAAGCTGACCGAGCTTGAGCTTGAGGCCGCCAACATCAAGGCGAAGGGCGAGATCGACGCCATACAGCGGACGCAGGCGGTGATCGAGTTCCAGCTCGACGGCACCATTATCACCGCGAACGACAATTTCTGCAGCGCCATGGGCTACTCCCTGAATGAGATCAAGGGGAAGCACCACAGCCTGTTCGCGGAGGCTTCCTTCAGGAACTCGCCCGAATACCGCCAGTTCTGGGACAAGCTCGGGCGCGGCGAGTTCGATGCGGGCGTGTACAAGCGCATCGCCAAGGGCGGCCGTGATGTTTGGCTGCAGGCGAGCTACAACCCGATCTTCGACGGCAACGGCAAGCCGTACAAGGTCATCAAATACGCGACCGACATCACGGTTCAAAAAGAGGGCGAACTGCGCCAGCAGGCAGCCCTGCAGCTTGCGGTGCAGCAGACCCAGGAGGTGGTCGAGGCGGCGCAGCAGAACGACCTGACCCAGCGCATTCCGATGGAGGGCAAGACAGGCGACCTCGAAAACCTGTGCGCGGGCGTGAACGGCCTTATCGACACGATGATGGGCGTGGTGTCGATGATGCTCCAGTCCTCGTCGACCGTGTCCTCGGCCGCCGCCGAAATCGCCGCTGGCACCAACGACCTCGCCCAGCGGACCGAGCAGCAAGCCTCAAGCCTTGAGGAAACTGCCGCGTCCATGGAAGAGATGGCCGCGACCGTCAAGCAGAACGCCGACAATGCGCAGCAGGCCAATCAGCTTGCCGTCAACGCCCGCTCCGTCGCAACGGACGGCGGCTCGGTTGTCAGCAAGACCGTGGAAGCCATGGAGCGCATCGAGCGGTCCTCCGACAAGATTTCCGAGATCATCAGCGTGATCGACGAGATCGCCTTCCAGACGAACCTGCTGGCGCTCAACGCAGCCGTCGAGGCGGCCCGCGCGGGCGATGCCGGCAAGGGCTTCACCGTGGTTGCCTCCGAGGTGCGCTCGCTCGCACAGCGGACCTCCGTCGCGGCGAAGGACATCAAGGGCCTCATTGGCGAGAGCGGACGCCAGGTGAAGGAAGGCGTCAAGCTCGTCGGCAATGCCGGCTCCTCGCTTGGCGAGATCGTTACCTCGATCAATCGCGTCGCCGACATCGTGGCGGAGATCGCCGCGGCCAGCAAGGAGCAGGCGTCCGGCGTCGAGGAGATCAACAAGGCCGTGACGCAGATGGATCAGATGACCCAGCAGAACGGCGCCCTCGTCGAGGAAAGTGCCGCTTCGAGCCGGACCCTCCAGGACGAAGCGCAGACCATGTACGAGAAGATGTCCAGCTTCGAGATCGGGGAGGCGAACGGCGCCGTGGAGAAGCCCGCGCAAGCCAAGCGCCCGGCTCAAACCCTGCAAGCCAAGAAGCCCAGTCGCCGTGGCGCCTCCCAAGTCCATCGGTGCGCGCACCGCGGGCGGGCGCAATGGAAAGCCCGTGCCCGCGTCAGCCTTCAAGGCGACGAGCGAATCCGACCATGACTGGAAGGAGTTTTAGCGGCTGGAAGAAGTTGCGGTTTGGGGAAACAGCCGTTTCCCCTCCGCTTCCGCAATGAGCGTGGTGCACATGTCCCTGAGTTCCCATAAACCGTCTCCCTGCGATGAGTTTCCGTTCACCCAGGCGGATTTCAAGACCATTGCGGGTCTCGTTTACGAGCACAGCGGCATTGTGCTGGGCGCTCACAAACGCGATATGGTCTACTCGCGTCTCGCAAGGCGCCTGCGTGCCTTGCGCCTTCGCTCGTTCAGAGAGTACTGCTCGCTGCTGGACAGCGGCTCGGGCGACGGCGAAATCGGCTCCTTAATCAACGCCATCACCACGAACCTCACGAAATTCTTTCGCGAGGCCCATCATTTCGAGCATCTCGGGAAAACCGTGCTTGCGGAGATTTGGAAGACCCACCGCACGGAAAAACCGCGTGTCAGGATTTGGTCCGCCGCGTGCTCCACGGGGGAGGAGCCTTACTCCATCGCGATGACGGCGATGGCCTCCCAGCGGGAAGCCCAACGCGATTGGGATTGCCGCGTGCTCGCCACCGACCTCGACACGGCGGTGCTGAACAAGGCCATGACGGCCGCATATCCGGCCGCGGCCGAGGCAGACGTGCCAGCCGGGATGCGCCAAGTACTGCTTCGTAAAGACCGCCGGCGGGCGTCCACGTCGCACCGGACGTCCAGGCCCTCATTACGTTCAAGCAGCTCAATCTCTTGGGGCCATGGCCCATGAGCGGGCCGTTCGACGCAATCTTCTGCCGGAACGTGATGATCTACTTCGACCCCGCGACGAAGGCCAAGCTCATCGAACGCCTGCACGCGATGCTCAAGAGCGGCGGCTGGCTCTATGTGGGCCACTCCGAGTCGCTGCTCGATCAACAGCACCGCTTCAAGCTTCGCGGGCACACCATTTATCACAAGATCGATTCATGAACGCGCTCCGCAAAAGAAATGTGATGCCTCATGAATTAGGGCCGGACAGCCCAGGCCGGCGCATTTATAGCGGCACGGAGGGCGAATACCTGACCCGCCTGCTGCCTGGGGAAACCCATACGACCGAGGACGCCAAGGAGACCATCGTCACCATCCTGGGCTCCTGCATCGCCGCCTGCATCCGCGACCCCGTCACTGGCGCGGGAGGCATGAACCATTTCATGCTGCCGTTAAGCGAAACCGGCCTCTCCAACACCGATCCGTGCAGTGCGGCGACCCTTTACGGCAATTTCGCGATGGAAATGCTCATCAACCTGGTTCTGGGGATGGGGCGTTGCCCGCGCTCGCGCCTGGAGATCAAGCTGTTCGGCGGCGCGAACTTCACCAATGGGCCGGTTATGATCGGCAAGAAGAACAGCGACTTCGCTCTGCACTACCTGGCCAACGAGGGCTTGCGCGTTGCCGCCGCCGATCTTGGCGGCATGTACGGCCGCCGCATCCATTATCACCCAGCTAGCGGTAAGGTTAAGCGGCTATTCCTCATGGGGGCGAGCGAAAAGCGCGCCGAGGAGGAGGAACGCCGGTACCAGGCATCTCTGCGGACGGCGCCGGTTGAAGGCTCCGTTCAGCTTTTCGATTGAGGGGACACCAAGTGAGTCACAATCCAATCCGCGTACTTGTCGCCGACGATTCCGCACTGATGCGGGAGATGATTAGCGGCATGTTGTCCTCCGATCCCGATATCGAGGTTGTCGGCGCCGTTCCCGATCCGATCATAGCGCGCGAGAAGATCAAGCAGCTTAATCCCGACGTGCTGACGCTCGACATCGAGATGCCGCGCATGGACGGCATCACCTTCCTTGAGAAGCTCATGGCGTTGCGTCCGATGCCGGTGGTCATGATTTCCTCGCTGACCCAGGAAGGCGCTGACGCCACGCTGCGGGCGCTCGAAATCGGCGCCGTGGATTTCATCGCCAAGCCGGCGATTAACTTGCAATCCGGCCTGCTTGCCAAGCAGTCCGAAATTGTTGCCAAGGTGAAGGCAGCCGCGGGGGCACACGTACAAAGGTGGGCTCCGCAGTCATCGGAAATCGCCGTCCTCAAACGTCCTCCGGGCTATTCGTCCACGGAGAAAGTCATCGTCATCGGCGCCTCCACTGGCGGCGTCGAGGCTCTGCATCACGTCATCCTTCAGATGCCTCCCGACAGTCCGGCAATCCTCATCACGCAGCACATGCCGGAGCAATTCACGGCGAGCTTCGCCCGGCGGCTCGACGGCGCGGCCTCGATCCGCGTCTCCGAAGCGCGCGACGGGGAGCGCGCATTGCCGGGCCACGCCTATATCGCGCCAGGAGACCGGCATCTCCGGCTCAGCCGCTCGGGCGCGAACTATACCTGCAGCGTCAAAGGGACCGAGCGCGTCAGCGGCCATTGTCCCTCGGTCGACGTGCTGTTTCACTCGGCGGCGGAATCGGCGGGGAAAAACGCCATTGGCGTCATCCTGACGGGCATGGGCAAGGACGGCGCGGACGGCCTGCTCGCCATGCGCCGGAGCGGTGCCCGCACGCTGGGCCAGGACGAGCCCAGTTGCGTGGTCTACGGCATGCCCAAGGTGGCGCGCGAGATCGGCGCCGTCGAGGCTGAAATACCTCTCACCAGGATGGCCCAGGAAATTCTGAACCTTACTGCGGATGGCGGCAAGCGGGCGATCCGAATTTAACTGGTTGAAGGGTGTCCAAGCACATCGCTTCCCCATAAAATGCAAAGAAGAAGCCGCCTATGAACGGAATGCTGAATCGGGTCTTTGAGACGCCGCAGAAAAGCAGCCCCTCGCTCAATATTTCCCTGGCGGACGAGCCCGCTCCGGAAGGCGCCGCGCTTGCCGCCGCCCAGAGCAAGGCAATCGAATCGCTGTCTGGCGAACTCTCCCTTACCTCGCACGACATCGAGACGCATGTACACGAGCTTGCCAGCAAGTTTCAGAAAATGGCCCAGGCGGCGCGGTCCCAGACCGAAACCGTGCAAGGCTTGATGTCGTCGGTTCAAACAATCGAACTGCACGGCGAAAGCATCCCGCTCGCGGACCTTTCGGCAAGCCTATCCCAGACGCTTACCGAGCTTGTGGAGAAGATCACCCAGCTTACCAACCGCAGCGTCGCCATGAGCGGTGCGCTGGGAGAAGTGCAGCAGGAAATCCGCTCCATGCAGGCTTCGATCACCCAGATCGAAAAAATCAACAAGCAGACGAAGCTTCTCTCTCTCAACGCGAAAATCGAGGCAGCGCGCGCTGGGGCCGCGGGGCGCGGCTTTGCCGTGGTGGCGACCGAGATCGGCGACTTGGCCGGCGCGGTCAATGCACTCTCCGACACGGTGAAAAAGCAAATTCTGACGGTATCCGACGGGGTGCAGCGCGGAGGCAGCCTCTTGAAGGAGATTTCGGCCATCGAGATGTCGGAGGAGAACGTGAACGCGCAAGCGCGCATCAAGGCGATGATGAACTGCCTGGTGGATCAAAACGCGGCCATCGCCAACGCCCTGCAGAAGACCGCCGTCTCCTCGCAGGAAATGGAGCAGGCGGTCAGCGGCGCCATTGTCGGCATGCAGTTCCAGGACCGGGTTATGCAGCGCATTCAAAACGTCAACGGCGCGCTTGGGGTTATTGGCCGCGAGTCTGCATCGCTCGCCAATGCGGCCGGCGCGGAGGCGGATGAGGCCATCCTTCGCGAGATCGCGGACAGCTTCTCCTTGGGCGAAATGCGCGATCGCTTCGCCGCCGCGATGCAGCTCGACGGCATGCCGGTGCCGCAGAACACCGGCGCGAGCACCGCAACCGCGGACGTGGAGCTGTTCTGAAACGCAATATGTCATCCCGTGCGCAGCGCATCGCGAGGCGGTGTGCCGGAGGCACGGGACCGTCAGGAGCGCCAGTGTCCGTCTCGAAGACATGCGCTTACACGAAGCGAACCGGCCGCTAAGGCGAGGAAAGCGGCGAAGCTGCGCTTGCTGCCGGCGCACCACCTCATGCGCAGCCTGGTAAGGCTCCCACAAGCGCTGAGTGTATACTGAGTAGCGTTATGCCAAACCCCATAGGTTTTGGCCGCCAGGGTGCCGTTGCGGGCCTTTCCTCGATGACGCCGTTGAGTGAAGACCGTAACTAAATTCAGTATTGATATTTACATCATGTTTCCGTTCACGGAATTACTCCCCAAAATCAAAAACAGCGAATAATTGTAAACAAATCGTGAGTAACTATAGCTTGCAATTCTTATTCGAGCCTGCTACTAGCCTCAATCAAAGAGGCTTAAACTTGACGGCCTACTGTGCCGCGTCGAGAGTGTTTGAATATTGAGGAGGTAACGTTGTCGCTCGATAAAGTTTTAGAACAGTCAATGTTAAGCGTGCCTGAGTGCATCGCCGGCGCATATGTCGATATGAGCACCGGATTGCTTCTTGCTGTCACTTATGTAGGCAATTACGACCACGGGCACCTGGAGTTCGTTGCAGCTAAGACCGCCGACATTTTCCAAGGTCCGAGCATTGCCAACATTGAAGAGCAGTGGAAGAAATACCGCAAGCAGCCGATGGATGACAGGCACTTTTTCCAAGAGATCATCATCCTCAGCGACAATCAACTCCACATGTTCATGCGCTGCAAGCGTCATACCGACCATGCAATCGTCTTTATCTGCCGCAAGAGCGCAAATATCGGCATGGTGATCGCGAAGTCTCGCGCATCTGTCGAGCCGCTTGAAAACGCGCTTTGATCGTCTTGGGGCTAGACAGACAGCAGGAAGAAACGTTCGTGCTGCGGCGGGGTGAGTGCAAGTGGACGGCTCCAGCACGGATAATCTGCGGGAGATATTCCGCGTCATAGAGCGCAGCGTGCTGCCACGCTCTGTTGTTTGCCAATCCGCCACCGCCCAGCTCGAATTCGATGTCTTCCACCAGCGCGCCGTTCTCTGTCCCAGGGCCGGGAATACTTACGCGCCCGACGATATGCTAAGGCGAGAGGCGCCCCGCGTTTCAAGCATTTTGCTGGAAGGACCGGCAGGCGTCCCGGCGGCAGCGCATGAAACCGCCGCGGTCAGGGATGCGTTGCTCCGGCACTTTGGGCGGGCGCTTGCGAAACTCGCCGCGAACCCCGGCCCGGTCAAGGTGAGTGTGCGGGCGCGAACCGTCCTTCATGGCAAATTGAGCGGCCTGCCCTCCTTCAGCGCTTCAGAGCTTGCGGCCGCTGCCGTTCCGCCCGCGGAAATGGAAGCGGAAACGGAAACCGCCGGCTGCGTTTCTGCCTTTTTTGACCAGGTTGAGCCGGGCGCCTCCGATGCCTGGCTATTCCTACGCCCGGCACGGCTGCAACGCTCGCCCGCTTCGGCTCAATCCGGGCGGGCAGGACACATGACACAGGCAGCACAAGCGGCGGAAGCTTGGCGGGACGGCCTTGAAACCTTTGAAGGCCCGCTGCTTGCCGTGTTCCTGGGGGCTGCCAACGAAAACCTGGAATGTATCGCAGCGGATACAACGCATATTGCCCTGATAAGCAAACAGCCCCTCGAACTTGGCGCACTCTTGCGAAGCTGGCGGCAAACCCGGGGAAGCGAATGATACCGGTAGCCACAAGTTTTGACCGCTTTCCGTCAACGCGAGGCCGAAGGCCGAAGCAATCCAGAAACCGCGAGCGCGGCGCTGAAGCTGGACGCCCGTGGGGGCCAAGGGCCGCCTCGCGATGACGGGGGCTGCACACCGGGAACGGTCCGGACTCTTGGCGCCCGGCATGACCTCCGGGGAAGCGGAACGTCTTAAGGAATCCGCTTTATACTATGCGGGGGGCCTGCGGTGATTGGAGACGAAGCATTGGAGGACCACCGAGAAGCAGACGCGGATGACGGGGGGCAGCGGATCGGCGCCAGCTTGCGAGCGTTTTGCGACGAAATTGAAGGCATGGGCAGGCAACTGCAGGCCACCCTCCAGGGCAGCCCCGCCGGAGAGGTGGTGAGCGAGAGCCTTGCCGCGTTGAAGACCCAGAATAGCCAGATCGCAATCATCGGCCAGATAAAGGCGGGCAAGAGTTCGTTTGTGAACGCCCTTGCGCAGACGCCCGGCCTCCTGCCGACCGACGTCAATCCATGGACGGCCGCGGTCACGCGCCTGCATTTCGGCAGCACCGCGAAGCCCAGGCACGGCGCGCTGTTTACTTTTTTCGACCGCGAGGAATGGCATCGGCTGGCCGAGGGCGGAGGCCGCTTCAAGGAACTCGTCGAGCGCCTTGTGCCCGGCTACGACGAAGGGCTGGTGCGGCCGCATCTCGATCAAATGCGCCACCGCGCGGAGCTGCGCCTTGGACAGTTTTATCATCAACTGTTCGGGCAAACGCGCTGGTATGCCGAAGTCACGCCGGAAATCGTCGAGCGCTACGTCTGCCTGGGGCAGCATCTGGACGAGCCGATGCTGGAGCCGGCACCCGGTCGATTTGCGGACATCATCAAAGCCGCGGACTTGTTTTTCGATGAGGGACCGTTCGCGTTCCCGGCGACCGTCATCGACACGCCAGGTACGAACGATCCGCTGCTGGTTCGCGACGAGGTCACGCTTACGGCTATCGAAGATGCCGATGTCTTCGTGATCGTGCTCACGGCCCAGCAGCCGCTGACGGCCGCCGACCTTGCGCTCCTGCGGATTCTGCATGGCCTGCGCAAAGAGCGCGTAATCGTTTTCATCAACCGCCTCGACGACGTCTCGGGCATCTCCTCGGCGCACCGGGCAATTCTGGCAGGCGTGGACGAGTTGATAAGGCGCGAATTTCCCGCCGCTCACATCCCGATCGTAGCGGGAAGCGCCCTTTGGGCCAACGCAGCGCTCGATACGGAGCATGCCAATCTCGACAGGATTTGGGGGCCGGATCTCATCGGCTACGCCCGCAGCATCGGCGTCATGCGTCCCGAAGAGTCTCCTTATCTTTCCGGCCCGCGCGCTTTGCCGCCCGGCCGCGCCAGCCAGATCCTCTTCGCCTGCTCGGGGTTGCCGGAGATGATGGCGCACATCTCGAAATTGATGCTCCGGGGAATGAGCGGCCAGATCCTGGGCAAGCTGGGCTCGACGCTGATTGCAGCCGCCGAGAGCAACGCGGCCCAGGCAAGGAACGAGCTGCTTGGAGCGAGTTCCCTCTCGACCATCGCAATCGTCGGCCAGAGCATTTCGGCTGAGCCTGCTAGTGTCGCCAAGGACGTGGAGAGGCTGCGTCAGCTTGAGATTGAGGCGAAGCGGCTGCTCGAAGGGACGGACAAGGAGCTGCAACAGCAGGCGCTGGAAAGTCTCGGGGCGCTGCGTGAGACGCTGGTGCAGGAAATTTCCGATTTCGCCAAGGAACAGGCCGCGGGCCTGCGCGCCTCCTTGCTGCAAGGGCAGAGCGCACGCATGTGGCGCTGCGACGTGGTGAGCTTGCGCAACCGGATCGAGGAAAAGGTGCTGCAGGCGTTCTGGGGAGCGGGGAGGCGGTTTGTGGAGGCGCAGCGCCGGATCGGTGCCGAGCTGCGGCGTCTTCTGACAGAGGCCACTCCCGACCTCGATATCGAACTGCAGCCAGCCTCGCTTTTGAGCTTCAACCTGACGCCGCCGCTCGTGGCATTGAGCAGGCCGGTGACGTTCGATCTCGAAGAGAAATGGTGGCAAGTCTGGTGGCGGCGCCAGGCGGCGGAGGAGAAGGCGCGCAAAATCGAAGAGCTGATCGTGGCCGAGTTTGTGCCCGTGGCGGACGAACTGGCGACGGCAGCGCAAAACGAACTGCGGAACTATATCGCCGCTGCGCTGCAGCCCTTCCTGATTCGCTGCCAGAGCGTCGTGAACCTCGTCCGCGAACGGCAGCAGCGTCTCTTGACTGAGCGGGCCGGGGACAGCATCAGGGCCTGGGAGATGGAGGAGCGCACGAAGGAAGTCTTCGCGAAGCTGAAGGAAAGCGAAAGGCTCAGTAGAGCGCTCGCCGCCAGTCTCGATCATTATGGAAAGCGCGCCGATGCCAGGTAACGGACGCGACGGCAATGCTGCATTCTTGGGGCACTGGCCTCAGGCGGAGTTGCCATCCGCCACGGTCGCGCTGCTCGCGCAACTGCGTTCCGCAGCGGAGTGCCTTCCCCCCGCAACTCCCGCCGCGCGGGCGCTGCTGCGGCTTGGGCGCCGCCTGCTCCGGCCGCCAGTCATTGCCGTTCTGGGCGAGTTCAGGACAGGCAAATCCTCCCTCGTCAGCCTCCTATTGAAGAATAGCCCGCAGATCGCTCCGCTGACCAAGCTGAGCAGCCTGCACCACGCTCCGGTCTTGTTCCGGTATGGGCAGCAGGAGGCGGCTTACGGCGTGGGCGGCGACGGCTTGCCGTTCGCGCTGAGGCGGGGCCAGGCTCTGTCTCGCGGCCAATCGCTTCGCTTTATCGAAGCGCATCTGCCTTTGGATTGCCTGCACCATTACGAGATCCTCGACGTCCCAGGAATGGCCGACCCCGCCCGCGACGGAAACCAGCTCTTGAGCACTGCGGCCCAATGCGCCAACCTCGTCGTCTGGTGCACGGTGGCGACGCAAGCGTGGAAGGGCAGCGAGCAGCATTTATGGCTCAGCATGCCCCGGCGGCTGCAAGCGGTGAGCGTGCTGGCCGCGACGAACAAGGACAGCCTGCGTCAGGAAGCCGACGGGGGGAAAGTTCTGGCGCGGCTCAGGCGCGAAGCTGCGCCCTATTTCGGAAACGTTGTGCTGGTTTCGCCGGTGGCTGCGCAGGAGGCATGCAAGACCGAGCCGGACGATCCATTGTGGGAGGGGCTTCCCCGGTACTTGTTCCGGCTCAGGGCTACGGAAAAGGACCGCTCCTCTTGGCGTGCCAAAAGCCAGGACCTTTGGAACGGAAGCGGGGCCGCAGCGCTGTTCGAGAGCTTGAGCGCCGCGCTTCGGGCTGTGCGGGATGACCGGCAGCGGTCCGGCTCGCGTTCGGCGCGCCGTATAGCGAAGGCGGCGCTCGGTTCTGCTGGCGCCGGCAATACCGCCGCCGGGATCGCCGGCGCTTGGAGAGCGACTGCGGGCGAGCTTTTCCATACTCTCGGCCAGGTGCCGGTTGACGATGCGTTGCTTGCTTACCTTGCCGGAGCGCTCAATAATTTCGCCCGCAATACGCTCCGTCCCTCCCTTGGCCCGGTGCTTCAAGAGGAGAATTGTGCGGAGATCGGCGATTTGTTTCGCTGTAGTTCAACCGATTTGGCGGAAGCCGTCGAGGGGCTTAGCGTCGAAGCAGCCCGGCAGCAATTGCGAGCTATCCTGACCCAGCTTCAAGAAGAGTTGTCGGAGGAACTTAGCCGGTTGCCAAGCATGCCTGAACAAAACCAGGCGTTCCGGCCGCTATTCGAGCTGGCGAGGTAGAGCATCCGCCATGGAGGCGTGCGGCGCCTTCGAGCCCTGGCACGACAAGAAGAGCCACAAGCTCTGCCAGACGCCGGATCATTCCCACTCGATTGTCATTTATACGATGTTTATGTTTAAAATCAATGTGATGCGTAAGTTTCATTGTTCGATACCATGAAAAATACCATATACAGATGCTTGGGCTAGCGTGGAGCTGCGCGTCCGCGTCTCCCGCCAACAAACAAACCCCAAAGCCGGTGCCGGGATTGCGCGGCTCGAAGGCCATCGCGGCAGAGTGTACGCGCTCGCATCCCTGACGGATGGCGGCCTCACCTCCGCGTCTTGGGATAGGAGCGGTGGACGCCTCTCTGAGCGCTGTTTGCGATGCTCTTATGGCCACTGCGAGAGTGAGCGGCGCATCGCTTGGTAGCGGGGCCTCTTGCGCCAAAGTCAAAATTCCCGCCGTGGCAAAGCTCTACGGCCTTGGCCCTGGACGAAAATCCGTTCCATCGGGCGCCGCCGAGATGCCGGAAGTCAGGCCCCGGTACTCGCCGCCGCAGCCAGAAGCTTGACCTTCAGCAAATACACGCCGGTATCCGCTACTTCGATCCTGATGTTGAGCGTTTTGCACAACGCGGCCAGGGCGGCTGGAAAGTCGCTTGCCGCGACGGACCGCTTGCCTGCCGCCGCGCACGCTTTCGAATAGGCCGCGTACAGGGCCGCGATTTCCACCTTGCCGCGGCCGGGCACAAGGATGCCGGCCATTAT
Organism: uncultured Alphaproteobacteria bacterium; assembly: GCA_963760455.1. Classification (GTDB taxonomy): domain Bacteria; phylum Pseudomonadota; class Alphaproteobacteria; order Rhizobiales; family Rhodomicrobiaceae; genus Rhodomicrobium. The sequence continues at coordinate 125,434 of CAVXDM010000035.1, forward strand.
CTGCGCCACGTTGCCGATCGGATTGGGCTGCGATGTAATCAGCCGCGGCTTGGGCGCTGCGGGGGAGGGTTTGGGCAGCTTGGCGGCGGGCACCGCTTCGATCTGCTGGGCAGGTTTGACCATTTTGTTCTCTATATTCCCGTCTTCTTTCCGGGCTGCCGCTACCGGGCCCGCAGCCGACGCAGGCCCCTTTTCGGGCAGGCCGATCACCTCGGAGGCCACGAGCGAAATCGCAATCAGGAACTCGATCACCACGGCCATGGCGAGGTTCTGATAAGTGGAAAGCGTGGCTGCCTTTGTGTCGGGCAGGCCGAACAAGCGGGCAAGCGCCGAGCCCTGGCTGTTGGCTTCGAGGACAGGACCTGCCTTCTCGATCTTCTCCCTGAGGGCCGCGATATCGGCATCGAGCTTGGCAGCGTGATCGGTCATCGCCTTGTTATTGGTGACGGCCTCAAGAGCGGCGAGCGCCGTAGCTTCGGCCTGCTCTCTTTCATGCCAAAGCTTGTCCTTCCCCGCAGTCAGCTTTTCCTTTTCGAGACAGACTTTTCCGCGGATGAGGCACTCGGTATCCGACGCTTGTTTTGCGGCGTCGTAGCCCCGGTGCGCGGCTTCCTTGTCCAGCGTGGTGGCGTCCGCCTTGGCTTTCGCGGCTGCCACAGCTGCCCCGTCGGCCGGCGTAAATTTCAACCCTTCGCGCTCGTCTTCGGCACGCTTCAAGCTACGCCTTGCATCCCGCACAATATCGGCAACCCGCATGCGCTCCGCTTGCTGCACGTTTCCGCGCCCCGCCATCGCTCCGATGCTGTTCGATAGGCTGATCAGCAAGGCAAACGCGCTCGCCGCGAAGACCAGCGCACCGACGAGCTTGGAATTCGGCCAGGCGCGCACGCCAAGGGCGTGGCCGAACAGCCCGGCCAGCGTGACGGCGCCAAAGGTGAACGCCCGATGGCGCCGTCGAAATCGTTGTCGCTCGTCCTGAACCCGTACCGGGCGGCGATAGCGGTCACGAGGACTCCGCAACCGAGGCCGAACAGCTTGGCGAAAACGCGCATGCTCAGCCTCCCTTCGCCCCGCGCTTCTCTTCCACGATCCGCTCCAGCCAATCCGTGATGGTGATGCCATCCGCCCCGGCAAGCGCAGTAAGCGCCTGCTTGATGTCCGGCCTGACCTTCACGTTGAGCTGTTCGATGCGGCCCTTGGCCTTGAGCGTGCGGCCATCCACCAGCGAGCGAGCCTTCTTCTCCCGCTGCTTCCGCTCCGCTTTCTTCGGCAAGGCGGGCGAGAAATCACCCATGAGCCTGGCCATGGCTTCGCGCATGGCATCGGACTCCTCGGCAGCGGCGTTGCCGTCGTCGGTGATATCAGTCATTGCACGCTCCCTTTCTCTGCTAGATTTTTGACTTCGCCCCAAAGGGCGCCGATTTCCGGCCGCAAGTCCTTGTCGAGCTCCGGGCCGGTCTTGCCGATGACAAGTGCCGCTATCCATTGGCGCCGGTAGCCGATTTGCGTCTTGAGCACCGGCCCAAGACCGGCGAGCGCCGCGAGCGTTTGCTTGGTGAGCACCTTGTAGCGGCCATCCACCGCGGAGAGGACGAACGCAAAGGGCTTGCGGTGCTTGCGGCACATCCAGGTCACGGTTTGAACCGCGATCACATCGAAGAAGCCGGGGCGGACAGGGACGATCACGGCATCGGCGACCGCAACCGCCTGTTCGATCAAGTCCATGCCCGTGGGCGGTGAATTGATGAACAGCCACTCGTAGTCCATGGCGGCGATCACGCGTATGTCGCCAGGGATGTTTTCGACGTTCTGGGCAAGGAACGGCGTTTGCGGCTTGCCCCTCAGCTGCCACCATTGCGTGAGCGACCCCTGGTCGAAGTTCAGGTCCATCATTGCTATCTTCGGCGTCTCTTGAGCGGCCCGGACGGCTAGCGCCGATACGATCGTGCTCTTGCCTGAGCCTCCTTTGGTGGACGCTACCGTGATCGTCTTCATGATCGCTCCCAGTATGAGCGGCTACACGAAATACCAGTTAGCAGCTATCCGATACATTCGATATCACCTATTTCTGTGCAGCGCAATCTTTTTTAGATAGCAGCTATACACGAAGTGTCCGGGAGTGTCCAAGCGCAGGACAGCTTGGAGGAGGGCGGAGGAGGAGGAGGAGGAGCGGCGGACATTCCACGCGCCACAGCGCCGTCCAGCCGCTGGCGCAGTATCATATAGCTACTATCCCTATTGCTACTGACCGCCTGGAGTGATGCCAGATAGT
>CAVXDM010000036.1:0-13214 GCA_963760455.1 uncultured Alphaproteobacteria bacterium
CCGGCAAGCCGTTCACTGCCAGCATGATCAGCTGGATACGCTACAAGCACCGCATTCCTGGCCCGTCACGCCCGAGCGGAACGCTGAGTGTCGCCGAGGTCCGGCAGCGTTACGGCGTAACGCATTGGATGGTCTATGAATGGATCGGCAAAGGCCTCGTCCAGGCCTATAGAAAGAAGCCCGGAATGCCCTACGCCATCACCATCACCGGCGAAACGGACCGTGCGGTGCGCGAAGAACGGATTGCCAACTCCCCCCGTCTTGCCGCATCTTCCCAAAGCCAAACTGAGCAAGGTGCAATATGAAGAGCGTATCGAGATGCCAAGCGGCCGGAGTTTGCCGTTGGCCTTGGGGATATAAACGCGTCTGATGAACCCCGGACGATAAGTCTCGTCCTTAAGCGCTAGCGCCAGTTCGCCAAGCCACCGCTCAACGCCATACTCCTCGATATCCGCGAAGCCCTGACCATCCACACCGGCGCCCCTCGATTGGAGCGGCACTGAGCGTATGCATGGGCCAAAACATCTTCGCGGTAAATCTTGTCGTACAAAGCATAGAAGCGGTTCACCGGCTTCAGCCTTCGCTTTTGCGTGTAACGCCTTCTGCAATTTCTGAACACTTTCCGGAGTTGATAGGTTACCCAATCTCCAGGCCCTTCTTGCGTCTTGCGTTAGTCTTGAACCGAGGCCCCTTTCCTCCACCGGCATTACCCGGCTTCCACGGTACTACGGGCCTCTCCGCCACCCCAAGGCGCCCAGCCTGTCCTCGCGGGCGTCCGGTTGGCCGTCCCCGGCCACGCCATGGGGCTTCCCGTGTTGCGTGCGCTTTCCTTGCGTACATGCTGCCGCCACTACCCCGGTGCGGCGGCTGGGCGTAGATTTCGCTCGTTCACCCAACCGTATCAGCCTTCCCCGATACGACTGCCGGGTCGGCCCGCACATCAACCTTTTCGAGGTTTGCTCGCGTTCCACTCACGTTGCGGCCTGCACACTCGCGCGGTCACCTATACGTGACCCGCTTTACCCGAAGGCTTCGGCCATTTCGTTACCTCCATGACCGCTCCGGTTGCTTCCGGCTGGAGCGAGTTCGCCGGGTGGGGCTTGCACCCACTGGAAAGCGCCGTCTTTACACGGCGCACGTCGAAAGCGGCTGTGTGGGTTGCCTCACGATGCCGTACTCGTTAAGTCTGCTTTAAGATCATATCGCGGTCCTACGCGTCTATTTGAGCGGCGCCGCCGGGGCGCTCAGTTGAATGTTGAGGCTCGCCGAAACGATATCGACGGAGTTGTCTGCAGACCCCTGCAGTAACACCGTTTGTCCGGGGATGCAGTGTATCGATCCTGCCGCAGGGTTACCCTGGCAAAATGGAGCGTCCTCAAAGAATATATGAGAATATGCAGCGTTCATGGCGATGCGGTGGCGGACCATTTGTAACTCGCGCCGATGCTGATGTGGAAGCGATTCGAGTAGGAAGATCAATGTCGCGAACCCTATCGTAAATTGGGGAAATTTCATAACCCACACCGCTACGGAAGGCGAGCGAAGGGCTATAGGCGTATTCGGCGCCCACCGAGAAATACCAGCCATCGCGGTATTTCAGGTCCAATTTTCCAAGGCGCCGAAGGCAGGAGATGTAAACACGAAATTTTGGATGTTGCTCCAATTATACCCCACTCGACCGTCGCAAGCGCCGTCCATTGAGGATTGATCGCGTGACGGACGCTGAACGTCACTTCATCCGGCGTAGTTACCTTTACGGATGCGCTCGTCAATAAACCCGCGGGCAAGGATTGCGATGGTCCGAGATTATAAGGACCGTTCAAATCGAGGCTTACGGCAGACCGATATCCGACGCCGACAGCCGTGCCAGGAAACGGTTCCCAGATCACGCCAGCAGTTGCTCCTACACCCCAATCATCCACCTTGAGCGATCGCGAAGGGAATATTTGACCGTAACCATCACGCGTGAACCGGAATTCGCCGTATTCGACCTGAAGGCCCGCGCCCAGTGTGAGGTTAGGCGCAATTTTATAGGCAATGGTTGGATTGGCGTCGAACGAGAACGCCTTTGCCGTGACGGCGCCGACGGAGCCGGCCCAGAAGTGATCCGGTTTCGTGGTGAAGCCGAAGGGTGAGTTTAAGGCCACGCCGATCCAGAGCCTGTCATTGACCTGGTACGTTGTGTATGACGCGGGCACGAGGTTGTTGGCCCCGACATCGGCTGTATTCGGCAGGCCCGGTATCGCAGGTGAAACCCCAGGAACCGCTGGCGCGCCGGTCACGAAAAGCCCGCTCGTCGCGGTTTCCTTCGTTCTTGCGAAGATGCCCGTCAAATTTTCTGAATCGTTCAAGCCGGAGAGGGCTGCGGCTGCCGCCGGATTCCAGAACATGGAACTGATATCAACGCCCGCCGCATCTCCCGCGAATGCCGAGCCTTGAAAGTAGGCGGACTGTTCGCGTATGGCGAACGCGCGGGCGTGTGCCATAGTTCCTGCCGTTACCCCGGGTAGCAAAGCGCCGCCAGCAAAACCGGCGAGCCAGAGTTGTTTTTTGCTTATCATGTTTCCTCTGGAGCGAGCGCACCGCCGCGCAAGTCTTTCGAGGGGTAGTGACGTTCGCTTGCGTGAAGCTCCCGCAATCGGAGGCAGAGCTCGGTTGAATGGAGAGGGCTGCTCACCAAAAAATGATTGATTTCTAACTGCTTTCTGTTTTACCTCGCGTGCCATGTTGCCTTGTGCGGCCGCCCAACGCGGTCTCGGCGGGCGGCATTTCGTTGGTCTTGTTGCCTGGAGAGCACGCCGTGAACTGCAGCGCAGATGGGAGGAATAGCCAGATGCACACGTGGCGCTAACCTTCAGCCTCGTATTTGACTGGGCACCCGAATGCGGAGCGTCGCGCCAATGGTTCTGCGTCTGGCACGGTGCGCGCCCGCTTCAATATCATAAAGCAGCTGTACGCCTTGTCGGGGCTATTGAAGTGCGCCAGGTCCGCAAACAACCTGTTGCGCCCCTATGAGCAAATGACGCACTGGAGCGGCGACGGCTGGTTACCACGACGGGCGGTACGGGTCCAGGCCGCGTGAAAACTCAGGCGTCAAACTTCAGCGTATCGATTGGAGAAGTGACGGTTTCCTCGTGATCGCGTGGGCGCCGCGACGGCTTCCGGATCCTGATGCGGTCTTCTCCAAGCGAACGAAGGCAATCCCGCCCCGGACCCTAATCCGTCATTTCGACGCCGCCCGAATGCGCTGGCTGACCCAGTTGGCTTAATGGGATCAAGCACGGCGCCTCCGCATTCTGGGGCAGGCCTGCGCATTCCGCCGTGGGACGCGAGTAGATGCGAGATGTACGGGAAGCCTAGGCGGGTGCCATCTGCTTTGCCAGTGTCAGGCCCTGCTCTCCTGTCATTGCGGGAATGACAGTTAGGTCTAAGACGTCATCCCAGTCGGCGATCGCGCTCAATATTGCACCGGTATCATCCGCTTCGCAGATTAGGACCAGCGTCGGGTCCCCGCTCATAAGCCAGTATTCGCCGAGCACCCGAAGACCCGCGGGGTACTTCCAATCAACGCGGCGGGCAATCCGTTGCTTCGAGGCTGCCTTCGACTTGCCAAGAGTCACGAACAACATGACGTTACTCCTTCCTGGCCCCGCTGCCCACACTGCTAAATAGATCGAACAAACGTGTAGCTGAATGGTTCCCAAAAGGATTCGGCGAGCCCACCGCCTAGCGAGATCGCCCGCTTCAGAGATCCGAAAGCTGCTGTGCTCAGGGTGGCAGGTTTTGAAGTCCGCCAAGTCCGCAACCGGTCTCAAGCGCCACATGGGCTGTCATCCGCTGGCGAGCTTATGAAACTTCGCCTAACCCAGAATACCCGGCCGCACTTCCCGCTATTCCAGCCCGTATTTGAGCAACAGCCGGTAGAGGTTGCGCTCGCTGACGCCAAGCGCCCGCGCCAGCCTTGAGCGGTGCCCCGAATATTTGCGGTGCATGCTCTCGACATAGGCGCGCTTCACCTCCTCAAGCTTGACCTCGCGCTCGAACGACAGCGTGATCGCGCCGCGCGTCTGGGCCGCGTCTGAAAGCGTTACATGCGGCAGCTTGATGGTGCCGTCGCTGCCGGAAAGGATGATGGCGCGCTCGATGACGTTGCGCAACTCGCGGACGTTCCCTGGCCAGTCGTACTCGATCAGCGCGCGTTCGGCTGCGGGCGAGAGCTTTTTCACCACGCGGCGCGAGAAGTCGTGCTTCTCGATGAAATGCCCGGCCAGCGCGGGGATGTCTTCGCGGCGCTGGCGAAGCGGCGGAACCTTCAGCTCGAAAGCGCTGAGCCGGTAATAGAGGTCGGCGCGGAACCGGCCCTCGCGCGCCATCTCCGCCAGGTCGCGGTTGGTCGCTGCCACGATGCGCACGTCGGCGGCCAGGTCTTTGGTGGCGCCGACGCGCCGGTATTGCTTGGTCTCGATGACGCGCAAGAGCTTGGCCTGGGCGGCGGGCGGAATCTCACCGATCTCGTCCAGAAACAGCGTTCCGCCATCGGCGGCTTCCACACAGCCCGCGCTTCAGGGCGTCGGCACCGGTGAACGCGCCGCGCTCGTGGCCGAACAGCTCGCTTTCGAACAAATTGTCCTGCAGCGTGCAGCAATCGAGCGCCACGTAGTTGCGCCCGGCGCGCGGGGAGCGCTCGTGAATCTCGTGGGCGATGACCTCCTTGCCGGCACCGCTTTCGCCGTGGATCAAGACGGTCGCGTTGGACTGCGCCACGGCGTTCACGAGGCCCATCAGCGTGTTCATCGCCTCGCTCGTGCCAACCACGACGCCGGGCCTGGCCGCCCGCTGCTGGTCGCGCACGAACACGTAGTCGCGCTTGAGCGCCAGGTTCTCCATGGCCCGGGCCACGTTCAGCTCAAGCTCTTCCTGGGTGATTGGCTTGGTGAGGTACTCGAAGGCGCCTTCCTTGATCGCGCGCACGGCGTTGTTGATGGAGCCGTAGGCGGTGAGCACGATGACGGCGTAGCCCGCGGAGAGCCCCTTGATGAGGTCTAGCCCGTTCGCGTCTGGCAGGCGTATGTCGAGAATGATGAGGTCGGGCTCGTTAAGCTCAAGGAGCGTTTGGGCGTCCTTCCAGGATCGCGCGGTCAGCACGTTGTAATTCAGCGAGGCGAGATGCTGCGCGATCAGCATCTTGAGCGGAAGATCGTCTTCTATGACAAGGACGGTGTATACGGGTGTCTTCATCGCCGCCCATCATGCCTCGCCTGCGAAAGGCAAGCTTACCTTGAATGTTGCTCCGTGGCCCGCCACGGTCTCCGCCTGGATCGTGCCGCCGTGCCGTGTGACGATAGCCTTGCAAATCGTGAGCCCCAGGCCGGTGCCCTCGACCCCGTCCGCCCGCTTCGAAAAGAACGGGTCGAAAATCCGGGGCAGCGCGGTTGGGGCGATGCCGCCGCCCGTGTCCTCGGCCTCGATTAGCACTCGCCCGGCCTCGATGCGGCCCTTGAGTAGGAAGCTGCCGCCGGAAGGCATGGCGTGGAAGGCGTTCTGTGCGAGGTTCAGGATCAGCATGCGCATGTCGCTGTCGGTGGCGATGACGCGCAGGTCCGATTGCGCCCAGATCGAGCGTGATGCCGACGCCGATCTGCTCGGCCTCGTAGCGCAACAGCGAGACCACCTCCGGCACGATCACGGACAGCGAGACGAGCTGCGTGCTCTGGCTCGGAAGCTGGGAGAGATTGAGAAGGCGCTTGGTGATTTCGATGCACTTGTCGACGGCGCCATCGACCACGCGGAGGTAGGAGTAGGTGTCGGGATCGACGACCGCGCCTTCGGGATGCCGCTTCATGATGAACTGCAGGCCAAGGCGCACCGAGGCCAGCGGGTTATAGATTTCATGGGCGACCCCGGTCGCGAGCTGGCCAATCTCGGCAAGCCGCTGCTCCTGCGAATAGCGCACCTGCTCGGTCGAGTCGCGGATCGCCTCGATGACGAGCGTGCGGGGCTCGCCGCTGCCGTTGAGCGTAAGCCTGGCGGCGGTGATTTCGAACAGCGCCTCCTTGCCGTCCTTGCGGAGGTGGCGGTCGATGAACTTGACGGTGTGGCCGGCGCTTTCAATGGCCGCGAATGGGCAGGTGACGAGCGTGGGCGGGCAGGGCTCGGTACGTCCTCGCGCGGCGTAGCAGGGCACGCCTGTCAAGGAAGCCGCGTCCTCCTGGAGCTGCGCGGCATAGGCGCCGTTCGCCATGATGACGTTGTAGTTCTGGTCGATGACCCTGAGGCCGTCGGGCAGCGTGTCCATCAGCGCCTTGAGAAAAGCCTCCTTGGTCTTGATCTCGGCGACGCTCTCCTGGAGCCTGCCCGCCATGCTGTTGAACGTGGCACAGAGCGCGCCCAGCTCTTCACCCGGGTCCGCATGCGCCTGGACGCGGGCGCTGAGATCGCCTTCCGCCAGCCTTCCGCTCGCGGCGGAGAGCGCTGCAACAGGCGTCAGAACATGCTGGCGCAGGAATATCCAGGTGCCGATCATGACGATAAGCACCACGGTGGCACCGGCCCCGGCCATCCAGGCGGCGGCCATCAGGGCTTGGCTCCTGATGTTATGCGCCTCGTGGTCCACGACCAGGATGCCGTTGACGGGCGAGTTCTCCGCCGGGCCGTGGCACTGCTTGCATTCGGGCTTGTTGCGGATCGGGTTGACGCTTCGTAGCACGGTCTGGCCGCTTGTAGCCGGAAGCAGCCACGAGGTTGGCGAGAGGGCAGGCACGCCGCCCGAGCAGTCGGTACAGCCAAGGTCCGGAAGGGTGACATGGCCGCCAAGCAGGTCCTCGCTGCTGGCAAAGCGCACTTCGAGTGCCGGGTTCACGATCTGGACGCGGAGGATGCCGGGCTGCTGGCCAAGCCTTGCGATAATCTCGCGCAGGCCCGGCAGGTCGCGCTTCAGCATGGCGTTCTCAAGCGAGAACTGAAACAGCTTGTTCACCTGCTCGGAAGCGCTGGCGCGGTCCTCCTGCAGCCTGAAGCGATAGCTCTCCACAAAAACGGCGAGAAAAATCAACGAGCTTAGGAACATCCCGGCGCCTAGGCCGAGAAGAAGCTTATTGGAGAGCCGCCGGGGCATACCCGTGAGCTTCATGTGTGTCCCCTTCGCCTGCCGTCACGAAAGTCCTTCCCGTCATTGCGAGCGAGGCGAACCCACTCCGCCGAAGCAGCCTGGGCTACGAAGGCAGAGCAATCCAGAAGCCACGCTCGCGAACGCCCGTTGCATCCGGATCGCCGCGGCGGCCAACGGCCGCCTCGCGATGACGCCGGTGCCCCGGACCGGTTAAGACATTCGACCGCTTGCTATTATGACACATTCAGGCGGCTGGCACTCTCCTTACCAGCTTGGCGCTGTGCCTGGGACATATGGCCTCACCTCGTCCCCGCAGGTGAGGACGGGCTGGGCGGTCTTGACGGGCGCCGGCGGGGCTTGCCGCGGCAGGTTCGCCGCCGTCTCAAGATGATCGCGCAGCTCTTCGAGGTATGCCAGCGTCAGCAGGGCCGCCGCGGCATAATAGGGGAGGGGCGTTTCGGCGGCGACGCGGCGGGCAAAGCGGCCGGTCCAGCGCAGGAGATGCTCGTCCATGAAGCGCGCGGCTTCGGCCAGACCGTCGCGGTCCTTGGCCTGCGAGAAGAGAAAGGCCGCGAAGCGCAGCTCGACAACGAGATGATCGCCGGACCGCTTCGCCCAATCCTGCGAGACGAGATTATGACGCCGGTACCAGGCCTCGACGTCGAACATGGGCGCCTGCTGCTGCAGCCCTTCCTCGTCGATCCAGACGGATTTGCAGGGTGCTGCCCGGTAGAGAAAGCGCAAGTAGATGTTGGCATATTCGGCGGCCAGGCCGTCGAGATCCTGCTGGCTGAGGTCTTCGGGCAGCTCCGCCACGGCGGTATCGAACGCAACCTGCGCCGCGCGGCCGGCGGCACTTTCGAGCACAAGCCCGAGCTGCGCCTGAATGGGGCAGGCACGTGCCGCTTCCAGCCATTCGCGGCTGGGCTCGCGGTCGTGCAGATCAGCCAAGAGTTCCAGGTCCGCCGCAATCGCCGCGGTTACGCCAAACTCATCCGTGTGGCCCTCTTGGCTGTCCGCCCCCCTGCCGTTCATTTCACGAACCCCTTGCTATGCGCCACGAAGGCGATGGAGGGGTTGGTGAGTTCGACATCGGACATGGATTTGACCTGGCGGGCGAGCTTATCGTCCGGCCCCTTCGCCTTGGTCGCGTAGCTGCCGTCGCGGATCTTGCCGATGGGACCCACGTCCAGCACGCGCATCATGCAGGCCATGACACAATACGGCTTGCGGCCGGCCTCGATCTCGTCGACGCACAGATTGCACTTGCCGACGATGTTCTGCTCGGCATGAACTGCGGCGCGCCGAACGGGCAGGCGGCCTCGCAGCGCCGGCAGCCGATGCAGAGCGTCGAGTTCGATGTCGACGATGCCGTCCTTCTTGCGCTTGAAGATCGCGCCGGTGGGGCAGCTCGGCAGGCAGGCCGGCTCCGCGCAGTGGTTGCACGACATGTTGACCTTATAGGCGAACACGTCCGGATAGGTGCCGCCCTCGATATACATCACGCGCCTGAAGCGCGGCCCCGGCGGCAGGCCGTTCTTGTCCTTGCAGGCGATTTCGCAGGCGCGGCAGCCGATGCAATCGACGTTGTTATGGATGAAGCCGAGCTGCATATCGGGCTTCACGGGCTCGTAGACCTCGCGCTTCTTGCGCTCGGCGGCTTCCTTGATCTTGGCTTTGTCTTCAGGCGTGGCCATCGTTCAGCTCCCCGTCCTTTAAGAGTTCGCGCCGGAAGATGGCGCTGCGAGAGGTGGCGAGCCGGTCCCAGCCCGGCCGGTGTTCGAGGTTGGTCTTCTTGATGTCGCAGAGCACGGTGTTGTAGGCGAAGGCGCCCGCCGGGCTCGGCTCGTCGAGGGTGAGAAAGTCGGGGTTGCCCGAGCGGTCGACGCCGTTCTCGTCGAGGTCCATCCAGGCGCCTTCGTGCAGCACCGCGACCCCCGGCATGCAGCGCTCGGTGACGTAGGCCGGAACCACGGTTTTGCCGCGTGCATTGAACACCTCGACCGTATCGCCGGTCTTGATGCCGAGCTTGGCCGCGTCGGACGCATTCATCGTCACTTCCTGGTCGTAGGTTTCCCTGAGCCAGGGGATGTTGTTGAAGATCGAGTGCGTGCGCCAGCGCGGATGCGGGCTGATGAGATGGAACGGAAATTCCTTGGTCTTCGGGCTGTTGAGCGACTCCCAGGGCTCGATCCACTTCGGGATGTAGGGGATCTCGTAGCCGTAGGCGAGCTTGGTCCAATCGGTCACGCTGGCGAGCTGGCCGGACAGGATTTCGATCTTCCCCGAGGCGGTCGCGAAGTTCCAGCCCTTCTCGATCTGGTTCTCGAAAGCGACGTGCGGCTTGTCGAACTTGAACTTGTAGACGCCGCGCTTCTTGAACTCCTCCCACTCCATCTTGACGCCCTGGTGGTGCTGCACCTTCTCCCACCACGCCGTCAGATAAGCTTCATCCACGGCGGTATCGTCTTTGAAGTAGTCGCGCGTTGCCTTGGGGTTGTACTTCTCGCCGAAGCCCAGCCGGTAGGCCAGTTCGGTGTAGACCTGGAAGTCGGTCTTCAACTCGCCCATGGGCTCGATGACCTTCGGGCGGTGGATGTAATAGTGCCCCTTGTACCAGGGCAGCGCCACGTCGTGCCGCTCGAAGTGGGTGGCGATGGGGAACAGCACGTCCGCCCATAGCCCCGAAGGCGTGATCGTCGAATCCGAGCAGACCACGAGTTCGAGCTTCTTCATGGCCTTGATCTGCTTATTGATGTTCGTGAGCTGGTTGAACCAGTCCGAACCCTGCCAGAAGATGCCCTTGATGTTGGGGATCTGGCCGTCCGTGGCGTCGCCGCGCGGCCAGCAGCCGATTTCCTCGCGCTTCACGTTCGGATAGTTGAGCACAGCATGCGCCCAGCGATCCGACTTGATGGAGGCGAACCAGATGTTGGCGTTGTTGTCGTAAGGATAGGCGACGAACTTGGCGTGCCAGGCTTTGCCGACGCCCTCCGCGCAGCCGCCCAGCACGCCGATATTGCCGGTCATGGCCTGCACCGCGGCCGCCATGCGGTTATACTGCTCGCCATAGGCGTTGCGGCCAGGCGCCCAGGAGGCCTTGAGGGCGGCGGGCTTGGTGGTGGCGTACATCCGGGCGAGCTTCTTGATGTCGTCCGCTTTCACGCCGCAGATCGGCTCCGCCCATTCGGGCGTCTTGGGCTGGCCGTCGTACTTGCCGAAAATGTAGTCCTTGAAATTTTCCTTGCCCTTGGCCCAGCCCGGCATGGTGCCCTCGTCCATGCCCTGGCAGTGCTTGTCGATGAAGGCCTGGTCGTGCAGGTTGTTGGCGAAGATGTATTGCGCCATGGCCGCGAGCATCGCCGCGTCGGTATTCGGCTTGATCGGTATCCACCACGCGTCGTAGGCGGCGGCGGAGTCCGTATATTGCGGATCGACCAGCACGAACTTGCAGCCCTTCTGCTTGGCCATGCGCATGTAGTAGAAGGTGTTGCCGCCGTGGAAAGTGTAGGCGGGGTTCCAGCCCCACATAATCATGAGCTTCGAGTGAGCGTAGGCGTCGTCCTCGTTGCCGTCCTCGATGGTGCCGAAGGTCATGCGCGAGGAAAAGGTCGTGGCCTGGTAGGAGGGCACCGACCAGGAGCTGGTGCGGCAGCCGAACATGCCCATGAAGCGGCCTAGCAGCCCTTCGATCTGGTCCGACTTGTGCAGCACGCCGAAGGACGCGCCGGCGTAGGACTGGTCGAGCAGCGCGGTCGGGCCGTACTTGGCCTTGATCTCCTGCATCTTGTTCGCGGTGAAGCTCAGCGCCTCCTCCCAGGAGACGCGCTTGAACTTGCCCTCGCCGCGCTCGCCAACGCGCAGCATCGGGTAGAGCAGCCGCTCGGCCGAATAGAGCCTCGAACGGTAGGAGCGGCCGCGCAGGCAGGCCCTGAGCTGCGGCTCCTCGGCCGTGTCCTTGCCGAACTCGCCGCCTTCCTGATAGCGGCCGTCGTCGGTCGAAAGCCGGACGATGACGTTGCCCTTCTTGTGGGCCACGAGCATGTGGCGCGAGCCGCAATTGTGGGCGCAGCTCGTGACCATCGTGGTCAGTTCGTCGTCGCGCGGATAGGGCTCGTAGGCGAAGCCTTGGGCGGGCTTCGATCCGCCGGGCGCCGACTAGACCCGCGGCGGCGCTCGCAGCGGCCAGCCGGAGGAAATTGCGCCGGTTCGGATTGAGCGCCGCCTTCCACGAAACCTGATGCCAGGAGCCTGCTTTCCTCGGATCGGGCATTGCTACACTCTCTTTCTAGGCGCTATCGCCCTTCGGGCTACTTGAGCGTAAGTTCTAGGCGCTATCGCCTTTCGGGCCACTTGAGCGCAGGTTCTTGCTTCTTGCGTCCGTGCTGAATGGCTCACAACCGGGTCGCAAGACCCCCTCACCCCAGCCCTCTCCCCGAGGGGAGAGGGAGTTTGGCTGTGCCCGCTGAGAGGGTGTCCCCTCTCCCATCCGTATTCGCCTGCGGATGCGGGATCGGAAGTTGCAAACTCGCCAAGGCGAGCTTGCGGAGAGAGGGACAGGGTGAGGGGAGTCTTCGCAAATCATACCGGCGACTCACTTCTGCGGCAGGCGGTATTTGGCTTCCGACTCCGTGGGCGGTCCTTCGCCCAATCCGGCACCTGGCTGGCGTCCATGGTGGGCCACGGGTGGCGCGGATAGGGGTAGCTGATGCGATACCAGCCCCGGCCGCCGTGGCAGCCGTAGCAAACGTCCGCGCTGGTTTTCGCCAGGGCCTCGATGGCATCGGCCTTCAGGTAGCTGACCTGGTGGCGATTGGTGCGGAACAGCTCGGCATGGCACGTCATGCAGCCGTTGGGCGTTTCCGGCGTTTCCATGCCTTCGCGAATGGTTGGCCAGGCCTCAAGTCCCATATTCTGATTGGGGAACTGCCCGTGGCATCTGAGGCAGGTCGTGGAGGGATTGACGGTTTTCCGCAGGGTGAACGGCGCATCCTTGACCGCCAATGGTGGCGCTCGACCCCGGCGCCTTCTCGCGCGGGTCCGCGCCCTCGTGGCAGAAGGTGCAGTTGAGGTTCATTACCTGCTTGGCGAACGGCGTGGTCAGATGCCGCGCGTGGAAGGTTTCCTGCGAGCCGGCGTAGGCGTCGAGCGTTTGATACCAGGCTTCGGCGTTCGCGGCCTTGAGCCCCGCGGGCGAAGCCTCGCGCACCTTGCCCGTTAGAATTTCCGTATGGCAAGCCAGGCACTGCTCGTTGGTGGCTGTGCCGCTGGCCGGCTTGACGTAGTTGGCCAGCGCGCCTGCTGATAATCGGTTATTTTCGCGAGTTCCGCAGGGCTATCCTGCGCGGTGGCTGTGACTGTAGTTCCAGCGAAGAGCCCGCCTGACGCAAAGAAGTGCGGCGGCGAGCAGGATGGGTCTGCCAAGTATCCCTCTCACGGACAGAACTCCTTATATCGCAAGGGCGGAAGAATGGACCGCCCATGACGAACGGCAGGTGGCGGATTGCCGGGCGGCACATGCGGCCGCCCGGTCTTCATAGGCTACTTCTTCGCCCACTTGGCGCAAGGGGCATTGCCCGACATTCCCGACATGCCGCTCATGCCGGACATTCCGCTCATGCCCGACATACCGGACATGCCGCTCATGCCGGACATTCCCGACATACCGGACATGCCCTGCTGGCCGCCGCCCACATATTGCACGCAGACATAGTCCGGGCCCGGCTGCGGCACGCCTTCCGCGAACGCCGTGCCGGTGAGCGCGGCCAAGCCGAGAACCGTTCCTGCTGCGAGTTTCACTAAGGCTGAGATGTTCCTCCTTTGGGTTGAAACGGTTTGGAGCATCCGCTTCGCCGGGCGGGCGGGAACCTTGAGCGATGGCCCGGTATTGAACCCGGTCCCGTGGGTACCTGTTGCGCGGGCGGACTTCCCGGCCCGCTCGCCGTGACCGGCCTTGGAAGACCGGTGGTAGTGCCTGATGTTGGTAAGGGCCCATCATGCCCGGCCGGGTGAACGGCGTGTACCAGGCGCCCTGATCGTCGAGGAATTTGAGGCTGTCCGGAAGCGGCTTCTCTATGCCGCGCGTAGCTTGGCCGAGCCATCCGGC
>CAVXDM010000037.1:0-21590 GCA_963760455.1 uncultured Alphaproteobacteria bacterium
TCAAACGCCGCCCAGCTTGCAATCGTGCACCGCGGAGAGGCTGAAAGACAACTTCGCCGGTGAATAGCAAGCAATTCTCTTTTCCCTTTTGCCGTCGCCCGCAAGCCATCCTGTTCGTATCAGATAATTTACTATTCAAGCCATTGCTTCGGCTGTAGCCTTTAGTGTTTGGGCGCGGCCCACACTGAGCCACTGCTATTCACGCCTTTCTACATCTTTTTGCTAATACTTGAATCGAATTTGAGGTGCCTTGAACTCAAAGAGTCAATATTTATATACGATGCGCTATAGGAGCCGAACTGCTATGCTCAAGGCGTTAGCGAGGCGAACTACTGTGTATCCAAATCCACTCAAAAGCGGTTTTCGGTACACGCAACGGCGCAGGCGGCGTCCCCCGCAGCCAGCACTTAAGAGAGTAATACCCGGCTTCGGGCTCAGGCGCTGGATATTAAATTAGATAAGATCCAGCACCAGTAAAAGCGCCCCCCCAAAAAAGCAATTCAGAGAAAGCGGTCCGGATAGCGTCCAGGCCGCTAACGGAATTGGTGTGTCTTTCGGAGAAAGAACATGATCACCTTCCAATGCCCGACCAGTCAAAGCTTTCGCAGCCAGTACGATAGTATCGCCCATCAAATCGCCACTCTTGGGTTTGCCGTTATCGGCGCCTGGAATAGCGAGGCGGCGGCATTGCTTGAAGTTGCCCGCCGGTTTGGCCGGATCCAGATGCACATCCGCGCGAACGCGGATGGCCTGACCGGCATCTCGACCGCGTCGGATAAGCGCGACTGGCACAACTACCGCTCCGAATATGCCGGCGTCACCAGCGAAGAATTCCTCCCCCACACCGATGGGTCTTTCATCCATGGGCTCGTTCCCCGCGAGGATGGATCGTATATCCAGCTGCTGCCGCCCAAGATGCTGATGTTGCAATGCATTCAAAGCGCCGGCAGCGGGGGCAGGAATATCCTGATCGACGGTCATGAAGTTTACGGCGACCTTCGCCGCCAGAACGGGCGCTGCCTTGACATCCTCTCGACGAAAGGCTGCGTCACCTACTGCCGGGACGATCAAATTGCCTTGGACCGGGCCGTCTTCGAGGAGCTGGACGGCGGCACGATCATGCTGCGGTTCCGCTACGATTTTGCCGCTTTCGTGGCTGATTGGGCGCTTGAGGCCTTTCACACCTTGCAGCGGGACTACTTTGCCAATCCCAAATACCAGCGGAAGCTTGCCTTGAGTGCCGGCCAAATCCTCGCCGTCGACAATGCCCGCATGCTCCATGGGCGCGAGGCCTTTTCCGATGACGCGTCTCACCGGAAGTGCTGCCGCATCTGGCTCGCCCACGACCGGCTGCCGGTTCTGCGCAACTTGGCGAACGAGCAGCGGAACCCCCGCGCCCTTTGGCCATACCGGGCCTACGATATACTCCCGGCCGCCGCACAGTACGACGCGGCGGCGGCCAGGCCCGTAGGCATCCAGAAGGCGGGCCTGGCGCCGGTCATGGCATGATCGCCTTCCCAAACCTTGAAGCTGCGTCAAGTCTCTCGGCGGTGAGCTTCATCACATCACTGCTCACCGCCGCGATCGGAATTGGCGGCGGGCTCGGGCTGCTCTCGGTCATGCCGTCGTTCCTGCCGATGTTCGCCGTAGTGCCCGTGCACGGCCTGACCCAATTCGTCAGCAACGCGAGCCGGTTCGCCTTCGACTTCCGCAACGCGGAGCTCCGCTTTCTGCCTGCCTATTTCTGCGGCGCCTGCCTGGGCGGGGCGCTGGGCTATTTCTTCATCGGGCGGGTTCCCGATCTTTATCTGGCAGGGCTCCTGGGTGGGTTTATCCTGCTTTGTACCTGGACGGGCCTGGTTAAGAGGCTGGGCAGGCTACTGACCGGCTTCTTTGCCATCGCCTTCGTCCAGACCTTCCTGTCGCTTTTTGTGGCCAGCGTGGGGTTGATCTCCCAGCCGGTGCTGCTGAAGAAGGGGCTAAGCAAGGATCGGGTGATCGTGACGCATGCCATGCAGATGAGCGTCCTGCACGGTTTGAAGGTGGCTGCTTTCGTGGCCGCAGGATTTCCCTTCCTGCGCTACTGGCAGCTTACCCTGACGATGCTGCTTGCGTCGGCAGCCGGCTCTTATGCCGGCGGCCTCTTGCGTGATCGCATTCCGGAAAAGGCAGGCGTTGTCATGCTCAAAGCAGGCATTACTTTCTTCGCCTGCAAGATGATCGTGGATACCGTGCTGGCAGCCTCCCGCTAAGACGCCTCCGCCGCTCGCCGGGCCTCAAAATGAGCAAGAAGCCGGCAGCGATGCAAGGCTGCCACGGGCAAGGGCCGAACAGCCAAGCTAAGAGAACTTGGCCCTACTTTTCGCCGCAAGGGATTTACTGCGCAGTACCCGGCATGGGTAACCCAGATTCTTTTTTCTGGCGCCAGCGGCTAAAGAACTCCCGGATACCATGGCGCAGCGATGGCCGAGCGGCGCTTTTTTCCTTGGTGTCAATCACCTCGATTGGCGCCATCATGCCCCCATCCTCGTGCTCAAGGATGTGGCAGTGATAGACATATCGCCCCACCTGCTCGCGCGCGTAGAAACCGAGCTTCACGAAAACCCGGCCGGGTGCCACCATCTCGTGGAATGGGCAGGGCGCCCATGCATTTTCCGCAGGGGCGGCCTGCGCGCATGATGGCAAGACCACAGGCGCCGAAGGGTAACTGGCGCAAATAAAGCCCCCCAACCGTCTGCGCGTCTGGAACCAGGCCCGGCGAGACCTCCCTGGCAAGGCATGCCGGCCACGAGGAAGAGTGATGCGGCTGCCCCCAAGCCAAATTTCCGCCGGTCCTTGCCTGTCGAGCTGCCGAAGGAATAAGCACAATGCGTGTGATCTTAGCTCTTGAGTTCTTGTGCCACTTAGCGCATCCAGCCTCCGCTGGGGCTTCTAAGGGCGAAGTCATCGCCGACGGCAGCGGCCCCGTTCCGGGTGCGCTTGTTTGCCCCAACCGCGCAGCAGCCTATCCACTCGCGATGATCGCGCGATCGTGCTGGACGCGCTTTGGCTGGCTTTCGCCATCGTGCTGGAGCAAGGCCCATCGCGCCGGATGACGATGTCCGCTGCCCGAGGTATGCTGTCCTCTGAAGTGGCCAATTGCGAGGGCTGATCGAAAAGCGCTGGCATGTCCGCAATCTCTGCACAGCACGGGTGGCACGTCATGAGTGAGCCGGACTGCCCGCGCCGGAGTCTGGGTACTTGACGACGCGATTAATCTCCTGCGTAGCTCCATGCGAACAAGTGGTTGTTTGAGGGTTACAAGCGTAGGAACTCCAACCTGCTGCCTGAACTGCATCAATAAAAGCAGAGCTATCCTAACAATCTTTCCCAAAATGCTAGTTATTACAATCGATTAACCGCGCAATGGAATTCAGAGCTCCAATCCTCTGCCCGCCGCGCATGGTGCAAATCAGGAACCACTAAACAACCTTATGGCAAAACGTCAACGTTATCAATATGTTGGCGATCCCGGAGGGGCTCGAACCCCCAACCCCCTGCTTAGAAGGCAGGTGCTCTATCCTGTTGAGCTACGGGACCGGCCCGCGCACCCTACCCTTCGCCGCAGCTTATGTAAATCGCGGCGATAACGGCTCGGCGCTAAGCAGTATCGCGCGGTAATAGAGCGCTGAGAGCGCGATAAGTGCGACGCGCGCCAGTTCCATGACCATGATGCTCGTCACAGGCGCGCGCAGCGCCCCGATCATGGGCCACGCCATAAGCGCCAGCACCGCGAGCAGGCTCGCCCAGGACAGTCCTGCCGCATTCCCGCGCCACGCAACATGCCGGATCGCTCCAGGCCAGCGCTCTGGCAGCTTCCACGCAATCGCGGTCATGAGCGGCGCGGAAAGCAGCCACAAAACTCCGACCACATACAGCCGGTCTGACAGGCTGTCGTAATAGCTGTCGCGGAAGCAACCGATCTGTAATTCCGGTTTGAACGCGAGGCCCCGCCAGGCGAGATAGCTGCGGAGCTGGGGCGCCAGAACCTCTATCGCCGATTGGGCCAGCCAGAACGCATTGGCCCACGCCAGGAATGCGGTGCGGGAGCATGCCTTCATGGCAATCAAAAGCCCCCGGCTGCCTGGGGCGCGCGCGCTTGCGGAAGAAGGCCGCCAGATCAGCGCTTGCAGCTCCCCGTAATGGTTCATGACGGCATCGGCGCCAAGCTCCAGGGCGGGCGCTGCCGCATAGCCAAATCCGGCCGCGATGACCGGGATGCCCGCTCCCCTCGCAGCCTCGATGTCGGCCTCGCTGTCGCCCACCATGATCGCGGCAGAAAGCTTCCCGCCCGCGAGCCGGACGAGTTCCGAAATGTGCCGCGGGTCCGGCTTATGGAAAGGAAATGTGTCGCCGCACGCGATGGCATCGAACAGGGAGCCTATGCCAAGCGCGGGCAGGAGTTTATGCGTCAGCCGCTCGCGCTTGTTGGTGCACAGGGCAAGCCTGGCGCCGGTGCCGCGCAAGGCCGCCGCCGCCTCGCCGAACCCCGGAAAAAGCCGCGTCTTTGCGGCGATGTTTTCCTCGTAATGCGCGACAAGCCGCTCGCTCAGGCGGCGCAACTGCTCCGCATCGGTTCCGCGGCCGAGCGACGTAATCGCGGATTGCAGCATCGCCTTGGCGCCATAGCCCACGCCCTTCTTGATCGCCGCTGCGGAAGCTGGCCCCAGCCCTTCGGCAGCCAGCGCCGCGTTTGCCGCTTCGATCAGGTCGGCGGCCGTGTCCGCGATTGTGCCGTCGAGGTCGAAGACGACGGTTATGGCGGCCAAGCGCAGTTCCGAGCGGTTCAGCATACCCTCCAAGACCTAAGATACAGCTTGCCCAGCGGCACACGTTTGACGTGTGGAATGCCGCGTGCAAAAGGGCTCTGGCTGGCTTGAGGCTTAGCGGTGAAGCTTCGTCCGTAACCACAGTTTTATGCGCTTTGGCCGCGCAATGTTAAATACCTGTGCGAATATTGCCACAGAGTTCCATGCGCGCCCCCGGCGGCTCGGATGGCCCGCTCCCGGCCTATCTCCTTGACAAAAAAGAACTCTCTAAAACTGGAACTATTCCGGAACGCCGCGCAGCCCGCCCAGCGGCTCCATCCCTCTCAACAGCGGCTCGGCAAATCGAGCAAAACGCTCTTCTGCCTGTTGCAGAGTTTTTACTGCTGGTCTATTACAACCATAAGACGCATTTGCGTGCCGCACTCAATCAAAGATGGTCCCAGCTTACACCGCGCCGGGGTACAAAATCATGAACACACGCCGCAGCCAAATTTATTTGGCCCATAGCTGCCAACCCGATGATTTAGCACAAGAACAAAGCGACGAAGCCGCCGCCGGATTGGAGCCGGAAGACGCCGCTGAATACATTTCCGCACTGCTGAGTTCGCTCCGCGTCATCGCAGTAAAAGCTCAGCTTCGAATGCTATCCGATCTTTTGTATGTTGCCGAGGAAGAAGCCAAGCTCCATTGCCGGGTTTAGGCATTTTTTCGCAAAAGCATTATGGCCGCAAGGCGACCTGACGCAGCCCCCTCCGCTCGATCCGCCCCGATAAATCGAGCGAAAGAAGCGCGGCACTCACCAGCCGCGCTTCTAGGCCGCTGAGCCTGCAGAGTTCGTCAATATCGATTGGCGACAGGCTGAGCAGTTTTACGAGCCCCTCCGACGCCTCGCCTATAAAGTCGAAGCTCGTTTGCCCTGCATCGCGCGCTGGGGTTGCGTGCTGGGTTTGTGCGGGCGCTTCCGCAGGACTCCAGCCGGGAGGGGGCACGGGCATGGGGACATCGAAACTGTGGAGCTGATGTTGCAAGGCTTCGGCGATGTCGTCCGCGCAGGTGGTAAGGATCGCCCCTTCCTTGAGTAGCCTGTTGGTCCCTGCGGCGCGTGACTCAAGCGGATGGCCGGGAACCGCGAAAACTTCGCGGTTCTGTTCGCCCGCAAGCCGCGCCGTAATCAGCGAGCCAGACCGCTCCGCCGCCTCCACAACCAGCACACCCAGGCTGCAGCCGGAGACGATGCGGTTGCGCCGTGGAAAATCCTGCGCCCGCGCTACAAAGCCCGGAGGGCATTCGCTTATCAGCATGCCGCTCCGTGCGATTTCCGCCGCGAGGCCGGCGTGCTCCGGTGGATAGATCTTGTCCAGGCCGCCCGGAAGCACCGCGCAGGTTGCAATCGGTAGGGCGGCCCGGTGCGCCGCTGCGTCGATGCCGCGTGCCAGGCCCGACACGATGAGAAAGCCCCGCTGGCCGAGCGCGGCGCTCATATCGCAAGCGAATTTCAGGCCCGCAGCGGTGGCTTGCCTTGAGCCCACGACAGCAAGCGGCGGCCGGCTCCAAATGCCAACGTCACCTTCGATATAGAGCAGCGGTGGCGGCACCTCCACGCGCGCGAGCAGCGGCGGATAGCCAGGCTCACCAACCGCGACGAGCCTCATGCCGGCAGCGTGCGCTTTCTCAAGCTCCGCGCCGGTTGCCGCCTCGGTGGGGATGCTGACCGGCGAGATGCGGCCGCCGTGCTTGGCAAACTCCGGCAGCGCTTCGAGCGCCGCCTCCGCCGTCCCGAAATGCGATAGCAACTCCCAAAACGTCACGCCGCCAATGTGAGGTGTACGGATCAGGCGCAGCCAGGCGCGCTTGGTTTCTTCGCCGAGTGCGGACGCAGGGGCTGCCGCCGGACCCTTAGGCTTTCTGGATTTGGGCTTTGATCTCATTGTATAAAGACGAATTGATTTAACAAACGGCGCCGCAACCGGCACAGCAGAAGGAAAATTACCTGCTTTTGGATTGAAAAGATATCTTGCTTTCTTTTCCGGCGATCAAGTTCCGGATGTTCTGGTGATGGCGTGCGATCAGGAGCGCGGAGAGGGCTGCCACAAAGGCGGCGAGCAGGGTCAAGCCTTGCGACAGCAGGAATACCGGCGTGAGCGCCGCCGCGCTCAGCGCCGATGCCGAGGAATAGCGGAAAAGCAGCGCGAGACAGAGCCAAACGGCGCAGAAAAAAACTCCCGCCGGCCAATGAAGCGCCGTCACCACGCCGATATAGGTGGCCACGCCCTTGCCGCCCCGGAAGCTCAGCCACACCGGGAACAGGTGGCCAAGAAAAGCGCCCGCAGCCGCGACCATCGCGACCTCCATGCCCCAATAATGCCGGCACACCAGGACCGGTGCAATTCCCTTGGCGGCGTCGCAAAGCAGGGTGGCAAGTGCCAGGCCCTTTCTGCCGGTACGCAGCACATTCGTCGCGCCGATATTGCCGGAGCCCACCTGGCGGATGTCGCCGGCGCCGCCGAGACGGGTGAAAATCAGGCCGAATGGGACGGCGCCCGACAGATAGCCAAACAGCAAGGCACCGGTCATGAGGGCCGCCACCTCGATGAGCCAAGAAGTTTCCCCGGTATCCACATCGCCTCCCAAGCCGCTATGCCAATGCGCCTAACAAGGAAGGCAACCCCGGTCAAACAATATCGGAAGGAAGCCGCCGCGGCGTGCAGCCTGGCTGGCCATCGCGCAATCGCACTGCTTCAGGCCTCGTGCCCCGCACTGGCCAAGAAAGGCAGGGCTTCCTACGCCGTCGCGAGCCCGCGCGTGGCGCCCCGGCGCGTCCAGAAAGCTGCGCAGCGGGGCGCGCCAAGCCCTGCATTGCCTCGTGGCGCGCCCCCTCGCGAGGCCGCCGGCGGTCATAACCTCCGGCGGCCGGTATCAGGCCTTCTTCGCTGGCTCTATCCGCTCGATCATATCCTTCATCCTGGCAGTGAGGCCAAGGAGTTCGCCATGCATCACACGGAAAGCCTCCATCAGCATGGCGCGTTCCTTGGGATCGGTGGCGGGACGCCGACTCTCCCAATATTGAAGCGTGCCGCGCAGGATATCGATCTCGTCGAAGCTCTCCTGGATGTTCGAGCGGAGTGCTGTGGCAACGCTCGGGCTCCCGCCAGACGCCTCGCCTTCATATTCGACGCCATTATGTACGATGGGCTTTCCGTTGGTCCGGACGGAAGCCTGAGCTTTGCTACTCATAGGACGTTGCCCTCTCTGGCACGCAGTGGTTGAGTTAATGCCGCATGCTCATCCTTACACTTCTTATTTACGAATTGCTTAATCGCCGGTGTGGCAGCAAGAGGGCGAACTCTTGAGCGCCCGCTTGCAAAGTTTGGCGTGCTCATGCACAAACGTGGAATCGCGCTTTGAGCCTGGCGCTTGTCCCGGGCCGCGCTTACGAATTTCAGATCCATAAAGGCGACGCGGAAGGCAACCCATGGCAGGGCATTCGCAATTTAAAAACATCATGTATCGCAAGGGCGCACAGGACAAAAAGCGCTCGAAAATGTTCTCGAAGCTTGCGCGCGAAATCACCGCCGCCGCGAAAATCGGCATTCCGGAAATCGGCATGAACCCGCGGCTGCGCTCCGCCGTGCTCGCCGCGCGCGCCCAGAACATGCCGAAAGACAATATCGAGCGCGCCATCAAGAAGAGCCAGGAAGCGGGCGGCGCTGATTATGTCGAGGTGCGCTACGAAGGCTTCGGTGCCGGCGGCGTTGGCGTGATCGTCGAGGCGCTGACCGATAACCGCAACCGCACGGCAGGCGAGGTCCGCTCCATATTCGCCAAGTTCGGAGGCAACCTAGGCGAGACTGGCGCGGTCTCCTTCGGTTTCAAGCGCGTCGGCGAGATCGAGTATCCGCTCTCGGCCGGCAGCGCCGAGGCCATGCTTGACGCGGCCATCGAAGCGGGCGCCGACGATTGCGAGACCGATAAGGACGCGCATTGGCTGACGACCAGCGTCGAAGCCTATCATGAGGCTGCGGCGGCTCTTGAGGCCAAGCTTGGCCCCGCGAAGTCCGCGTCCATCGTGTGGCAGCCGCAAAACACCGTCGATGTCGACGAGGAGAAGGGCGAGAAGCTTCTGAAGCTCATCGATGCGCTCGAAGATTCCGACGACGTGCAGGCCGTCTACGCAAACTTCGAGATGAGCGATAAGGTGATGGAGAAGCTGAGCGCTTGAGCGCGGGCGTCCTTCTGAAGCACGCCGCGCATGGCGTTCAAGGGCTAGCCCGGGCCGTGGCCGCATCGCTCGCGGGCACGCCGCATGCCCTCAGCCGTGCTTTGCCTATGGCCTGCGGGAAGGCCGCCTGGAGCGGCGGCTGAACCGGGGTTTCCAGCAGGAAACCCGCCGGAGCGCGAGCGCTTCGGAACGAAACCAGCTGGGGTTTGCAATGGCGGCGGGTCTAATACCAACCGTCGAAGGTACCGGCAGTTCCGGCACACTCCCCGTCATCGCGAGGCGGCCCTGGCCGCTGCGGCAATCCATAGCAATATCCGCTGCTTAGCTGGATTACTTCGCTCGCAATGACGGAAAAAGAGTCAAGACTTATGGCCGTTGGTATAAGCCAATCCTTACCGCTCCAGCCCCTGTATGCTCGGCCGGCGGTACTACCGCAGTGCTCTCGGATTCCTGGGGTACGGCGGCGTCGACCTTCGCGCAGACTTCCGGCGTCAGTACGACCGTGGCCGGCACCTGAATGCGCTTGAAAGCGGCTTCGATTTTGGTCGCGCCCCAACCATTGTTGTTGGTCACATTGTCGTAAACCGGCTTCAAGTCTTTGACGATGCAGGTTCCACGTGTATAGCTTCCAGTCAGGCCCACGGACCGGCGCGCCGATCCCTTAAGGCCGGGAATCGTACCCTCAAGCCAGCCGCTTGCCGCAAGCACATAGCTTTTCGGGTCGGTTTCGGTCACGAAGAACGTATCGACCTCGAAATTGCAGGAGAAAGCGCGGCAGTAGATACCACCCTTCAGGTTGTCGATCTGGTCCTGAAAGGCCTCCTTGACGAATTCCTTGAGGTCCATGGAGCCAGCCGCAGCGCTCACGCCCGTTAGCCAGGCGCTCAAGGCCGCTACAATTGCCAGACGGAAGAAAAAGCTCATCACCCCGATCCAGTGTTCCCGGTCAGCGCATCTTACAGGTATTCGTTTCAATAACAATGTTACTAAATCACGCAAGCGTAATTTACCCGGCATCCGCCGCAAAGCCTCCGGAATTTGCGGGGCCACGCGCTGGACGGCCGGATAACCCTCCAGGAAAAGCACCATGCGCATAGACGCTATCTCCATTGGCAACAACCCGCCCTACGATGTCAACGTCATCGTCGAGGTACCCATCGGCGGCGAGCCGATCAAATACGAACTCGACAAGCCCTCGGGAACGATGTTCGTGGACCGCATGCTTTATACGGCGATGCACTATCCGGGCAATTATGGCTTTGTCCCGCACACGCTGTCCGACGATGGCGATCCCATCGACGTGCTGATCGCCAATTCGCGGCCGATCGTGCCGGGCGCTGTCTGCAACTGCAGGCCGGTTGGTGTTTTGTTCATGAGGGACGAGGCTGGCGGCGACGAGAAGATCATTGCGGTGCCATCGGATAAGATCTCGCCGTTCTACCGGAAGATACAAAGCTACTCCGACCTGCCCGAGATGCTGCTCAACCGCATCGCGCATTTCTACGAGCATTACAAGGACCTCGAAGGGGGGAAATGGGTGAAGATCGATCGCTGGGCGGGCGAAGCCGAGGCGCGCGGGATGATCGAGCGCGCAATTGCGGCGGCGCGGAAAACGACATAAAGCCACCAGTCTTTCGCCACAAGAAGGCGGGCACAAACAGAGTTTGCAGAGCCCGCCAACTCTGCTAGCGTCCGGCCCGATGGCGCGCGCCAATTTTCCGCGCTGGTTTTTCGGCTTGAGACGCATACAACGTTTAACCCGAAGTTTAGGAGGGACAGTCATGGCAGATCAAGCACCTCGGGCCATGCCCGAAGAATGGTTCAGCATTATAGGTTCGGTAGCTGCGGCCGTCGTGGCTCCATTGTTTATCCGGTACGCCAACTGGGACCCGGCAAACCACGGCGGCCTGGATTGGGAGCCGCAAAACCACATTTTCTGGACAGTCCCCCTTTGGATCGGCCTGTTTTACCTAATCATCCAAATGGCCTTCCTGCTGCAATCGGCGAGCCAGGTCCGCGCGCTCGGCGTGCTCGATTCGATCCTCGCAATCCTCCCGCTGGTCGCAGGCTTGGTGCTGCTCGCGCTCAACATCGTGGACGGCAAGACATTCCACTTCTCCAGCTACCAGCATAGCGCGCTAGCCGTGCTGATTGTCGTAGGCGGGGCGGAGTTCCTCTTGACCATCTGGATTCGCTTCGTGGTCAACCGCCGCACCATTGGCATGGGCGTCAGCGGCTAAGCATCGCCGGGGCCGGCCTTTTCCGGCGGAAAAAGATACAATCGCGGGGCGGGCGCAGGCTCGCCTCGTGGAAAAGTTCATGTTTGCACGGCCTCCATGTTGACCATCCGGCGCGCTTATTTCTGAGCGAGGCCTAAGCGGCGGCGACGGTGGTGAGGAACTTGTCGACCTCGACCTTGAGGTGGCTGCTCTCCTTGGACAGGGACTGAGCGGCGGAGAGCACATTTTCCGAGGCGGCCCCCGTCTCGCTCGCCGCACGGCTCACCTCCGCGATGTTGGCGGTGGCATCGGCGGAACGTCCCGCCACTTGCTGGATGCTCTGCGAGATTTCGACTGTGGCCAGGCCCTGCTGCTCGATGGCCGACGCGATGGCATCGGCGATCTCGGAAACGCGGTGGATCGTCCGGGTGATCTCGTCGATGGCGTCCACCAACTCCTTGGTCGCTTCCTGTATGCCCGCGATCTGCGATGCAATCTCATCGGTCGCCTTGGCGGTCTCGGCGGCAAGCGTCTTCACCTCCTGCGCAACCACAGCGAAGCCCCGTCCGGCCGCCCCCGCGCGCGCCGCCTCGATGGTGGCGTTTAGCGCAAGCAGGTTCGTCTGTTTCGCAATGCCCGCGATCAGCTTGACCACGCCGCCGATGCTGTTGACCGCATTCAGCAGGTCGCCAATGCGGGAGCCCGTCTGACGGGCCTGGCTGACGGCCTCGTTGGCGATCTTGCTCGACCGCTGCACCTGCTCGCCGATTTCATGGACGGAGGCGGACAATTCCTCCGACGCCGACGCGACCGACAGCACATGCGCCGACGAAACTTCGGAGGCTTCCGCGGCCACCGCCGAAAGGCTGCGGTTCTGGTCAGCCGACTTGCTGAGCGTGGCGGCGGTGCCTTCGAGCTGGGCCGACGCCGACGAGACGATGTTCACGATACCGCCAATTGCGGCCCGGAACTCGGCAACGAGCCGCCGCATATCGTCCCGGCGCTGCTCAGCGGCGCGCGCCTCCGCGTCCTGCTGCCCGGCCCGTAGCTGGCTCGCCTCGATCATACGCTCCTTGAAGATTCGGACGGCGCCGGCCATCTCGCCAATCTCGTCCTTCCTGCACTGGGACGGCACCTCGGTCGTCTCGTCACCGCCCGCCAGGCTCAGCATGGCCTTGGTCATGCGCGACAGGGGCTGCGTAATGACCCGGCCGAGAATGAGCTGGATACCGAGGATGGCGGCGGCAGCGGCGGCGGCCATTCCAGCGGCCATGATGAAAAGCATCCGGTACATCGCGGCAAAGTCCGCCGCCGCCGGGACACTGGTGGAGAAGACCGCGATGACCTCGCCGTTCTCGATACCCATGCCGCCCGTGTGGCAGCCGGCACAAACTTCCGTATGCGCGCCTGTGTTGCGGCCGAGCACAATGGGCAAGCTGTAGCGGTAGGCGCCGCCTACGAAACGTTCCACCGGCAGGCCCGTGCGCAAGGCTTCCTCGTCGATGGCGTCGAGCGGCTTTTTCGCGGCTTTGTCCGGCTCGGTTTGCGCCATGTAGGCCGCGACCTTCGGAGACCATACGCTCCACAGCTTGCCGGAATAGTCCCGGTTGCGGCTTTCGAACCAGCCGTTGAAAACCTTGATGGCGACGTTTTCGGAATCGTTGACCCGCTGTTCCATGGCGGTTTCGACGAGAGCCGCGAGCGACTTCAGCTCGTTCTGCCCAGCGCTACGAAACCGTTGCTTCAGAAGCGACAATTCGAACCAGCTCAGCACCGCGAGCGCCGAGACCGCAAAAATCAGGACGCCAAGGCCGGCATAGACCATGAACCGGGCTTTGAGCCTGAGCGACTTCCACCATTGAAGCATCGGGCACTCGCTCGCTTTCGATTGCCTGGATACAAACTGACCGCAGTTTCCATCGTTGTTCCTGCCACGAAACGATTAGCACACGCTTAGTGCCAAGCCTCGCATCCTACGCATCGCGGCGAAACTTGACGCGGCCGGCGCGGCGGCGTTACCGCCGGGGGGCGGGAGCCGGGGGGCGCCGTCCATCCGCATATCTCAAGGCGCGGCCGCCGCGCGCCCGCCCGCCTTCTCCCTTGACGGTGCGGATACTCTTTCAGAAGTGGCGGATAATGTGCGGCAGCTCCGCGAAGCAGCCACGAGCAAACGTTGCGAGTTTTGCGGGACACATAAGGGCCGGGCTCGCCCGCGTCCGGTGCTTTTCTTACAGGCATCGGCGCGCCGGTTGTGGCGCGCCCGGTCCAGCCGCCGCAAGTCCTGACCCTTCTGTCGCATCATCGCGAGGCGGTCTGGCCGCCGAGGCGATCCAGGAACTTCCGCAGCGCCTCCAGCTTCTGGATTGCTTCAGGGCTTCGCCCCTCGCAATGACGAAAAAGGTCGAAACTTATGGCGGTTGGTCTTATCGCGGCGCCGCGCATTGGCGTTTGAAGGATGTACGCTCAAGGCGTTTGAAAACCGAAGCTGGAATGCTTTCGGTCCGGCACGGACAAAGGAGCCGGGCGGGGCCAGCCCCGCACCGGCAGCCCAGGTTAGCTTACGTAAGGGCCAGCTCGTTTTGCCCCGGCAGGCGCTTTCCTTCGGGCATCTCGACTTCCAGTATCCAGACGTCCGGATCGCGAGCGGCTTGGCGCGCAAGATAGCTGTCCGCGTCGGCTTCGAAGGCGCCGGCAGCATAGACGGGCTGCCACGCGCGCCCGTCATCGAGGACGAGCGCATCCCCTGGCAGCGCTTCAGCGAAATGCGCGGAAATCGGCGCATATACCTGGCACCTGCCGTCCAGGTACGCGACCTTGATATAGATCGCGCCGGCATCGGAATCGCCCCGGCGGACCAGGGCAGCGGAAATGAATGAACAGTTGAGTCGCCGCAAGTAGGCGCTCACCCAAATATGTGACTTAAGACGCATGCGTTCCCTCTTAAATTGAAGCGAAAGCGATCCGCCCGCCAGCGTTAAACCTTCGCTTGGGGTCATATGTTGACCTGCCCTTCGTGACAGTCAATGGCTCGCGCCGCGGCTGTTTCGAAATGACAGAAAAACCTCTCACCTGAAATCGCGGCTTTTTAAGGAATTTGTCCAGACCGTATGAACACTTTTTCTTGTATGGAAGGTTGTGGCCGAGCTGTGGAAAGCTTGGCCGTCCCGGTCAAGTTGCAGGTGCATGGCGTCCGATTGGCCTGGCTGAAGCTTTTTGAGCATCGGCGTCCAGTCGGCGAGATGGCGGCTAACCACATGGATGACATTGCTTTCCTTCTGTAAGACGCCCTCGCAGAGGAGGACCTTGGCGCCAAAAACGGCCCGGCGGTATTGGGCGGCGATCTTCGGCCAGACGATCAGATTGGCGGCGCCGGTCTCGTCCTCGATGGTGACGAAGATCGTGCCCTTGGCGGTTCCCGGCCGCTGGCGGAAAAGGACGAGTCCTGCAATTTTTACATATCTGCCAGCCGGCAGATTTTTCAGGTCAGCCGCCGCGGCCATGCCCTTCGCCCCCAAGCTGCCGCGCATGAACGCCATCGGATGATTGCGGAGCGAAAGTCCGGCTGCGGAGTAATCTTCCGTGACCAATTCTTCCTCCCGCAGCGGGGGGAGTTCCACGTCATCCCGGGCGCGTTGTGGATTATCCGCGTCACTGCGAGTTTTGCACCCGCTGGGGCGGCCTGCCCTTCTGGATGAAACTGCGACCGCGGCGCCGCTGGCGCCTCGCGATGACGGCTGCGCCAGGTCTGGCGCCTGATGCTCCACGAGCGGCAAGACATCGGCCTCAAGCCCTGCGACATGCCAAAGCGTTTCGCGCCGGCCGAGATCGAGCGAGCCGAAAGCATCGGCGCGTGCGAGGGTGCGCAGGACGGCGGGGGCAAGCTTTGCCCGGCGCATGAGATCCTCCGGCGTGAGGAACGGCCCGCCCTGCTGCCGTGCGGCAACCAGGCGGTTGGCGTCCTTCTCGCTAAAGCCGGCGATCAGGCGCAGGCCAAGGCGCAAGGCATGGCGATTGCCGGGGGGAAGTCCCCCCTCACCCCAGCCCTCTCCCCGAGGGGAGAGGGAGTCCGCTCGCAGCCGTTGAGAGGTCGTCCCCTCGCCCCAACGGGGAGAGGGACAGGGTGAGGGGGTCTTCGCAACAGGCTCCAGCGTATGATCCCACGCGCTGGCGTTCACGTCGATGGGCCGCACCTCCACGCCGTGCACCGCTGCGTCGCGGACAAGCTGGGCGGGCGCGTAAAAGCCCATGGGCTGGCTGTTCAGGATCGCGGCGGCGAACACATCGGGGTAATAGCGCTTCAGCCAGGCCGAGCAGTAGACGAGCAGCGCGAACGACGCCGCATGGCTCTCGGGGAAGCCATAGGTGCCGAAGCCTTGGATCTGGCTGAAACAGCGCTCGGCGAAATCGCGTTCGTAATTCCTGGCGAGCATGCCCCGTATGAACTCGTCCTTGAAAGTATGGATGGTGCCAACCTTCTTGAAAGTGGCCATCGCGCGCCGCAACTCGTCGGCCCGTCCAGGTTGAAATCCTGCTCCTACAATGGCGATCTGCATGCATTGTTCCTGGAACAGCGGCACGCCGAGCGTTTTTTCGAGAATTTTTTTCAATTCCTCGCTCGGATAGCGGGTCTTCTCCAGGCCCTGCCGGCGGCGCAAGTATGGATGGACCATGTCGCCCTGGATCGGGCCGGGCCGCACGATGGCGACTTCGATGACGAGATCGTAGAAGCTGCGCGGCTTGAGGCGCGGCAGCATGGTCTGCTGGGCGCGGCTTTCGACCTGGAACACGCCGATGGAATCGGCGCGGGACAGCATCTCGTAGACGCCGCGGTCCTCTGGCGGGGACCGTCGCCGGCGCTAAGGTCCACGCCGTAATGCTGGCGCAGCAGCGCGAAGCCCTTGGCGAGGCACGTCAGCATCCCCAGCGCCAGCACGTCCACCTTGAGCATGCCGAGCGCTTCGATATCGTCCTTGTCCCAGGAGATGACGGTGCGGTCCTCCATGGAGGCGTTTTCGATGGGTACAAGCTCGTCGAGGCGGCCGCGCGCGATGAGGAAGCCGCCGGGATGCTGCGAAAGGTGGCGCGGGAAGCCGGTCAGCGCGCGGGTAAGCTCGATGCAGAGCGCCAGCCGCCGGTCTTCGGGGTCGAGGCCAAGCTCCCGCAGCTCTTCGGGGCCGATAACATCCTCGCTCCAGCTTGAGACCGAGCCGGCAAGGGCAGCGGTGACATCCGGCGAAAGGCCCAGCGCCTTGCCTACCTCGCGCACAGCCCCCCGCGTCCGGTAGCAAATGACGGTGGCGCAGAGCCCAGCCCGATGCCGGCCGAAGCGGCGGTAGACGTATTGGATCACCTCCTCGCGCCGCTCGTGCTCGAAATCGACGTCGATATCGGGCGGTTCGTCGCGCGCGTCGGAGATGAAGCGCTCGAAAAGCAGGTTCGAGCGGGCGGGGTCGACCTCGGTGATGCCGAGCGCGTAGCAGACGGCCGAATTGGCGGCCGAGCCGCGGCCCTGGTGGAGGATGCCCTGCTCGCGGGCGTAGCGCACGATGTCCTCGACGGTGAGGAAAAACGGCGCGTATTTGAGCCGGGCGATCAGCTCGAACTCGTGCTCGATCTGCTGGACCACCGAAGCGGGGGTGCCGCCGGG
The DNA here is from genome assembly GCA_963760455.1 of uncultured Alphaproteobacteria bacterium. Lineage (GTDB taxonomy): Bacteria > Pseudomonadota > Alphaproteobacteria > Rhizobiales > Rhodomicrobiaceae > Rhodomicrobium. The sequence goes on from CAVXDM010000037.1 coordinate 16,894, forward strand.
ATAGCGGCGCTTGAGCCCCTCCCAGGTCAGCCGTTCGAGGCGCGCTTGCGGGTTTTCGCCGTTGGGCGCGATCTCATCGGGATATTCGTAGGTCAGCTCTTCGAGGTTGAAATTGCAGCGGCTAGCGAGTTCGGCCGTGTTCGCGATCGCCTCGGGATAGACGGCGAAGAGGCGGGCCATCTCTTCGGGGCTTTTGAGGTGGCGCTCGGCGTTGCGGGCGAGGCGAAAGCCTGCTTCGCCGATGGTGCAGGTGTGGCGGATGCAGGTCAGCACATCCTGCAGGCGGCGGCGGGCGGGGTCGTGATAGAGCACGTCGTTGGTGGCGATGAGCGGCACGCGCGCCGCCTGGGCCAGCGATGCGAGCCGATGCAGCCGCTTGGCGTCGTCTCCCTGAAAGCGGCAGGAGGCGGCAAGATAGACGCAGCCTTTGAGCTGTGCCGCCAGGCGGGCGAGGTGCGATTGAAACCGCGCGGCACTCTCCTCGCTTTGAAACACATCGTCCGGCGGGATCAGCGCCGCGATCTGGCCTTCCGAAAAGGCCAGGAAATCCTCGAAGGAAAGATGGCACTCGCCTTTTGGAATCTCTTCTTCTTTGGCTGAAGACCCCCTCACCCCAGCCCTCTCCCCAAGGGGAGAGGGGGAAGGAGCTGCGGTCCTCTCCCCAAAGTGGAGGACAGTTCGAGCGTCCCTTCTCCCCGCCGCATCCGCTTGCGGATGCGGCCACGCTGAGTTGAAAGCTCGGCAAGCCGAGCTTGCGGGGAGAAGGACAGGATGAGGGGGAACTTCCCCCTTTTGCTTAAAAACCCGATCCGACTTCCCAATCGTCAGCAGCCGGCAGAGCCTGCCGTAAGCGGCGCGATCCTGCGGATAGCACGAGCAGATCCGGCGAGCCGTCCATGAACGTCAGCCGGCAGCCCACGATCAGCTTCACATCCAATTCTGCGCTACCGCGCTTCGCACTACTTAAGCGCGAGTTTTCAGCCGCGCTACTTGAGCGCAAGTTTTCAGCCGCGCTATCGCGCTTCGCGCTACTTGAGCGCAATTCCCGCGCGGCCAGGTGCGCCCGCACGATGCCGGCCAGCGAGTTGCGGTCGGTGATGGCGATGGCGCCGAGGCCAAGCTCCACGGCGCGGACAACAAGCTCATGCGGGTGCGAGCCTCCTTCGAGGAAGGAGAAGTTCGTCGCCACTTGCAACTCGGCATAGCGGGCTTTTCGCAGGGGCGTCCGGCTCATGCGAACAGCCCGTGCAAATACCAGCGGGGCAGGCGCGCGCCGCCATAGATGCCCTCGCGGAAAACCCAGAAGCGTAAGCCCGCTTCGCTTTCGACGCGGTAGTAATCGCGGGTTTCGGCGTTTTCGCTGGCGTTGCGCCACCATTCGGGCTCGATGCGCTCCGGGCCTTCCGCGCGGACGATGCGATGCAACACCCTCCGCCAGCGGAACAGCACCGGCGGCGCATCCGGCAGCGCGGCCGTCACGTCGATGGGCTGAGGGCGTGCGAAAAGCCGGATGGGACGTTCGCCGGCGGAGGGCCAAACAGCGCTCGCTCCCCTCACCCCAGCCCTCTCCCGCGCAAGCTCGTCTTGGCGAGCTTGCTTCTTTAGAGTGTCCGCATCCGCAAGCGGATGCGGATGGGAGAGGGGGTAGGTTGTGCCCGTTGAGAGGGCGTTCCCTCTCCCAGGAGGAGAGGGACAGGGTGATGGGAGCGACCCTATGTGTTTCGCCGCAGCGGCGGGACTTGCGCCAACCACAGGCAAAGCCGGCGTTTTTTTCGCGGCTCGCGTGGTTTCCCTCTTGCGCGGGACCGCCGCCGCCGCTGCTCCCGCCCCCGCAGGCTCCGGGATAACAGCTTGCCGTTTCACCGCGCGTTCGGGGATGTAGCTTTCCTGCGGTGCAAGCCGGTAGACGCGGCCCTTGCCCAGCCGGTTTTCGAGCGAGTCGATCAGGGCTGCGAGTTCTTCCACGCAAGCCGCATGCTGGCCGGGCCGCAAGACGCTCTCCTGCCGCTCGTCCAGCGGCTCGGTATGGGGCGCGGCCAGCATCGCCAAATCCACGCCGAAGCCCGGATCGATCAGCGCCAGCTTCTCCCGGAACAGGCGCGCGATGCGGGCGGCGTCGCGCGTGGGCAGTGCTGCCGTCACGGCTTGCGTTTCCATGCCGCCATCGGACCGGAAGAAGCTCATTTCGAACCGCAAGCCGCCTTGCCGCCCGGTCTCCAGGCGCTCGCAAAGCATCTCCAGGAGCTTGGCCGTGGTGCGCTCCAGGTCCTCGGGCGCGGAAATAGGCTCGGGGAAGCGCAGGCGCTCGATCCAGGGCGTGGGCAGGCGTTGGAAGGCGATGGCCTCCGGGATCAGCCCCATGGCCTTGTCGAGCTGCGGCAGAAGATCGGGGAAGCGGCGCGAAAGGCCGGCGCGCGGCAGGTCTTGTACGGCGCCGATGGTGAAAAGCCCGAGCTTCTGCAGGAGGCTCACCGTCTCCCCCGCGATGCGCAGCCGCTCCACGGGCAAAGGCGCGAGCAGGAGCTTATAGGTGATCTGCTCCGCGATGACATAGCGCTGGGCGTGATGGGCCAGCGCGTAAGCCGCGCCGAAGGTTGGGGCGATGGCGGCGCGGGCGGGGATACCGCGAGCTTCGAGCCTGCCGAGCAGGTTTTCCGCGAGCTGCGCCTCGCCGCCCCAAAGGTGCGCGCAACCGGCGATGTCGAGCCAGAGGCCGGAAGCCCCGGCCGGCGCGGTGAAGGGGCTATAGCGCTGCGCCCAGGCGGCAAGCGCCGCAAGCGCTGTTTTGCAAGCTTCGGGCTCGGCATCGGCAAAGATGAGCTTCGGGTAGATCGCGAGCGCGTCCGCCAGGGGCTGATGCAGGTAAAGCCCGGCCTCGGCGGCTGGGCCGTCGAGAGCCGCGATCCGGCGGATGTTGCCGTACTTTTCAACGAGCGCCAGCGGCTCTTTGGACTTCGCGAGCGGGGGCTTCTTGAGGCGCGCAAGCGTCATCGCGAAGTTCGGCAACCACACGAACATGGCCCGCTTCCGTGTTATCGAACCTTGCGCCATCGGACACCTCCACAATCCACGATGCCGTCCTGCCGTTGCGGCAATATTCCAGGTCGAGCCTAAAGCGCGGGGGGCCGATGCCGGGCTCGAAGTCTGCCAGCAGCCCGAAGTCCCCCCTCACCCTAGCCCTCTCCCCGAGGGGAGAGGGGACGCCCGAATACCCTTCAGCGATAATTCGAGGGTCCTCTCTCCCATTCGCATCCGCTTGCGGATGCGGACACTTCGAGCGGCAAGCTCGCCAAGGCGAGCTTGCGGGGGAGAGAGACAGAGTGAGGGGGCCTTGCCGTTTCACCAGCCACACCACTCACCCGCCAGCGCGTGGCCGCCGCGCCGCAGCCCAGCAGGCCCGCGTCCGTGGGCTTGGCATGGTGCCGCCGCAGGAGCAGCGCCACCGCACCCGACTGCCGGGCGGCGGCATCGAGCCTGCGCGCGGCCTTGAGGTTCAGCGCACCCGCCTCGCCCAGCACCGCAGGCACAGCGCCCGAATGCAGGGCTTCCTCCATGACGTTCAAGACCTCGGCATCCTTCGTGCATTCGACCCAGACGATGCGGGACGGATCGAGGCCCAGGCAGGCCAAGCCCGGCGCATAGCAATCGGTCTGGCTCGCCGCCCATAGAAGAAACCCATCGTACTTGCGCAAAACTTTCGCCGCCACCGTTGCCGCGAAGGCGGTCACGGCCGGCGCCAATTCGCCCTCCAGGCCGCTTGCGCAAAATTCGTGGAGCGCGCCAAGGGCCAGCCCGCGCCCCGGCAGGGCAGCGTTCAGGCGTGCGTCCGCAAACGGCAAAACGCGGGCGTTGGCCTCCAAACGGTGGCCTTCGAGCGCGCGGATTTGCAGACGCAGGGCTTCGAGCTTAGAATTTGCACTCATGGCACGTCTTGTTCTCTCTTCGTTCCAGTTTTGGACTAAAAATTGATAGCGGTCAATCAACTTGTTCCGCATATGGGTTGTATGAGAACATTCTCGAAGGAATCGCAATGTCCCGACGAACCGACCAGTTGAGCTTCGACTTCCCGCCGGACAAGGCCGCCGCAATCGCTGCCTTCGAGGAGGCTCGAAACGAGGCGCGAGGCTGCCGGGCCTGTGCGCTTTGGGAGCCCGCGACGCAAACCGTGTTCGGCGAGGGGCCTGTACCGGCGCCCGTGATGCTGATCGGGGAGCAGCCGGGCGATAAGGAGGACGTTGCGGGCAAGCCCTTCGTGGGGCCGGCGGGGCAGAAGCTGGACGAGGCGCTGGAGGAGACCGGCATTTCACGCAGCCAGGTCTATGTCACCAACGCCGTCAAGCACTTCAAATATGTGCCGCGCGGCAAAATCCGGCTGCACCAGAAGCCCGTCACGGTTGAGATCAAGGCGTGCCGGCCTTGGCTCGGGCGCGAGCTGGATTTCGTGCAGCCCAAGGTGGCCGTGGCGATGGGGGCCACCGCCGCGCAGGCGCTGTTCGGCAAGGCGATGCCGGTGAACGAGAATCGCGGGCAGCTTTTCGAGCTGGGCGAGGTGAAGGGGCTTATCACCATCCACCCCTCCTATTTGCTGCGCATTGAGAATCAGGTGGATGCGCAGGCGGAATACGCGCGGTTCGTCGAAGATTTGAGTTTGCTGCTGCCTTATCTGGGGTAGGGGCCGCGTTTATTCGCTTCAGGCC